>NZ_JBXUGJ010000005.1:0-421474 GCF_057180445.1 Chryseobacterium sp. HNCC26DJ239
AAGCGGATAGCGGGTATAAGCTTCTTATAAAATTGATTTTTATTGTTTATTTTTGTGTAATGAATCCTTCTTTAGAATTACAGCTTAAAACTTTACCATCAGACCCAGGTGTTTATCGTTATTACGATAAGAATGATAATCTATTATATGTAGGGAAAGCGAAAAATTTAAAAAAAAGGGTTCTTTCTTATTTCAATAAAACGCTTTCTGGGTATCGTACGAGAATTATGGTTGGGAAAATCAACCGCCTTGAAACAACTATTGTAAACAGCGAATACGACGCGCTTTTGTTAGAAAATAATCTGATTAAAGAGCATCAACCGTTTTATAATGTAATGTTGAAAGATGATAAAACTTATCCTTGGATTTGTATCAAAAATGAAGATTTTCCCAGAGTTTTTCTTACAAGAAACAAAATTAAAGACGGTTCGGAATATTATGGTCCTTACGCGAAAGTTCGTCCCGCAAAGGTACTTTTAGATACGATTAAACATATTTATAAACTTCGTACGTGCAACCTGAATTTAGCTCCCAACAAAATTGAGGATTCTAAATATAAAGTTTGCTTAGAATATCATATTAAAAACTGTGAAGGTCCGTGTGAAGGTCTGGAATCTAAGGAAGATTATGACCAGAAAATTGATGCTATTCGTGGCATTATTAAAGGAGATTTCCGTGGAGCAAAGGAATATTTGATTCAACAGATGACTCGTTATGCTTCTCTTCTTCAGTTTGAAAATGCACAATTGATTAAAGAACGACTTGATGTTTTAGAGGATTATCAAGCTAAACATACTGTAGTGAATCCGAATATTGATGATGTTGATGTGTTTGGTATGACGAGTGACGAAACAGCTGCGTATGTTAATTTCTTTAAAATTAGAAACGGAAACATTATCCAAAGTTTTACAACGGAAATAAAGAAAATGCTTGAGGAAACGGATGAAGAAATTATGGAAGAAGCACTTATTGAAATTCGACAAAAGTTTGATTCAGATTCGAAAGAAGTCTTGCTTCCTTTTCATTTGACAGTAGAAATTCCAAATGTAAAATTGATTGTTCCGAAAGTTGGTGACAAAAAACGAATTGTAGAACTTTCTGAAAAAAATGCAAAAGAATACCGTATTGAAAAACTGAAACAGGTACAAATTGTAGACCCAGAAAGACATTCGAACCGAATTATGGCTGAAATGCAAAAGCTGCTGAGAATGCCTGTTGAACCTCGTCATATTGAAGGTTTTGATAACTCAAATATTCAAGGAACGAACCCTGTTTCGGCGTGTGTTGTTTTTAAAGATGGGAAACCAAGTAAAGCCGATTACAGAATTTTTCATCCTAAAACAGTTGTTGGTCCGGATGATTTTAAGACCATGGAAGAAGTCATTTTTCGCCGGTATAAGAGAATGCTTGATGAAGGTGAAACTTTGCCTCAATTGATTCTTATTGATGGTGGAAAAGGACAATTATCTTCTGCCGTGAAGAGTTTGAGAATTCTTGGTCTTTACGGTAAAATTACAATTGTGGGGATTGCGAAACGATTAGAAGAAATTTTCTTTCCGGAAGACCCAATTCCGTTATATTTAGATAAAAAATCGGAGACTTTGAAGGTTTTACAACGCGTAAGAGACGAAGCGCACCGTTTTGGAGTAAAACACCATAGAACAAGACGAAAAAACTCTACCATAAAATCTGAACTTGAAGAAATACCAGGAGTTGGCGAAAAAACAATAGAATTACTCCTTTCAAAACTGAAATCGGTAAAGAGAATAAAGGAATCCAACCTTGAAACTTTAGAAGAAATTTTAGGAAAATCTAAAGCAAAAGTTATTTGGGAATATTTCAATGATTAAATAAAAAACGGTCAGATTCAAAAGAGTCTGACCGTTTTTTATTTTTATTATTTTACTGCGCTTTCAGAACAGTTTTTACATTTTCGCCCTTATTATCACTTGTTTCGATGATAAGATTTCCGTTCTCGTAATAGCCAATTCCCATGTCCCCATTTTCTAATTTTACTCTGTAAACATCACCTTTTCCAGTCGCTGAAAAAGTAGCAAATGGTGCAGGATTAGTTCCTACTAAAATAAATTGTTCTTTACTCAGTTGTACTTTTTGAAGTCTTGTATTGTTGAACATAAAAGCTTCAGCACTGTTGGATTGCGTTGGATTTTGTTTCGCGGCAACAGGTTCTACTGCTTTTAATTCTTGAGTTTTTTCAACAGCAACATTTCCTGAAACTGCAGGAAGAGAAACCGGATTTGCGACAGGAACGTCTTTTAAAGCTATTTTTAAAGCATCTTGATATCCTTCCTCAAATTCTTTAATGTAAGAAGCTCCTTTTTGTGAAGCCAAAACATTATTGTTGCAATCTTTAAACTGAAGAATCACTTTATTTTTAAGCATTCCGCTGTCGTTCACAACATCCGCAGTTAAAATTCCGCAAGGATTTTGATTGGCTTCAGCTGGCCATTGTGACCTGTTTAAAGGTAAAACAGTATATTTTTTCTGGCTTAATGAAGCTCTTAAGACTTTATCAAGACCATAATTATCATTTTTAAAACTTTCAAACTTTTCGGGTAAGCTAATGTATTGATAATCTGAAACTTTTTGAGCGAAAACTGCCGTAAAGCTCATTGTAAATAATGCAAATGCTAATTTTTTCATTGCTAAATCTTAATCATTTCTGAATTCTCCAATATCAAGTTTCAAAGAAAAGAAATTGGAGTAAAAGTTGGAACCGCCAATTCCTGAATTACTAATGGCATAGTCTAAAGTAAGACCTCTGTATCTTATTCCTAAACCGGCACTCGGTTGGAATGAAACTTTTCTGCTTAAATCTTCAATATCTGTAATCGACTGAAATCTGTTGACTCCTAATCTCACAAAAATCATTTTTTGATAGCCAAATTCTGCTCCCGCGTAAGGCGTAAGACTGGCAAAATCTGTAGAAAGTAAAGCTGCAGTTTTTGCAAAATCTATATTAATTCCGGCTTCTGGAAGAACATACATTGTATTGTTGATTTCAAAATTTCTACTTACACCTACGTTTAGTTTAGGCATTGTAAGTTCCATTTTATCGGTAGGAGCAGGGTTAAATTCTTCTCCGTTGACTACTGTTGATAATTCTTTCTGATTAATATTCCAGAAGTTGACCGTAGTAGTTGCATCTCTTAACATTGCTCCGATTTTGTAACCACTGTCTAATCTGTACATTGCTCCTACATCGAACCCAAAACCATATCCACTGGCAAATTTACCTACATTCCTGTAAACAATTTTTGCATTTACCCCTACATCAAGATTTTGATTTCCTCCGGGACGAAACGCGTAGGAAATAATCCCTGCATAATCAGATTGAGAAAACTGCGTGATTTTGTCATAATCAATATTCCCTTCTGTATCTATTAATTGTGTGGTATTTAAGATGTTATCAACTCCCAATCTTACTACAGAAACTCCAAAAACTCCGTTTTCCAAAACTTTTGCGTAGGCTAGATAATCGTATTTGGCAATCGATTCAAAATATTCGGCGTGCATTGCTGCACCTTGCCAATCTTTTTGAATGCCTAAAAGTCCAGCAGGATTCCACATAGGAGAGTACACGTCGTCTTGGTTGGAAATTACAGCGCCTCCCATTGCCAAACCTCTCGCTCCAGCTCCAATATTCAAGAACTCGTTGGAATATTTTCTGACAATTTGCGACTGAGAAATCCCAAAAATGAACGAGAAAACCAGTAAAAAATATTTTTTCATCATATAATTTGATGCTTATTTAAGTTGCTTTTGTTTTTTTGCTTTAATCAGACCATTTACGACAATTGCTAAAATCATCACCAAAGATGCCACGTAAAATACTGAACCCATGTGTTCTGATTCTCCAAAGATAAAAAAAGCTAATATAATTCCGTAGACTGGTTCTAAATTTACTGTTAAAATTAGTGTAAAAGGCGATATATATTTCATCAATTTTACCGATTCTAACATCGGAAAAGCAGTGAAACCTATTGCCAACAAGCCTATTAACGCCAAATCTCGTGAATTTATTTCATTTAAAGTAAAAAATTGTCCGGTTAATAAATAAATTATCATTAAAATAAACCAGCCGCAGAAGATTTCGTAAAAAATAATGTTGCCTGAACTCGTTTTTCCAAACATTTTACCATTAAAAACCGAAAATATGGTTCCGAAGATAGCACAAAGAATTCCGTATATTATTCCTTCCTTGTAATGAAATTCAGTTTTAAAAATTAAAAGAATACATGCTACGATTACCGTTCCCATAATTACTTCTGTGGCATCAACTTTCCTTTTAAAGATGATCGGCTCTAGAATTGAGGCAAATAATGTAGATAGAGAAAGGCAGCTTAATGCAATGGAAACGTTAGAAACTTTGATGGAATGAAAAAAACAATACCAATGCAAAGCCATCGCAACCCCAATCCCAGCAAGCTGAATAAACAACTTTTTGGAAATTTTGATGCTTTCTTTTTTAAAAACTCTGATATAAAGATACAGGCAAACTGCTGCAATTAGCATTCTGTAAAATACAAGAACTGTTGCAGAGGCAGTGATAAGTTTTCCGAGGATTGCTGTAAATCCCCATAAAAAGACAATAAAATGTAGCCTGAAAAGTGCCTGCTTCTTCATCTAGTGAAATTAGTTTTTGACCACTGCAAAAGTACAAATAAGAAGTTGGAAACAATCTATAATTATAGGAAGAAATAATACAAAAAAAACCCTGAAAATCTGTTCAACTCTCAGGGCCTTCAAATAATAAACTATTAAAAAAATAAACTAGGAACTTAGAGCATAAACTGAGATGTTATCTCGTTTTTCTCTACTGTAAATTTAGCAAAAGTATTGCCAAAATAAAAATGATTGATAGTTAAAGTAATCTTAATTTTCTGAAAACCATCTGTTTATGCCTGTAAAAAGGCAATTTATTTCATTTGGCTAAAAGTAGTATATTTAGACGCAATAAAATAAGATTTAATGGATTTAGAATTCAATAAAAGAGAAGATCAAAATAAACTGAAACTTTCTGAGATCAACAGAATTTTTACAGAAATAAAAAAAGGCGGTGGAGAGAAGAGATTACAAAAACTTCGTGAGGAAGGAAAAATGACCGCCAGAGAACGTATCGAATATCTTTTAGACAAAGATTCAGATTCTATTGAAATTGGAGGTTTTGCAGGCTACGAAATGTACGAAGAGCACGGTGGTTGCCCAAGTGGAGGCGTTGTCGTGGTAATGGGATATGTTTCAGGCAAGCAATGTATCGTTGTTGCTAATGATGCTTCTGTAAAAGCGGGAGCTTGGTTTCCGATTACAGGAAAGAAAAATCTTCGTGCGCAAGAAATTGCGATGGAAAACAGACTTCCGATTATTTATTTGGTAGATTCTGCGGGAGTTTATTTGCCAATGCAGGACGAGATTTTCCCAGATAAAGAAATGTTCGGAAGAATTTTTAGAAATAATGCTAAAATGAGTGCTGCTGGAATTATCCAAATTTCTGCTGTGATGGGAAGTTGTGTTGCAGGAGGAGCTTACTTGCCGATTATGAGCGACGAAGCGATGATTGTAGACAAAACGGGTTCTATTTTCTTGGCTGGAAGTTATTTGGTAAAAGCTGCAATTGGCGAAAGTATTGATAATGAAACTTTAGGCGGAGCAACTACACACTGTTCTATTTCTGGCGTTACAGATTATAAAGCGAAAGATGATAAAGATGCTTTAAATCGTATTAAAAACATCATGAAATCTATTGGAAGCTATGAAAAAGCTGGTTTTGACCGTATCGAACCTGCCGCTCCAAAAGAAAGTCCTGATAATATTTTCGGAATTATGCCGGTTTCTAGAGCAGAACAATACGATACGTTTGATATTATTAAATGTTTAACCGACAATTCTGAATACGAAGAATATAAACCAGATTACGGCAAAAGTATTATTTGTGCAACCGCGAGAATTGATGGTTGGAGCGTTGGAATTGTTGCCAACCAAAGAAAATTGGTGAAAAGCGGTAAAGGCGAAATGCAATTCGGAGGTGTAATTTATTCTGATTCTGCCGATAAAGCGACAAGATTTATTGCCAACTGCAACCAAAGAAAAATTCCGTTGGTTTTCTTGCAAGATGTAACAGGTTTTATGGTAGGTTCAAAATCTGAACACGGCGGAATTATTAAAGACGGAGCTAAAATGGTAAATGCAGTTTCGAATTCTGTGGTTCCTAAATTCACTATTATCACAGGAAATTCTTACGGCGCAGGAAATTATGCAATGTGCGGAAAAGCGTACGACCCAAGATTAATCGTAGCGTGGCCATGGGCAGATTTAGCTGTAATGGGAGGTGCACAAGCTGCGAAAGTTTTAGCACAAATTCAAGAATCTACGTTGAAAAAGCAAGGAAAAGAAATTACAGAAGAAGAGCACAACGAAATTCTAGATACGATTTCTAAAAAATACCAAAAACAGACGGAAGCAACATACGCTGCTGCAAGATTGTGGACAGATGCTATCATTAACCCAATTGATACCAGAAAATGGATTTCTATGGGAATTGAAGCAGCAGACCACTCTCCAATTACCGAGAAATTTAATTTGGGCGTAATTCAGGTTTGATTTCTTGTTTTTCCACAAAATATAATCAAGTCTCACATTTTGTGAGACTTTTTTCATTTTTGCAAGTTAATAGACATTTTAAGTACGGTTTTTGTAATCATTATTGGGCAAGGTGATGAATTGTAATTTTTATTTTTTGAAATCTTAAATGTTAAATTATGAAAATGTATTTTAATTTAGTATTTAGTTTAATAAGTTCTCTCGTTTTTTCCCAATGTAATATTCTTGGAGGAGAATCCTCAAAAGTCGGAGAAAGTATAAAACTAATGTCGGACGTTGCTGCAAAATGTCCCGATTGCTACTTCTGGAAGTTTTCTTCATCAGATGTAATTGCGATTCAAGAAAATAGTGAAGGGAAAATAGTGGTAAAAGGCTTGAAACCAGGAATTGTTAAAGTTCACCTTTCTGTAGAAACCAATTCTGGAACTCAAATATGTGAAAAAGATATTCAGTTTTTGGATGCTACTGCAGAAGAATCTAAAAAATGCGAAACTTCTATTTCAGATTTTAAACATGTTAAAATTAATGATGAAATGCTTTCCTTTTCTCCAGAAGAAATTTCAGATTTATATAATTATCAATGGAAAGCAGTTTATGCAGACGGAACGGTGAAAGAATCTTCTGTTGCTGAAGTTCAGCTTAGCAATTCGGAGAAAAACTATTTAAATGAAGTTACACTTACGATTAGAAACAAAGAAATGCTTTGTACGCAAAGTATCACAAAAACTTTCGGCAAACACTATTGGTTTCCAGAAGTGTTGAAAGTTAAACAAAAGAAATACATCCAAGGAAATTATAAGAAAGAATAGTATAACCATTATAAATAAAGGGTTTTCTATCTTTTAAGACCTATTTTTTGTTGAAGAATAGTAGTATTACTATGTATAATTATGTTAAGTAATAATAAATATTCTTAAAGTTTTTTTATTTAACATAATTGGGAAAGTTTTTTGCTTCATAAGTAAGCAGTAAAAACTAATAGCACTTCAATACGAAATAGGATTTTATGAAAAGATATTTTGCAGTGTTTATTTCTCTGTACACTTTGTTTTTGCTTTATATGATGTTTTTTGGAGCTGGGAGAGAAGCTTCCGAAATTTCATATTTACAGATACGACCATTTACCACCATCGAACATTTTTTTACAGATGATGTTGATAGTGACGATTTTCTCCTCAATATTATAGGAAATGTTTTCGTTTTCAGTCCGTTTGGATGGTTGGGTTTATGCATCAAAAAGTTCAATTCACTTGTTTTAATTACCACATTTTTTCTCGTAATCATTAGCTTGGTAGAAACCACACAATACTTTAGCGGAAGAGGTGTTGCCGATATTGATGATGTTTTTTTGAATACAATGGGGATGGGTTTAGGTTTTGTTCTTTACAAATACGCAACCTGGAAGAATATTGCCAACATCAGATTTCATTTTGAGTTGTGCGAGTACGAAAAGACTCTAGAAACTGCTTGATGAGCAAATGATGAAAAGATTTATTACTAAAATATAAGAGGCTTGAAAAAAATCAAGCCTCTTTTTAAATTTTATTTTTAAATTTCCTAAGAAAAGAAAACTCCAGTTTTGAATCTTTCTTTATTGAGTTTTTTACTTGTAGAAAGTCCCCAAAGAATAAATTCTTTCATAAATAGACGGTCTTCGTTTTTCGTTTCAGGTCTGTAATTATCGATTAAATCGTCTAGAGGAGTAATCATATTAAGTTGTTTTGTATAGTTTTCGTCGGAAGAATTATCGGTAATTTCTAAGAATCCTTTATCACTCATAAACCAATCAATAATTGGATCATAAGGTGTTTCTGCTTCTTTTTTCTGGAGTTTTTCAATTTTAGGATATAAAGCTCCGAATAAACTTTTCACAGCTTGGTCAATCAACATTTCGGCAACCGCTTCTGCGCCTTCTTGTTCGCCTTCATAAACGAGTTCTACTTTTCCTGTAATGGCAGGAATAATCCCGACAAAGTCGCTCAGTCTAACGGTAGTTTTTTCATCACCGGTAATTAAAGCACGTCTTTCTGCCGTACTCAAAAGATTTTCAAACGCAGTGATGCTCATTCTTGCACTTACCCCGCTTTTAGCATCAACATATTCGCTTTCACGGGCTTCGAAACCAATTTGTTCTAAAAGATCTTTTGCCAATTCTGGAATGTAAATTCCTTCTTTTTGTCTTTCATCAAGATCAGATTCATATTTGGTAATTTCTTTAGCGATATGAATGTTTTCAGGATAATGCGTTAAAATTTGCGAACCAATTCTGTCTTTTAAAGGAGTAACGATGCTTCCTCGATTGGTATAATCTTCAGGATTTGCAGTAAATACAAACTGAATATCTAAAGGCATTCTCACTTTAAATCCTCTGATTTGAACATCGCCCTCCTGTAAAATATTAAACAAAGAAACCTGAATTCTTGCCTGTAAATCTGGCAATTCATTAATCACAAAAATACAGCGGTTCGCTCTTGGAATCATCCCAAAATGAATCACTCTATCATCTGCGTAAGAAAGTTTGAGGTTGGCTGCTTTTATAGGATCTACATCGCCAATTAAATCGGCAACCGTTACATCTGGAGTCGCTAGTTTTTCGAAAAATCTTTCGTCACGATGTAGCCAATCGATAGGCGTTTCGTCTCCTTCTTTTTCGATTAATTCTTTAGCAAATCTGGAAATAGGCTGTAAAGGATCGTCGTTTATTTCGCTTCCTTCCACAAAAGGAATCCATTCATCCAGCAAAGAAGTCATCATTCTAGCCAGTCTTGTTTTTGCCTGTCCGCGCAAGCCGAGAAGATTAATATTGTGTCGGCTGAGAATTGCCTGTTCCAACTGAGGTATTACCGAGTTTTCGTACCCGAAAATTCCTTCAAAAACAGTTTCTTTATTAATGATTTTTGTTCTTAAATTATCTCTTAGTTCGTCTTTAATATTTTTGGTTTGATATCCTGATGCTTTTAGTGCACCAAGTGTTTTTATTTCTGGTTTTGCAGCCATTGTATTGTAATCTGATTTATTGTAAAATTAAAATAATGCTAAAATTTTCACTTGAAATTTTTATCGAATTCTTTTCTTTCTGTTGGTTTCGTAATCTTCGAAAATCATTTGTCCGAGACCGTTTAGACCGGTGTAAAAAGCTTTTCCCTGATTGGCTTGTGTAAATTCGCTCACGAAATGTTGCAAATAAGGGTCTTGCGCAATCATAAAAGTGGTAATTGGGATGTGCAATCTTCTTGCTTGCGATGCCATATTGTAGCATTTTTGCACCACATATTCATCGAGCCCGAAAGAGTTTTTATAATATGTTCCGTCGGGTTCTCTCACGCAACTTGGTTTACCGTCGGTAATCATAAAGATCTGTTTGTTGGTATTTCTTTTTCTGCGCAAGATATCCATCGCCAATTGCAATCCGGCAACGGTATTGGTGTGATAAGGTCCCACATTCAAATAAGGAAGTTCCTGTATTTTCACCGGCCATGCATCGTCGCCAAAAACGATAATGTCTAATGTATCTTTTGGATAGCGTGTTGTGATAAGCTCGGCAAGTGCCATAGCTACTTTTTTGGCAGGCGTAATTCGGTCTTCACCGTATAAAATCATGCTGTGACTAATATCGATCATCAAAACTGTGCTCATTTGTGATTGATGAATGCTGTCTTCTACAATCAAATCGTCTTCTGTAAGACGAAAATCGCCAATTCCGTTGTTAATTTGGGCATTTTTAAGGCTTTCCGTAATAGAAATTTTTTCTACAGAATCGCCAAAATTATAGTTTCGGAATTCTCCGGTGCTGTCTTCGCCATTTCCGCTTTTGTTGGTTTTGTGATTTCCGTTTCCGCTTTTTCCGAGATTTCCAAAAATCTGTTTTAAGGCTTGTTTTCTAATGTTTTGCTCCATTTTAGCGCTTAAGCCAATGCCGCTTCCTGAACCGTCGGGTTTTATTTCTTCACGAATGTATCCTTTCTTTTTTAGGTCTTCAATAAAATCATCAATGGTATAATCGGGAGTGGTAAGCTTGTATTCTTCGTCTAGCATTCTAAGCCAATCGATAGCTTCGTCGAAATCGCCTGAAGTATGGGTGAGCAAATCTGTAAAAATTTCAAGCAACCGATCAAATACAGAGAGTTCGGGTGCTTTGTAGTTTTCAAATCTGAAACCGCTTACAATTCGTTCTTTCATAAGATAAAGTTACGATATAAATTTTGAGACTTTTGAGAGATTTAGTCTATTTCACTATTTGTTAACAGAAATAACTTTTAACATCAAAAAATTAAGAAAGATTTAAAATGAATTTTCTTGTTTAGAAAAATTGGAAGATTATAAAGTAGAAAAAGCAAAAATTTCTTTAAATACCCCATTTTTAGGCTTTAAAATTCTGTTAATTTTCTCTATTGTCTCTCATTGAAATTATATTTTTATCGTAATAAAGGCTTAAAACGTAGGTAATAGTCTCTGTCTAATTTTGCCGTCAAATTAAAACAATGAAAAAAACTTTAGCCACATTACCCGTGCTTTTGTTGCCTTTGTATTTGAGCGCGCAGCAAGCA
The DNA here is from genome assembly GCF_057180445.1 of Chryseobacterium sp. HNCC26DJ239. Classification (NCBI taxonomy): domain Bacteria; kingdom Pseudomonadati; phylum Bacteroidota; class Flavobacteriia; order Flavobacteriales; family Weeksellaceae; genus Chryseobacterium; species Chryseobacterium sp. HNCC26DJ239. The sequence continues at coordinate 11,169 of NZ_JBXUGJ010000005.1, forward strand.
GATATTTCGGGAACGGTAAAATCTGAAGACGGAACTGCAGTTTCTGGTGTACACATTACGGATAAAAATACAGGAACTTCTGTAACTTCGGATGAAAACGGAAATTTTACTATTTCTGCGAATCCTAAAGATATCTTAGAATTTTATTTAGCAGATTATTCTTTGTACACGGTAGAAGTTTCGAAAAGAAAAAATTATTCTATCGTTCTAAAAAAGACCAATGAAAAACAAATTGACGGTGTTGTAATTACCGCATTGGGAATTGCTAAAAAGAAAGAAAAACTAGGATATTCTACGCAGGAAGTAAATACCAAACAATTTGAAACCATTACCACGCCCAATTTAGGAAACTTATTTACAGGGCAAGTTGCAGGTCTTAATGTTTCTAACCCTACAGGAATGCAGCAAAAACCTGTTTTTTCGTTAAGAGGAAACACCAATTTGGTGTATGTAATCGACGGAATTATTGTAGATGCTGAAGTTTTTCAAAGTTTAGATCCTAATAATATTGCGAATATCAACGTATTGAAAGGAGCGACAGCTTCTGCGCTTTACGGTTCTAGAGGTCGATACGGAGCCGTTTTAATTACAACGAAAGGTGCTAAAAAGAACGGTTTTTCTGTAGATTTTTCTCAAAATACGATGATTACGGCAGGTTTTACCAATCTTCCTAAAACTCAAACTGAATACGGAAACGGTTCTCAAGGTAAATATGAATTCTGGGACGGAGCCGATGGTGGTGTAAATGATGGAGACATGATTTGGGGACCGAAGTTTGTTCCAGGTTTAAAAATTGCACAGTGGAACAGCCCGATTCGTGATAAACAAACAGGGCAAATTATCGAATGGTACGGTACGGTTGCCGGAACCATGTATAACGATAAATCTCGCTACGAAAGAGTTCCTATTGCTTGGGAATATCATGATAATTTGAAAACGTTCATGAAACCGGCGATTATCAACAACAATAATTTCGCAATCAGTTATAAACACAATAAAGATTCTTACCGACTTTCTGGGAATTTTATGAATTATGATGACAGAATTCCTGAAGCTTATTTGCAGCGTTACGGAGTCAATTTTGCATCTCAAAATTATATCGGAAAGAAATTTGTGTTTGATACGAAGTTTAATTTCAACCAAACTTTTACCCCAAATATTCCGAATTACGACTATAATCCAAGTGGTCACATGTACACCATTTTGATTTGGATGGGAGGAGATGTAGACGGAAATGCGCTGAAAAATCATCTCTGGGTTCCAGGAAAAGAAGGAGTTACACAAGCCAACTGGAACTACGCTTGGTACAACAACCCGTGGTTTGGAGCTCAAAAATATAAAAACAAAAACCGTACAGACCTTATTAATGCGCAAACAAGTTTAGAATACAAAGCGACGGAAGATCTTTCGATTAAAGGAAGAATGTCTATTGTGGAAAATCATAATAAACAGGAGATTTTAAGTCCGTATTCATATTTCAATTACAGTGCGCCGAGAAGTGGAGGTTATATTTTGAACGATACCAAAACGTGGAATTTTAACTCGGATGTTTTAGCAACATACAAGAAAAAGATCTCTGAAAATTTCGATTTCGCTGTAAATGCGGGAGCATCATCTTTCTACTATAAAAACCAAGTTGATAATGCTTCAACAGACGGTTTGACGGTTCCTGAAATTTATTCACTAGACAATTCTAAAGGAGCCGTGAAGTACTACGATTACTTGAAAGAAAAATTGATTTACTCTACTTATGCAACGGTTGATATTGGTTTATACAACGCATTTTTCATCAACATTTCCGGAAGAAACGACTGGTCTTCAACATTACCGAAAGAAAACAGATCGTATTTCTATCCTTCGGCTTCATTAAGTGCAGTTATTTCTAATTTAGTGAAAATGCCGGAAACGATTAATTTATTAAAAGTTTCTGCATCTTGGGCGAAAGTGGCTTACGATTTCCAACCTTATGCCATCAGAAATTACTACGTAAATAATGGCGGAGTTACTTTCAATGGGAACCCAACTTACTATTATCCAACCACACTGAATTACGAAAATTCATTAAAACCAGAGCAAACAAAATCTTATGAATTGGGGTTGTCTGCAGGTTTGTTCAACAATAGAATTACGCTAGATGCAACGTATTTCCATACTTTAGATTATAATAATATTCTTCAGTTCCCGAGTACGCCTTCTTCAGGATTTACGAATCAGTACGTAAACGGAAACGAGTACACGACAAAAGGTCTTGAAATTTCATTGGGATTGGTTCCTGTAAAATCAGCGAATTTTACTTGGAAATCATTAATTAACTGGAGTACTTACGAAAAAACGTTAACGGAAATCTATAACGGAATGCCTAATTACAATAACATCAAATTAGGCGAAAGAATGGATAGCTATTACGATACCACCTGGCAAAAATCTCCGGACGGAAAAGTGATCTTGAACGCTACAACAGGGATGCCTACAAAATCTACAACGCCAAGTTATTTAGGACATTTCAACCCAGATTGGACTTTCGGATTCAACAACAATTTTAAGTATAAAAAACTAAGTTTAAATATCGGAATCGACGGAAGTGTAGGTGGCGTAATGCGCTCTCAAGTGGTAGAAAAAATGTGGTGGGGAGGTAAACATCCGAATTCTACAGCGTATAGAGATTTAGAATATGCAACCCCAGGAACTTATTATTTCGTTCCGGATGGAGTAAATTATAATGCAGCAACAGGAACTTACACCACACATACAAAACCGATCAGTTTCCAAAGTTGGGCGCAGAATTACCCTTATCAAGCGAGAGTTACAGAAGACGAAAGCGAATTGTTTGCGAATGTTTTCGACCGTACTTTCGTGAAGTTGAGATCAGTAGTTTTAGAATATGATTTCTCACATTTATTAAATCCGAATGGTTTTGTGAAAACTTTCACGGCAAATATTTCAGGATACAATCTTGCGATGTGGAAGAAGTCTAAAAACCTTTATTCAGACCCAGATTTTCAAATAAATTCTTCAAACGATATTCAAGATCCTTCAAGCAGATGGTTTGGGATTGGTTTTAATCTTAAATTTTAACTAGAAACAAATGAAAAATAATATCTTCAAAACAGCAGTTTTCGCGATTGGGTTATTCTCACTTTCGTCTTGCGAAACCAATCTCGATAAGATCAATGAAAATCCCAATGATCAGGCAAGTATCGATCCTCAATATTTGTTGACGTATGTTTCTAAAAATGCTTTCGGCGTTCAGGGCGATCCAATGTATGCTTCAAGAATGCTGATTGGGACGGATGGCGAAAACGTGTATCAATACATGAAATGGAACGACGCGTCATTCAATACTTACAGTACAGACCTTCTGAATACTGTAAAAATGATGCAGGAAGCCGAGAAAATCAACAACAAAAATTATATCGCAATCGGAAAGTTTTACAGGGCTTTTCATTTCTTTAATTTGAGTATGAAATTCGGAAGCATTCCTTACACAGAAGCCGTAAAAGGTGAATCTGCAATTACCCAACCGAAATACGACAGCCAAGAAACCGTAATGGCAGGAATTCTGAACGAATTGAAAGAAGCCAACGATTTAATCAACTCTTCTGATGTGATTGGTGGCGACATTATTTATAAAGGAGACGCTACAAAATGGAAAAAATTAATCAACTCTTTCCGTTTGAAAGTTTTGATGACTTTGTCTAAAAAAACAACCGTTGGAGGAATTAATATTGCCAATGAATTCGCTTCTATTGTTGGGAATCAATCTTTGATGACTTCTATTCAGGATAACGGGGAGTTGAAATTTGTAGATGTTGCAGATAGTAGATATACAACCTTCAACAGCAGCGGTTACGGATCGAGTTTGTATATGGCAAATTATTTCATCGATATGTTTAAAAACAGGCAAGATCCTAGGCTTTTCACATTTGCAGAGCAAACTACTTCTGCAAAAGAAAACGGTTTGGCAATTACCAATTTTAGTGGTTATAACGGTGGAAATCCTACTGCGCCTTATTCGGATAACGCTGCTTTAATTACGGCTAAAAACATTTCGAAAGTAAATGAGAGATTCTACAAAGATCCAACAAATGAGCCATCAAACATACTTTCTTACGCAGAGTTAGAATTTATTTTGGCTGAAGCTACCGCAAGAGGATGGATTTCCGGTTCTGCAAAAACGCATTATGACAACGCGATTAAAGCAAGTTTTCAGTTTTACCAAACTTATGTGAAAAACCCGAATCAGTATTTTACAGGTTTTAATGTAGATAATTATTTGGCGACTTCTTTGGTGGTGTACAATAATTCTGCACCGTTACAAACTCAGCTTGAAAAGATTATTACGCAGAAATATATGACGATGTTTCATCAAGGACAATGGACTTCTTATCAGGATTATTTAAGAACAGGCTATCCAAATTTACCTCTTCAAACAGGAGTTACGGCGCCTTCACGATTCAGATATCCGCAAGTAGAGTACAACTACAACAATGCAAATCTTAAGGCGGCTTTGGCGTCGCAATACGGAGGTCAAGACAATATTACTTCTAAACCTTGGTGGTTGCAGTAAGATAAAAAAACAAAATTTTAATATGTAACATAATGGAACCGTAAGATTATCATGATAACTTGCGGTTTCTTATTGATACCCTTTTATAAAAATGAACAGAAGAAAATTTTTAGAAAAATCAGGGCTTTTAATGGCGGGTTTAGGCACTTCAAGTATGCTTCATCCGGCAATCTTAAAGGCATTAACGATTGAACCAGCTTTAGGATCTACATTTTATGATGCAGAACATGTGGTTATTTTGATGCAGGAAAACCGTTCTTTCGATCATGCATTTGGTGCTTTGAAGGGTGTTCGTGGTTTTTTAGATCAAACAGCTTTGGTAAAAGAAGATGGTCATTCTGTGTTTTTTCAGAAAAATAATCAAGGGAAATATGCTGCGCCGGGAAGATTAGATTTGCGAAATACAAAATCTACCTGGATGAGTTCTTTGCCACATTCTTGGTCGGATCAGCAACATGCTTTGAATGGGATGAAGTACGATCAATGGCTTCAGGCAAAAGCTTCTGGAAGAAAAGAATATAAAGAAATGCCTTTAACTTTGGGCTATTATAATCGTGAAGATTTACCTTTTTATTATCAATTGGCAGATGCTTTTACCATTTGCGATCAATATTTTTGCTCGTCTTTAACGGGAACTACGCCCAACCGACTTTTCCATTGGTCGGGAACGATTCGTGAAGAAAAAAACGGAAAAGTAAAAGCCAACGTGTACAATGATAATATTGATTACGATAAAAATAAACAGGCAAAATGGAAAAGTTTCCCTGAAATTTTAGAAGAGCAAAATGTCTCTTGGCGAATGTATCAGAACGAAATTAGTTTACCAAAAGGAATGCCTGGTGAAGAAGAATCTTGGCTAAGCAACTTTACCGATAACCCGATTGAATGGTTTGAAAATTTTAAAGTGAAATTCTCTAAAGGCTATTACGAAAATATTCCAAATCTGATTACCCGTTTACAAAAAGAAATTGAGAAAAATCCGAATAATAAAGAACGTTTCGACGGTTTAATAAAAGAACTGGAAGAAGATAAAATTACGTATCATCCAAATAATTTTGCGAAGCTTTCGCAAAAGGAAAAAAATCTTCATGAAAAAGCGTTCACTATCAATTCAAACGACCCTGATTATTGGAAAATAGAAGTGGGAACGGATGAAAATGGGGAAAGATTGGTTGTTCCGAAAGGTGATATTTTGCATCAGTTTAGAAAAGATGTTGCAGATAAAAAATTGCCAACGGTTTCTTGGCTTATCGCACCTGAAAAATTTTCAGATCATCCAAGTTCGCCGTGGTATGGAGCGTGGTATATTTCTGAGGTTTTAAACATTTTAACGAAAGATCCTGAAACGTGGAAAAAAACAATTTTCATTATTAATTATGACGAAAACGATGGCTATTTCGATCATGTTGTTCCTTTTGCTCCGCCTGTAAACCCGAGTCAGCCAATTGATTTTAATGGTAAAGACGGTGCAGAATATGTAAGCCAAAAGCAGGAATATATGTCGACTCAAAAGCTTCGAGATAACGAAAAAATCGAAGGAAATGTAGGTTTAGGCTTCCGTGTTCCGATGATTATTGCTTCGCCTTGGTCTAGAGGTGGTTTTGTGAATTCTGAGGTTTCAGATCACACTTCTGTGTTGCAGTTTTTAGAGAAATTCATTCAGAAAAAGTATAAAAAAGACGTTACGGTTCATAACATTAGCGACTGGAGAAGAGCAATTTGTGGCGATCTTACTTCTGCTTTTAACAGAGAAGAATCGAAGATTCCAAAAATGGATTATCTAAATCAAAAAGAATTTGCGAAAACCATTAATTCAGCTAAAAATAAACCTGTTCCGCAATTGAAATGGTACGAAGAAAACGAGTTGAAACCCCAACTTCATCATGTTCAGGAAAGAGGAATAAAACCTTCAAATTCTTTACCTTACGATTATTTGGTAAATTTTGAAAATAATAAAATCGTGATGACGAATCTTGTGGAAGCTGCTGTTCCTTTAATGATTTACGACAAAAACCAATGGAAAACAGGAGCACATTTTTACTCTTACGCTTTATATTCGAAGTTGAAACTGGAGCATTCTGTTTCGGATGAAAAATATAATTTGGAAGTTATCGGTCCGAATGGTTTTGTAAGAAAATTTAATGGTGATAAAAATGGAGGAATTGAAGTTTTACTGCTCAACAAATCGGCGGACAATAAAATTGAAATTATCATTAAATCTCTTTCGGGGAAAAGCGCAAGTTTAGAACTTGAAAATTTGTACGAAAAGAAGAAGGAAACCATCAATGTACGTTCTGGAGAACAAAAAATTGTTGTTGATGTTTCTAAAATGAAAGGATGGTACGATTTGAAATGTAAAACCGCCAAACAAACTTGGCATTTTGCAGGAAGAATAGAGTCGGGGAAACCTACGGTTACAGATCCACATTGGGCGTAATGTTTTTTAGCTAAATTTATATAAAATGTGCTCAAAACAGATGTTTTGGGCATTTTATTTTTGCTTGCTTTATTAATCTTAAGATTCAAAAAATAGAAATCTTTTAAATATTATTTTTTTTCGTTATTCCGAATCAAAAAGAATGGCAAAACTGTTTCTTTTTTGATAAAATTTTGGGCTTATTTCACAGCGTTTTAAGTATGCTTCAAAATGTGTATTTTTAGCAAAATTTTTTAGAAATGATTTACGGTTTAGACACTTTCAGTTTTCACGATGTTTTAGAAATCTGTAAAGCCCCAAATAAAGCAAAGCTTAATAAAGCTGCGAAAGAACAAATCCTGAAATCTCAGAACAACGTACAGCAGATTGTAGAATCAGACCAGTGTGTTTATGGGATTAATACAGGTTTTGGACCTCTTTGTGATACTAAAATTTCGGCAGATGAAACGGCTCAACTTCAATATAATTTAATTATTTCTCACGCAGTTGGTGTAGGAAAACCTATCGATAAAGAACTTTCGAAAATTATGATGATTTCGAAGATTCATGCCTTGTCTAAAGGATTTTCGGGAGTTTCTCTTGATGTAATCGAGAGAATGATTTTGATGTTAGAGAAAGACATTATTCCTGTTGTTCCAGAGCAAGGTTCTGTAGGAGCTTCCGGAGATTTGGCGCCACTTTCACATTTGGTTTTACCACTTTTAGGTCTTGGACAGGTTTGGGTTGGAAACGAAATTTTTGAAACCGATGAGGTTTTAGAAAAAAATGACTTGAAACCTTTGGTTTTAGGGCCAAAAGAAGGTTTAGGATTAATCAACGGAACTCAGTTTATTTTGGCTCATGCGATTAAAGGTTTAGAAAAATTCGAATACCTTTTAGATTTGGCAGATATGACGGCGGCGATGAGTTTGGAAGCATACAGAGGTTCTGCAAGTCCTTTCAAGAAGGAACTTCACGAGATTAGACCATTTGAAGGAAGCAAAAAAGTAGCGGCAAGAATGGTGAAATTTTTAAAGAATTCTGAAAACCTAAAAGCGCATGAAGAATGCGAAAGAGTACAAGACCCGTATTCGATGAGATGTGTTCCACAAGTTCATGGAGCAAGTAGAAATGCTTTCGAACATTTAAAAATGATGGCTGAAACAGAACTGAATTCTGTAACCGATAACCCAATTGTACTAAGCGCAGAAGAATCTATTTCTGGAGGAAACTTCCACGGTCAATTGATGGCATTGCCTTTAGATTATGCAACTTTGGCGGCAGCAGAATTAGGAAATATTTCAGACAGAAGAAGTTATTTGTTGTTGGAAGGCAAGTACGGTTTACCAAGATTATTAACGGAAAGCTCGGGTTTAAATTCAGGATTTATGATTCCTCAATATACTTCTGCGGCGTTGGTTACAGAAAATAAAACGTTGTGTTTCCCGGCTTCTGCAGATTCAATTCCGACAAGTTTAGGGCAGGAAGACCATGTTTCTATGGGAAGTATTTCGGGAAGAAAATTCAACCAGGTTCTTGGGAATTTAGTGAATATTTTAGCGGTTGAATTAATGTTTGCTGCGCAAGGTTTAGAGTTTAGAAGACCTGCAAAATGTTCAAAAATTATCGAAGAAAACTACGCAATTTTACGTTCTAAAGTAGCAAAATTGGAAGACGACAGATTAATCGGGAAAGATATGTTGGCGATTGCTCAATTGATTAACGATAGAAAATTTGTAGTTAATTTTTAAATAAAATTTCTCCTTGATTAGCATTTTCAAAATGTTGTTTCAATGAGAAAAACTTAAACAATAAATATAACAAACCTCACAGGTTTTCGAAATCTGTGAGGTTTTAATTTTAATGATACAAGAATACTTTTTTCTTTAAAATTTAAAGTTTGAAGCTTTTTCGTTTTTTTTAATCACCTAACTGATAGTCTAAAGGAAGCAGATTTTCGATTTTATTATTGGCAAACTCGCCTTGGTTGGTAAGCATTCCTGGGTTTGAAGTGTTTCCGTCGCTGCTGATTTCAAAGATTTCACCTTCGGGGTGAAGATAAGAAGTTTGCACCACTGGAATTTTAGCTTTTACAAATTCACCTTTTTTAATTTCGTAATAATACTTTTTAAAATTAATCTGAAGCATGTAATTGTAGTCTAAAACCAGCTTTCCATCTACGTTTTTAGTGTAATCTGTTTCTGGAATTAATGTTTTGGTAATCCCAATTTTGTACGGCGATTCGTTTCTTTTTCTTCCCGCAATATCGAGAATATCGGCAGGAAAACTCAACGCATTTTTTTTATCTTTTATACTTGCTGTAAATTCTTTTAAACGTTCAAGTTCTGCTTCGGTAGGATATTTTTCGTTCGGAAATTTAGTGATTTGATTCACCACAAAACCTTCATCTTTGGTAGTTTTCGTAAAAACACTTCTGAAAAAATGAACCTGACTTCCGCTAAAAGCATTCATTCGGTTCAGCTTCATTTTATCGGTGTTTTTGGTTTCGGTAAAGAAACTTGTTCCGTAAAATTGTGTAGTTCGGTTTTCTAGATCAGAAGAAAATTCTACAAGATTGTATTTGATGGTGTATCCTAAATTTTTGTTCTCAATAATTAAAGTTTGCGGTGCTTTTACCCTTAAAATTTTGTTGTCTGAATCGTAAGAAAACTTCAACGAACGTTGGTTTTTAATTTTTACATTTTCCTGGTCTACACCGATAAAAGCGTTTAGAAAATAATTGATATACTTTTTGTAAGCTGCTTCTGTGAAAGGAATAATTTTTACTTCTTCAATACTTTGAGCTTTTAGCAAAGTTGCTTTTAGAGTTTTGTTGAAGACTTCAGAAACGTTTACAGTAAAAGTTTCATAATCATCTTTTTGAAAGACTAAAACACCCGTTTTCACATTTGGAATATTCAATGTGAAAGTTCCGTTTTGTGCAGAAGTTGTTGCAGTTTTTGTTCCGTCCAAATAAATATTAACGTCCGAAATTGGTTGGTCGATATCGTTCACCACCGTTCCTTTGATGACTTGAGCGAAAGTGCAGCAGAAAGGCAACAAGAAAAGTAAAAGTAATAGTGTTTTTTTCATGGTAAACAATATTACTCATTTTTACGTGATTAAAAAAAAGTTTTATCCAATTCTTACACTCGTCATGCTTAAACTTCCGGCAATTAATTCGTCGTTAAAAAGCTGTAAGCTTTCTGTTTTTTCTTTTAAACCTAAAGTATAAATCAACGGTAAAAAATGATCCGGTGTTGGAACAGCATACTGAAGAGCCGTACCGTGGTTTTTATAATCGATAAGGTTCTGGAAATTTCCGTCGAGAAGCCAATTGTTGGTTTTTTCTCTAGCTTCTACAGCCCAATCCCAACCTGCACCAACGGTGTTGATGTTTTTCCAATCTACCATTCTTAAGTTGTGAACAATGTTCCCGCTTCCGATAATCAAAATACCTTTTTCTCTTAGTTTTGAAAGTCTTTTTCCCAATTCAAAATGATATTGTGGCGGTTTGTTGTAATCTATACTCATCTGAATAACAGGAATATCAGCTTTTGGGTACATGTGCTTAATGACCGACCAAGCTCCGTGATCCAAACCCCAACTGTGATCTTCTTCTACAATCGGAGTTAAAATTTCGGCAACTTCATGCGCCAATTCCGGAATTCCGGGAGCAGGATATTGCACATCAAAAAGTGCTTGAGGAAAACCACCAAAATCATGGATGGTTTTTGGCATATCCATCGCCGTAACGAAAGTTCCTCTTGTAAACCAGTGTGCAGAAATACAAAGAATCGCGTTGGGTTTTTCAATTTCTTGTGCCGCCTTTCGGAATCCTTGTACAAATTGGTTTTCTTCAATAGCATTCATTGGTGAACCGTGTCCTAAAAAAAGAACAGGCATTTTTTGTGTTGCTTTAAAACCGCTGCTGATATTTTCAAGATCGTGAAGATTCATAGTATAGAAGTGAAACGTTATAAAATTAAACCACAAAAGTCTCAAAAGGAAAGTTTAAAAAATACTCGTAAAAGTTCAAAAAAATTAAACGCTTATTAACGCTCGCTTTTTTGCACTTTTGTAAAATTTTGAAACTTTAAGAGCCTTTGTGACTTTTGTGGTTTTAGAAGAAAATTAAGCTTGCTTTACAAACTGAAGTTCGCCGGCGATTTTTACTTCTTCGCTCACCATTACTCCTCCAGCTTCAAGCGCAGCGTTCCAGTTTAGACCAAAATCTTTTCTGTTGATTTTTGCCTCGAAAGAAAAACCAGCTTTTGTATTTCCCCAAGGATCTACGTTTACCCCACCAAAATCTACATCTAAAGTTACAGGTTTTGTAATTCCGTTTACGGTAAGGTTTCCTTCAACTTCGTTGTTTAAAGAAGAAGATACAAACGTAATCGTAGGATTTGCTTCTGCGTTGAAGAATTCTGCAGATTTTAAGTGATTGTCTCTGTCTGTATTGTTGGTGAAGATAGAGTTTACATCAATCGTTGCAGTTACTTTAGCGTTGTTGAAGTTATCGTCGTCTGCATCAATCTCTGCATTGAAAGTTTTAAACTGTCCTTTCACATTAGAGATCATCATGTGTTTTACTTTAAAAGTTACTTCGCTGTGCGTAGGATCTAGGTTCCATTTTGTAGCCATAATATTTTGTTTTTATTGTTATTGTATGATGCAAATGTAGGACAAGATGTATTTCGGTTTCATTGATTTAGGATAAGAAATGAAAAAATCTATAAAAATTTCGTATTCAAATGCTTTTATTTTTTTGAATTTAAAAATTCTTATTTTTGGGCGATTCAATTTTTGATTATGAAATCGCTGTTTCTGAAGTTTATTTAAAGCTTTAAAAAAGGGATGCGATTGCGTAAGATTTTAAAGAACAATTAAAAATTATTTATGAAATTAGTTAAACTATCTTTATTAATGTTGGTTTTGGGCAATTCTGCGTATGCTCAAACTCAAAAATATACAATGGCAGAAGCCGTAAACGGATTACGATCTAATCTTGCGGTAAAAAATATCTCCCAGTTTTCTTGGTCTGCAGATGGAAAATCGTACATCAACGCAGTGAAAAACGGGTATTTAATTACCGATATTAAAACAGGAAAAAAAGACACTTTGCTTTCTTTGAATCTTTTAAACAAAGGTTTGGAAGATAGTAAATTAAAAAATCTTCCGCCTGTAAAGTTTATTTCTAATTCTAAAGGATATTTTAACAGCGCCGGAAAAGTAGTTTGGATAGAAAAATCTGGAAACGATTGGAAAGCGAAAAAATCGGCAGAAACTTCTAAAAGTGCGTCAAATCTTAAGTTTTTTAATGATAATGAAACTTTTGCGTTTACCGAAGGAAACAATCTTTTCGTTAATAAAAACGGAAAAACCATTGCCGTAAGTAACGAAAGCAACGAAAATATTCTCTACGGTGCCTCAAATGTACATAGAAACGAGTTCGGAATCGATACCGGAATTTTTCCCGCTCCCAATTCTGAAAGCGTAGCTTTTTATAGAATGGACCAAACAATGGTTGCAGATTATCCAATTATCGATTGGTCTGTAACGCCTGCTGTAAACGAAAATATTAAATATCCAATGGCAGGAAAAACTTCTCACGAAGTGACTTTGGGAGTTTTTAATATCAAAAAAGAAACAACTACCTATCTTAAAATTGAAGGCGAAAAAGACCAGTATTTAACGGCGGTTACGTGGAGCCCAGATTCAAAATATATCTTTGTGGCGGTGCTTAATAGAGGTCAGAATCACATGCATTTAAATCAATATGACGCTTCAACTGGGAATTTTGTGAAAACGTTATTCGAAGAGAAAAGCGATAAATATGTGGAACCACAACATCCGCTTTTGTTTTTCCCGAATTCCAATACCGATTTTATTTGGCAAAGTCAAAGGTCTGGTTACAACCATTTGTTTCATTATAATATAGAGAAAGGTTTAATTGCTCAAATTACAAAAGGAGAGTGGTTGGTAACCGATATTTTAGGATTTAATGAAAAGAAAAAGGAGATTTTTTACACGTCTACAGAGGTGAGTCCTACAGAAAGACATTTGTATAAAATCAATTGGAATTCTTATAAAAAACACAGAATTGACACCGCAGAAGGAACACACAGCGGAATTCTAAGTGCAGACGGAAATTTCCTTTACGATTCTTATTCTAACGCGACTACGCCAAGAGTTATCAACGTGGTGAATACGTCTAGCCTGAAATCTCAGAATCTTCTTACGGCGGAAAATCCTTTGAAAAACTACGACAGACCGGAAATTAAAAACGTTAATTTAAAAGCAGACGACGGAACAGATTTGTACGGAAAAATTATTCTTCCAACCAATTTCGACCCGAACAAAAAATATCCTGCAATCGTGTATCTGTACAACGGACCGCATTTGCAGCTCATCAACAATACTTTCCCTGCTTCTGGAAATCTTTGGTACGAATATATGGCGCAAAATGGCTACATTATTTTCACGATGGACGGAAGAGGTTCTGCAAACAGAGGTTTGAAGTTTGAACAAGCTGTTTTCAGAAATCTGGGAACGACCGAAATGAACGACCAACTAAAAGGTGTTTCTTATTTAAAATCGCTTCCTTATGTTGATTCAGAAAAATTAGGAATTCACGGGTGGAGTTTTGGTGGTTTTATGACGACGAGTTTCATGCTTCGCCATCCGGAAGTCTTTAAAGTTGGTGTTGCAGGTGGACCAGTAATCGATTGGAGCATGTACGAAATTATGTATGGCGAAAGATATATGGATTCTCCTCAAGAAAATCCACAAGGTTATGCAACGGCAAATCTGTTAGATAAAACTCAGAATTTGAAAGGTAAATTATTGATGATTCACGGAGCGCAAGATGATGTTGTGGTTTGGCAACATTCAGTAAAGTTCGTTAAAGCTGCGGTAGATAATGGTGTACAAATAGATTATTTTATGTATCCAGGACATCCACACAACGTAATCGGAAAAGACAGAGTGCATTTGATGCAAAAAGTAACTGATTATTTTGATGTATATTTAAAGAAATAATTGAAAATTAAAACTCATTGTTTTACATTGACTTCGGAAACGGAGGCGTTAATAAATTTTGAAAAATTCCGTTAAAAAATCTCCATTGTTTGAGTGGCGGCAATAATTCTTTTTAATTGATGGATATTTCTTTCCGCCCGAGTTTTGAAGATTTTAGGAAGTTTTTCAAAATTTTAGCCGAGTTTCCAAGTCTTGAATTTTTGGTTCTTTTGCTTCAAGGCAAAAGAACATGAAATCAAAAGGATACGATGATATTTAAGACTTAAATTAGCATTTTTTGGTGAAAACCAGATAATTTTCAGTTTAAAATATAAAAAAGAATATTCCGGCTATTGTTGCCGGAATTTTTTTTGATGTTGAGCCACGAAGTGGCGAAATCAATAGCATAGGGTGAAGCCCTGTGAAAAAAGTAATCTACGTAGATGAAGCCCTGAAAGGGCGAAATCTATTTCAAAACCCAAGGCATTCTTATCCCACATCAATTTATTTAAGAAAAGATTCAACTAAATTTGCCTTACAAAATTGAACAATATGGAATTAGGAATTGGAATGTTCGGAGATGTTTCTTTCGACCATAACACAGGAAAATATAGAGATGCAGGAGTAAAAATCCGTGAAATCATCGGTCAAATTCAATTGATGGATGAGGTTGGGATAGATGTTTTTGCGATGGGAGAGCATCACCGTCCCGATTATGCGGTTTCTTCGCCAGAAATGGTTTTGGCAGCGGCGGCGAGTGTGACTAAAAATATCAAATTAGCAAGTGGTGTAACGGTTTTGAGTTCTTCTGAACCAGTAAAAGTATATGAAGATTTTTCTACTTTAGATTTAATTTCGGATGGTAGAGCAGAGATTTTTGTAGGAAGAGGAAGCTTTATTGAATCTTTCCCTTTATACGGATATTCTTTGAATGATTATGAGCAACTTTTTGATGAAAAATTAGAGCTTTTGCTTAAAATTAATTCTGAAGAAAATGTAAGTTGGTCTGGAAAACTTCGTGCAGAAATGAAAAACCAAACCGTTTATCCAAGAGCAAAAAACAATGGTAAACTGCCTATTTGGAGAGCCGTTGGAGGAACTCCTCAATCGGTGTTAAGCGCCGCTCAATTGGGAATGCCTTTGGTGGTTGCGATTATCGGTGGAATGCCAATTCAGTTTAGAAATTTAATTGAATTTTATAAACAGGAATATCTAAAAGCAGGTCATCCAGAGTCAGAAATGCAGATAGCTATTCATTCTCACACGTTTGTAAGTGAAGACCAAAAAGTTATTGATGGATATTTTACTACTTATAAATCTCAAATGGATAGAATTGGCTCTACAAGAGGTTGGGCGCCTTACACAAAAATGCAGTACGAAGGAGGAAGAAGCAAAGATGGTGCTTTATTTATCGGAAGTGCAGAACAAGTTGCAGATAAAATTAATTACATGAAGGAGATTTTCGGCATCACTAGATTTATTGGTCACATGGATGTAGGTGACCCGAAAGACGATTTAATGAGACAATCAATTGAATTGTTTGGAACGAAAACCGCTTCACAAGTAAAATAAAAGAGTAACTCCGCTGATAATTTCAGCGGAGTTTTTTTATGAATTTTTTAATGGAGAATAATACGCGATCGAAACTTGTGGATGAAATGGCAGCATAAAAGTTTCAAAAGCATTTTCTGAATCTACCATTTTGCTTAAAAGGTATTTATTGTCGATAATATCGATTAACAGAAGCTCGGGAGTGTAAAAAGTAATCCCCAATTTATGCTTCGAAGAATCTTCAACATTAGAACTTACCAAATCTGACCTAAAATTTTCGATAGGAAAAAAGGTATTTCCTAAACTGTCTGCAATACTTTTAATTTCGCCATTAAGTTGCGCAACATAACCAGAAATTGCCGCATCTATGAAAAAGGGCATTTTATTAGAATTTGGGTTTTTCAAAATGAGTTCCCAATAGTTTTTTACGGAATCTGCCTTATCATCAAACATTTGGTGTTGAATTCTGTATTCAAAATAAGAGGCTTCAAACACAAATTTATCCCAAGGTAATGAAGATTGCTGGTCTATTACAATGCGGAATGCGAGTTTTATTTTTGCTTTCATATCATAGATTTTAATAAAAACAGAGCAGTTTTATGAAACTGCTCTGAACCTAAACCAAAACACAAATCATGAAAATGAATGTTATCTTAAATATAAAAATTATTTAGATTAGTTCACTACAATTTTTAGATTTTCTTCAAATTTACCTTTAGAGTTTTCAACCGTTACTTTCGCAAAGTATAAACCTGAACGAAGTTGGTTGTTTTGCATTTTTATCTCTTGTTTTCCTGATGAAAGTTGTTGTCTTGTAATCAGATTAAAGACTTTTCTTCCCGAGATTTCCATAATTTCTATACTTACGGCAGATTTTTCGTCGAGGGTAATAGGGAAAATGGTTTCGTTTCTGAAAGGATTTGGGACATTTTGTTCCACTTTGAAGTTTTTATTTTTTGATGTTTCATCAGTAGCAAGTAATGCTCCGTTTACATAAATGGTATGTGTAAGAACGTATCCTGCAGATAAAGAACCTGTTACAGTACTCATTTCGTTGGTTACTCCATCAGAAAAAACATTGTCTGTAGAGTTGTACGTATACCCTGTCATTCCTTTGGTGTATCCGTAAGAAGAACCATTCACATTTACGTTATAAACAGCGCTTGAAGTTCCTTCCGGGAAAGCAATTTGTGTTACCAAAAGCGAAGTTCCGTCTGCTTTATAAATGTGTACATGTATATGCGTCGCTCTACTTTGGTACCATCCTGGGAAAATAGAGGTAAAACTTACCAAACCATTAGCATCTGTAGTTTGTCTTCCTCTTAAGAAATTATAAGCGGTATAATTTACAGTTTGCATAGACGTTCCACCGTATTGAGAGTAATATCCGTCTTTGTCGCAATGCCAAATATCTACCAAAACACCTTGGTAAGCAGCACAGTTTGCATTTACATTCATGATGTAAATGTTAATGGTAAATGGAACGCCAGTTCTGTCGCCAACAATGTTAGTTCTTACGTAACTTGATGGTGTAAGAGTAGGAAACGGGCCTTCCGTTTCTGTGTTGGTAACGCTACAGCTTAGGGTGTCTAAAGTTGCCAATTCTGCAGTTTGAGATCGTGTTGCTACTTCAGATTTAAATAAAGTAGGTGCAGCAACTGCAACTCCAGCTAAGCCAAGTGAGTTTTTTAAAAAGTCTTTTCTATCCATAATTTATTTTGTTTTATGTTTTAAATTTCAAAGAATACCAAAAGTGCGTTTTCACTTAAAGCTTCAAATTCTAACGTCTGGATTTCAGAAAGAATAATGGCATCTCTGCTTTCCATTAATCTGTTTTGAAATTCGAATGCGCCATTAATTACCATTCCGAAAATACTTTTTTGTGAATTTTGAACGGGATATGCTTCTTCCATTCTTCCGTCATAAAGCCCTACAAAATTGGGATTTTCAATGTTTTTTGAGATAGGAAACAGCGAGTTGGAACTTTCAATTGAAAGTTCTTCCACAGAAATAGCATTTTCAGAAGGCTTAGTTTTAAATTCAAATATTAAAAGGTCTGCTTTGTCTGTATCAAGGCTGTTTCTAATTTCAAAAGAAGTTTTCTGAACAGATTGAATAGTCACTACTTCGTTGGACGTGATGGTGTTTTTTAATGAATCAAGTGTAAAATTACCGTAAAGGCAAAGGATTAGCGTATTAGAGTTTTCGTTGGTTTCATATTGATAGCTTCCATCTTCATCCAAAACAACTTCTGTTACCCGAAAATGATTTCCCAACGTATTATTTTCATCAATAATTTTATGAATTATCGATTGTTCTTCTTTTTTCCAAGCTGCAAAATCTGCTTTGAAAATCTGTGATGGCGTTTGAACTAACATGCTATTGTGTTTTTAATTAAAGAAATGCAGTAAATGACTCTGGACCATTTTTTTTCTACTTCATGTTCATTTACTGCAAAAGAAAAATACTAATAAGATTTATTTCTAAGCCGAAACTTTTATCGTGTGAGCAAGGGTAAAACCTGCACTTACACTTCCTGTAACGGTAGACATTTCGTTTGATGTTCCATCGCTGAAAACATTGTCGTTTGCATTGTATGTGTAACCTGTCATTCCTTTTGTGTAACCGTAAGAACTTGCAGCATTTACTAAAGCTACGGCACTACCACTTCCTTCAGGGAAAGCTATTTGGGTTACCAATAAAGATTGTCCCGCAGAATTATAAATATGAACGTGAATGTGCGTTGCTCTTCCGCTGTACCATCCTGGGAAAATAGAAGTGAAACTTACCAATCCGTTTGCGTCTGTTGTTTGTCTTCCTCTTAAGAAATGTACAGAGGTGTAATTGGTTGTTTGCATGGTTGTTCCGCCATATTCTGAGTAGTTTCCGTCTTTATCGCAATGCCAAATATCTACAATAGCTCCCTGTAAATTGGCGCAGCTTGCATTTACATTTTGTATAGTAATGTTAATGGTAAACGCAACTCCCGTTCTGTCGCTCACGATATTGCTTTGCACCAAAGAAGATGGCGTTTTTGTTGGGAAAGGTCCTTCTGTTTCAGTATTGGTTACAGAACATCCTGTTGAAGAAGAACCAGATGAAGAGCTAGAACCAGAGCTTGTATTTGTGGTACTGTCTACAATATCATCATCACTTGCGCATCGTACCAAAATAGGCGCTGCAACAGCAGTTACACCCGCTAAACCAAGGGTTTTTAAAAAGCTTTTTCTATCAATTGTTTTCATAACATAAGGTTTTTTTAGGTTAAATATTAAAACTTTGAAAAGAGAGAAACTCCTTCGCCATTTTTCTATAACAAATATATTTTCTTTACTAAACAGTAAAAAAAAATTGAGGTAAACCCTTAAAATGTGTCGGTAAAAATGGTTTCTGGTGTGAATGTGTTTTGCTTTTTCAAATATTCTACCGCAAAAAACCGAATAGAAATCTAAGAAAACCGGTGGGGAAACTACAGAATTGCCTGTTTGGGAACTTAAGAAACTCTGAGTTGAAACAAATTTAAATAGAATACTGAAAACCTAAAGAAATTCAGAAAAAAAATAACTGAAACTTTCATTGAGCTAAAATTAATACTTCAAAGCAAATTATTTTCCAACAATTTTTATCACTTCTTCTCGGTACGTTTCACCAATCGGGATGATAAATTCACCAATGTGAATATTTCGGTTTACAATCGTTTTAATAGAAGAAATAGGAACAATATATGAACGATGAACCCGCATGAACTCTTTGTCTGAAAGTTTTTCAAAAATATTTTTCATTGAAGAACGTGCGGTAATTTTTGTGGTATCTTTCAAATGAATTTGAACGTAATCGTCCAAACCTTCAATCAAAAGAATGTTTTCAAAAGCAATTTGGTGCAGCTTGTAATCGGCACGAATTGAAAGATATTTAGATTCATTTTCCTCAGGTTTTACCTTTACTTTTTCTACAGCGGTTTTAAATCTTTCAAAAGAAAAAGGTTTCACTAAATAATCAACAGCATTTACGTTAAAAGCATCTACCGCATATTCTGCATACGCCGTCGTGAAAATAACTTTGGTGTCTTGCGAAATGTTTTTGTAGAAATCTAAACCGTTTTTTGCAGGCATTTCAATATCCAGAAAAATAAGGTCTACAGGATATTTGTTGAGGTGTTTTTGGGCATCACTCTGTTTATTAAAAACTTTTTCTAGGGAAAGGTTTTCAATTTTGGAGGCATAATTTTCAATAATTCTTAAGGCAAGAATTTCGTCGTCTAGTGCAATCGCTGTAATCATATCAGAAAAGATTAAGTTTAAGGTCTACCTGATAATTTTCGTTGGTGTGTGTTATATTGAGCGTTTGTTTTTCTGCGTAAACATTTTTTAGATGTTCAATAGTATTTTTCAAACCTACTTTTAGACTTTCTTCGTCGGTAATTTTATGAATCACAATTCTGTTGAAAACTTGAAATTCTAAAACGCCTTCCTGTACGATAACGCTTACCGATATTTTTGAATCTTCTTCTGCATTAAAGCCATATTTAAAAGCATTTTCAACAAAATTCACCAAAATAAAAGGCGAAATTTTCCATCCTTTAAGGTCACCAATTTCGGTATAAGAAAAATCTAAACTTGTATCCGTTCTAATGAGTTGCAGTGCTATATAGTCCTTTAAATAAGCAATTTCTTTTTCGAGGTCTACAAAATCTTTGCTGCTTTCTTGCACTACGTAGCGCATTACATTCGAAAGTTTTAAAATTCCGTTGGGCGCATCATCCGATTTTAACAAGGTTAAAGAATAGATAGAATTCAGAATGTTGAACAAAAAATGCGGCTGAAGTTGATATTTTAAATTCAAAAGTTCGGCTTTTGCTTTTAATCGTTCGAGTTCCTTTTTTTCGTTGTTTCTATAGATGAAAAATGAGGCTAAAAATGAAAACAAAAACGGTAATAAAGATGAAAAAATCATCTGTGAATAAGAACTTTCGTGTGGTGGTTGTGGCGGAGGAAAAGCACCATCTTTTGCCATATTGGGAGCAGAAGGAGATATATTTTCTTGGCGAGGTGGTTGCATTTCTCTTGGAGGTTGCGGCGCAGAAGTGCCAGAAAATAAATTCTTTTCTGATAAATAATAAGGCAGAAACATCATTAACCCAAAGCAAACCACAGTGCTTAAAGAAAATTCTATGTATTTTTTCTTTCCGAAAAATTTTGGAAGAAGCCAGTAAAGATTTAGATAAAAGAAAATAATGATGAGAACAAATCGTATAAATTCTCTCTGAAAAGGCTGTACTCTGAAAACTGACAATGTTCCGTCAAAATCTGGCGAAGTCACAATAGGAATCGCCAACAGTAAGGGAATGAGTATAATATGCGGAACAAATTTTTTCATCAATTTAAAAGTACTAAAAATTTAAATAGTTTTAGCTTCAGTTTTACAATTATAAAGCGTCACAACTTTATAAAATCTTAATCGATAATTTTCTACTTAAGAATTTGGTTTTTGTACGAATTTAAAAGGTCTGCAAGTTCTTGCGCTTTCATACCGTAATTATCTGGGAAAACGCCTTGTTTATGCTTCGTTTTATCATTTATTAAACTCTCGTCCAAATTAAAAAATACCTGTTTGAAGAAAACAACTCTTCTCGTGCTGAAATTTTGTACTGCTTGCCAAGGAATTAACGTTTTTCTAAATAAAGCCGTCATTTCAATTCCTCTTTCGTCAATATAAAGCATCGACGCATTGGGCAACATAGAAACTACCGAAATAATAAGCCCCAAACCAAACAAAAAGATGTTGAGTATCGCTATCCAAAGGTTTTTTTCTAAAAGAGTAATCCCTAAAATTACAAAGCTTACATTAATAACAAGCATTAGAATTTGTTTGAATTTCCCGGGTTTTAAAGTAATAGGTAATTTTTGCATAATAATTTTTATGGGTTCAAAAATATAAAAAACTGTTCTTTGCTGCGTCCTTAAATTTTTCTTGTTTAAATCTTTTTTTGAAAATTATTAATAAAAATCTCCTAAAAATCCCGCAGATTACACAGGTTTTCACAGATTAATAAAAAAAAACGTAGATTTTTAAACTTACGTGTTCTAAAATATTTTCAAAGTATTACACTAAAAAACTCATGTGACTCATGTGTTTAAAATATTACAAAAAAAATATTCTCAATCCTTTTTTGAACTTTTCAGACACAATCATTTAAACTTAAAACAGAATCAATTCTTTTGTGACTTTTGACTTCGTCGAATCTTCGATTTGCGGTAAAAATAAATCTAAAAAGTTATCAAACTTCCTCGTTCCTCATCCTTTGTAATATTCAGCGATACAGGTATTTTTTCCTTCAGTTCTTCAACGTGCGAAATAATTCCCACAATTCGGTTTTCTTTCTGCAGGTTCGTCAACGTTTCAAACACAATATTTACAGATTCTAAGTCTTGAGTTCCGAAACCTTCATCGATAAAAAAGAAATTTTTCTCAGCTTTTGCATTACTCTGAACGCTTTCTGCCAAAGCCAAAGCCAAGCTCAGCGAAACCTGAAACGCTTGTCCGCCAGAAAGGGTTTTTACACTTCGGCTTCGCCCTTCATTCAGGTAATCAATAATTTCAAAATCGTTATTTTCGTTCAAATGCAAGCTAAGCTGGTTGCGCGTCATTCGGTGAAAACGCACATTCGCATGGTCGCACAATTGCCTTAAATAAATGGAAGAAACATACTGCACAAAACCCGCTCCTTTAAAGAGATTGAGCATGGTTTTCAAATTTTCAGAACGCTTTTCGAGCTGAGCGTGTTGCTTCAAAAGATCTTCTTTTTTCTTGAATTCCTTTTCTAAACGTTCAATTTCTGCAGCAATTTTCACCACAGAAGCGGTTGCCAATTTCAAGTCATTTTCCAGCGAAGTAAATTGGGTTTCAATGGTAGAAAACTCTTCCTCGTCAAAAGAAAAATCTTTAAGTTTTGTTTCTAGTTCAGAGATTAAGTTCTTCAAAGTTTCAAATTGTACCTTGAAATTTTGAATTTTTACTCTGATTTCCTGAACATTAATTTCTTGCGCTAAAATTTGTAAAACATCTTCAATTTCGTTAAAATTTTGCTCAATTAATGCGTTTTCAATAATTTTTTGATTTTCTGAATGCTCTTTTTGAAGCTCTGAAATTCGTTTTTCAACTTGTGAAACAATGGTTTTTTGCTCGGCAAGTTTTGGCGAAATGTCTTCTCTTTTTTTGCTTAAAAGATGATACTTTTCTTCCGTTTCGAGATTTGATTTTGAAAGATTTTGGTACAAAATTTCAGTTTCTGAAAACGATTTTTCTTTAAAATTTTCCCATTTCAAAACTTTCAAATTGTTTTGATTGGTTTTTATTTGCTCTTCCTTTTTGCCTTCTTCAAGTTTGAATTCTTCCAGCGCTTTTTTATATTTTTCTAGCGTTTCTCGCTCTTTTTCTAATGTTTTTTGCTCATTTTGAATGTTTTTCGACAATTCTTCCATTTGTTTTTCAATGGCAAAAGATTCGTCTCTTCTTTGTTCAAAATCTTTTTCATTTTCAGCGTTGAATTCCTTCCAAATAAAGCTTTGAGAATGATTTTTTATTGAATTTTGAAGCGTTTTTACTGTTTCATTTTCAGATTTCAGTTGTTCTTCGAAAATTGTTTTTCGGTCTAAAATTTTCTCAACCTCAGTTATTTTTTTCTGAATAAGATTTTTTTGATTTTCAAGTGAATCAATTTGTTGTTGAATGTCGTTCAATTCAGATTGGACATCTTCAAATTCTACAATGTGAGGATGTTCCAAAGAACCACAAAGCGGACAAGATTTTCCGTCGTGCAACTCACTCGCAAAATGCGCCAATTGTTGCTGAACTTTCAACTGATTTTGTTGGTCAGAAAGAGTTTTTCTTTGCTTTTCTAGCGTTTCAATGTTGGTTTGAAAGTCAGTTTTATATGTTTCAGGATTTATTTTTAACGCTTTTAATTCTTCTAAAATTGTATCGATTTCAGATTTTTTCTGTGCCGTTTTTTGAGTTTGAATGTCTAACGTTTCTGTGAGTTTTTTTCGTTCAGAAAACCAAGTTCCCACATTCAAAAGTAAACCGGAATCCAGTTTTTTTGGTTTTAATTCATCAAAGTTTTTATGGAGAATTTCAATTTTGTTTTGAATTAGTTTTTGCTGTCCTTCAACCTCTTTTACCTTGTCTGAACCTTTTTGAGTACGGGTTTTTAGCGTTTCAATTTCTTCAGAAAATTTTAGCATTTGAAGAATTAAATTCAAATCATTTTCCTCCGTTTTTGTTTCGTTCAGTTTCTCAAATTTTGGCTGAATTTCTTCTAACTGTTGTTTTACAATTTCAAAATCTTTGTCGGTTTGCGTAAGAAGTTTAATTTGATTTTCTTTTGCAATCAATTGTTCTTTGATTTCCTTTTCAAGCTTTGTTTTTTCATTTAAAATAGGATTGAAAACTCTAAAAATGAGGTCGTATTTTTCTGTTTTTTGTTCTAAAACATCAACTTCTGTTTTCTGCTCTTTTAGTTTTTCAAAATCATTTTTTTTCTGTTTTAAATTTTCAAAATCAGCTTTTAAATTTTTAAGATTTTGATACTGTTTATTAACCTGCTCAAAAGCTTTTCGTACTTCTTCCTGCTTTTCTTTTTCGGTTTGTAAGTTTCCTTTTTGCAAAGAAATCTGCTCTTCATTTATGTCTTCAAAGCCTTTCAATTGTCCTTCCAATTGGTCTAGTTCAGAACGGTTTTTACTGTTTAGAGACGAAACATTATTGTACAAATCAAAACGTTGAAGCCCGAAAATATCTTTCATCATCGTCGTTCTCTCTGTAGCTCCCAATTCTAAAAACTCTTTGAACTGACCTTGAGGAATGATGATGGTTCTTTTAAAATTGGCGTAGCTTAAACCAATAATAGGTTCTGCATTGGAGCTTTCCAGAGGAATCCAGCTTTCATTTTTCCATTCGTAAAACTGAACAGAAGGTGTTTTTACATCCTCGAAATTTTTAGAATTTCTTTTAAATTCTCTGGTTGCACGGAATTTTCTTTTCTCAAAATTGATGAAATCAAATTCGATATAAGATTTATTCGATTTCAGATTCATCATATTATATGCACGTTTATCTCGGGCATTCAGACGTTCTGTTTCGCCGTAGAGCGCAAAAGAAATTGCTTCGAGAATAGACGATTTTCCCGAACCAACAGACCCGAAAATACCGAAAAGTCCGGCTTCGGTAAGGTTTTCAAAATCTATTTTCTGGCGTTCCTGATAAGAGTAAAGACCTTCTATGGTAAGTTGAATTGGAATCATAATGATAAATTTGATACTATAATGAGCATTGTAATTGAACCATTAAGAATATTTTAGGAGTTAAGAAAAATTAAGCCTTTGCAAGCAAAGTGAAGCAATTTATTTTCCTTACATCAACTTAACTTCTTAAATGAATCTTAATGGTTAACTCTTATTTTATCTCTCAGAAACGATTTCATTAAACAAATGAATCAAATCTTCGTTGGCTTCTTGCCCGTTGTTTTTAGATTTAAAATATTCTTGAAATAAGGTTTGAATATCTTGGCTAAGATTAATTTCGGAGGAAATATTTTCGTCTATCTCCTGATTTTTAACTTTCGGAATTAAATACACAATTCCCTCATGTGATTGATAAAGCAACTTTCTTTCCTCCGCTTTCAGATAGGTTTCGCTTTCCAAGGTAAGTTCTACCAGAGTATTTTGATTTTCATTGAGCCATTCTACCGCGTTTTCTACCGATTGGAAGGTTTTTCTTACCAATGCTTTTCCTTTTTGTAAAGCTATTTTTTCATAAGAAACGGGTTGGTTGGGTGTTGCTTCAATAATGGAAACATATTTCGTTTGCCCTGCTTCGCTGAAGCTATAACATAGAGGTGATGATGCGTAAACAACAGGTTTTTCTTCAGTTCCGATATTTTTAAAACCATGAAGATGTCCTAAAGCCGTATATTGAATTTGCTCCGGAATAATATCTGAAAAAACCAAGTCTGCATTTCCTATTTTGATGGGCTTTTCGCCTTCGGGTTCGTCTAAAAGAGGAGCTCCTTTTTTATTCATGTACAAATGCGTCATGAGGAAATTTACTCCTTTTTCGTCACAGAAATCGTTGGCATTTTTTTGCCAGTTTTCAGCTAAAGTTTTGTTGAGTTCTGCTTCTTTTTCTTCGCCAAAATATTCTTTCAAACGAATTTCATTAGCATAAGGTGTATGAAGCAAACGAATAGGAAACGGAAGATTTTTCATTTCCAATTCTAAGAAACCGGCTGCAGATCTAGAGATTTTAAAATCGTCCAGTTCAAAAGGAGCGATTTCAGCATTGGGATAGCCAATCAGAATGATGCCGCATTCTCTCGCCAAAGGGTCGGGCGCATCAATAAAACTTGGAGAATCGTGGTTTCCCGAAATAGCAATTACAGGACGTTTCCCATTGCGAGAAAGCCTTTTTAATGTTTTATAAAAAAGTTCTACAGCTTCTGTAGAAGGGTTGAAATTATCAAACAAATCTCCGGCAACTAAAACCAAATCTACCTGTTGCGCATCGGCAATTTCGATGATTTCGTTCATCACCAAAATCTGTTCTTCCAGTCTGGAGAAACGGTCGAGGCGTTTTCCTAAATGCCAATCGGCGGTGTGAAGGATTTTCATAAAGAATTAAACTTTGTCTTGTGGGATATAGGTAATCTTTTGCGATTTCATATTTCAAATGTAAGGAAGTAAAAAGGGAAAGTAAAATTTCCGAATGAAAATCTTATTCTCTATTTTTGGAAAAAACTAATATTATGAAAAATATTTTTGCAGTACTCTTTGTTTTACTTATCAGTTTAGTAAACGCTCAGAATGTTGAAAAGCTTGCTCAGGAAGTTAAAGAAGAGGGTGTTGCTTTATATCGAAGTGAAATGGCAAGTTGGTACGGAACAGACGTGTTTTTGGAGAATTATAAAAATAGAGAAAATATTGGAGGGTATTTTTCTTATATAGATGAAAATGTGCCGAAATGCATTTTTTTTTCTAAAGAATCTAAAGTAATTGGCACGATTGCATTCCCTGCAAACTATTATCCGAAAGATGCAAAAATAGATTTAGAAGAAAGAGATTTTACGGAAACCGAGAAAGAATATTTTACCATTAGGCAAAATGCAATGCAGAGAATTCAAAATGATACCATCTTTAAAATGTATCAAAATACTAGTTTTAATGTAGTGCCGCTTATTAAGAATAAAGTAAAAAAAGTATATGTACTTACTGCTCCTTCTGTAAATAATCTGGTAATATTCGGAAATGATTATTTAATAAGCTTTGATAATAGAAACGAAGTGGAAAATGTTGAACGTCTTCATAAAAGTTTAATAGTTCAGAAAATGCACGATGAAGAAGTGGGGAAAACGGTAGGAGGTTCTCATTCACATGTTTTAGAAAATTGGCAGACTATTACCCCAACAGATATTTGTACATTAATGCTTTATCAAAAATTTACCAATTGGGAAGGGTATACTACCATTTCAAAAAAATATGTAAGTATTTGGAATTCTAATGATAATCTTGCGATTATGAAAACCGAAAATTATCAGAAAATTCAAGAAAATTTAGAAGAGGGTAAAACGAAAGCCGAAAAAAAGAAAAAGTGATTTTTGCTTTTAGTTTCTAAATGCCAATCGGCGGTGTGAAGGATTTTCATGATTGTTTTGCTTCCTCTTCTTGTTGTTGAGCCAATAATTTAGCTTTGGTATTTTCGCGCATTTCTTTCAATCGATTTTTTCTTTTCAGTTCGGCTTCTTGGGCTTTCTTTTTTTTGTTATCGATTTTTTTCTTGTGCAATTTTCTGTTGGCGTCGGTGTTTCTGCTCATCTCAATTAGGTTTAGCGGTATATTTAATGTTTGCAATTTGATGAAGTAAAAATAAGGAAGAAAATGGGGAACAGGAAATTTTTCCTGCTTTCACTTTTGAGTATTTGAAGCTAAAAGTCTGTTTAATTTAAAACAAGAGTGTTTGTGCTTTCCAAAAAAATCATTTTATTACAAACAGGGTTGTTTGTCCTTTCCTGAAAACTCATTTTATTACAAACAAGGGTGTTTGTCCTTTCCGAGAAATTTATTTTATTTAAAACAGGGGTGTTTGTAATCTTCTGCAATTTTTTTTTATTAAAAACGGAGGTGTTTGTAATACAATAGAGTTGTAAGATTAAACCTAACGGGTTTCAAAAAACCGTTAGGTTTAGAGTTAGGTATTTGGTTCAGAAAATAATAGAAACGAAATCAATATCTTTACAGCATCATGGAACAACAATCTAAAGACCCACTTCACGGGAAAAGACTCGACGCTATTTTGGAAGAGTTGGTTGCGTATTATCAAGGTTTTGAAAAACTGGGCGAACAAATTAACATTCGATGCTTTACGGATAATCCGAGTATTAATTCGTCTCTAAAATTCCTTAGAAAAACACCTTGGGCGAGAGCAAAGGTAGAGAGTTTGTATCTTTTTGTCTTGAGACAGAAAAAACGTGAGGAGAAGAATAGGGAAGAGTAGGGTTGTACTGGAAGGCAAACTGTACGAAGTTTTTTTTACTAATTGCAAAAGGCTTTATGCTTGTTGCTGTAATTAATTTTAATAATTAATACTGTTTAGAAGATAGTACAAGAACAAGATTGTTATTAAAAGTTACAAAGAATTTAAACTCAATCATTCCGAACAATCATTTCAAAAAGACTATATTTGCCGGAATTAATCGTGAAAAAAACACGAAAAAAATCAAAATTATGACAATCGATAACAATCATGTGGTAGCTGTAAAGTACATTCTTCACACTATCGAAGAAGATGGATCTAAGATCCTAGTGGAAGAAACAACAGCAGAAAACCCACTTACATTTTTATATGGTGTAGGAATGATGATTCCTAAGTTTGAGCAAAATATCTTGGGTTTACAAGCAGGTGATACTGCGGCTTTCGTGATTCAACCAGAAGAAGCTTACGGTGAAAGACACCCAGATTCTATCGCTCAATTGCCTTTAGAAATGTTCAACGAAGCTGGAATTCCTCCAATCGGAGCAATTTTACCTTTAACAGATAACCAAGGAAACAACTTCCAAGCGTTTGTAGTAGAGGTTACTCCTGAAGTTGTGGTAGCAGATTTGAACCACCCAATGGCTGGAAAGAGTTTAGATTTCCAAGTTGAAATTCTAAACACTCGTCCTGCAACTGAGGAAGAATTATCTCACGGTCATGCTCACGGTATCGACGGAACAGAGGCTCACTAAGAGAAATATTTAGATACAATATAATGAATGCTCAACTGAAAGGTTGGGCATTTGTTTTTTATTATGACATATTTAACCAGATAAGTCACAAAAGAATTGATTGTATTTAAAGTTTACATGATTGCCTGTAAGAAGTTCAAAAAAGGGTTGATGTTATTTTTTATCTGTGAAAATCTGTGTAATCTGTGGGAGGTTTTAAGCACATGAGTCACATGAGTTCTTAGTTTAATGGTTTGAGCATATTTTAGAACACATGAGTTTAAAAATCTTTGATTTTTTCTCTGCTGTGTTCTAAAATATTTTCAAGTCAAGAAATATCTTTGTGACTGATGTGTTAAAAGTTTTTGTGAGTAAATAAACTTATTATAAAAACTCACCCGTCACATAAAACCAACGATT
The DNA here is from genome assembly GCF_057180445.1 of Chryseobacterium sp. HNCC26DJ239. NCBI lineage: Bacteria > Pseudomonadati > Bacteroidota > Flavobacteriia > Flavobacteriales > Weeksellaceae > Chryseobacterium > Chryseobacterium sp. HNCC26DJ239. The sequence goes on from NZ_JBXUGJ010000005.1 coordinate 40,402, forward strand.
CTGTATCTGTTTAAATTGCGACAATTCGTGATGAAGCTGCTCTTTTCCGTTTTCGTCTGTGTAGAAAGCTTTAAACTCTACCTTGTTCATCGAAGGTTTACTTACGATTTCAAGTTTTGTCCAGTGGTTGATTTCTCCCCACTCTTGTAACTCTGCGGTGTTGTGAAGATGCCTTTTGCTGGGAGAAGTCGTTGCCATTAAATATTTCCCATTCGGAATGGCGAAAGCGGAAAACCGAGAGCGCATTAAAGCTTCTGCGGTAGGCGCATTTTTTTCTCCTGTATGATAAGGTTTACAGCATTCCTCATAGGTTTTTCCAGAGCAGCAAGGGCAATTCATTGATTGAAATTTTTTTTAAGATTTTTGAAACACAAAGGTACACGAATATTTTTTCTCCATTAGCACGATGTTTTTTATCAATAGGAACGGGCTTTAGCCCGTTCAATAAAAGACAAATTCGAAATTGGCTTTAGCCAAAATTAATTTCCCGCAGATTACACAGATTATCACATATTTTTATTAACTGTAAAGCGCAATTATCTGTGCAATCTGTGGGAGTTTTTTTACCGCAAATCGAAGATTCGACGAAGTCAAAAGTCACAAAAGAATTGATTGTGTTTTAAGTTTACATGATTGCGTGTAAAAAGTTCAAAAAAGGTTTGAGAATATTTTTTATCTGCAAAAATCTATGAGATTTGTGGGAAATAAAAAAAGCATTCATTTTTGAATGCTTTTCTAGAATTTATTTAATAAAACCTCTGTTTCTCAACAACGGTTTGATGTCTGGGTCGTGACCCGTAAAATCTCTGAATGCCTGATTCAAATCTACAGAGTTTCCTACAGAAAGAATGTATTTTCTGAAACGGTCCCCATTTTCTCTGGTTAATCCGCCATTGCTTTTAATCCATTCCCAAGCGTCGTTATCTAAAGTTTCAGACCATAAATAAGCGTAATATCCTGCAGAATAACCACCTCCCCAAACGTGCGCAAAGTAAGGTGTGTGATATCTTGGCGGAACAGTCGCTAAAGTGAAACCGTGTTTTGCCAACGATTGTTTTTCAAAATCTAGAACAGGGAGCAATTGGTTGGCGTTGGTTACGGTATGCCAATCCATATCCAAAGCTGCTGCAGAAACCAATTCAGTCGTCATATAACCTTGGTTAAAGGTGGCTGCTTTTTTTATTTTATCAACCAAAGACTGTGGAATAGGCTGTTTTGTTTCGTAATGTAAAGCGTAGTTTTTCAAAACGATAGGGTCTAAAGCCCAATGTTCATTAATTTGTGAAGGGAATTCTACAAAATCTCTCGGTACATTCGTTCCAGAAAGGGAAGGGTATTTCTGACTTGCAAACATCCCGTGAATAGAATGCCCAAATTCGTGGAAAATAGTTGTTACATCATCAAAACTGATTAAAGATGGTTTTCCAGGAGCTGGTTTTTGATAGTTGTAGCAGTTTACAATCACAGGTTTTGTTCCCATCAAATAAGACTGTTCTACATAATTGCTCATCCAAGCGCCACCACTTTTAGAATCTCTGGTGTAGAAATCTAAGTAGTAAATGGCAATAGATTTTCCGTTGTGGTCAAAAACTTCATACGTTACCACATCTGGATGATATACGGGAAGGTCTGTTCTTTTTTTGAACGTTAATCCGTAGAATTTTTCAGCAGCAAAGAAAACTCCTTTTTCTAAAACGGTTGTGATTTCGAAGTAAGGTTTAATCTCACTTTCATCCAAGTCGTATTTTGCTTTTCTTACCTGTTCTGCGTAGAAATTCCAATCCCAAGGTTCTAGTTTGAAACCACCTTTTTGCTGGTCAATCAAATCTTGAATATCTTTTGCTTCACGTCTTGCTGTTTCTACAGCAGGCGTTGCAATTTGGTTCATCAACTTTGTCGCGGCTTCTGGCGTTTTTGCCATTTGGTCTTGCAGTTTCCATTCTGCAAAGCTTTTTTTGCCTAAAGTTTGTGCTTTTTTAAGTCTTAAAGAAGCCAATTTTTCAATGGTTTCTCTAGTGTCGTTTCCATCTCCTTTTTCGGCTCTCATCCATGATGCTTTGAAGAGTTTTTCTCTCGTTGCTCTGTTTTTAAGGTTTTGTAAAAGAGGTTGTTGAGTAGTATTTTGTAAGGCTAAAAGATATTGTCCTTCTTTTCCTGCATTTTTAGCATCACTTGCAGCAGCAGCAATTTCGTCTGCAGAAAGTCCGTCTAATTCTTTGGCATCATTAAAGAAAACTCCACCTTGCTTTCTTGCTTCCAATAATTTGTTGGAATATTGAGTAGAAAGTGAAGCCAATTCTTGATTAATTTGCTTCAGTTTTTCTTTATCAGCAGCAGAAAGATTGGCTCCTGCGATTTCAAAATTTTGTTTGTAATACTGTAAAAGTCTTTTGCTTTCGGAGTCTAAACCTTTGTCTGAAATAGCTTTAATTCTGTTGTAAAGATTTTCATTCAGATACATTTTGTCTGAATGTGCCGCAAAAATAGGAGCATATTCTTCGTCTAAAGCCTGCAAAGTAGGATTGGTATTTGCACTCGTAAGATTTGAAAACGTAATGAGTGCTCTTTTCAGAATTTCACCACTTTTTTCTAATGCAACGATAGTGTTGTCGAAAGTTGGAGCTTCGGTATTGTTGGCAATTTTTAGAATTTCGGCGTCGTGTTGTTGCAAGCCAAAATCGAATGCGGGTTTGAAGTGTTCGTCTTTAATTTTATCAAACTCCGGAGCTTCATATTGGAGTTTACTTTTCTTCATGAAAGGGTTTGAAGCTAAAGATTCGGGTACAGAAATTTCCGTCTGAGTATCGGTTTTCTTCATGGTAGTACAAGATTGATTAAATGCCAAAACAGAAACTAACAATACTGATGAAATATTTTTCATATTTTAGTTGTTATTAAAGGTATAAAGATATTAAAAACTAAAATTACAAATATTAAAACATGAAATCTACTACAATTTTACTTTTAGCAGGGTTAATTACACTTTCATCTTGCAATGAACATAAGAATAAAGAAGAAAAAACATCGTGGCTTCGTGACGCAACGAATGAAAATAAAGGTCCCGAAGAACAAAAAACGGTAACCGGCGATTTTGATGAAATTACGGTTTCTCAGGCTATTAAAGCGGAAGTTATAAAGTCTGATGTGGAAAAAGTTGTAATCTATGCTCCTAAAAATATTATTGATGAAGTTTTGGTGGATAACAGTGGCGGTTCGCTTCATATTCATTACAAAAGCGGCTTTCATGTGAATGGTTTTAAAGACGTAAGAGCCAAAATTTATACTAAAGATTTTTCAAAATTATCTGCAGACTCTTCTGCAAGCATTGATGTTAAAGATAAATTTACGCAAGATAAAACTGATGTTGAAGTTTCAAGCGCTGCTGAGATTTCTGGTCATTTGGAAGCGAATGATTTGGGCATTGATGTAAGCAGCAGTGGTAATTTTAAAGGTCAAATTTGGGCAGTAAATTTGAATGTAGATGTATCTTCTGGTTCGGAAGTAAATATTTCTGGAAAAGCAGAGAAAGGAAACTTTAGTGCTTCGTCTGGTGCCAGTGCAAATGCTAAAGATGTTATCGTAAAAAATTTGGTTGCTGAAGCTTCAAGTGGAGCAGGGGTTTCTGTAAGTGCTTCTCAATCGATAGATGCAGATTCATCTTCTGGTGGCAGCGTTGATGTTTACAAAAAAGGAAATGTAACATCTATAAATATCGAAGAAAATAGTGGCGGAAGTGTGAGTGTAAAATAATTTAGGACCTAAATTTTTCCTCCATCGGATTGTTTTTAAGGTGTTTCTAATATTGTTTGAAGCAAAGAATTTGGATGTATTTACAAGAATGAAGTGACTGTTAAGTATTTGTTTAATTTTTGTAACTTGTTGTAATTGAAGTGTTTTGTGATTTTGTTGTGTCGTTTTTCTAGAAATTTAAAAGATAAACAGTTTTAATATTGATTTAATAAAAATAGCTTAGTAGGGTTAATTTATTTTTAAAATAATAGACCTTAAAATGAAAAAACTTCTACTATGGTGTATGGTGTTTCTATCAATAGGAATAACCGCACAAACAACAATTACAATTGGAGCGGGAGCTACTACAGGTTCATCCAGCTTCTCTTACGATCCGATCTCAAGATCAACAAGTACCACGAATGTTCACTACAGTAAATCAATACAGTTATTAACTGCATCAGATTTATCTACAGTTCCGGTAGGAGCTTTGATCAATAAGATTGCTTACTACAAAACAACGATGTATAATGTTTCAGGATCTAATTCTTGGACTTTAAATGTTTATCTAAAAAATTCGAATACCACCGCTTTGGCAGCTGGAAGTACATGGAATACCATGAAAACTGGGGCTACTCTTTTCTTTACCGAAAATATTACAAGTTCTTCATCTGCACTTCTTCCATCGGTAGGATGGGTTAATTTAGCTAATAACTCAGGAAATACATTTAGCTACGCAGGTGGTGCCATAGAAGTTTATATTGAATGGGCTCCTACAGCAGGTGTTCCTTTAGTGTCTCCTTTTACGACGGGTAATTTTTATTGGAAATACGATTCAACTCCAACAACTCAAGCTATGGGAACTACTTCTAGTAGTGTTATTGCAGATGGTTATAGTGCATGGAGCTATTCTAGCAGAAGATATCAAACGCAGCTTACCTATACAGCAACTGCATGTACTGGTGTATCTCCGGGAAATACTTTATCATCTGTTACTCCTTCTTGTCCTGGGCCTTACGCAACTATTCTTAGTTTGCAGAATAGTAATTTGGGAACTGGTGCAACTTACCAATGGTTTAAAAATGGAGCTCCCGTTTCAGGGGCGACCAACCCAATTTTTTATGAAACCGTAACAGCTGCAGATACTTATTTCTGTGCTGTAACATGTTCTGGATCTACCCAAAATTCGAATTCAATAGTTGTTGCTGCTCCTTTACCTGCGGTAACTGCTTTTTCAGAAAATTTTGATTCTTATACCGCGTCATCATTAACACATCCAGATTGCTGGTATAAAGTCGGCACGGGTGGTTCTGCTTATATTAATGCTTCGTATTCTAGTACTACTGTAAACTCATTATTAATATACTCAGGATCTGCTACTAATTTGGGTGTTGAAAGAATGACAAATGTTTCCAACCTTGGAGCGGGAACACACCGTTTTAGATTTAAAATGAGAACCAATTCAACGGGTACAGGAACAACAATTCATTTAGGGTATTTGGTGGATCCTACTGATGTTAATAGTTTTGTTAGTTTGGGCTCTGTTGTAAACTTATCTGGTTCTGTTACAGGTTTTCAAGAATATATTATAGTGCCGCCTGCGGGAACATATTCTCAATATATTGCTTTAAAGCATGCAGGAGATGTTGGATCTTCAATTTTTATAGATGATGTTTTCTGGGAGCCAATTCCTAGTTGTTCAGAACCTACAGCACCAGTGGTTACTAATGCAAGTAGCAATAGCTTAACAGTATCGTGGACGCCTGCTTCGTTTACGCCTTCGGCTGGATACGAGATTTATTATAGTACAAACACAACGGCGCCGACTTCTACAACAACACCTCAGGTTACAGGGATTAGTGGAAGCAGTACTTCAGGAGTTATTCCGGGACTTTTACCGGGAACAGTATACAATATATGGGTAAGATCAAGCTGTGGAACTTCTGGTGTTAGCGTTTGGACTGCTATGACAACTGGTAAAACAATGTGCAGCTCAGTAACATCTTTTACAGAAAATTTTGATTCATATACTGCTGGATCAACCGTTCATCCTACATGTTGGGCTAAAGTAGGAACTGGTGGTACAAGTTATGTTTACAACAATACATCAAATCCTTCTTCAGCGCCTAATTGCCTATATTTTTCTAGTTCATCTCCAACGGCTCAGGCTGTAGAACAATTAATGCCTGTTTCAAACTTAGGAGCAGGTACACACAGACTTAGGTTTAAAATGAGAGGAAGCTCTACTCTTACAGGAACGGTGGTAGAATTGGGTTATCTTACAAATCCTTTAAACCCTTCTACATTTGTTTCTTTAGGAAATGTTACTAATACTTCAACGTCGGTTACGGGACCTCAAGAATACTATATTGTTCCGCCAGTAGGTACTTATACTGATTATATTGCAATAAGAAATACGGGTGCAAATACGGCTGTACTTTTAATAGATGATATATTGTGGGAGCAGTTACCGTCTTGCATGGAACCAACTGGTATCGCAACAAATACTGTAACATCTTCATCAGCAAATATCACTTGGACACCACCTCTTACAGTTCCGGCAAATGGATATCAAATTTATGTAAGTACATCGTCAACACCTCCTGTAAGTAATTCTACTCCTACACACACAGGTGTTACAGGAACAGCTTTTACAATTCCTAATTTGATGCCTGCATCTGCTTATTTTGTATGGATGAGGTCTGTATGTTCGTCCACAGAAACAAGTGCATGGTCACAAGTACCATTTGTTCTATTTACACTTTGCCAACCTCCTGCTATATTATCTACAACAGGCGCTACAGTATGTGCTAATAATACAGCAACTTTATCTGCTACAGCTGAAAGTGGAGCAACAATTAAATGGTATGATGCTTCTTCTAATGGAAATGTATTAAATACTGGTACAACGTATACTACGCCAGTATTAACTAGTACTACAGATTATTGGGTATCTGCATCTCTATCCACAATTGGTAGTATGGGGAAACCAATGCCAGAATCAACAACGGGAAATACGGGGCTTTCAGATGTGGGGCTTATGTTTGATGTTTATAAAGAGATGGTTATTAATTCTGTAGATGTTTATCCTTACTCAGCAAGTTCTAATTCGGGGACCATTACAATTGCTGTTAAGAATGCAGCAGGAATTACTATTAATTCTACTACTGCTAATGTAATTGTTAATACAACAGGATTGCTTAATACAGTTCCTCTAAACTTTACAATTGCTCCAGGTGTAGGATATAGATTGGTAGTTACCGCAGGAACGGGATTAAGTTATTTATTGCGAGAGTCAGGAACAAACTTTTCTTTCCCTTATACTCTTACAGGATTGGGTAGTGTAACGTCTTCATATTCAGTAGGAGTTAATAGTACAAACTACTTCTATTTTTATAATTGGAAAGTTTCTTCAACTTGCGAGTCTGCAAGACAGCAAGTGACAGCAACTGTAAGTTGTTTAGGTACCGCGGAGGCTTCTCTTAAAGAAAATTTGGTAGTATATCCAAATCCGTTTACAGATATAGTAAATATTTCGAACGCTGAAAATGTGAACAATGTTTGGGTAACGGATATTTCAGGAAGATTGGTGAAAACAATTCCTAATCCCACTTCTACACTACATTTCGGAGACCTTAAACAAGGGGCATATTTGTTTATTTTAGAGTTGAAAGATGGTTCTAAGAAAACAATTAAAGCGATCAAAAAATAAGCATAAGTTTTAATTATAAACCGGTAAGTCAATTAGATTTGCCGGTTTTTTTATGCGTTAAATCTTAATTTTCTTTTGTAATAATTATGTTTTCGAATGAAATTATTGTTCAAGAAAATCATTTTTTATATCACAAAGAATAATACTCTTGCTTCTATTACAATTTGGAAACCTCACATTATAAATATTCCTTACGCAATTACAAAAATGCTGTACGCAATTGCAGATATAGCATCCGCCATTGTAAATATGTGACCCGCTATTATAAATATAGCACCCGCAATTATAAATATATGACCCGCAATTGCAAATATTGCTCCCGCCATTATAAATATAACACCCGCCGTTATAAATATAGCACCCGCCACTGTAAATATAGCATCCGCCATTGTAAATATGTGACCCGCCATTATAGATATAGCATCCGCCAATATAAATATTGCTCCCGCAATTGCAAAAATAGGTATTGCCAATATCGATATTATATCAGCTCTTAGAAATTAGAGATTAATTTTAGATTAAAGAATAGAGTTTGAAGAAAGAAAAAAGCTTTTAAGGTAATTTATTTATCAGCATTCTCCTCGTCTTCGTTAGAGTCTGCTTCCCAATCATTATTGTTAAAATTTAAACTGTCGAAATTCAGTAAATCTTCCTCCCGTTGAAGGATTTCTTTTGTAGTAAAAAGATGGATTTCATCTTCAGGATCAGATTTTGCCAATTTCCGAATAGACGCTTTATCAATGGCCATAAATCTCTTGCCCATTCTTCTCGCTGCATATTTTCTCATTCCGCTTTCGTTAAGCACGTCTACAGCCATATCTACAGCGGTTCCGAGGGTTTCTCTGTAAATATTATCTATCCCAGTATTAAGGTAATTGTATGCGTCAATTCTATTCTTAGCGCGTACAAAAATCTTTACATTTGGATAGTTTTCGCGTACTAAATCTGCGATAAATTTATTATCACTCGGTTCGTCCAAACACAGAAGTAATATTTCTGCTTCTTCAATCCCTGCAGCTCGTAAAATGGGGATTCTTGTAGCATCACCATAATGTACTTTAAAACCATAGCTTCTTAAAAGTTTTACACGATCTGCATCCCTATCCAAAATGGTGGCGCTTATTTTGTTTGCCTTCAAAAGTCTTCCAACTGTGCTTCCAAAGTGCCCAAAACCTACAAGAATAATTTTTTTCTGACTCACATTGGTATCTAATATATGGTAGTCGGTTTCGTCTTCCGAAGTTTTTTTCATCAATTTGGGCGAGATGATATAATCGTTAATGATGAGCAAAATTGGGGTAATGCACATGGTAATTGCGGTAACTGCCATAAGTTGTGCATTAAGTTTGTGATCGAAAAGATAAAGGCTGGTTCCGAAATTAATTAAAACAAAAGCAAATTCTCCTACCTGCGAAAGTGCAAATGCATAGAAAAGGTTTTGTCTAAGTTCAATTTTAAAAATTTTCCCTATCGAGAATAAAACTAAAAATTTTACAATGAGCACCGCTATTACCGTTGTAAAAATAAAAATAGGATCTTGTTGTATCACTCCAAAGTTGATTGTAGAGCCTACACTTACAAAAAAAACAGCCAAAAGAAGTCCTTTAAAAGGATCAATTTGCGCCTCTAGCTCATGGCGAAATTCACTATTCGCCAACATTACTCCCGCAATAAAAGCGCCTAAAGCTGGTGAAATGCCGATAGAAACCATTAATTCTGAAACTCCAATCACCAAAAATAGTGAAGAAGCTGTAAGTAATTCTGCCATTCCGGATTTTGAAACGTATCGTAAAAATGGGACAAAAACATATCTTCCTAATAAAATCAGAAGAATCACACCGAAAATTACCGTTCCCGCTTGAAGCCATTCGGGAAGAGTTTGGATGAGGTTTTGGATTTCGTTATCCTGATGTCTGCTTTTATAATTCGCAATAATCGGCAACAATGCTAAAATAGGGATCACCGCAATATCCTGAAAAAGTAAAGTAGAAAAAGAGGCTTCGCCAGCAACAGTTTTTAGGTAGTCTTTTTCTTGTAAAGTTTGTAAAACAATTGCAGTGGAAGACAGTGCGAAGCACATCGCAATGGCGATAGACCGATCCAATTTCCAGCCGGCCAAAGCAAAAATAGAAAAGAGAAGTACAATTGTTAACGCCATTTGGGTAAGACCAAGCCCTACAATTTTCTTTCGCATTTCCCAGAATTTTCTGGGTTCAAGTTCAAGACCAATCAAGAAAAGGAGCATAATAACACCAAATTCGCTCACATGCATAATGCCTTTTACGTCTTTTCCGGTAAGTTTGAGAACGTAAGGACCGATTAAAATTCCTCCTAAAATATAGCCAATTACCGAACTAAAACCCAATTTCCTAGCCAGTGGAACCATGATAATAGCTACACCTAAAAAAAGCAAAGTATTGATGGCGATACTCGTTTCCATTTATTGTTCTAATAGTTCTGCAAACTCTTGTTTGTGAAGAATAATTTCTTTTTTTGAAAGTTTATTGGCTTCGTAAACTACTTTTATGTGTTTTATATTAACATTAAAAACATTGAGCGATACAATTAATCCGCTAATAAGTTCTTCAATAGTGTATTTATAAGTTCCTGCTTTGGTGAAGGAGTGCTCTTTTCCACCGGTTGTTACCACGATAAAGACATCTTTTCCTTCCAACGGGTTTTCTACTCCTTCTTTAAGCCATTCGCGGTCGAAAACTTCATCAATCCAAAGTCGTAGAAGAGGAGGGAGCCCAAACCAAATAATAGGAAATTGAAAAATAATTCTTTCATAGTTTTTCAATCTTTTTCGCTCACGAAAAGCGGCAATGTGGAAATCCGGATACTCTTCGTAAAGGTCACGAAGCGTAAAATGCTGATGTCGCACGTAGAAATTAATAAGCTCAACATTAGAGTTTGAGTGTTCCAAATAGGGATGCGCAAAAACTACCAATGTATTTTTCATAAAAGCCTGTTTTCAGTAAATATAATGAAATTATGTGAAAATTTACATTGTAATTTAAATGGATATATGATTTTTAAGAAGAAATTGACAAATATTCTACTTTATTTGTGATTAAGTGTTAAAAAAATAGCAGTAACTTATTTTTTAGAAGAAAGTACTAATAATGCGCCATTCCATACTCTATGTGGGAAGAGTTCTTGTGCTTTTTCTTTATTTAAAATATTAATTGATTGAGTTAGATTCTGGTCAATAATTAACTCTTTAGAAAAGGTTTTCTTAATTTGTCCGTCAGCAATTATTAAATCAACTGATTCGAAGTTATATTTTACTTTTAAAGACTCTAAGAGTTTTTCCCCACTTATTAGTTTAAGATTTTTTTTAAAGTTAATCTGTACAATTTTTTTTGATTCATTTACAGTTGTTGATTTAATTTTTTCGGGGCTAATGAATAAATTATTGATATCAATAAACTGATGATTAACGATTGTTTTATACCTTTCTTTTTGCAAAGAATTGATTTTTTCGGTGTTAAATTGTATCTTATTTACAGTGCAAGAGTTAACAAAAAACGAAAAGATTGAAAAGTAAAATAAAAGTTTTTTCATATAAATTTTATCTAAAAGTTTGCAAATCTTCAATACACTTTTCCCTAATTTTCCAGATTTCTTCAAGGTTGTATTTTGTATTTTGCGAAGTCCATTTTGCTAAAAAATCTTTATGGATTTTTACTTTTTTGGTATTAATTTCATCAAACTCAATTTCTGTTTCAAAAAGAATTGAATCACTAAAATCTAAATATTTTGCTTTAGGTTTGGTAAAATCAAAGTAAGAATCTTCAATTTTTAAATAATTATGAGCCTCCGGAATGTAGCTTAAATCGTACTTTTTCAACGTTTCAGAAATTGATGGAGCATATATTTTATCCATTTTAAAAATTCCAAGCATTAATTTGAAATCTTTTTGATGGTTTTCTAAAGCTAATTTTCTTAAAACAGCATGTTTGGTACTGCAAGTTCCTGCATGTTCTTCAAAAACGCACCAAATATTGGTTTTGTCTTTGTTTCTACGGTAAGAAAGATGAGCTATGAAATGTGCTGCAGATTCAAAATCATAAATATTCAATTTCTGAAAATACTCAGAAACGATGCCGTTGTTTTCAATTTTAAAATTTTTCAAAGGAAAAAAATACGTTTACCAACCTCCAGATGCGCCTCCGCCGCCGAAGCTTCCTCCGCCGCCAAAACCTCCGAAACCGCCACCGCCGCCAGAACTTCCACCTCCGAAACCGCCTCCTCCGAAGCTTCCTGGGAATGGGAAAGGGAAAAATCCTCCAGGATAATTTCTTCTTCCGCGTCGGGTAATAATTACGTCGTCGTCATCGTTGTTTCCACCGCCACCACGATTGCTGATAATAATGATAAGGATGATAAAAATAATAAAGGCAATAATAATTATTTTACCTAAACCACTGTCGTTTTCTTTTTTTTCGACTGGTTTAAACTTACCTTGTACCGCATCCATTATCGCAGAAGTACCACGATTGATGCCTTCGTACCAATTTCCTTCCCGAAAATGTGGTGTTACTATGTAATCGATAATCTGCTTTGCTGTAGAAGCTGTTAAATATTGTTCTACCGCTCGACCTTGCTGAATTGAAATTTTTCGGTCTTCTGTAGCGATAAGAAAAACCACGCCGTTGTCGATACCTTTTTGCCCGATTCCCCATTTTTCTCCAATCATGGTTGCCGCAAAATTTGGGTCTTCACCATTGGTTGTGGGTATAATTACGACTTCAATTTCGGTAGACGTAGAATCTGAAAAAGCAATAAGTTTTCGGTTGAGTTCATCTGTCTCCTGTTTTGAAAGCAAATTGGAGGCATCATAAACGGGATACAACAATTTTGGCTTTTCCGGAACAGAAAATTGTGCCGATACGAAAGAGTATAAGCAAATGAACAGTATTGAGAAAAAAGAATTACGAAAATGTAATTTCATTGGGAAGTTCGTTGATGTTTTCTCCGTGTACCGGAAAATATTTTTTGAGTTCAAAACCTGTTTTCAGAATGGCATCACGTAGAGATTCAAAGAATTTCTTTTGGGCAAAACCAGAGGTAATTTCGTCATGAAGAGCGTCCCAAAAAGATTGATGTACTTTTTCGTGAATGCCTTTATCTCCGATAATCGTTAAGTATTTTTGCTCAAAATTAACATGAAAAAGAACCGCATTCAAAGCTGCGGTTTTATTCATGCAAAGTTCTTTGAAAACATCGAAGGCAATTTCTGCATTGTTGCCTTCGGTGTTAGAATCGATGTGTACCCTTATCTCTCCCGTAGAATGGTCTTCTGCGGATTGTATTGCGTCTACAAGTTGCGCAATTTGCTTGTCTGTAAGGAAGTTATTCACGATTTTTTTTACTTATCTTGAAACACTTCAGGTGCTTTTTCAGCTCCCGCATCTGCTTTGAAAGAAGGTTTTTCTTTAAAGTTGGTAAAATTAGCAATGATGTTTGATGGGAATTGCTTAATAGACACGTTATAATCTTTTACCGCGTTGTTGTAGTATACAGTTTCAGATCTGATGCTGTTTTCAATTGCAATATATTCACTTTGGAAGTTAATGTATTGTTGGTCTGCTTTCAGATTAGGATATTGCTCTACAACTGCCATCAATCTACTTAAGGCTCCAGATAATTCTCCTTGAGCTGCTTGGAATCTTGCCAAATCTTGCTCAGTCATTTTGGTAGGATCAATGTTAATTGAGGTTGCTTTTGATCTTGCTTCAATAACTTTCGTTAAAGTTTCCTGCTCAAATTTTGAATATGATTTTACCGTTCTTTCCAAATTCGGAATCAAGTTGGCTCTTTTTTGGTAAACCGTTTCTACATTTGCCCATTTGTTGTTTACTTCAGCTTCTTTTTCCACAAAACTGTTGTAGCCATTTTTACCCCAAAAGAAAATAATTGCAACAATTACTAAAAGTGCAATTCCAATAGTTCCTGCACTAAGGCAGCCTTTATTTTTCATAGTTTAAATTTTTTTAAATTTTTTGCGCTTACCAAATATACAAATTATGTGCTATTTTTGCGAAAAATATACAGAATGACAACAATTGTAGTGGCGATGGGCGAAAAGAACGAAATCGGAGCAGATAATAAGCTGTTATGGCATCTTCCGAAAGATCTGAAACACTTTAAAGATCTTACTTCAGGACATCCTGTCATTATGGGAAGAAAAACCTACGAAAGTATCGGTAAAGCATTACCCAATCGTACAAACATTGTAATTTCTCGTAAGAAAGATTGGTTTCAAGAAGGGATTTTGATTGTAGGAAGCATTAAAGAAGCGTTGAAATTTGCTAAAAAAATAGATGAAGAAGTTTTTATTATCGGCGGTGGAAATATTTACGAACAAACCATGGAAAAAGCGGATAAATTGGAAGTAACTTTAGTGAAAACCGAACTGAAAGCAGATACCTATTTCCCTAAAATAGACCCAAAAGTTTGGAAGAAAACCAACGAAATCTTCCATGAAAAAGACGAAAAAAATGAGTTTGATTTTTATTTTCAAACCTACGAAAGAATTTAATGTTTGAAGCTCAATGTTTTGAGTTTGTGAGGAAAGTGTTGCAATCATCAAAAACTTTAAACCTTAAACCTTGAACCTTACACCTTAAATTTCTTACCTTTGCACTTCTAAAATTTAATAATGAACAAAAACATAAAATTTGTAATCGCTGCCGCTATTATCGCGTTGGCTGTTTATCTGATGATGAATAGAAATATAGGATGGGGAATTGTTTTGGTAGTTCTTGCTGCCGTTCCTGTGTTCTTATATTTTAAAAACGAATATATTCTTTTGGCTTTCTGGCAATTAAGAAAGCAAAATATGGAGAAAGCTGGAGTTTGGCTTTCAAAAATTACGAATTATACGTCGCAACTTCATAAAAATCAGTACGGATATTTTCACTATTTGCAAGGTTTAACGATGTCGCAAGACAACCCAGTGAAAATTGAACCTTACATGAAAAAAGCCTTAGATTATGGTTTGAACATGAAGCATGACCGTGCAATGGCAACTTTAAATCTTGCGGCTGCCGCTCTTTCTAAAGGAAGAAAACAAGACGGACAAAGACTTTTGGATGAAGCGAAAAGATTAGACACTGCAGGAATGATGACGGAGCATATCAAAATGATGAAAGCTCAGCTTAAAATGCCAACAATGCAGAAACATGTTCACAACCCAAACATGAGAAATAGAGGGAAATTCTTCTAAAAAAGTTTCGTGATGCGAGATGCGAGTTTCGCAAATTAAAGTATAAAAAATGCACTTGAGAAATCAGGTGCATTTTTAGTTTTACATTTCAGCATTGTTTTCATACCCATAAAATTTGGGGATTTGCCAATGATATTTTACGGCTAAAGTTCGAATAGCAACAATCAGTAAAATCGTAAAAATTTGAACGATGGTAAACGATAAATCAGTTAGTTTTGTAAGAAGTAAAAAAGCAGTTCCTCCCACAATACAGGCTGTTGCATAAATTTCTTTTCTGAAAATTAAAGGAATTCTATTCAGTAAAATGTCCCGGATAATTCCGCCAAAACAACCGGTAATTGTTCCTAATCCTATGCAAATTAAAGGATGGATTCCCACATTCAAACCTTTCTGAATACCGATAATTGTAAATAAACCCAACCCGAAACTATCAAAAATAAAAAGGGTGACTTTAAAATTCTTTTCAAAAGATTTAAAAACCATTGAAAAAATACTGGTGAGAATAATAAGACCACATGTTAATAAATCGTGCATCCAAAATACTGGAATGTCTAACAATAAATCTCTCACCGTTCCGCCACCAACCGAAGTTACAAATGCAATAATAAGTACGCCAAAAGGATCGAGGCGTTTCTGCATCGCTGCAAAACTTCCCGACATCGAAAACGAAATCGTTCCCAAAACTTCTATAGCAAAATTGAACTGCTCGTGCATTTTTATAGGTAATGAATAATTGGTAATAAGTAATAAATGTAACTATAAATTTTGAGATAATTTATGTTTGTATGTTGTCATTACTTTTACTAATTCCTCGCATTCTGTGGAGAGCGGTAACAATTTTTTATTTTCAATGTATTCCAGTTCAGTAATGATTTCCAGCCAAAATTGAGTTTCATCAATTTCTTCAACAACAATACAGATTTTTGCAAATTTTTCTTTTTCCGACCTTGCTCTACACACAGCTCTATAATTTGATGCAACTGAGGTTGATGACCTAATTATTTGTTTCCTAATAATAGAAATCGCATCCGAATAAGGAAGCTCCGAAACAGTTTTGATGATTTCAATCGAAAACCTTTTGGTTCGCTCCCTGAAAATTTGGTTAAAATCCATTTGTGTTTTTTATTTGAAGAGCAATAGCATTTTGCCATTGCCCATTATTTATTGCTCATTACTCATTACTCATTACTCATTACTCATGTCCACTCTCACCGCTTCCGGAACCAAAAGTTCATATTCGCCGCCGTGATTGATGATTTCTCTTACAATACTGCTGCTGATGAAAGATTTTCCCGATGAAGTAAGAAGGAAAACAGTCTCTAGTTTTTTGTGTGCTAAAGTACGATTGGTATGAGCAATAGCTTTTTCAAACTCGAAATCAGCTGGATTTCTAAGTCCTCTTAAGATAAATTGAGCATTTTTTTCAAAACAATAATCTACCGTTAAGCCTTCAAAATGGTCGACTTCAACATTGGGGAATTCGGCAACAGAATTTTGGATAAATTCCATTCTTTTTTCCAAAGGAAACATATATTTTTTCTGAGAGTTTTGTCCGATTGCGATAATTACTTTATCGAAAAGTGCCGCTGCTCTTTCAATAATATCGTAATGTCCTAAAGTAATCGGGTCAAAAGAACCCGGGAAAACAGCAATTCTCATGCGTACAAGAGTTTTAAATTTAAGGTTTTGAGTTTAAAGTTCAATGTCATTAAACTTTACCTTTTTGAAACTAAATTTTATTTAAATTAAGATAGATGCTGAAAGCTAAAAATGCTAAACTTCCATCTTGCAACATCTGTCTTTCTTACTTTTTCAAAGCTTTTTCAACCTCGTTACCGCAAAGGTCTTTAATTGAAATTCCGTAGATTTTTGCCTGTTGAGGAAGAATACTTGCGGGCGAAAAACCTGGGTTGGTGTTCATTTCGAGCATGTAGGGAATTCCGTTCATCAAGATATATTCACTTCTAGAGAAACCGCTCATTCCAAGAGAATTATAAGCTCTTTTTGCAATTTCTTCTACACGAAGTCTGGTTTCGTCATCAATTCTTGCGGGAGTAATTTCTTCAGAAGCACCTTCGTATTTTGCTTCATAATCGAAAAATTCATTTTGAGGAACAATTTCTGTAATTCCTAAAACGATAGTTTCTCCTTTAAAATCAATAACTCCTACCGAAACTTCCATTCCGTCCAGAAAGCTTTCAATTAAAATTTCATCATCTTCTTTAAAAGCAATTTCTGTAGCAGCTAAAAATTCTGACTTTTCTTTCACCTTAGAAATTCCCAAAGAAGAACCTGATTGATTAGGTTTTACGAAAACTGGAAGACCTAATTCATCAACGATTGCATCAACATTAATATTTTCTCCTTTTCTTAGATAAACACTTTTTGCTGAAGGAATTCCGTATTTTGAAAGTACCGCCAAAGTATCTTTTTTATTGAATGTTAAAGCACTTTGGTAAAAATCGCAACCCGTATATTTTTGCCCGATTGCGTCCCAATATGCCTGAAGAATTCCGTTTTCTCCTGGAGTTCCGTGGATAATATTGAAGCAAACATCAAATTTTAAAGTACTTCCATCAGGAAGTTGTACCGAAAAATCGCCCCTGTTGAGTGCTAATTTGTTTTCGTTTTCATCAAGAAAGTACCATTCGTCTTTCAAGATTACGATTTTATATACATTATATAGGTCTCTATCTAAAGAATCGTAGATCAGTTGTCCGCTTTTCAGAGAGACTTTGTACTCGTCGGAGTAGCCCCCCATTACTACGGCTACATTATTTTTGTTCATAGTTAAATGTATCAGTCAAGTAAGGCAAATTTAAACAATTTAAGGAATGCTAAAGCTGAATTTTATAATTTTTAAAAGATAAAGGCAAAGGTTAAATAAATTCTATTCTAAAATTATTAATTATATTTGCCGTTACAAATAAAGAGTTTATCAGTATGCTCAAATCACTTTTCAACTGGAGAGTTCTCCTGAATTTAGTACTTGCAGCCGGAGTTTTCGTGGGTTTAGTTTACCTTACGTTCCGTTGGCTAGAGATTCATACCCATCATGGTGATGAGATTCAGGTTCCGAATGTAGTAAATAAATCTGTACACGATGCAGTAAAGATTCTTGATGATTCAGGACTTGAATACGAAGTAGACAGTTTTAAATATGATCCTAAATACAGACCATTTCAGGTTTTGCAGATTTATCCTGCACCAGGTTCTCGTGTAAAAAACGGAAGATCGGTTACTTTAAAGGTTAACCCAAGAAGCTGGGCTCCTGTTTCTGTACCTGATGTAATTAATAAATACTCTGGTTTAGGATTTCAACGTTTAGACCAAGTGGGTCTGAAAGTAGGCGATACCATTTATGAGCCAAGTATTCAGAAAGACGCTATTTTAAGAATTTTATTTAAAGGAAACACGATAAAACCAGGTACAAAAATTCCTAGGTTCTCGCTTGTAGATGTTGTGATCGGAAGCGGGCCAATGCGTAACATAGGAATTCCAAATGTAGTAGGTCTTACAGTGAAAGAAGCGAAAGTTGTTATTGCCAGAAATCTTTTCGAAGTAGGGGTAATCGATTTTGAAGATGGAGGAAGAGATGAAAACGATATCGTTTATTATCAAGATCCGGCTTCGGGAGACTTACGAGATCAGGGAATGCAGATTGATCTTTGGGCAAGTAAAAAAACTCCAGCAGAGTTGATGCGAAAGATAGAGGAGTTGAATTCTATGTACAGAATGAAGGTAGATACCACTTTGCCTCCTGTAAGATATGAAGAGGTGCCAAATTTTGAAGATGCGCCAGTTTCAGATCAGGTTCCGGTTAGTCCGCCCAAAAAAGAGGTTACTAAGACAGAGCCGGTAAAACAAAGTGCTGTACAAACTAAACCTGCGGCCGACAAGCCTAAAGCTAAAAAAATGATTGTACAATAAAAGTAATTTGTACAATAAAATATAATGTAAAACATAATTGGGCTTCAACGATACAATAACGTTGAAGCTTTTTATATACTTTAGAAATGATAGAAGACAACGAAGATTTTTTAGATGAAGATTTAGAAATTTCTGGCGAAGAAAACCTTGATCTAGACGAAGAAAATAAAGGGCTTTACGAGCATCTTAATATAATTGTTGATCCTAAACAGGAACCTCTTAGAATCGATAAGTTTCTGTTAATTCATCGTAATAACTCTTCAAGGAATAAAATCTCACAAACTTGTCGTGCAGGAAACGTTGTGGTAAACGGTAATCCTGTAAAACAAAATTACAGGGTAAAACCCGGAGATCAGATTTCTGTACTTTTGGCGCATCCGCCAAGAGAGAATGTAATTATCCCGCAAAATATTCCTATTAACATTGTTTATGAGGATGATGATTTGGTGGTGGTAGATAAAGAACCCGGAATGGTTGTTCATCCAGGTTTTGGAAACTGGGACGGAACTTTAGTAAATGCTTTAGCCTATCATTTTGAACAAAACGGTGATAAATCTGACTTGGACAGAGTAGGACTCGTACACCGTATCGATAAAGATACTTCTGGTCTTTTAGTAATAGCTAAAAATGAATACGCGCTAAGTTTCCTAGCAAAACAGTTTTTTGACAGAAAAACTAAGAGGTTATATTGGGCTTTTGTGTGGGGAAATGTACAAGATGATGAGGGAACAATTAGAGGTCATATCGGAAGACATCCCAAAAATAGAATGCAAATGCATACCTATGAAGACGGGAGCCAGGGTAAGCATGCCGTTACTCACTACAAAGTTTTAGAAAGATTTAGATATATGACATGGGTAGAATGCAAATTGGAAACAGGAAGAACGCATCAGATCAGAGCGCACTTCAAACATATCGGTCATACCTTGTTTAATGATGAAAGATACGAAGGTCATACCCCTCTCCGCGGAGTGAATCTTCCTAAGTATAAGCAGTTTATAAAAAATGTGTTCGAAATTTTACCAAGACATGCACTTCATGCCCATACTCTAGGGTTTATACACCCAACTACAAAAAAAGAATTGTATTTTGAGAGCCCAATGCCTAAAGATATGGCGGATGCCGTAAAAAAATGGAGAAATTATTTAGAAAACTAAAAATATATTGAGAATTTTTTTATATTTGTTGAATTGAAATCAAGATTTGTTATGAGAAAACTATATGCTATCGTATGTTTAGCTCTTTTGTCGAATGCATACAAAGCACAAGAATCACTACCATACTATCAGCAATATCTTTTGGATGGTGAGTTCCTGTTCAACCCTGCACAATACGGTAAAACGGACTATGTTCAGCTTAATCTTAACTATCAGCAACAATTTTCAAAGTTTAGCGAATCCCCAAATGTACAATCAGTAGGGATCAACGCGAATGTCTTTGATAGAGTAGGTGCCGGTATCTCTGTTTTCAGAGACAGCAATGGGCCTATTTCTGCAGGTGGTATTACAGCGGGAGCATCTTATTTTATACCGTTAAGTAGCGACGGAGAGAGAAAGGATCAGTTTTCTTTTGGTACAAGTGTTAACTTTTACAATATGAATTTTGATTATTCTAAAATTAACACAGAAGACGGTTACGACCCATTGTTGCAAGGTAACGAAAGTAACATCTTTATGGTATATGCAAACTTCGGTTTAGCAGCTACTTACAAAGGGTTATTCGGGGGGATCTCTGTAAATGATATCGCTTTAAGTAATGACGAAGCTATCGTTAATAACTATGAGCCTTCTCCAATTAAATTCTTCTTAAATCTAGGGTATGATTGGAATATTGCAGATAACATTGCTTTAACGCCTTCAGCTTTAATTAATCTGAATACCAACTCTACTAGAATGGTCGATTTTAACTTAATGGCGACATTCTCTAACGACATCAACGCATTCTCTGTAGGAGCAAGTTATAGAACTGTACAAAACAGATTCGATAGCCAAACTCTTCAAATTGCACCAGTAGTAAAAGTAAGATTAAACAAATTAATGATTGGAGCTACATATAACCTTGGTCTTTCAGATATTCAGACTTATGGTGGAAACAGTTTCATGATTGGTTTAGGATATAACTTCGATAACTTTATTAATCATAGAGGTTACAGATACTAATATGATTTAATTTGAATAAATTTGAGCTCTGAAATTTTTCAGAGCTCTTTTTTTATGATTTACATTCACATTCCTTTTTGCAAACAGAAATGCAGCTATTGCAACTTCCATTTTTCAACATCTTTAAATTTTAAGGATGAAATGCTTTCTGCAATGAAAAAGGAAATCTTTCTGCGTAAAGATGAACTTCAAAATAAAACCTTACAATCACTTTACTTCGGTGGAGGAACGCCTTCTATTCTTTCAGTAGACGAAATAAAATCTTTAATCGATGAAGTTTTAAAATATTATAGTTTTGCTTCCGATATTGAAGTTACTTTAGAAGCCAATCCGGATGATTTGGGTAAAGAATTTTTGAAAGGGATTTCCAATTCTGCGGTAAATCGTCTTTCTATCGGTACGCAAAGTTTCTTCGAAGAAGATTTAAAATTGATGAATAGAGCACATTCAGCTTCAGAAGCAGAAAGTTCCATCAAAAGAGCTCAAGATTTTGGCTTGGAAAACATCAGTATCGATCTTATTTACGGTTCGCCCACATCCACTATGGAAATCTGGAAGGATAACCTGAATAAAACCATTGCCCTAGAAATTCCTCACATTTCTTCGTATGCTTTAACCGTTGAGCCGAAAACCGCTTTAGAAAAGTGGGTAGAAAACGGAAAAGTAAAATCACCGAAAGAGGCAGAACAAAACAAAGAGTTTTTCTACATGAAAGATTTTCTGAAAGATCATGGTTTTGATCATTACGAGATTTCAAACTTTGGGAAGCCTGGTTTTCACTCTAAACACAACACTTCGTATTGGAAATACAAAGAATATTTAGGAATTGGTCCTTCTGCACATTCTTACAATGGTTCAGAACTGAGAAGTTGGAATATTGCTAATAATCAACAATATATAAAGAAGTTAAGTTCAAATCTTTTAGCAAAAGAAGAAGAAGTTTTGTCTGAAGAAGATCAATTTAATGAAATGATTATGATTGGTTTACGAACAATTTGGGGCGTAGATTTATCAAGGTTGAAAGAAAGCTTTAATGATAAAATTGTGGAACACTTTCAAACAGAAATTCAGACTAAAATTTCAGAAGGTATTTTAAAAATTGAAGAAAATCACTTAAAAATTCCTGATGAACATTGGTTTATGGCAGACGGAATTGCCTCTGATTTATTTATTGTGTAAAAATCTAAAATCTAAAATCTAAAATCTAAAATCTTTAAGTATTTTTGTGTAAAATTCAACGACGATTTTGAAAAAGAAAAAGCAGGATTATTCTCACCTTACCGCAAAACAACCCATTGGTATTTTCGACAGTGGCGTTGGCGGACTTACCGTTGCCAAAGAGATTAAAAGGCTACTTCCCAACGAAGATTTAATCTATTACGGAGATACAAAACACCTTCCGTACGGAGAAAAGTCTAAGGAAGCAATTGTAGGATATTCGGAAAAAATCACCAATTTTTTGCTTGAAAAAAACTGCAAAGCAATTGTTATTGCCTGCAATTCTGCAACTGCAAACGCTTTGAAAGAGGTTTTGGAGCTTGTTGCAGACCGCGTTCCGGTAATTGATGTTATAAATCCTGTAGCCGAAAAAGTTTCGTACGAAATTCACAATAATGTTGGTGTAATTGCAACCAAAGCGACCGTAAATTCAGGATTGTACCGTAAAAGTATCCGAAAACATAATAAATGGATTAAAGTTGATGAATTGGCTACGCCTCTTTTGGTTCCTGCCATTGAAGAAGGTTTTAAAAATCATCCGATTACGCATTCGATTATTTATAATTATCTGAGTAATGCGAAGCTTAAAAATATTGAAACTTTAATTTTAGGCTGTACACATTATCCACTTTTGATTGATGAGATTAAACAATATTATGGCAATAGAGTGCGTGTAATAGATTCTCCGAATATTGTGGCAAGTCATCTTAAAATTATTTTGGATAAACATCATTTACTGAACGAAAATAATCCGCAACCGAGTTATCATTTTTATCTTTCAGATTTAACGAAAAACTTCGAGAAAATTTCAAAAAAATTCTTCGGAAAAACGATTGACTTGGAATTAAAAGTATTATAAAAATTAAAGCTGTTTCAATGGGAAACAGCTTTTTTATTATTATTTATCTACAATTACCTTTGTAGTTTCTAATCTTCGTTTTGGTGTGTGAATGGGCTGGTTAGAGTCGTTTTCTGCTCTTTCGCCAATCGCAACTGCGAAAAGAGTTTCATATTTTTCATTTTTTAAAATCTTATCATATTCATCACACTTAATGCCTTCCATTGGTGTAGAATCTATTTCCATGTCTGCACAAGCCGATAAAAGAACGCCTAAAGAAAGGTAAACTTGTTTTGCCATCCAGTTTTTAATGTAGTTTTCTCCGTTTGGTTGAATCATGTTTTTATAATAACCAATGGCGCCTTCCGGAAGATTTTCTTGAATTTGTTTTTCAAAATCCGATACAGATTTCAGAACTTGGAAAACAACAATTACTTTACTTTCGATTACTTTTTCGGAGTTGTGAAAAGAAACGGAAGACAATTCATTTTTTATTTCCTGATTGGTAATAAAGATAAAATTCCATGGCTGACTGTTGATAGAAGACGGGCTTAATTTTAAAATTTCCTTTAATTCTTCAATCTTTTCTGCATCTACTGTTCCTGCTGCATTATATTTTTTTACCGTGTAACGGTTTTTCATTTTTTCTAAAAAACTCATTTCTAAATTTGTTTTAAAATTTGATTGGATAAATGTACGATGGATTTTTCAGAGCATAAAAAAACACCAATTGAAGACTTCTATTGGTGTGATTATTATTTTTAGCTCTAAAATTTAGAGGTAATATTTACGTAAAAGCTTGAAAATAGAACTCAAAACCAACGCCGAAAAAATTAAAATCGAGATGATGGCAAATGTTCTTTCTAGCTCTGGCTTCACAAATTTTGAGATAAAAAACAGGGTAAATGCTAAAAGCGCAAATATTCTGAGAGTTTTTGTAAAATTATTCATGGTGATTTTGAGTGTTTTTTTGTGAAACTTTTCGATGTTATGCTTCTTCGTTTATTTCTTCTCCAGCTTCTTTATTAGGTTCAAAAAAGCTGAAACTTACATTTCCGTATTTTCTGGTATCAATTAAATTCGGGTGGTCAAACTTCATTCTGCTTTGGTGTTCTACCACTAGAATTCCGTTTTCTTTTAAGTATTTATTGTTTAAAACCAAAGAAATAAGTTCGTGGTATTTCTTTTCTTCCATTTCAAAAGGAGCGTCAGAAAATACAATTTCAAAAGATTTTTTATTTCTAAATTTTTTCAGCCAATCGAAAACATCGCCACGCTGTACATTCACTTGCAAAGCCATGCCCAGTTCTGCAGCGGTAGAATTGATGAAAGCGGTATGTTTCGGGTTCATTTCAACCGAAGTAATATCGCTGCATCCTCTTGAAGCAAATTCTAAGGTGATAGAGCCAATTCCTGCAAAAAGATCGAGCACAGAAATAGACTGCATGTCGTACGTGTTTTCTAGAATGCTAAATAAAGCTTCCTTTGCGAAGTCTGTAGTAGGTCTTACATCAAAATTTTTGGGAGCGGCTATTTTTTTTGCTTTCCATTTACCGGAAATTATTCTGTACATATTTTTTTAGATTTTAGTTTGAAGGGTATAGGTTGCAATACCAAAAACCCAATATCTGATTGCTACAACCTAGTTAAGAATAAAATTCCTATTCGGAAGATTATCAAATACAATTTTCAGATTTTTTACAAATTTTTGGAGTTCAGAAATAAAAGTTTCGTTTTCTGTAGTTTCTCCATAGGCAAAAAACTTGGTTTCGTTTATTCCAAAGCCAATTTTGCTTAGCGTAAACATCACGAAATAAAGGAAATCTACTTCAGAATTTACATCCAAATTGTTGTATAAAATCACTTTTTTATCATCAATGGCAAAAAACTCACATTGGTTGTGGTACAAATTGATATGAATTTCTTTCTGACTTTTATTTTGTATTGAATTTAGAAACTTTTCTCCAGAAAAATTAAAAGTTACGGGAATAGAAAGTGCTTTTATTTTGCTGTAAAAATCTTTCGGAAAGGTATAATAAAATTGTATACTAAATTTTTTGTTTACTGAAAGCATCAATTCTTCTCTGTCTTTATCAACAGGCGTATTGTAGGCAATCAAATCATATCCCGCTTCGTGGTCATTAAAACCTTCAGGCATTAAATTGAAACTGTTCAAAGCAGACACAATTTTTATTTCTTCAAACTGTTCTTTTTCTAAGATAGAATCCAGCTTTTGAGAAATGTAATTCTCTGGAGATTCTTCGTCCGAAAAGTACGCGTTTTGTGCCACAATGCTTTTGTTTTTAGCAATTTGGTAAATTAATCCGTCTTTTGTGAAAAGTAAATGTAATACGTTCATAATTCAATTCCTGCAAATTTAGTGAAATTCTACCATTACAGCACCCGATTGATGGTGAAGTATTTCTTTGTTGTAAAAATCTAGATTTATCTGGCTTTGAAGCACATCGAAAACCATTCTTTGCAACGTTCCGTCGCCAATGCCGTGTACAATTTCGAGTCTTTTAAGATTGTGCTTTCTACAAAAATCTATTGTGTCTGTCAGTTTTTCTTTCTGAATGAAAAGGCGTTCAAAGCTATCGTAATCATTCGGATTTTTAACTAGATTTTCAAAATGAAGATCCAGAATTAAATGATTTTTACTGTGTTTTTTAGAAATATTTTTCTTCGGTTCTGCTTTTCTTTCAACGCGGATGTTTTCATACAAATCAGCATTTTTCGGCACCAGTTTTTCTTTTGGATATTGGTGTGTAAAGCCATACTCATCTTTAAAAACCACAATATTTCCCTTGGTTGAAGTTACAACTCCAGCCAAATCTTCATCTACCACCGAAACTTTATCGCCAATTTTCATGTCTTTTACCACTAATTACATAAATGCTTTACACAAATTTTCACAAAAATATTAGTGTTATTCGTGAAAATATCTGTTGCATTTGTGTTTTAATTTACATTTTGGGTCCCAATTCAATTACCTCCAAATCTTTTATTTCGTCTCCGTCGATCACAAAACGCATCATCGTTCTCATTTTATGCCAACCTTGTTTTCCACATGCACCAGGATTTAGATGAAGGAGATTGTTTTTCTGGTCAAACATTGCTTTTAAAATATGAGAATGCCCAGAAATAAAGAGTTTAGGAGCTTTTTTGCCAATTTCTTTTTTCGCCAAAGGAGAATATTTTCCGGGATAACCTCCAATGTGAATCATTAAAACTTCTACATTTTCGCAAAAAAAACGATTTACTTCTGGAAATGCGGCGCGAACTTTTGTTCCGTCGATATTTCCGTAAACACCTTTTAACGGTTTCTGTTTTTCAAGCTGTTCAATCACTTCAAAATTTCCAAAATCACCTGCGTGCCAAATTTCATCAGCTTGAGAAGCGTATTCTAAAATACGGTCGTCAATATAAGAATGAGAATCGGAAAGAAGAAGAATTTTGGTCATTTACTATTTTTTTAACCGCAAAAGATTCAAAAGAAATTATTGAAAAAGAGGAAGTTCAAAAGTTTTCAAAATGAAAGTAATCAGCTTTTTCGTCTTTTAAATATCTAAGAATGTTGTAAATCTTTTGACTCTTTTGCAGTTTAATGATTGGCAAATTTACTCAATTATACCGAATTGTTTAAATTTGGGAAAATTTTATACACATGAAAAAGAGACTTTCTTTTTTCTTATTTCTTCTTACGGTTGGAGTGGCTAATGCGCAAGTAGAAGAAAAAAAACTAGATGATTTAATTCAGAATACTTTAAAAACATTCGACGTTCCAGGAATGTCGGTGGGTGTTATTAAAGACGGAAAATTAATTTATTCTAAAGGTTTCGGAGTACGTTCGCTTACTTCAAAACAACCGATGGATGATACTACTTTGGTGGGAATTGCTTCCAATTCAAAAGGTTTTACCTGTACTGCTTTAGCGATTTTGGCAGACGAAGGAAAACTTAATTGGGACGACAAAGTTTCTAAATACATCCCTGAATTTCAAATGTACGACCCTTATGTTTCCCAAAATGTTACCGTGAAAGATTTGGTAACGCACAGAGCTGGTTTGGGTTTAGGACAGGGAGATCTGATGTTTTTTCCTGAAGGAGGAAGCATGTCTGTAAACGATATTGTACATAATGTGAGATATTTGAAACCTGAAAATCCGTTCAGAACGACGTTAGATTATAATAATGTTATGTTTATTGTAGCGGGAGAAGTTATTCACAGAGTTTCTGGATTAACTTGGGCAGAATTTATCGAACAAAAAATCATGAAACCAGTTGGGATGACTTCAAGTTTCGGAAGTTATAACAGAGCAAAATCTGTTTCAAACAAAATTGATGCGCATGCTCCTGTTGATGGAAAAGCAATCGCCGTTCCTCACGACTGGAACGAAACAGCCAACGCAGCCGGCGGAATTATGAGTAACATTAAAGATATGACGACTTGGGCGGAATGTTTAATGAATAATTTTACGACTAAAGACGGGAAGAAATTGGTTTCTGATAAAAACGTACAGCAGCTTTGGAGCCTACAAATTCCGAGTGGTGTAGCGATGAAAAATCCTTACGATACCAGTTTTTATGGTTACGGTTTAGGTTGGTTTTTGAGCGATGTAAAAGGTCATAAACAAGTGCAGCATACAGGTGGTTTAATTGGGACGGTTACTCAGTTTACCTTAATTCCGGATATGAAATTGGGAATTGTAGTTTTAACCAATCAACAGTCTGGAGCGGCTTTCAATACAATTACAAACACCGTGAAAGATTCTTACTTAGGAATTGAAGACAGAAATTGGCTGAAAACGTATGGCGACAGAATGAAAAAAATGGAAGAAGCTTTCGATAAACAAAAGAAAGATGCTTTCGCAAAATCTGAAGCATTTAAAAAAGATAAAAACCTTCAGCCAAAAGCAGAGCAATTTGTAGGAACTTACAACGATACCTGGTTTGGAGATGTTACGATTGCAAAAGAAGGAAATTCTTACAGAATTAATTGTAAAAACTCGCCAAGATTGAAAGGTGAATTGTTGCCCTACTCAAACAATACTTTCATCATTAAATGGGACGATAGAAGCTACGATGCCGACGCATTTTTGATTCTCAACTACGACGAAAACGGAAAAGCAGAATCTGCAAAAATGAAAGCGATTTCAGATATTACCGATTTCAGCTTTGATTTTGATGATTTGGATTTGAAGAGAAAATAAGATTCTTTTAAATTTTTGAAGAAATTATATCAATTAGGGACGGGCTTTAGCCCGTCTTTTTTGATGCGGAATAAGGTTGGCTTTAGCCAAAATGGGATATTATTGTTTTTGAGATAGCATAAATCTCTCCATCAAAAAATCTTTAAACCAGCCCACTTAACTTAAATAATAGATTTTGCAAGTAATTATTTGGTCGTAAAAATCAATACGGTTGTTACTATATTGATGAATAAACTTAATAGCAAAAAAAGAGTGTAATTTTTTTCTTTGATAAGTTTAAAAACTAAAAATACCAGTAAAAAAAGATTCAGTAAAATAGTTGGAATAATGGTTAATTCACCCAAAATATTCAAAAGTTGAAATGGTTTTTCCCATGTAGAATATTGGGTGAAAAATAAAATTAAACTCATGCAAAAAATACTCGCCATAAAGACAAGTATTTCAATATTTTTTTTGTTTTTAAAATCGAGCATTACATTTTAATTTTTCCTGGCTCATAAAAGAAAAGCAACTTTTTATTAGCTCCATCAAATTCAGACCAAGAATCGCAGTCTATTTGGAAACCAGCAACCCCACAAGTCGGAAAATGAAAAATACTATCCGTTAAATAATTAGCAAAATTAGAAATACCATTGTTGTGGGAAAAAAAAGCCACCGAATTCAAAGAATCATCTAAAGAATAAATCACCGATTCGAAATTTCTTTCTTTAGGATTGTAAAGTTGTGCTTCAGTTCCCATTTTCAATTGATAGGTCTGGTTGAAAATTTTACAGGTATTGAGCGCTCGTACAGCGGGGCTAGAAACAAGATAATCGATGCCGATGTTATTGTTTTTCATGTATCGAGACATCAAAATTGCATCTTCTAAACCTTTGTCGGCCAACGGTCTGTCGAAATCTTCGGTTTCTTCCGGCCAGTCGCTTTTGGCATGCCGTACTAAGATGAGTTGCTTCATAATGAGTGGTTTAATTAAATAAAATTATAAAAAATATTATTTAAATAATCAATATTTACAAAAAAAACTGTGTTTAGAATAAAATGGGTAAATTTTCTTAAATTTGCAATCTTATGAAACAGATCCTTGCAATAGACTACGGAAAGGCAAGATGTGGTATCGCAGCAACCGATGATATGCAGATTATAGCAAGCGGTTTAGATACTGTAGCCACAACTTCCTTGATGGATTTTTTAAAGAAATATTTCGCTGAAAACCGGGTAGAAGCTATTGTAGTAGGTTTGCCGACAGATTTGAAGGGGAATCTTTCTGAAGTAGAAACCGATATCTTAAAATTTATAGAAAATTTTAGAAATGAGTTTCCAGACATACACGTTCATCGTTTAGATGAAAGGTTTACCTCAAAAATGGCTTCGTTTTTTATCTCTCAAAGTGGGAAAAATAAAAAACAAAGAGAGCAAAAAGGTTTGATAGATAAAGTAAGTGCAACTATCATATTGCAGAATTTTTTAGAACAAAGAACAAGATGATTTTACCAATACGAGCATTCGGGGATCCTGTGTTAAGGAAAGTAGCAAAGGATATAGAGAAAGATTATCCTGAGTTGCAGGAGCTTATCGATAATATGTTTGAAACCATGTACAGCGCCAACGGAATTGGTTTGGCAGCGCCACAAATTGGTTTAGACATCAGACTTTTTATCGTAGACGTTACGCCTTTGGCAGAAGACGAAGATTATGAAGATATTGCCGAAGAATTGAAAGACTTTAAAAAAGTTTTCATCAACGCTAAAATTCTTGAAGAATCTGGCGAAGAATGGAAATTTAATGAAGGATGTCTCTCTATTCCAGACGTAAGAGAAGATGTGAAGAGAAAAAGTACAATCGTGATTGAATATTATGACGAAAATTTCGTTAAACATACAGAAACTTTTTCCGATATTAGAGCCCGCGTAATTCAGCATGAGTATGATCATATCGAAGGGATTCTTTTCACCGATCATTTAAGTGCTTTAAAGAAAAAACTGGTGAAAGGAAAGCTGGTTAAGATTTCGCAAGGCGATGTGGGAATTAGCTATAAAATGAGATTCCCTAAATAAAATTTAGAATAAAGAAAATAAAAAATAGGTAAAAGGCAGGTGTAATGCTGCCAAAAAAACAAGATTATGCAGTTAGAAAAAATAATTTCAATCTCGGGAAAACCGGGACTTTTCAAATTGGTTTCTCAGCTTAGAAACGGTTTTATTATTGAAGATGTTACGACTAAGAAGAAAGTGAGCATCGGAAACTCAAGCCAGGTAAGTTTGCTAGACAATATTGCAATGTTTACATTCGATAAAGAAGTGCCGTTATTTGAAGTTTTCGAAAATATTGCTAAAAATTACGATTATAAAGAAGCAATTTCTCACAAATCTTCAGACGCAGAGCTTAAAGATTTTATGGGAGCTTCGTTGCCAAACTACGATACAGAAAGAGTTTATGCTTCAGACATCAAAAAATTGGCTCAGTGGTATAATATTCTTCACAAAGCAGGATACATTACTCCTGAAAGCTTTGTAAAAGCAGAAGCTGAAACTCTTGAAGGAGAACCAGCAGAAGTTGTAGCAGAAGAGAAGCCAGCTCCAAAAAAAGCTGCAGCTCCAAAAGCTGAAAAGCCAGCAACTCCAAAAGTAAAAGCTACTTCAGCTCCGAAATCGGCTCCAAAAACAACACAATCTAAAAAAGGATAATCTTTTTAGAAATTCAATACAAAACCTCGTCAGAAATGATGAGGTTTTTTGTTTGTCATTGCCAGCAAAGCGAAGCAATCTGTTGAGGATATTTGTGCAAACCGAACAGATTACTTCGCTATGCCTCCTCGTAATGAAGGCTTAGATTAAGAAGTATTTTCATTAAATTTGCCTTAACCTTAACCTCAACCTCAACCTCAATGAATACCAAACAGGAAAAACTAGAAGCATTCGGAAGATTGTTAGACATCATGGATGATTTGCGTGAAAAATGTCCGTGGGACCAAAAACAGACTTTGCAAACGCTTCGCCATCTTACTTTAGAAGAAACGTATGAGCTTTCTGATGCTTTGTTGCAGGAAGATTTAACGGAAATTAAAAAAGAATTGGGCGATGTGTTGCTTCATTTGGTATTCTATGCAAAAATTGGTTCTGAAAAAGGAAGTTTTGATATTGCCGATGTGATTAATTCTTTAAATGAAAAATTAATCTTCCGTCATCCTCACATTTACGGCGACGTTGAAGTGAAAGATGAGGAAGAAGTGAAGCAAAACTGGGAAAAACTGAAATTGAAAGAAGGAAATAAATCTATTTTGGGTGGCGTTCCTAAAGGTTTGCCGAGTTTGGTAAAAGCATACAGAATTCAGGATAAAGTAAAAGGAATTGGCTTTGAATTTCATGATGCGGAAGATGCCTGGAAAAAAGTAGATGAAGAAATCCAGGAGTTTCATGCTGAAACTGATTTAGATAAAAAAGAGCAGGAGTTGGGCGACGTATTTTTCTCGTTGATTAATTATGCGAGAATTTCTGGGATAAACCCCGATTCTGCTTTGGAAAGAACGAATTTGAAATTTATTTCAAGATTTCAAAAAATGGAACAGCTTGCAGCTGAAGCAAATTTAAAATTAGGAGAGCTAACTTTAGAGGAAATGGATGTTTTATGGGAAAAAGCGAAAAAGGAAATGCTGAAGTAATCAAAATAAACACTAAGATTTGTGTTCTTTGTGAAAAATCCTAGTGTTCATAGTGGTTAAGTATAGTGAAACTACTAGAGGAAATATTTATGACGAAAGTCGCTAAAAAACAAGAACGCGCGAATTCTTAAACCAATTTATTGATTATGCTTTGCACCTTAAAAATGAAAAGTTTATTTAATAAATCTTTACGTTGAAACAAATAAAATCAATATTTAACAAGTAAATGAAAGTTCAAAACCCGATTGCCAATCGTTTTCAATACCTTATCGAAATCAAAAAAACAGAGCGCAAGTGGCATTTTCCCTTGCTTGCCGCGTTGTGTATTGGTACACCTTTGCTGATTGGTTGGTTTTCTGGAAAGCCGAATTTTGGAAGTCTTTCGAGTTTGGGTGCATTAACGATTTTGTACTTTACACAAGCTCCCATAAGTCAGAGAATTATTCATTTGGCAGTTTGTGCTTTTGGGATGATTTTTTCATTTACGCTAAGTTTGTTTTTCAATTTTAATATTTATATTGGTGCTTTAGCGTTGGGAATTGTGGCTTTTCTGTCGCATTTTATCACCAACTATTATAAAATTCCACCTCCTGGAAATTTCTTTTTCATCATGGTTGCGGCAATGGCGAGTAATTTTCAGTTCGATTTGGAGATGATTCCCACAAGAATTGGGTTATTTGCGATGGGAGCTATTCTTTCTTGTTCTTTTGCGTTTATTTATTCGGTTTTTGTTGAAAAATCGGCTGTAATAAGTCTTCCGAGGAGAACTTTCAGAAAAAAAAGATATACGAAATTTGTTGAAAGTGGTATTATCGCAGTTTTCATGACGCTTACCTTAATAATTGGTCATTTATTAAAATTCCAAAACACGTATTGGATTTCTATTTCTACGATTGCTATCATTCAAGGGCGAAGTTTTGAGCACGTAAGACAAAGAAATTTGCATAGAATTATCGGAACTTTTGTAGGTCTTGGTTTAGCTTCAGTGATTCTTTATTTTAATCCAGAAAAAATTACGATGATTGTAATCATCATGATTTTACAATATATTGTTGAACTAATGATTGTGAGAAACTATGGTTTTGCCGTTGTTTTTCTCACGCCACTCACGATTTTGTTGGTAGAAACAGGCAGTCTTGTGCATCATAATGTTGCGGAATTAATGGAAGCAAGATTAATTGATACCATTATTGGAAGCTTAATGGGGCTAACTGCTGGTTTTTTTCTCTATCACCAACAAACGATTGATAATCTTGAAAAAAGTGTGAGATTTTCTTTTTTTCAGTTTAAAAAATTAAAAAAATCTTGATTTTTTCTTTTATACTCTTGTTGATAAAATAAAGTAACAGTGGTTAATTTTAATATATTATGCTAATCTTTTCTAAATATTTGATGATTAATTAATGTAAATGTAATTTTTAGAACAATTTTGTATTGTAAAAAAATATATTTTTGCATTCTATTAAGATAGAATTTTATGAAAAGAAATTTACTATTCTCAAAAACGGCTTTAGCGTTTTTGATGGCTCTTTTCTCTGTGTGGGGATGGGGGCAAACTACGATTGCTTTTAATGGCGCAGAAGATTCTGGTTCTACAATCTCATTAAGTAGCGCGGGAACTTGGTCTTCATCGACAACTAATTCAGGAACTCCTGCAGAAAGAATAAAGACAGGTTTAAAATCTTTTCAGTCTGGGCAAGGTGGTGCTTCTGGTTCTGCAACTTATACATCGACTTTAATTACAAATGCAATATCTGTTTCTGGATATTCGTCTAAATTTGTTGAGCTTTGGAATTCTTCAATTTCAACTACAACAGGAAACGGTATTGATACCACTGTTGATAAATTAGAAGTATATGTGTCTGAAACAACAACGTTTTCTTCGACACCTGATGTTTTGATTAATGCGACAGGAGCAAATAGTAATATTAGATGGGGTATGAGTGGTACAGGTGTTATTACAACAAATGCAGGAACGCAAGCAGTACAGTCATACTCATCAACTTCAGGTAGTGGTGAAACAAAGACAGGAGCTAATGCTTTTTCAAAAATAATTATTAATATTCCAGATTCTTGGGCAACTCTTTATATCAAAATTGTTGCGGTAAATAATGCTTATCAAGAATTTTGGTGTGTAGATGATATTGCAGTAAAAGGAACTGTTTCTTCGTCTAATCCTAATCTTTCCATTTCAGGATCAGCATCAAACGGTTCTTCATGTTTAAATACAGCGAATACACCCGTAACGTACACAATAACTAATAACGGCACAATCGATGCAACTGGAGTAAGTGTTTCATCTAGTAATTCTCAATTTGTGCTTTCTGCTTTATCTTCTCCTACTATTGCTGCAGGTGGAACTGCAACTTTTACAAGTACATTTACCCCTACTTCAACAGGAACACAATCTTCGACAATTACGGTAAGTAGTACAACGTCAGGAAGTAATTCTCCAACATATAGTATTAATGGTACTGGTCTTTCTTCTGTAACAGGAGTTGTAACAACATCTGCTGCAACATCAATTGCTTACACAGGAGTAACTCTTAACGGAAATGTTACGACGGTAGGTACTTGTCCTGCTTCTACAGAGAAAGGTTTTGTATACGGAACAGCAAGTAATACTTATGGAGCGCCTATCGCAGTAGGCTCTTCGGTGGCAACAGGAACATATTCTTACGATTTAGGTTCTTTGTCTAGTGCTACGACTTATTATTATAAGGCGTATGTGAAAGATGCTAATGGAAATTATGTTTATGGTACTGAGCAGAGTTTTTCGACATTGACACCTGCAACACAAATTGCATTTGTAAATGTTCCTTCAAATGGAACTGCTAATTCTAATTTGGCTTCTTTTACAATTGAAGCTAGAACAGCTTCTAATACTGTTGATACAGGCTATTTAGGAACAGTTACTGTGACAAAAGCAAGTGGTTCAGGTGTAATGTCTGGTTCTACAACAAACGTGAGTTTTACCAATGGTATTGCAACTTTCAGTGATGTGAAGTTTGATACTGCAGATACGTATACACTTTCTGCAACTTCAGGAAGTTTTTCAACAATTACTTCAGGAAATATTGTGATTTCTCCAATTTATTCAGGCGTTGGAAGGTTTGAAAAAATTTCAAGTTTAGCATCTTTAACGGATGGAGATTATATTATTGCCGATGCAAATGACCAAGTTATGGCAACCAACTTGATCACAAGTGGTGCTAGTGTGACAGTCGGTTTAAATGCTGTAAATAATATTGTTGTTAATCCTGCGACGACTTCTGTATGGAATATTCTTAATGTTAATGGTTCGTATACAATTAAGAATATTAATAGTTCTAATTATTTAAATTACGTTAGTAGTACAAACTTATCTACTGTTGCATCAGTTACTAATAATCAGCAAAAATGGAATATTTCATATCAATCTGGAGGATATTTTTCAGTTTCAAATGCGAGCGATGCTACTAGATTATTGAAATATAATTCACAATTAGGAACGCCAGGTTTTAAGGCCTATACATCTTCTACAGTTGCTCCTGAAGTAAATTTATATAAAAGAATTGCTGTTACTACTTGGAACGGTTCTTCTTGGTCAAATGGTTTGCCTACGGGTAAAGATGCCATCATTGCAGGAAACTATTCAACAACAACTCAGCCGATATTTACGGCAAGAAATATCACAATCCAAAATGGGGCAGTTTTAGAAATTACCTCTGGTAATACCATCACAGGAGAAAATGTTATAGTAGAAAACGGAGGTAACCTTATCCAAAGATCAGGTTCTACTTTAACTTACAGTGGTACATTTACCGTAAACAAAACTGGAGCAAGTGCAGCAAACAAATATGCATTCTGGGCTTCGCCGGTAGCGAACCAAAATTTAACAACGATTTTTGGAGCAACGACACCACAATTTATTACTGAATACAATACTGCAACAAATTATTTTGTGAATGCAGGTACAACTTCTGTTGTGGGGAAAGGATATTCTATTAAAAATCCGATGGCCAATGCTGCGGTATCTTTTGTAGGAACTCCTAATAATGATAATTTAACATATACATTAAACACCTCAAGTTTTGGTTATAATCTTGTAGGAAATCCTTATCCTTCAGACTTGAATTTGGTTGATTTTTACAATGCAAACTCAACGAAAGTTGGAAGCACATTCTATTTCTGGGATAGCAATAGTGATCCTGTAACTACTCAAGCTGGAAATACAACAACCAACGTTGGATACGCAACTTACAATCCGAATACACAAGTTTGGGCACCTGCACCAAATGTTTTGGTAAATCCTACAGGTAATGTTGCTAAAGTAGCGCAAGGTTTCTTTGTACAAGCTACAAATCCTTCAGATACTTCTCTAAGTTTCACAAATGCCATGAGAACAAGCGAGGCAGGTTCTTTCTTCAATAAAAACAATTCTTCTTTGGAAGGAAAATATTGGGTGAAATTAAGCTCTTCTTACAACACAAATAACACTTTTGTTGTGGCGTATGTAAATGGTGCTTCAAATGCTTTTGATGCATACGATTCTAAAGCTTTAGGAACAGGTTCTGATGCATTTTACACTTTTGCAGGTTCTGAAAAATTGATTATTCAAGGGAAGGGAAGTTTCAATACTTCAGATGTTGTTCCGGTGGGAGCAAAACATTTTGAAACAGGAAATTTCACTATTTCTTTAACTCAAAAAGAAGGAATTTTCAATAACGGACAGGCAATTTATTTGCACGATATGCTTTTAGGTACGTATACCAATCTTCAAAACACATCATATAATTTTACAGCAAACGCAGGTGAAGTTGCCGATAGATTCGAGATTGTTTATCAACTAGGAACACTTTCTACTTCTGAAGCTCAAAAAGGTGGTTTCGAAGTGTACAGACAAGGCGACGATTTCTACGCGAGAAATACTAAAAACATTGAAAAAATTGAAATTTTTGACGCTGCAGGTAGAAAAGTTCAGGAAATCAATGCTTCTTCTCAATTGGTGAAAATTCATGTAGATGCAAAAGGCTTTTACATTATTAAAGCAAAATCTGCAGGTAAAGAATACACAAAAAAAATAACTTATTAAGACAATGAAAAAATTATTCATCATAGGTACATTACTTTTATCCACTTTTGCATTTTCAAATGAAAGCAATCGATATGTGTACGACGAGGTAGAGACTACAGAAGATGCAAGTCTTGCAGGTGATTTTCCTGCCGGTCCGGGAGATCCAGCTCCAATTGATCAGTACATTCCAATTTTGGTTTTGGCTGCTGTTGGTTTAGCTGCTTTCTACGGAAAAAAGAAACATATTTCAGAATAATCTTAGATTCAATATCAAGCCTTCAAAGTTTTCTTTGAAGGCTTTTTTTATGCTGAAAAAAGAAATACATTTGATAGACCATATTCTCTTAAAGTTTAAACCTTAAAGAAAACCTATGAAACTTACTTATATTCTTGCAATTTTCATATTTAGTTGCAGTCCCAAAAACCAAGAAAAGGCGATAACTAACGAATTGAAAACTGAATTTTCGCTTCCGAAAAAGCTAAAAGAAGTCTCTGGAATTGCACTTTCGCAAGATCAAAAAACGATTTGGGCGATTGAAGATTCGGGTAATAAAAATATGGTCTATGGTTTAGACAGACAAGGAAATCTGATTGCAGATGTTTTGGTTGAAAACGCTGAAAATAACGACTGGGAAGATATTACAAAAGATAAAGCCGGCAATTTTTACATCGGTGATTTTGGCAATAACGACAATGACAGACAAAATCTTTCTATCATTAAATTAGATTTAAAAAACAGCGCACAAAAATCTACGAAAGTAGTTCAGACTACAAAATTTCATTATGAAAGTCAAACCGAATTTCCTCCTAAAAAATCAAACTTACTGTACGATTGCGAAGCTTTTGTAGAAAAAGACGGCTACTTTTATCTCTTCACAAAAAACAGAAGCAAAGGTTTTGACGGTACTTTTCTCGTTTTTCAAGTTCCAAACAAAGAAGGTGATTTCGAAGCGAAATTAGTTGGGAAATTAAAGTTAGAAGGTGGGTACAACGATGCTGCAATTACTTCGGCTTCTCTCAATTCGGATAATCAGATTGTGCTTTTAACACATAAAAATATTCATATTCTTTCTGGGTTTAAAGCAGATGATTTTAATTCAGCTAAAATTCAAAAAATATCTTTAAAACACGAGTCGCAAAAAGAAGCGGTGGTTTTTATTGATGACAAAACAATACTTATCGCCGACGAAAAAGATAAAAATGAAGGCGGAAATATCTATAGTTTTTCGCTTTAATTAATAAAAAACCTTCAAGACTTTAAAAATCTTGAAGGTTTTGTTTTGTACAAATATTCTGTAAAATATTTTAGAAACTCATTCCTACACCGCCAGAAATTCTACCGCCATCAGAACCTGTAAAATAATCGAGGTGCGCAGAGAACATATCTAAAACTCCAAGCCAGAAACCTGCGCCCACTCCTTGATGCCATTTGTTCGAGATTTCGTAGTCTGTCCACACTCTTCCCACGTCATAACCTACCAAAACCCCCATGTTTGTTGGGATAAAATTGTTTTTAATGCGCCCAAAATCCCAGCGAATTTCTGCGCTGTTCAAGAAGGATGATTTGCCTGAAAATCTTTCATTTCTGTAGGCTCTAAAACCGGATCTTCCACCAATACTTGCTGCTTGATAAAACTCAAAATTATTGTTGTTCAGAATGATCGCATTCATAGAATTAGCAAAAACAAATTTTCCGTTTTTATCTATTTTTTTGAATAAGTTTAAGGTTCCTTGGTAAGAAACAAAGTTTTGGTTAAACTGTGATAAATTGGTTTTCCAACCTGCATTTAAGACAAGTTCCATCCCTAAAGTTGGGAAAGAATTACTATCTGTATTTTTGAAACTGAAAGTGTAATTGGCTCCCGCAAACTGTTGCCCGTTGAAAACTTCTGGGTTGATGTCTTTAGAAACAGCTACAATTCTGTCTTCATTTCTTTGTACTTCAGAATGCTCAAAAGTCAGCTGAACTTGATGTTTCAAATTGAGCCAGCTTTTCTTTGAGATTGAAGGTGCAAATTTTATCTGCGAAATTCTTACACGGTTGTAGTTTTTATCATCTTCATCCGCATTGTACGGAGATTCGTTTCCAAGTCCGAAAAATGTTCTGGCAAAATGTGGTGTGGTGTAAAGTGCATCAATTTGTGCATCCCAACCTGCTATTGCTTTTTTAAAAATTCCTTTATAACCTAAATTGAACCCACCTGTTGCTGTGTAAAGATTTGCACTAAGCGCATGTCGTGAAGAGAATGGGTCTCTAATGAAATTATTTACAGTATAATTGGCCACAAAGCCTAGAATAATACCATCATCCGGGTTGTAATTAGCGTTCGGATATCTCGCAAAGAAATTATATTTTGGATGTTTCCAGTTGTAGGTGTTAATTTCGTAATCATCTCGAATGCTTTTGTGTGTTCCTTTAGTTTCGTAGGTGTTTTTTTGTGATTTATAATCGTAAATTTTCACACGGCTTCCGTTGGCAACTTTGTAAACATCATGGTTATATCCGCCGATTAATCGAATGTTTATTTTGGTTTTAGCGTTTCCGGTAACTTCATATGTATCATCATCTTCAAGACCGTAAATCCAGATTTCTTTGGTTAGTTTATCGTTGTATGTTTTTTCAAAAACCAAATTTTCTGAATTTTTTTTCTCATTCAGTTCGTATATTTTTACCGTTACAAGACCTTTCATGTCTTTAGAAACAACAAATTTATCTTTGTTTACAGTTCCGGCAAGTGGTACTTTTTCTGATAATGCAATTACATATTGAGTAGCGTACAAATCAAGCTTCTTTTTTCTTTCTTTTAATTTTTGCTGAATATCAAGAACTGTTTCATCTTGTACTTCTTGAGGTAAATTTTTGAATGCGTTATCAATATCTGCATCCGAAATGTGTTCTTGGATAAATTTCGCTTGGTTGTGCCATTGTTTTTCTGTGGCGCTTCTCAAAAAGATTAGGTCTAGAGGGTATCCTTCAGTATTCAGCCATTTTACGCTTTTAAGATCTTCTTTAAAAGATTTCATGTGGCGAATCATTGGGATATTCATAATAAACGTAAAAGCAGCGCCGTCGTACTTACTAAAAGCCTGGTCGTGATCTCTTGGGATGGGTTTATAGACTACGTTGTTGCCGTTTTTGTATTCAGCCCATTTCCATTGGTCGTCGTGTCTGTCCCAGTCGCCAATTAGCATATCAAAAAGTCTTGCTCTGATATATAAATCCTGATCTACAGAATAATTGCTGTTTTTCTGTAAATTTTTTATAACATCTAGTGTAGAAACCACATCGGTAGCGTTGTCTAGCGAAGCTAAAGTTTTAGAATCGGAAGAGAAGCGCTCTTCTATCATGTACAATTCGTCGCCGTAAGTTTTGTTGAAATCACCAAGTTGTTTTTGTTTAGGAACGTAATAAAGTTTTGGGTCGCTATGAAAAAGCCCTATCTTATCAGACAAATTCCCGATAGCAAAAGGAGTGTAAGGGTGGCTTGTAGTGTAGAAATCGAGTAAAAATCTTTCTGGAAATTTGTTTTTTAAATCGTCTGAAAAACTGTTTTTCTTAAATCCTTGATTATTCAAAAATCTAATAGCGTTTTTCTTTAATCCACGCATTGCAAATTCTTGTCCGTCTTCGGTTTCAATTCTTAAGCTGTTCGACTGGTTTCCGCCACCTTCTCGAATCGGCGTGAAGCCTCCATTTAAAGTCGAAAGATTAGCGACTTCTGCTTGTACAGGTATACCATAATATTCTCTATACAAATCTCCCCAAAGCCAACGGTAAAATTTGCTTTTCTGAGTCTTTTTAGAATCATACACAGAAGCCGTAAAGTTGGATGGAAGTGTCGTAGGAAAGTTGTTTACAAATTCTCCAGGTTTATTTTGAACCTGAATATGAGAAAGACTTTCCGACTGATTGTTTTTTGTTGAAAAAAATTCAACATCTGCACTTTTGTCTGATCTTAAATTTAAAACTGCAAAACCGCTCCCTCCATAAGCAAAATCGGATTCTGAAGTAATCGTAACTGGATCTGTCTTTGAACCCGCTCCGCTAATGATTTGTCTGATGTTTTTTTCGGAATGATACTGAAGATTATGATCATGACCAGAAACCAAAATTACATTTTTATTGTCTTGAATAATGTTTTGTATTCTTCCTGCAAAGTCGTCGTAATGATTATTGCTTATGTCTTCCATACTTGCGCCAGATGCACTTCTTAAAGTAGTAAGTATACTTGCAACACCAGGAATGGGAACTTTACCGTTAAAAGCCGAAAGATGCGACTTTGCAGAGTTGAAGCCTGCATGCACTCCTGAACTGATAACTGGGTGATGCAACGCTACAATTATTCTCTTATTTTGATTTTTTACGATTAAGTCTCGGAATTCATCGTAAAAATCTTCCCGAGTTTTTATGTCGCAATTTTTGTTGATCCCTACATACTTATCCCAATCAATTAGCGCCCATTCGGAGTTTATTACAATTAGCTTTATATCTTTTGTGAGGTCTATTGCATCAATGGGGCAAGAATTTTTCGGTAGAAAAGATTTTTTATCATTTAAATAACTTTTAACGAAATCTTCCTGCGCTTTCAATCCTTCTACACCGTGATACCAATCATGATTTCCCGGAATAACCAATGTTTTACCTTTAAAATTTTGGGTAATGGCAAGTTGGTTTTCCAATTTTTGTTTCGCTAAAGGGTAATCTTTATCCGTTTCTTTTGGCATTCCGAGAGGGTAGATGTTGTCACCTAAAAAAATGAGCATAGAATTTGAATCTGCTGCTGCAAGTTTGTTTTTTAAAAGATTAAGTGTTTGTTGTGATTGTTCTTCATTGGCGTTTCCTGCATCACCTAGAAGAAAAAGCTGAAAATCTGATTTGTTTTGTATTTGAGCCGAAGAAACTTCGTTCAACTTTTTTCCCTTGTGAACTTTGTAAGTGGCACAAGAGTATAAAAGCAGGGAAAATAGAATGATGCCGAAAAAAGGACGGCTATTTTTTAAAGATGAGGTTAAAGATAAATTCATACATTTACATTAAGAAAAATCTGCAATGAATATTTTAGATAAAGCTAAAAACTACGTAGAAAGCTTATTCAAAGATAAGTTATCTTC
Source organism: Chryseobacterium sp. HNCC26DJ239 (assembly GCF_057180445.1). NCBI lineage: Bacteria > Pseudomonadati > Bacteroidota > Flavobacteriia > Flavobacteriales > Weeksellaceae > Chryseobacterium > Chryseobacterium sp. HNCC26DJ239. The sequence goes on from NZ_JBXUGJ010000005.1 coordinate 82,260, forward strand.
GGTTTACTTTTACCATAATTTTATTCACACTTCTTTTGCTGTACAAAAGGCAGAAGAAATTATCAAACATAGTGCTATTTCTGAAAAAGAAAGAGAAAAAATTGTTTTGGCACTCTGGTTTCACGACGTGGGTTTTACCGATTGCAATGCAGAAGGTCATGAGGAAAGGGGAGCTGTAATTATGCAAGAGTTTTTAAAAAACGAAAATTATCCTGAAGATTATATTCAGGAAGTTACGGCGCTTATTCTCTCAACTCAAAAATATCATCAACCTGAAAATTTAAAGGAGATGATTATGAAAGATGCAGATTTTAGCCATTTCTCGAGTCCGTTTTACAATGATACGGCGGAAGCGCTTAGAAAAGAGTGGGAACTTACAGGAGGTCCTTGTTTTTCTACAGAAGATTGGAATGTAATGAATCTGGATTTTCTAAAAAATAAACATACATACTTTACCGATTACGCTAAGGTTTCTTGGGAGCCTTTAAAGCAAAAAAATATCAAAAAAATAGAAAAGAAGTTGGAAAAAGAAGAAGGCAAGAAAAAAGAAAAACCAGAAAAAAAGGAAGAAAAATCAGACAGAAGTGTCGATACGCTTTTTAGAGTTACTTTGAATAATCATACAAGATTGAGCGATATTGCAGACAGCAAAGCCAATATTTTGCTTTCTGTAAATGCTATTATTATTTCGGTTTGTCTTTCGGTTTTGGTTCCAAAGTTGGATACGCCAAAAAATACACATTTAATAATTCCTACGTTTTTGCTTTTAATTTCAAGTGTTTTAACGATCATTTTTGCCATTCTTTCTACAAAACCGAATGTTACCAAAACACGTTTTACACCGCAAGATGTTTCTGATAGAAAAGTGAATCTTTTGTTCTTTGGAAATTTTGAGCAGATGCTTTTTGATGATTTTCAAACATCGATGCGAGATTTAATTAAAGACAGAGAATACATTTACGATATGATGGTGAAGGATTTGTACTTTTTAGGAAAGGTTTTAGACCGAAAATACAAACTGCTTTCTACAACGTATAAGATTTTTATGGCAGGAATTATTATTTCTGTACTGTCTTTTGCTTACGCTTTTCTTACGCTTTAATTACGTTTACGCTAAAGAAACTCTCATCGCTAAAAGCCCGGAAGCGCCTTGTAGATCCTCAACACGAAGAAGTTCTACGTCGTTTTTCAGAATAAGATTTTTCTGAAGTCGAGAAATGTACCCAAGATATTCTTTTTGGTTTTCCATTCCGAAATAGACGATGGTGATTTTTCCCGGCGAAGTTATTCTTTTGTTAGAATCTTTAATTTTTGCTTTTTCTAAACGTTTTTTAATGATTTCGTAGAAAGAATTGTGCGCTCCATCTACATCAAACCTTTTTTCGTCCATACGAAAACGTACATCGATTCGTTCGTTGTAAACAAAAATCATGGAAGCAATTTCTAAGTCTATAGGAAGCTGCTTTCCAAATTTTTTAAACTCCTGTTCTATTTTGCAAATCGTTTCCAGCTGCCAAAAACGTAGTTTACTTAGATTTTTAGAAGAGTATGGTAACGTAGGATTTAGGTTTTGACCAATATATAAATTATGCTCTACTCCGTCAGATTTAAACCTTTCAAAATAATGAGGGTATATTTCCTGTGCTTCGATTTGGCTTTCGTCTAGAATATCGGCAATCTTTCTGTTCACTAAAGTGATAGATTCGTCTAATTTTTTTCGGTTTGAGTAGAAAAGACTGTTTACAGAATATATTTTGGAGAAATAATCTTTAATATTTTTATCCGAATGCAGCTCTAGCTCAGCCTGTAGCAAAGGGTGAATTTCCTCGTTCAGTAAACGTTGAAATCTTTGTTCGGTATCTGCTTTGAAATCATTGTTCAGTTCGTTTTCAAATAATTCTAAGGCAAATAAATATTTGTCTTGGTCTTGTATTTGTGTGCCGGAAAAAATGTCGCAAAGGGTTTCTATTTGCTCGTTAAGATCAGCCAACATAAGATTAAATCGTTTTTCTGAAGAAGATCTGATATCTGAAACTCCAAAAAGCGGACTTAAATTTTTGAAGCTAATTTCTTTGAGTGTATAGAGTTTTTTCTGAATGGATGCATTGAAATATTTTTCTGCTTCATTTTTGAATTTCCACAATACAGATTGATGAATACTCGTGTATTCACGCTGAATAATGGCTTCAATTTGGTTTTCTCTTTCGTGTTTAAAACGGTTGAGAGAAAAAATCAGAATGTCGCTCATAGAATCCAGTTTTCGCAGTTTTAAACCATTAAAGCTTCCTGCGATCTCGGAAGTAAATTCCATTAAAGCTAAAACCTCGCCTTCATGAATGATGGGGATTACCATGAAACTTTTGATGTTGTTCTTGGTAAGAATCTCAAAATTTGGAGAATTTTTTATTTCCTCATCAAAGTGATCAACATCGGAAATTGCAACTGGTTTGGGATTGTATTTTAAATTTTGAAACGCCATCTTCCGCATTTCTCCGTCGTACAGATTAATCCAAAAGTCTAAAAGATAGCTTGTTAAAATATTTTCATACACCGGTAGTTTTTCTAATCTTTGGTGTTGATGATCCATCAACATTAATCCAAAATTAAGCTGCGGTACATCAAAATATGATTTGAAAATTTCCTTTAGATTTTCGTTGGGTAAAGGGTTTTCAGGATCAATCTTAATCATGGTAGATTTCAGATCAGATAGAGCAACTTCAGTAGTACAGTCTACGAGCGAAAAAATATTAAACCCTTTCAAAGACCACGAATGTGGAGGGAAATGTTTTTTCCAAAGGCTTATGTCATCTATATTTTCTAAAAGAATTTCTAGGTCTTTATCGCTTGGAAGGTGGGTTGTTTCCAATGGGGTAATTTCTGAAAAATCTGAATTTACCGTTATTTTATAATGTTTTATAACACCATTTTGGTCGGGAATGTCGTAGTAAAACGGAATATTAATTTTAATATCTTTCCTGAAATAGACCTGTATTATAATGCAGCAAGAAAGGATGTAGATTTCATCTGTAGACATTTCTCTAAACTCAAGGTTGAAATTGTGTCCCGCATCTGCCAAAATTTTTCTAAACCTTTCGGTGTAATTAAATGTAATATTTGATAAAGGTATACTAGCTGCTTTAATCTCATTATTAGTAAGACCAGTAGGGAAGAGGTCTGCTAAAAGAAGCCTGATTAAATCTTCGTGCTTGCTGAGAAGGTTGAAATCTTGTGAACCTTCAATAAGTTCAGGGAATTTCTTAAATCGCTCGATAATAGATTCGGCGTAGTTTACTCGATATTCAATTCTGTCGTTATGACGAATGTGTTCTAGTACATCCAAATACTTTTTGAACGATAAAAAAACATGAAACGGGCTCTCTTCCTGCAAAAATTGTGACACTAAATAAAATTGGAGACTAAAGGTAGGAAAATTAAAGAAGATTTTAAAAATAGATTTAGTTTAAATATAAATAATTTTGAATTCAGCAAAAATAAAGGTTTAAAAACGCTGTGTAATCGATTTGTTTTCATTTATTGGCTAAAATAAATCAATTGTAAAGAGATATGAATGTTAAATTTGTAAAATTTTTTAAAATTATCATAATTGTGTGAAGATCTTGTTGTACCTTTGCACCGTTTCTTGAAAAAACCTAGGTTTTAAAAGGAATAAAAAAGAAAAAAAATTTTAAAAAAAAGTGCTTGTTCTAAATTTAAGAGCACAGAGGAATTATGAGAAAAATACTATCCTATGCAGTTCTAGCATCTTTGTTGACGGTTGTTTCGTGTAGAAACGACGATGGGGAGATGCAAAATGGCCAAGAAGAAGGCCTAATTCTAAACAGCGATGCAAAAGCGCTAAGCAAAAGAATCCTTTTTGATAATGCCGGAGTACTAGACATGAAACCTAGTTCGGGTGGCAAAACAAATGTTGCCGGAAATTTTCCTTTGGTACTTGTTGCTGAGGTAGCTCCGCCTTCGTACAATGGTAAGACGCTTCGTGCGACACACATTGCTTTGGAGGGTAATTACGCCTATGTTTCTTACAACACCGAAGGTGAAACGTATTTAGGTGCGGTAGAAGTAATTAATGTAAGCAATCCAAACTCTCCACAATTGGTAATGCAGGCAATTTTACCTAATACAGACGTAAGCTCTGTACGTTATGATGATGGTAAATTGTACATCGCAGGTTCTAAAGATATTTATGCTTCAGGAAACGCAAACCCAGCTTTTGTTGGAAGTATGGCTTTAAATGGAGGAATGCTTGGAACTTCTTTTCAGCAAACATTCATTCCTGGTAAAGTAGCCACAGATGTTACATCTTTTGGGTCTAAATACTATGCCGTTTCTGGTACTTCAGGGGTTTTAGCTCAATTAAATAAGAGCAATCAGCAAGTAGAATTTTCTATTCCTTTGAATGACTTAAGAGCTTTAGGATATAATGATAATAAAATTGTTGCGCTAAGCGGAACTGATGGAGTGAAAGTTTATAGCGCAAACGGTCTAAACCTTATTGCTTCTTTCAATACCAATACAGACATTGCAAATGCAAAAAGAACAATAGATTTTATCGACGGTAAACTTTTAGTTTCTTCAGGATATAATGGAGTAGGAGTTTACAATCTTACATCAGGAGCGTTAGTACAGCAGCTTAATGTACCAACATCTGTTGTGGGTGTAGATCAGGCAGATATTATGAGTAATGCCGTTTCTGTAAACCAAGGTCGTGTATTTGTAGCAAATGGTGGTGCAGGTCTTTATGTGTACGAACCGGGAACTACAAATTTAGCTTTAAAAGGATCACTTAGTTTAACAGGTTCTTCAAACTATGTAGTAAGTAAAGGTGAATACATCTTTGTTGCAGGTGGAACAGGCGGTTTAAAAATTATCAAAACAGTAGCTCCTGCAAACGGAGGGATGAACTGTTCTCAGTACCCAGAATATACTGGAAATGATTGGTTAAATGTAAACTCTGGTCAAACTCTTGAATATTCAGGAACAAAGAGCCTACAAGGAATGAATGTAAACGAAAGCCTTACTTGGTGCGGTGCCCTTACTGTTTCGCAAAGTGTAAACATCAACAGCAACGGTACGTTTAATATGTACGGAACTTTCTATCAAGGATCTCAATCTAACCCGTGGAATTCTCTAAATGTAAATGGAGGTTCATTATTCAACCTGAATGGTAACTTTACAACGTACGGACACATGATCTTGAATGCTAATTCTACATGGAAAATTCAAGGAAATGTAACCATCTTTGGAAATCTTACCATGAACAACAAATCTAAAATTGAGTTCATCGGAACCAATTCTTCTATTACCATTAACGGTACCCTTACAAGAAATGGAAACACAACTGTTACCGGAACGTTTACGGACGTGAACAATAAGTTTTAACCAAATACAACTTTATCATATAGTAAAGACTGCTTGAAAAAGCAGTCTTTTTATTTTCACATCATGATATAAATAAAAAAATGCAATCTAAAAGACTGCATTGTACATTTATTTTCTTATCCGCCCATTTGTTTCAGTTCTTCTTCGGTCATAATATTGTAACCTTCCGGAACATCTATTTTGAAGATGGATGGATCTACTTTTTTAGTAAAAGATGTTGCTGTAAAATTCATCGTCATGCCATCATCACTGGTAGAAAACTCTAATGGTATACCGAGATCAGCTTTTACAAACTGTTGTTGTCCTACCAAATTGGTAACGATATCTTTTGTAGTCCAAATTATTAAAGTTTTCCCTTGTTCATTTTTTTTAATGTATTTTTTGCAGTTAAACCCTAAGATGGTTTTGGTTTCGGCAGTTGCAACAATCTCGTCTTTTTGGCTTTCTTCATTGTTTTTTACATCATCAATTTTGGTCGCAATTTTGTTTCCCATCACTTCCATCAAAATGATGCCTTTATTTAGTTTTGCATCAATAGAGGTCTTCATTTTCATCATTTCTCCCATTTTCATCTCCACTGCTGTTTTATCTTTTATGAAATACAACTCCATTAAGGATCCCTGTAACATGGTTGCTGCATTTGCCATTTCGGGAGAGTCTCCGGTAATTTCTATTTTATAAGAAATTTGCCCTTCTGTAGTCTGAGAAAATAGTTTAGAGGTAGAAAGCATTAGTATAAATGCTAAAAACATGGATTTTATTGTCATGGTCATAAATTTAAGTGATAAATATACAGCTTTTTGTTTTTGAAAGTATTCTAATTTCTCATTAAAGAATAAATATAAACTTATGAAAATTGCTAAAAATAGGGTATAGAAAAGTTTATATGAAAACAGAACTCCGGAGGAGTACAATCTAAAAAAGAACACGTTTAAACCAAAAAAAAGATGCAATCTTAAGACTGCATCTTTTATATTTTGAATCGTTTATTTTCTTATCCTACAAAAGCGAAAACTTTAGCAAACAAATCTGGGAAAACCCCCAAGATAATTAGAGAAGCGATAACAAATACGGCTACAATATTGTACGTAAGTGTTGCTTTTTCTGTTGTTTTGAAAGTAGTTTCTTTAAAGAAGAACATGGCGATAATTAATCTTAAATAATAAGCAATTGATATTGCCGAACCTAAAACTGCTACCAATACAATAAAGACATTATGATCGTTCCCTAAAGCCTGTGCAAACAGTCCAAATTTCCCCATGAAACCTGCTGTTAATGGAATACCCGCCATTGAAAGTAGAGAAACCGTAGTTACTACTGCCAATAAAGGCTCAGATTTTGCCAATCCTTTGAACGCTTCGTAAGAAGCCTCTCTTTTGATTTTCTCAACATAAATTAGACACATGAAAACTCCTACCGTTGCTAAAGAATACGCAAATAAATAGAAAGCTAACGTGTATGTAGATAAAGCATTCATCCCGAAGAATACCAAACCGATATAACCTGCGTGCGAAACTGATGAATACGCCAACATTCTTTTTGCATTGGTTTGTGCAAGACCCATTACGTTTGCCAAAAGTAAAGTAATGATGATGAACACGCCTAAAATGTTAATCCACTCTTCAGTTACTCCAACAAAGCCAATGCTCATCATTTTAAATAAAGCAAAGAACCCTGAAATCTTTACAACACTTGCCATAAAAGCAGTGATTAAAGAAGGTGAACCATAATATACATCTGGGCTCCACATGTGGAACGGTGCTAAAGCTACTTTGAAAGACATCGCACAAAGCATCATAATTACCCCAATGATAAACATAATGTTTGTAGGATGCGCAATACTGAAATCCTGAATATTCATTAAATCAAAACTTCCAACACTTCCGTAGATTAAAGCAACACCGAAAAGTAAGAAACCTGTTGCAAATGCTCCCATAAGGAAATACTTAATCGAAGCTTCGTTGGATCTAAGATCAGTTTTATTCGCTCCTGCCATTACGTATAATGGGATAGATAGAATTTCAATACCGATAAACAATGTTACCAAATTCTGGAATCCGAAAAGGGTAATACCTCCGCAAAGTGCGAAAAGCATTAAAGCATACAATTCAGATTGGTGGCTTCTGTGATTGCTGAAAGCAAAACCTCCCAAGAAGAAAAGTAATAATGTTATTACCAATGATATTTTGGTAAATAAAGCAGCATTCACGCTATAGTTATACATTGTTTTGTATTGATTGAAGAATTCTGCCTGTGGCATAAAACTTACAACCAGCGCAATAATAAGCCCTAGAATACCGATGTATCTTGCTAATTTTCCTTTTTCAAAAACTCCTGAAAACAAAGCAGCAACGGCCGTTAGGAAAACAATAATTAAAACACTCATAATTTATTTTTGAGATTTGAAAGTTGTAGTAAGTATAAAGTCTAGATGGTGAAATTGCTTCCTAAATCATTTAAACCTGTACTTTCTTCTTCCTTCTTAATTTTTTATTTCTTATACTCTTTTTATCTTTTAGCTAATCATGGCTGTGTAGATAAATCTCACAGAACTTCCTACCATATCAATAACCGGTTGAGGGAAAATACCCAACACGATTACAAATACAGCAATACTAGCCAATACTGAAAACTCAACTGCAGAAAGGTCTTTTGCAGTAGCTAAAACCGCATCATCACCTTTACCAAACATTGCTTTTCCGTAGAATCTTAGCAAGTAAACAGCACAAAGAATTACTGTAAGACCTGCAATGATACATGCTAAAACATTAAAGCTGAAAATTGATTTAATCAAGATAAATTCTCCAATGAAACCATTCGTTAATGGAACCCCCATTGAACCTAAAATTACAATAAGGAAAAGAATCGCAAATTTAGGAGCTACTCTTGCTAAACCTCCCATTTGTCTGATGTCTCTAGATTTAAATCTTTTGTATAAAATATCACAGCAAAAGAAAAGACCAGCAACGTTGATACCGTGAGCAAAAGTTTGTACCAGAGCTCCTTCAGCTCCTTCTACTGTGAATGTTCCATTTAATGTAACTACTGCTGAAGCAAAAATACCTGCTACCATCAAACCTACGTGAGAGAATGATGAATAAGCGATAATTCTCTTCATATCCGTTTGGATAATCGCAATTAATGCACCGTGTACAATCCCTACAATTGCTAAAATAATTACAATCTGACCACTGATTCCGAAGATTGCAGAAGGTGTGATAGGTAATAGATAACGCATTACACCGTAAATCGCCATTTTAAGCATAATACCTGATAAAAGCATTGAGCCTTGCGTTGGCGAATATGTGTACGTATCCGGTTGCCAAGTATGGAAAGGAAATACCGGAAGTTTAACCGCAAAAGCAAAGAAAATCATCCAGAACACAACAATTTGTTGAGTTTCTCCTAAGTTAGCATTATATAAATCGGTAAGAGCAAAAGATGCCGAGTGAATTCCAACATAAATAATTCCTGCAAGCATAAATAATGACCCTACGAAAGTATAAACAAAGAATTTTGTTGTGAATTCGAATCTTTTGTTTTCTTGCCCCCAAAGTGCTGCAATAAACCAAATAGGAATTAACGTTACCTCCCAAAAAATGTAGAATAACAAGCCATCTAGAGAAGTAAATACTCCTACAAGACCAAATTGCATCATCAAAATAAGCGCATAGAAAGTATTTCTGTAGCTTACATTTTCATTAAACGAAGATAAAATAATAATTGGTGTAAGAATGTTGGTAAGAAGCAAAAGCAACATACTCATTCCGTCAATTCCAAAGTGTAAAGTACTTTTAATAAATTGCGACCAAGGATATGTGATCTCGTACTGAAGTTTGCTATCTACCGTAGCGCTATAATCAAAATCTGATACAGCGTAGAAGGTAAGAAGCATTTGTACCAAGGCAATTGCCAATGCTACATATTTACTTGAAGCACTTTTCCATGCAAAGATCAATCCCGAACCTACAAGAGGTAAAAGTAATAATGTTAATAGTAAATAAGACATTATTATTGTAATATAAAGTTAACAATCAATATAATTCCCACAGCTAAAGACATGATCAGAATGTACGTTTCTACATTTCCGTTCTGTACTCGCTTCATAGATCTACCGCTGTCTTCAGCGCCTTCACCTACAAAGTTTACAAAACGATCAAGAATACCTTTATCAAACATTTTTCCGCCGCGGCCAAGACCTTCAACAGTTTTTACAATTAAAGCATTGTAAATTTCGTCTACATATAGTTTTTTAGCTGAAAGCTTTTCCCATCCTGTATATTGCTCCTCCGGAAGTGCTTGTTTTTTCTTGTTTACGTAAACGTTTTTCACGATAAACCAAACACTAAAGAACATCGCAACTGTTAATCCCAAAAGAATCATTTCAGTACCAAAAGGAACTCCAGATAAAGTGGCTTCCATGTGCTTGAAGCTTTCTTCTGTAAGTACAGGTTTTAGCCATTCCATTAATTTAGCATAATGACCATGACCAATGAAGTGTGGAAGGTTGATGAAACCACCTAAAACTGAAAGTGCAGCCAATACGATTAATGGTAAAGTCATATTAAGCGGACTTTCGTGTAAATGATGTTTTTGCTCTTCAGTACCTCTAAACTCTCCGTGGAATGTAAGATAATACAATCTGAACATATACGTTGCCGTCATCGCTGCTAAAACAAATAAGATTACCCAATACACAGGGTTCTTAGCAAATGCTGCAACCAAAATTTCGTCTTTAGAAATCATCCCTGAAAGTAAAGGGAATCCTGAAATTGCTAAAGTTCCGATTAAGAAAGTAGCGTGGGTAAGAGGAATGTATTTCTTTAAACCTCCCATGAAACGCATATCTTGCTCGTTGCTCATGGCGTGAATTACAGATCCTGCTCCTAAGAACAACAAAGCTTTAAAGAAAGCATGTGTCATTACGTGGAACATTGCTGTAGTATAAGCTCCCAATCCTAAAGCAATAAACATAAACCCAAGTTGAGAAACTGTAGAATATGCCAATACTTTTTTGATGTCGTTTTGACGAAGAGCATAGAAACCAGCCAATGCTGCTGTTAAGAATCCGATAAATAAAATACCTCCTTGTACAGTTGGTGCTAAAGTAAATAAGAAGTTTGATCTTACTACCAAATAAATACCTGCTGTAACCATCGTTGCTGCGTGAATTAGCGCTGAAACTGGAGTTGGTCCCGCCATCGCATCAGGAAGCCAAGTGTATAAAGGAACCTGTGCCGATTTTCCGGTTGCTCCAATAAATAAACTCGCTGTGATGAAGATAATGATTGGGCTATCTAGTTCAAACATTCCTGCGTTTTGTTTTACCGAAAGATAATCTACTGCGTTCGTTTGCGAAGCAATCATAAAAATACCAATCAATAAAGCAAGGTCACCAATTCTGTTCATGATGAAAGCTTTTCTTGCCACTTTACCATATTCTTCATTAGTATACCAGAAACCAATCAATAGATAAGAACAAAGACCTACACCTTCCCATCCGATGAATAAGATAAGGTAGTTGCTTCCCATAACTAAAAGTAGCATAGAGAAGATGAAGAGATTTAGATAAGTAAAAAACTTATAGAAACCTTTATCGTGGCTCATATAACCAATAGAGTAGAGGTGAATTAAAGATCCAATCCCAGTAATAATCATTACCATCATTAAAGATAGTTGATCAATCTGGAATCCGAAATTAATCTGAACTCCGTTTACTCTGAACCATTCGAAAGCCTTTACGATTACAGGCTGACTTTCTGAATCAAAATTTAAAAAAAGACTTACCGCGATACAGAATGGTACAAAAACCATTGCTGTCGCTAAAGAACCAACTACAATTTTAGGAAGATTCTTCCCAAAAAGCCCGTTGATGAGAAACCCTATAAGAGGTAAAAGTACTATTGCATACACTAAATTTTCCATTCTTTATCCTCTTAATTTATTAAATATACTTACGTCTACAGAACGGGTGTTACGATATAACATCGCAATAATTGCAAGACCTACCGCTACTTCAGCAGCAGCTACAACCATGATAAAGAATACCAAAAGTTGCCCGTCTCCATTTCCGTTATATGCCGAGAATGCAGCCAGTAAAAGGTTTACAGAATTTAGCATAAGCTCTACACAACCTAGCATTACAATTGCATTTTTTCTTAGCAATACTCCTAAAACACCTAGGCAAAAAAGCACAGAGCAAAGTGCAATGAAGTATTCTAAGGGAATGCTTTGCATAAATGTATTTACGTCTCCCATAATTTTATAAATCTTTTTTACCGATTAATACCGCACCTACAATACCAGCCAAAATTAGGATGGAAGCAAGCTCAAACGGCAAAACATATTCGTTGAATAATAATCTTCCCAAGTTTTTTGTAAGACCTACACCTTTATCTACATTGGCAACAACTACGTGCTTTTGTTCAATACCTCTGAAAAGTCCTAAAATACCAATTAAAAGAAGACCCGCTGTAAAAACTCCAACAAATTTTAAAGTATTAGACTTCTTACTTTCGTCTTCCTTATTAAGGTTTAGCATCATTAAGATATAAAGGAAAAGTACCATGATTGCACCGGCGTATACAATTACCTGAATAATTGCCAAGAATTGCGCATTAAGCAAAACATACATTCCAGCGATAGAAAACATGGTTACGATGAGCGAAAGGATCGCGTATAAAGGGTTTTTAGCAAATACAAAATATACAGCACTTGCTACCGCCAGAAACGCTACCAGGAAAAATAAAAACTGATCCATTATTTTACAGCATTTTTTTGTTTCTCGGATTGTCTAGGGGTAATATCAATCCTTTCATTTATCTTTTCTACCAATTTATCTTTACCGTAGATGAACGATCCTCTGTTTGTTTCTACATCTACCAATCTGTCTGTAAGATAAATCGCAGATTTAGGACAAGCCTCTTCGCACATTCCGCAGAAAATACATCTCAACATATTAATTTCATATACTTCGGCGTATTTTTCTTCTCTGTAAAGGTGCTTTTCTTCTTTGGTTCTTTCTGCAGCAGTCATTGTAATGGCTTCAGCAGGACAGGCTACGGCACAAAGACCGCAAGCTGTACATCTTTCTCTGCCTTCTTCGTCTCTTTTCAAAACGTGATGACCTCTCCAGATTTGCGCTCTTGGTTTATCTACTTCAGGGTAAGGATAAACTGGCGGACCTTTTACAATATTTCTTACTGCGTGCTTTAAAGTAATCCCCATTCCTTTAAAAATAGCAGGAAGGTAGATTTTCTCAGCAAGAGTCATTTCTTTGTTTGAAACAACTTTAGATCTGTTCGTAAGTTTCATTTAATTATTGATGTTAGATGTTAGACGATAGATTTTAGACTAATCTTGTCTGTTATCTTAATTAATTTTCAATTTAATTAGTTTCCAAAAGCTAAAATTACAGCTCCGGTTACCATTAGGTTTACTAATGCAAGTGGGATTAAAGTTTTCCATCCTAAGTGCATCAATTGGTCGTATCTGAATCTTGGAAGCGTCCATCTGATCCACATAAAGATTAAGATACCGATTATTGTTTTTGTTAAGAATGCAACGATACTCAAGATTCCTGCAGTGTTTTCACCCCAGTTTTGAGTAACCCATTCAATTCCTGGATAGTTGTATCCACCGAAGAATAGAACTACCATGAATGCATTAGAGATAAACATATTCACATACTCACCAAACATGTAAAGACCTAGCTTCATTGAAGAATATTCTGTAGAATATCCTGTAACCAATTCAGATTCACATTCAGGTAAATCGAAAGGGTGTCTGTTGGTTTCTGCAAGCGCAGCTACAATGAATACCAAGAATGCGATAGGTTGGTAGAAGATGTTCCAGTTCATTCCATCAAGCTCAATTAAACCCCAAAGTTTACCTGTTGCCTGAGTTTCGGAAATCATTTTTAAATCTAAACTTCCCGTCATCATTACAATTGAAAGCAAAGCCAATCCCATTGCTAATTCGTAAGAAATCATCTGAGATGATGCTCTAATAGCTCCTAATAATGAATACTTGTTGTTTGAAGCCCAACCTCCAATCATAATACCGTAAACTCCGATAGAAGCCATCCCGATAATATATAGTACACCAACATCGATGTTGGCAACCTGAAGGTCGAAAGAAGTTCCTCCAATGTTCAAGCTTTTTCCCCAAGGAATTACCGCTCCGGTAATTAACGAGATAAACATTACCAAGGAAGGTCCTAAAATAAATAAGAATTTTTCTGCGTTTGCCGGGGTAAAATCTTCTTTAAAGAAAAACTTACCACCATCTGCCAACGGCTGAAGAAGACCGAAAGGTCCTGCCTTATTAGGGCCAATTCTATCTTGCATGATGGCTGCAACTTTTCTTTCTGCCCAAGTAGAGTAGGCTGCAATCGTTAAAGAAAGCAAGAAAAGTGCTAATACAAGTATAAGTTTAAATGTAATTAAATCCATTTTTTATATTGTTTGAAATTTGAGATTTGAAATTTGAGATTTAAGCAATCCTGATGTTCAAATTTTCAAATTAAATAAATTTTCAAATTTTATTTTTCGTCTTTTTCGCTAATCTCTTTTGCCATTGGATTGTCTAAAACTCTTAGCTCGTCTTTTGGCTTTTCATAATGGTTTAGAGAGATTACCGAATGTCTGTCGATATGTCTTGGTCCTTCAATGTTCCAATCGCTCAAGTTTTTTCTTTCGAAACGGCAAGTATCACAGATAAATTCTTCAACTTCTCCCCATTGATCTTTTCTTGCAGTAACCCTTACAATCTCTTCACCTTTCATCCAAACGACAGCTTTTCCTGAACATTTATCGCATTTGCAAGAAGCATTCATAGGTTTTGTAAACCAAACTCTGCTAGAAAAACGTGCAGTTCTATCAGTAAGAGCTCCAACCGGACAAACGTCGATTACATTTCCGATGAAGTCGTTATCTAAAGCTTTGTTTAAGTAAGTAGAAATTTCAGCGTGATCTCCTCTGAAAAGGATTCCGTGTTCTCTTTCGCCAGTTAATTGGTTTGCAGCCAATACACATCTTGCGCAAAGAATACAACGGTTCATATTCAATTTGATATGAGGTCCTAAATCGTCTGCTTCGTAAGTATTTCTTTCAAATTCAGTTCTGGTTTCAAGGTTTCCGTGTTCGTAACCAAGATCTTGAAGATGGCATTCACCTGCTTGGTCGCAGATTGGGCAATCTAAAGGGTGGTTTACCAATAAAAATTCGGTAACGGCTTTTCTACCTTCCTGAGCTTTTTCAGAAGTAAGATTTTTTACTTCCATTCCGTCCATCACGTTGGTTCTGCAGCTTGCTACCAATTTTGGCATTGGACGAGGATCTGCTTCAGACCCTTTAGAAACTTCTACAAGACAAGTTCTGCATCTTCCTCCACTGGTTTCCAGTTTGCTGTAGTAGCACATTGCAGGAGGTACAGATTTACCACCGATTTGTCTAGCAGCTTCCAAAATAGAAGTTCCAGGCAAAACTTCAGTAGTTTGTCCGTCGATTGTTATTTTAAATTTTTTAACCTCTTCGCTCATAATTATACTTTAAGCAAATGCTTTATTTAATTTTTTTAGTATTAAAAGTGTATCCAATTCCAAAATTAATTTGGTAGAATACAAAATCCTGACTGGCTTTATCAGGTTTGTTATTAAGAGTGGTTTTAATATCCGGCATGTTAATATAGCCAAATTTTCCTTCTACTCTTGCCATAATGTGCTTCCAAAATACAAAATTGATATTCGTACGCGCATCTAAGCCAAATCCTGCCACATGAAATCTATCGCTTCTTTCGTTTGCAAATAATTTCACATTACTTTTAGGAAATAAAATCCCGGTTCCTGCTCCATATGCCCAATAGATATCAAAATCTTTTTTATCTAATAGGTTTTTATATTTTTCAATTCCGAAGTTTACATAGTTTAAACCATCGGTATGCTCAAAAGTCAAGAATTGTTCGTCAGCTAAGTTTACCTGACCATTCTTTACCATTGCAGCATATTTTGGATCTGAGATATTTCCGTTAAAATCTACCGTCTGATTCTGATCCATCACATACTTCATGTGGTCTGTTCCTACTACAATCGCTAGATTATCTTTAATAAAATAAGATGCTCTAAAATTGAATTGCGGCTTAGAAAT
Source organism: Chryseobacterium sp. HNCC26DJ239 (assembly GCF_057180445.1). Taxonomy (NCBI): domain Bacteria; kingdom Pseudomonadati; phylum Bacteroidota; class Flavobacteriia; order Flavobacteriales; family Weeksellaceae; genus Chryseobacterium; species Chryseobacterium sp. HNCC26DJ239. The sequence goes on from NZ_JBXUGJ010000005.1 coordinate 97,805, forward strand.
TTGTCCTGGATCTATATATGCAATACTCAATTCTGAAGGTCTATCATGTGCCACAACATTGTTCAATGTAAAATCGTAGCCATCTCCTCTAAATCTGATATCAGAATTACTAAATCCGGCTCTGTTCCATCCCCAAAAGACAAACATAGAGCCTTTTTTAAAAGGATTAACCTCTTTTTTTTCTTCTGTAATAGCCTGTCCAAAAACTAAATTCGACAACATAAGACTTACAGCCACCAACTTCTTCATTTAAAACTTAAGCGTTTTTTTCAACTGCAGGGATTGGATCTGCATAATGCGCCAATCCGTAGTTTTGGGTTTGTGATAATTCTGGGTTTTTAACGTGCCATTCAAACTCATCTCTGAAGTGACGAATAGCTGCTGCAACTGGCCAAGCCGCTGCATCTCCTAATGGACAGATTGTATTTCCTTCAATTTTTCTCTGGATATCCCAAAGCAAATCGATGTCTTCCATCTTACCTTCTCCTTTCTCGATTTTCTTTAAAATCTTGTACATCCAACCCGTTCCTTCACGGCAAGGAGTACATTGTCCGCAAGATTCGTGGTTGTAGAATCTCGCTAAAGTCATGGTATGTTCTACCACACATTGGTCTTCATCCAAAACGATGAAACCTCCTGAACCCATCATTGTTCCGGTAGCGAAACCACCATCTGCTAATGATTCATAGTTCATATATCTTGGTTCTCCGTTTACGGTTTTCAACAATAAATTGGCAGGAACGATGGGAACTGAGCTTCCTCCTGGGATACAAGCTTTTAGTTTTTTACCGTCTTTAATACCGCCACAATATTCATCAGAGTAAATGAATTCTTCAACCGTAATGGTCATGTCGATTTCATAAACTCCTGGTTTGTTGATGTTTCCGCAAGCTGAGATTAATTTTGTACCTGTAGACCTTCCAACTCCGATTTTAGCATATTCTGCACCTGTAATTTCTATAATTGGAACAATTGCTGCAATAGATTCAACGTTGTTTACTACGGTTGGTCTTTCCCAAAGTCCTTTTACAGCTGGGAAAGGTGGTTTTAGTCTTGGGTTTCCTCTTTTACCTTCAAGAGATTCTAGCAATGCAGTTTCTTCACCGCAGATATAAGCTCCACCACCTCTTTGAACATAAATTTCACAATCGAAACCTGTTCCTAAAATATTTTTACCTAAAAATCCTGCTGCTTTTGCTTCTTCAATAGCTTCTTCCAAAATATCCGGAATCCAAGAATATTCTCCACGGATATAGATATAAGAAACATTTGAACCTAAACAGTAAGACGAAATAAGCATTCCCTCAATTAATAAATGAGGAAGAAACTCCATTAAATATCTGTCTTTGAAAGTTCCAGGTTCAGATTCGTCGGCATTTACCACCAAGTGTCTTGGTACGCCTTCTGGTTTTGCCAAGAAGCTCCATTTCATCCCAGTTGGGAATCCTGCTCCACCACGACCACGAAGACCAGAGGTTTTTACTTCTTCAAGAATTTCGTCTGGTGTCATTTTCAAGGCTTTTTCAGCAGCTTCGTAACCACCGTTTTTACGGTAAGTTTCAAAGTAGCGAATGCCTTCTATATGTGCGTTTTTAAGTAAAAGTTTTTTACTCATTGTTATATGCTTTTGGCGTGTGGCTTCTAGCTTTTGGCTATCTGCTGCGCGCCTTTTTTAATTAGTTTAAATTTTTTTTAGCCTAAATCAACCTGTCCTTCTCTACAAAGGTCAAGGATTTCGTCTACTTTTTCTATGGTTAAATTCTCGTGAAAGAATTTTCCTAATTGCATCATAGGAGCGTATCCACAAGCACCAAGACATTCTGCAGGTTTTAGGGTAAACATTCCGTCTTCGGTAGTTTGCCCATCCTTAATGTTTAGTTTTGTTCTGATGTGGTCTAATATTTTTTCACTTCCAGAAACCATACAAGGTCCTGTTCTACAAACTTCTAGAACATATTTTCCTACAGGTTTCATGTTGAACATGGTATAAAAAGTAGCAACTTCATATACTTCAATTGGCTTGATACTCAATAATTCAGCAACATAATCCATCACAGGAACGTCTAACCATCCTCCGAATTCTTTCTGTGCCAAGTGAAGAACAGGAATCAATGCAGATTTTTGTCTGCCTTCAGGATATCTTGCGATAATTTTGTGTACCTGTGCTAAACTTTCCGGTTTAAAAGCTATTGTTTCGCTCATATTTAAAGATTTTAGATTTTAGATTCTAGATTTTAGATGAAAAAATCGTAAGCTAAAAATCTTATCATTTTTTATAATTTATCTTGAATAATTCTTTTAGATTAATTTAAACTTTATAATCTAAAATTTATAATTTCAATTATGCGTCTAATTCTCCCGCAATAATATTCATACTACACATGGTTACAATCGCATCAGAAATTACAGAACCTGTAATCATTTCTGGATAAGCTTGGTAGTAGATAAAACAAGGTCTTCTGAAGTGAAGTCTGTAAGGGCTTCTTCCGCCATCACTTACCAAATAGAATCCTAATTCTCCGTTTCCACCTTCTACAGCGTGGTACACTTCACCTTTAGGAACATCAGTTTCTCCCATTACAATTTTGAAATGGTAAATTAACGCTTCCATTTTTTTGTAAACGTCTGCTTTTTCTGGAAGATAAAAGTCTGGAACGTCTGCGTGGAAATCTCCTTCTGGAAGGTTTTCGTATGCTTGTTTAATGATTTTGATTGATTCCCAGATTTCTTGTTGACGAACCATGAAACGGTCGTAAGTGTCTCCTGCACTTCCTACAGGAATAATAAAGTCGAAATCTTGGTAAGAAGAATATGGTTGTGCAATTCTCACGTCATAATCTACTCCTGCTGCACGTAAATTTGGACCTGTGAAACCATAGCTTAATGCTCTTTCTGCAGAAATTGCTCCTGCTCCGATGGTTCTGTCCATAAAGATTCTGTTTCTTTCTAATAGATTACAAAACTCTTGGAATCTTGGTGGGAAAGTTTTTAAGAAATCTTTTATTAATTCATGGAATTTTGGTGTGAAATCTCTTTCAAAACCACCAATTCTACCCATGTTTGTCGTCATTCTCGCTCCACAAATCTGCTCGTACATATCGTAGATACGCTCTCTTTCGATGAACATGTAGGTAAGACCAGTAATTGCTCCAGAGTCCATTCCTGTTACTCCATTACAAATAAGGTGATCACCAATTCTTGCCAATTCCATTAAGATAACACGCATATAATCTACACGTTTTGGAACTTCTACACCGATAAGTTTCTCAACTGTCATGTGCCATCCAAGGTTATTGATTGGCGCCGAACAGTAGTTCATACGGTCTGTAAGAGTCGTAATCTGAGCAAAATTTCTTCTTTCAGAAATCTTTTCGAAAGCTCTGTGAATATAACCAACCGTTTGCTCTGCGTGAAGAATTCTTTCCCCATCCATCGTTAAGATATTCTGGAAAATCCCGTGTGTTGCAGGGTGAGTTGGTCCTAAATTGAGGGTATATAATTGTCCGTCAATTTGTTCCTTGCTTTCGTATTGGTTAAGTATATTAGATAATGAATTGTCTTTCATAGTATATAATTGATAATTGATAAACGATAATTGATCAATAATCAATCATCAGTAATCATTTATATTTTTTATCTTCCGAACATCTGGTCGTTCTTATCGGTTCTTGTACCGTCTTCGAGGCGATATTCTTTTAACATTGGATGATATCCTAGATCTTCCATATTCAGAATAGCTCTCAAATCAGGATGTCCTTTAAATTTAATACCGTAGAAATCGAAAGTTTCTCTTTCCATCCAGTTGGCTCCGGCATACAATTCTACCAAAGAATCTACTTCAATATTTTCTCTGCTCATAAAGATTTTCAGACGAATTCTGAAGTTAGTCATCATATTGTGAAGGTGATACACTACGCCAATTTCTTTTTCAGGAAATTCTGGGTAATGGATTCCACAAATATCTGTAAGGAAATTAATTTCTAAAGATGAATCTCTAAGATAATGGATGATTTTCTTAATATCTTCCTTCTTTACTTCCAAAGTCAACATTCCATAAGGTTCTGAACTGCTAATTACAGATTCAGGAAATTCTCTTGAAATGGCTTCTAATACAAATTCGTTTGTCATATCTATCTATAGGTTTCAGGTTGGTGTTTCAGCGAATACTGAAAACTTGAAACAAAATTTTTAGTTGCTAATATTGTAAGAATCAAGCAAAGCCTGATATTCTGGAGTGTCTCTTCTTCTAATGCTTTCACTTTCTGCTAAAGCTTGTACCTGCATTACTCCTTCAATAATTTGCTCAGGCCTTGGCGGGCATCCAGGAACGTAAACGTCTACCGGGATTATTTTATCAATACCCTGTAAAACAGAATAAGTATCGAAAATACCTCCACTAGAAGCACAAGCTCCAACAGCTACAACCCATTTTGGTTCAGCCATTTGAGTGTAAACTTCTTTTAAAACCGGGCCTAATTTTTTTGAAATGGTTCCACAAACCATCAACATATCTGCTTGTCTTGGTGAGAAAGAGTTTCTTTCCATTCCAAATCTAGAAGCATCGTAAGTAGGGTTTAGCGTAGCCATAAATTCAATACCGCAACAAGAGGTTGCAAAAGGCAAAGGCCATAGAGAATATTTTCTTGCCATCCCAATCACACTGCTCAATTTCGTTGCGAAAAAGCCTTCTCCTTCAAATCCTTCCGGAGCAGGTGCGTCTGTTCTTATTACTGGTTTGTTATCTGACATTTTATTTATTTGATTTTAGATTTTAAATTTTAGATTTCAAATTCACGAAAAATTCAAAATCAACATCTAAAATTTTTATTTTAAAATTTATAATTTTTTTTATTTATCCCAATCTAATGCACCGCGCTTCCAAACGTAGAAAAATGCCATAAAGAAAATAGCAACAAACGTAAGTACAGCGATGAATCCTTCAACTCCGAATTCTCTGAAGTTTACAGCATATGGATAGAAAAATACGATTTCGATATCAAAAAGTACGAAAAGTACAGCTGTAAGGAAGTATTTAATTGAAAACGGGGTTCTTGCATTCCCTTCAACAGGTACTCCACATTCCCAGCTTTGGTTTTTTACAGAATTTCCTTTTTTTTGTTTTGGGCCTAGAAAGTGTGCTCCAAGTAGTGAAACTGCCACAAATCCTACAGCTACTGCAGCTTGAATAAGGATTGGGATGTAATTTTCCGGTAAATTCATTTTTACATTATTATCTCAAGATGCAAATTTAATCAATAAACAAGAAAGCATGAAATTAATCATGAGAAAAGTCAGTTTTATTTTTCTAAAATAGATAATTTAGAATTATTAAAAATAACCTATTTCCTCATTTTTTTTAGAACAGTAAATGCAATAAAAGAGATGTACAAAAATAATACGCTTGCATAAGCTATGCTAATTATTGTGCTGTTTCTACTGTCGAGGTCTGGAGTGAAAAGATTGAAGCCGATAAAGCCAAAAACCAATATTCCGAAGATAATAAGATGTGGTTTCATAAATGTAATGAGGTTTTCTTTTCAGATTTTTTGGTTAAAAATTCAATTCAAACGAGAAGGTTTTTCTTCTTTTATGGTTTACTGGGTCGTAATCTTGCCAAAGAAGTTGTATGCTCTTGTTTTCTTCTAATTCTGGGTTGGTTTCGAGGTATTTAACACCTTTTTTTCTGAAAATATCATAGATTTCCTTAAAGATGATAGAGGTTACGCCGCGTCTTTGATAATCTGGATGAATGCCGATTAAGTAAAAATTGGCTCTATCGTTTTTTCTTCCTGCCTGTAAAAAATGCCACCATCCGAAAGGTAAGAGTTTACCTTTAGATTTTTGCAATGCTTTAGAATAAGAAGGCATTGTAATTGCAAAAGAAATAAGACTTCCTGTAGAATCTGTTATACATACAATAAAGTCTTTATCAATTAGTTTGAAATACTTTTCTTTATACGTTGTTCTCTGTTCGTCAGAAATCGGTGTGTAGGTAGATAGATGCTTATAAGTTTCGTCTAACAGATCAAACATTGGGTCTACATACTGTAAAATTTCTTCTTTATTTTGAAATTGTAAGACTTTAAGCTGGTATTTTTCTGAAATTAATTGGTTGAATTTTATAATCTTTTCTGGCAAAACTTCCGGGAAGATAATTTCAAATTCTACCCATTCTTTTTCTTTGGTAAAACCGTATTTTTCTAAATGTTTAGGATAGTATTCGTGGTTATATATTCCAATCATGGTGGCAAGTCGGTCGAATCCCATGGTGAGCATTCCGGCTTTATCTAAATTGGTAAAACCCATTGGTCCCTCAACTTTATTAATGTTTTTTTCTTTGGCGTAAGAGATTGCAGTATCTAGCAATGCTTTAGACACTTTGTCATCATCAATAAAATCAATCCATCCAAATCTTACTTTTTCAATTCCTAGTTCTTTTGCTTCTTTGTGGTTAATCATTACAGCAATTCTTCCCACTAGATCATTGTTTTTAAAGGCTAAGAATTGTTTAGCTTCAGAGTATTGTAAAGCCGGGTTTTCGGATGGTTTCCAGATGTTTAGCTCGTCATTAATAAAAGACGGAACGTAGAATGGGCTGTCTTTGTAAAGTTCCATTGGGAATTTCACAAACTGTTTTAGCTGCTTTGCACTTTTTACCTCAACAATTATAATTTCAGACATATCATCAAAAAAAGTAATAATCGGCAAAGATAATTAATTAAGAATAATTCTTTGGCACAATTTTTATTTGTTATATTGTTAACTTTAGTTTAAAATATTAAGTAAAAAAATGACTGGTTATTATATAATTATCTTGGTTACGATGCTTGTAAGTTGGTTGGTTTCTTCAAGATTGAAATCAAAATTTGAGCATTATTCTCAGATAAGACTTAGAAACGGACTTTCTGGTAAAGAAGTTGCTGAAAAAATGCTTCGAGACAATGGAATACATGATGTGCAAGTTGTTTCTGTTCCAGGTCAGTTAACAGACCATTATAATCCTGCGAACAAAACGGTAAATTTATCAGAAGGGGTATATATGCAAAGAAATGCAGCTGCTGCGGCCGTTGCAGCGCACGAATGTGGTCACGCAGTACAACATGCGGTTGGATATTCTATGTTACAATTAAGATCTAAACTTGTACCTGTTGTAAGTATAAGTTCAAACTTAATGCAATTTGTAATTATGGGAGGTCTTGTTTTGATGGCAATGAGCGGAAGTAAATTAGTTCTTACCATTGGCGTAATTATGTTTGCGTTAACAACATTATTTGCCTTTGTGACACTTCCTGTAGAGTATGACGCAAGTAATAGAGCTATGAAATGGCTGAAAGATACAGGAACGGTTACAGCAGAAGAATATGTCGGTGTACAGGATAGTTTGAAATGGGCGGCAAGAACTTACGTTGTTGCAGCAATTGGTTCTCTAGCGCAGCTTTTATACTGGGCTTCTTTGTTAATGGGAGGTAGAAGAGATTAATGAAGTTTAATCTTCAAATTCAAAAGATACATGTTGCATCTCAGAAAGTTTTTCTGAGATGTTTTCTTTTTCAGCGAGTTTTAATGAAGCTTTGATGGTACATTGCTCAAAAGTCTCAAAATTTAAAATTTTAGCATCGAATTTTGAAAGCAAAGTAAAAATAACGTTTTGTTGGTCGAAGTTGAAAGTAATGTTGATTTCCGCCTCTAATTCTTTGGTAATGATTTCGGCTTCTTCTAAGGTGATTTTCGCAGATTCTTTATAGGTTTTCACCAATCCCGAAACACCAAGTTTTGTCCCACCATAATATCGGACAGAGATTACTAAGACATTCGTAATTTCATTCGCTAAAAGTTGATTGTAAATTGGTAAACCCGCACTTCCAGATGGCTCTCCGTCGTCGTTTGCGCGATAATTTTCTCCATTTAAACCCATTCTAAAAGCGTAGCAATGATGCGTTGCTTTCGGATGTTCGCTTCTTATTTTTTCAAGTGCTGATTTTAGTTCAGTTTCATTATTTACAGGGAAGGCAAAACCAATAAATTTGCTCCCTTTTTCTTTTAAAAGGACGTTTTCTACAGGTTTTGAAATGGTTTTGTATTCGTGCAGCATTAATCGGGCAATATTTTAGTTTTTATTGAGGTAAAACTCAATAGTATTATCTCGGAAATCTTCTGTTTTAAAAGATGTTTTGTCGAATTTTGGAGCTTTAGTCCCGTTTTCCAGGAAAAGGTTTTTGTTTTTAATAATGATGCTTTCGTCCCAAAGATTAGCGTCAATAAATTGTTGTAAAACCAAACTTCCACCTTCGATAATTACCGATTGAATTTGGCGTTCGTGAAGTTTTTTCAATAAATTTTCAATGAAATTTTCTCTTGAGGTTTTAATGAATTTTACATTTTCGCTCTCATCATCTCTTAAAGAATTGAAAACCAGAGTTTCTGCTTCATTATTAAAAATATGATAGTCTTGCGGAACTTTCAAATCAATATCAATTAAAATTCTAATCGGATTTCTTCCTTTCACTTCTCTAGTCGTTAAACTAGGGTTGTCTCGAAGAGCAGTCATCGTTCCAATTAAAATGGAATGTTCATTACTTCTTAATTGATGTACAAATTGTTTTGTAAGACTATTACTGATTTGCGTTGGCTGGAAATCTTTATCCATAAAACGATCTGCAGATTCTGCCCATTTTAGGATAATATAAGGTCTGTTTTTTTCGTGGTAGGTAAAGAATCTTTTGTTTAAAGTAATACATTCTTCTTCCAAAACACCAGAAACAACTTCAATTCCCGCATCTTGAATGATTTTTTTACCTTTTCCATTTACTTTATCATGAGAATCCATCGCGCCAATAACTACTTTTTTGAAACCTGTTTCTACAATTTTCAGAGCGCATGGCGGTGTTTTTCCGTAATGAGCGCACGGTTCTAGCGAAACGTAAATTGTAGATTCTTTAAGCAAATCTTTATTTTCCACAGAATTAATGGCGTTAATTTCGGCGTGTGGTTCTCCCGCTTTTTGATGGTAACCTTCACCGATAATTTTTCCGTTGTGCACAATTACACTTCCCACCATAGGATTGGGGTAGGTTTTGCCTAAAGCTTTTTTGGCAAGCTCAATGCATCTTCTGATATAGAATTCGTGATTCATTATGTAAAGTAAAAAGGCGAAGTCAAATTTCTTTGCTCCGCCTGTATCAAGTTTTTTTTAATTTTTATTCTCCACTTATTATACTGTGCAGATTTTGTTTCAGCGTTTCAAGATGCGCTTTTTTGTCATCTATTGTATTGTAAGTTTCTCTAAGGAGAGGGTTTTCTCTCGATGGTTTGTTAAAGAAAGCAAGGTTGTTTTCAAGTTTTACTATTTCAGCTTCAAGTTCAGAAATTTGTGTTTTAATTTTTCTTGCTTTATCTGTAAGCTGATTTTCAGAAAGGCCTTCTTCTTTAAGCTCAAGTTCATTAATTTTGTTGAGTTTCAGTTTTTCTCTCAGTGCCTTATTAAATTCAGAGTTGATAGAGATTTTATCTCTAGGAACTTTTCCAATGTTGTTCCATGCGGTTTTGATGGCTTCAATCTTTTCTACACTTCCTTCTTCATCAGAAACTGTTTTTAGTTCTTCTAGAAGAGCTTTTTTGTTTTTATAGTTTTCTTTCCAGTTATCGGTAGAAACATTACTTTTTTCTCTGTAATTGTTGAAGAAGGTGTTGCATGCATCACGAAACTCGTCCCAGATTTTATTGGTCATGCTTTTGGGTACGTGTCCTATTTTTTTCCAGTCGTCCTGAAGTTTTTTGAATAGAGGTACGGTAATATCCCATTCTTCGCTATTCATATTATCTTTAGCGGTTGCAATAAGCTTCAGTTTATCTTCAAGATTGGTTTGTTGCGAACCTTTTAATGATTTGTAATATGTATTTTTAGTAGTGTTGAAGCTTCTAAGTGTTGTTTTGAAGTCATTCCAGTTCTGGTTGGAAAGTTTTCTTGGGACGCTTCCTGTTTTTAAGAAATCTGTACGAAGGTCTTCCACTCTTTTTATGGCATTTTGCCAATAATTGTGGTTGGTGTTTTCTGTTGGCTGAGAAAGTTTTTTAATTTCTGCAATAATGTTGTTTTTTTTCTCAAGATTAGCAGTTTGCTCAGCGTCGATGGCAGCAGAAAGTTCAGATTTTCTTTCGTGAATTTTGTTTGAGATATCTTTAAATTCTTCCCAAGTTTTTTCACGGAATTCTTCTGCAACTGGTTCTGCTTCTTCTTTCCAAAGTTTATGAAGATATTGAAGCTCGTTAAGTGCTTTTTGAATTACAGGTTCGTTTTCCAGTTCTTTAGCGCGGTCAATAATATGCTGTCTTTTTTCAAGATTATGAGCGTATTCCTGCTCAAGATATTCTTTATTTAGATCTAACATCTGATAAAACTGGTTCAGATGATGGAAATAATTATTGTTTAAAATCTTAAATTCAGATTTAGCAACTTGCCCTGCTTTAGACCAGTGTTCTTTAATTTCTCTAATCGATTTAAAGAGATTTACTCCCGGTTCTGAAGTGGTGTAAAGATTTTTTAACCTTTCAATGATTTCCTGTCTGTGCTGAAGATTTTTTTGTTGTTCTTCGTCTTGATGCTTTTGGAACTCATCATGTTTTTCTCTAAAAATATTTACTAAAGCTGTAAATCTAGATTGAGAAGGGTGGTGATAGCTGAAATTTTCTGGTGCATTTCCTGCATCAGTAAATTCGTGTTTTTTATCTTCAACCTCGTCATGAATGTGGTGATTTGCTTTTTCTTTCAGAAAGTTGAACCTTTTGTACTGTTCGCCTGCGTGCGCACTATTGATGATGTTTTCCATCTCTTTCAGTGCGTCCTGAAGATTAATTTCTTCATGCTCGTGTACGTCGTGTTCAGAATCATCATGGTGATGGCTCTCTTCCTTTTCAGAAGTGGTAATTACCTCTTCCTGGTTTTCCTGGATTTTCTTTTCTTCGTTTTCAGAAAAGTTATTTTCTGTAGTCATAGCAAATCTTTTATGTGTTTGGGAGTTATAATCTTTTAAATTAATGAAAAAAGCATAACAGAGTACTAATTTATGCTATTTTTTTTGATTATTCCAAATTTCCCATGCTTTTTCTGCTTGTTGCTCAAGCATATAATAGCCGTTGGTTGTTTTTGCGCCTTTTTCGGCAGCTTTTAGGATGAATTTTGTGTAGTTTGGGTTGTAAATCAGATCAATAATAAGATGTTGTTCTGAAAGTGCTTCAAATGGAAATTTCAAACAATCTTCGGTGTTGGGGAAAGTTCCAACAGGAGTGGTTTGAATAATAAGTTGATGATTTTTAACGGTTTCAGAATCAATAGTATCAAAATTAAATTCTCCTGAGCTTCTTGCCACAGTAATATTTTTAATTTGATGTTTGTCTAAAACATATTTTACCGCTTTTGCCGCACCTCCGTTTCCTAAAATGATTGCAGATTGATGGTAAGGTTTTAAATGAAGCATTAAAGTTTTTTCAAAACCCGTGGCATCTGTGTTATACCCTGTTTTAATTCCATTTTCAATCTTTACGCAGTTTACAGCTCCAATTTTTTCAGCTTCATCACTTAATTCATCAAGAAAATCGATGATTTTTTCTTTATAAGGAATAGTAACATTGAAACCTAAAAGTTCAGGATCGGAGAAAATATTTTGAACATCTTCTAAATTCTGTAAATCAAAAATATCATACGAATGCGTGTTGAGCATCAATTTCTGGAATTTATTCTCAAAGTACTTCTTTGAAAAAGAATACGAAATATTACGCCCGATAAGTCCCAGTTTTTTTTTGGTTTCCATACTTCAAAATTAAAAAAAAGACCGAACAAATGTCGGTCTTTTGGATATTAAAATTAGTGATATTACTCAATAATAAATTTCGTGGTAAATTTATCTGTTTTTAGAATGTAAACTCCTTTTTCAAGTTCTCTTACTTCTAAATAGTTTGAATGAACGAATGGCTTGTTGATTTTTTTTACTCTTACTCCGTTCAAATTGTAAATTTCTGCCGTTTTTATTTGCTCTAGATTTTCACCTTTAATGAAAACTAAATTATTTTTTACCGGATTTGGATATATTTGATAGTCGTCTTTTGTTTCTACAACATCATTAGTACTTAATGAAGCTGTGCAAGTCCAAGTTAAATCGTCCATTGCAACTCTGTTAGAAGTTGTGTTTACAATTGAGATGATTGCGTTTCCAGAAACATTAATATTACTAATAGTGGTAGTTTGTGCTGTAGAGCTGTAAGGAATTGTTCCAACGGTGTTTCCATTAACCTGAACAGTTAAATTTCCTGGACTATCACTGAATTTCAATTGAGAGGTAAGTGTTAAGCTTCCAACGCCATTGGCAATGGTTGAGCTGGTTAAGTTTCCGGTTCTTACCATAATCGCTCTTCCGTTGATGGTTTGGTCGGTTCTTGCTGCAGTTGCTGTCCAAGTAATACCATTGTTTGTCCAAGTTCTTGTGGTGTATTGAGAATCATTTGCAGGAATTGTCTCAAAAGTTTCTGTTCCACAGCTTCCTCCTGAAGAAACAGCGGTTGTAGTTTCCGTAACGGTATTGCTTTGTGAAGAAAGATTATTTGCAGCATCTTTCGCAATTACATAGAATGTGTAGGTTGTAGAGGCTGTAAGACCAGAAACCGTAGCAGTTGTTCCTGTAACAGTTGTATACAGTGTTCCATTTACATAAACGTTGTACCCAGTTACGCCAATATTATCTGTAGAAGCTGTCCAACTTAAAGAAACTGAGTTGCTTGTTGCTCCTGTTGAAGCAAGGTTTGTAGGCGCGGTTGGAGCTTGTGTATCTGTAGTAGGAGTTCCCCATATTGCATTTGCATAGGTAGGATTATCGATAAAAGGATTTCTGTTTCCCTGAAACGTGTAAGAAGCATTGTTTCTTGCAATTTCTGCAGCAGAAACGGGGTCTGCGTTGTGCCAAATTAAAAGCTGATTCAACTCCCACGTTTGAAGTCCAGGATAAGCTGAAGAACCAAGCATATCACCTGATGTAAAAGTAGAAAGTTGTGATTCGTACCTTGTTACGAAATAGAAGATCATTCTTGCTACATCTCCTTTGAAAGCATCAATAGGTTCAAAAACTGTTCCTGTATATCCTGTAGAGGCTGAAGTTCCTCTTTTAGAACCGTTTTGTGATGTGTAATTGGCTGTTCCTACAACACCAAAAGGATAATTGCTTCTTATGTTGTTTACATATCCATCGGTTGCTCTAATGAAATGTACATCAGAAACCATCGGTAAAGCATCATTAAATAAACTTTGAGGTACAATATGTTCTCTATTATAGCAGTCGCCTTCAGAGTTATAACTACCACATTGGTTTGTTCCAATATTGAAATTGTAAGGATCTGAAGTTGTAGGTTTTTCTGAGTAAATGTCGAGAATTGTTCCGTCGTTCTCGTAATAATAATCACGATCAGTAGTTTGGTAGGCAATCCAAAGATCGCTGTAACTTCCTGGAGTATGGCCAGTTGTTATAATGTTTTTAAGTGCCGTCTTAAGGGTAGCTCCCGTAAGACCATTTGCAGAGTCGTAATAGCCTGCAGGAGCCTGTGCATTTGCGAAAATTACAACAAAGCTAAAGGCTAAAAAAGATATAAATCGCTTCATTTTCCTAAATTTGGGCGACAAAGGTACGAAAATTAAGTGTCTGATATATTAACTTTTAGTAATATACCCTTTACTGATTTTTGAAAATGCCCAAGAGATAAGAAGACCAAATGAAAGTGCTGTAGCAGAAACGATAAAATAATTATTCCATTCAATTTTTATAGGGAAAGGAAGATCTCCTACTACTTTAAATAAACCGGTAGATTCTTGGAAGAGACAAAGTGCTGTTCCTAATATTAAGCCTCCAAGTAAACCCATACAGACGATAAGTACACCGGTGTAGAAGTAGGTTTTTCTTAAATGACTCATCGGAAAGCCTAGAGAAACTAATGATCTTGCCTGTTCTCTTTTGTCCAGTTGCAGTATAATAATGGCACCTGCAAGATTGAAGGTTGTAATGAAAATAACCAACCCGAAGATGAGATAAATAAAGATTTTTTCGGTATTAATCATCTTCCAGAATGCGGCATTTTCTTCTGTTTTTGTACTTACCGTTATGTTTTTTCCTAAAACATCCATCAGCTGATCTTTTACAGAATCTGCTTTTTCGGGATTTTTAAGTTTAATTACAACAGTGTATGCAGAGTTTTTTGGGAGGTTTAATAGTTCTTCAGCCAAACCAATGGGCGCGATAATATAACTGTCGAGCTGCTCCTTTCCTGGGAAAGTTCCTGTTACAAATATATTTCGGGTATTATAAATGTCTTGTTCGTTATTAATAAGACCTTTACCTGGTTTTGGCATGTATAGTGTGGCAAAATCTTTCTCAGATTCTGTATCAACAGGTACAGAAAGTCTATAGGCAAGAGAGGTTTCAAGTAAAACTTCATCATTGTACTGAAAACTTGGATAGCTTCCGTAGGTAACTGTTCTGTGAATGGGGTTTACTTTTAAATAGGTAGAATCTACACCGCGTAGGTAAGCAATGTCACCCTTGCCATTAAAATTAATGTAAACTTTTTCTTCTATAACTCTAGAGAAACTTGCAATTTCTGGGTTTTTCTTTAATTCAGATAAAATTTTTGGTGCGTCTTTTAAAAGTTTCCCCGACGTACTTTTTATAGTAAGATCTGCGTGTAAATCTTTTACTAAATCTTCATTAAAATCTTCAAGCCCAGAAAAAACTGAAATAATTACAAACATTGCAGTTACAGCCACGCTCATTGCTCCCACAGCAAGCCATGTGATAAAGGTAACCGCGGTGCTTCCTTTTTTAGAAATGAGGTAGCGGGACGCAATGTAAAATGCAATGTTTTTCAAGATGTTTATTAAAGAATAGGGTTGTCTCCTTCACCACGTAGTTCTCTTTCAAGTTTTTCTACGTCGTCAAGCGAAGTGTCTAAATAAAAATTAAGATTAGGAATTACTCGTACTTGCTTTGCCATTTTTTGGCCAATGAAGTTTCTGTATTGAGCTTTGTTTTCCTCAATTTCCTTCATTACTGCATTTCTGTGTTCCTGTGGGAAGATGCTTAAATATATTTTTGCAATACCTAAATCTGCCGTTACTTTCACATCTGAAACGGATACAAGGATACTTTGTTTGCTGTCTGCCGCTTGTTTGCGGAAAAGCTCTGCAAAATCTTCCTGAATGATTTGGGCTACTTTTCTTTGTCTGTTACTTTCCATAAATGTTGCAAATTTACTACTTTTGTTTTAATTGGTATTTTTAAATATACCAAAGAATTAATTTTATTTAATTTTACATTTTATGAAACTTGAACATATCGGTATTGCAGTAAAATCTCTTGGTTTTTCAGACGAGTTATTTGCTAAATTATTAGGGAAAAAATCTTACAAACACGAAGCTGTGGAAAGGGAAGGGGTTGTAACTTCTTTTTATGAAGCTGGTGAAGCAAAGATTGAACTTTTAGAAGCATCGAAAGAAGAAAGTCCTATCTCAAAATTTATTGGAAAGAAGGGAGAAGGTATACATCATTTGGCTTTTGGAGTGGAAAATATTTTTACTGAGGTTGAAAGATTGAAAAAAGAAGGATTTGAATTTATTTCAGAAGAACCAAAAGAAGGAGCTGATAATAAGTTGGTTATCTTTTTGCATCCAAAATCCACCAATGGTGTTTTGGTAGAATTGTGTCAAGAAAAGCAATAAAAAATTTTGTAGAGACAGAAATTTTGTTATTTTTGCACTCACAAAATTCACCAATTTTGCGGTCCTATAGCTCAGTTGGTTAGAGCACCTGACTCATAATCAGGTGGTCCCTGGTTCGAGCCCAGGTGGGACCACTCCTTTAAATCAAGCACTTACAGATATGTAGGTGCTTTTTTTGGCTTAAATAATTTGTTGAGTATAACATTAGTACAACAAATAGGCGGAAACAAAATTACTTAAAATTTCATTTCTTTTCAGATATTTGCCTTCAAAAGATAATCAATGGAAAAATATTTGTTTGAATTTCACGCTTTGATTGGAGACTTTAGAAATAGATTTAAAGAAAATTTTGATAGATTTCTTAACTCCAGATTTTTTTGGATTTTCAACCTGTTTTTTATTCCTGCCTATTTTACTTATCAAAATATAATTCTTTATACCGAAATTAAAATTGTTTTTTATTTCTATGTCTTCTTCACAATCTTAGTTTTGCTGTTATTGATTCCTCCGGTTTATTATCAGGTCAAAGGAAAAGATTTTTTTGCCCTGAAGAAAAAATATTTGAAAACAACTTATAAAAACGAGCCAACTGAAACTGTTAAAAATATAAGTCAAGACATTTCCAAAGTAATAGATGTGGAAAAACTGGATTTGTTATACTCGGTTGTACTGGAAAATAATCTTTTGGACTCTTCATTAATTAATCCTGAAAAAATCAACAGCTTAGATTTTGACTGCTTTTCCAAATCATATTTCACCAAAGCTTTTCAATCTTTGTCACGGACAAAGTCTTGTGATAATCTGATATATTTAACCTGCGACCAAAAAGTGGCAGGATATATTATTCACGAACTGTTCAGACCAATTCTAGGAATTGAGACCAAGATTCTTTGCGATTATTTTTATTATTATAAGAATGATGGGTTCCGAAAAGTAAATTATCAATCCATCAATGCCACTTCCAAGCGGAAAGAAATCAAGAAAATACAAGCAAAAATCTCTGAAATTTTGAGGTAAAGTTATGTTTTGAAAAAATAAAGTTATGCTACATAACTTTTGCTCTTTTCATCCTGTTCTACCTGTCTATTTTCGTGTCAAATTTCTACAATATGACACAAATCCAATTACAACAGGAACTGAACGAAATCAAGAAACTGGTACATCAGAATTACATCAATAACAAAGAAGTTTTCAATAGTTCGGAACTGATTTCATATCTTAAAATCTCCGAAAGTCTTTTGTATAAACTTACTTCCCGCAAACTTATTCCCCATTGTAAACCTACAAATGGAGTACTTCTGTTCTTCAAAGAAGAAATCCACGAGTGGATTAAACAGCATCGCATATATACAATTGAAGATGCCGAGCGGATGATAAAAAACCATAGAAGAAACCATAAATAATTTTCTATGAATTTATCTTGTTTAAAACAAAAACTCGTATGGCAAATGACAGGAGAAGAACTGTCGGAACTTATCAAATACGAGCTTCAGAATGGAACTCAAAATCTTAACTCATCATCACAATCCGCAAGCAAAAGCATCGAACAAAAATATATTTATGGTCTGAAAGGCATTGCAAAATTATTCGGTTGTAGTGTTTCATCAGCAAGAAGATTGAAGCAGAGCGGAAAAATCAATGATGCGATTATTCAGGATGGGCGAAAAATTATTGTAGAGGTAGATAAAGCTTTGCAATTGGTGAAAAATCACAAAATCGGAAGTCGATAATTTTTCTTAGTTATTCAAAATGTCACTTTACAATAAAGATTCAAAAATCATCCGTAAAGAATTTCATAATGAAAATCTTCAGGAACGAATTCGTATAGGTAATCATTTTGTTGATGATTTTATATTTGATGACCATCAGATTGTCGATATTCCAATTAATGCGCTTCGTGTGATTTTTAACATTGTATCAATTATCAGTAATGAACAATTCCGTCCGGAAGACCGACCGAAGCAACTTTCTCTTTTCGATGAAGAGTTTGAAACAGAAAATAATGTTTTTGCTTCAATGAAAATCAGAAACAGTAAAATTTCACCAAGCGGTTCAATTAGACAAGTGATTGAAGCCTATGAATTTTTGGCAAAATTCAAAATGGGATGGTACAAATCTTTAAATTCAAAAGGAAAAGAAATCAGAACTTTTGGAGGGCTGATTTCTACGCCAAGCTATGATAAAAGAGGTTATACAAGCTTTTTAATTAGCAGTTATTGGCTGAAAAAACTCATTGTAATCCCTGAATATAACTATGTTTTGTATAATTTGGTGTATAACATCAAGAATAATAAACATATCCTTTTTGCGATTTGGCTTTCCAAAATTCCTGAAAGCGGGACAAGTCTGAAACTTGAAACATTCAACAAAAAGTTTGGATTGAATTACAAATCTGCCAATGATTTTTGCTTCAAATTTCTGAAAGCGATACGAAGCAATCTTGATGAGTTCAGCAATGTATCTTTTCATTACAAATATCAGTCTGAAATTATTTTTATCCATCCCTATTTCACAGAAAACATCTTGGATTTAAAATCAATTTCCGAATCGAAAGAACATATTAAAATCACGTATCGACTGAATTATTTTAAAAGGAAGTACAAGATTAAGCAAGAAGAATATTTGCTTTTTTCTTCGCAGTATCGACAAATTCCGCAAACACGGGATTTGATTGAAAAATCCTATCAATTCTTTATTAGAGAAAATAGAAAGAAAAAAATAAAATCGACGTATTTTCAAGGAATTGATTTTCTGAAAGCAATTCAAGAAATTTTGATTGAGTTGTATAAAAACACAAAAATGGGAAAGCTTTTGCCCAATGGTTATCCTGTAATTGTATAAAAAAACGAATAAAAATGAATTGCAAAGAAATAAAAGAAAATGTGAGTATAAGAACAGTTTTGGAGTCATTCAATCTGTTTCCTGTCAAAGAAAATCATAAAACCGCTTTTTATTTGGCTTTGGATAGAGACGAAAAAATACCAAGCCTTTCTGTGAATTTTGTGAAAAACAGAGCATTTGATTTTGGAACAGGAAAAAGTTACGATGTGATTTCGATTGTTCAGCAGATGAAAAAATGTTCCGTTTCCGAAGCATTGGATTATCTTGGTCAATTTGATTTTTCAGTTAGGGAAAATCAATTGAAGTCTGAAAATTTAAACGAAAAGCCCTATGAAATTCTCAATGTGTCGGAAGTGCGGCACCCTGCATTAATTCAATATCTGGAATCCCGAAAAGTCATTGAGCAAAAGCATTTGGTGAAAGAAATCCGTTACAAAATGAATGATAAAAGGTATTTTGGGATAGGTTTTTTCAATAATTCAGATGGATTAGAAATCCGGAATCTCTATTCCAAAATCTGTTTGGGAAAGAAAAACATTACTTTGATTAAGAACGAAAATCTAAACAACGAAATTGCCATTTTCGAGGGATTTTTCGATTATCTTACTTACCGGAATTTAGAACAATCTGACCATTCAACTTCGGATTTTCTAATTCTAAATTCCACGGCAATGCTTTTCAAAGCTGAAGAATTGCTCAAAGATTATGATAAGATTTATCTTTTTCTTGATAATGATTCTAACGGCAAATATGTTACTTCAATCATCATCAATCAATATAAAAATGTTGAGGATTGTTCTCTGCTTTACAGAAATTTTAAGGATTTGAATGAGTGGTATTGTAAAGAGTAATTTTTTTACTCCACCACCCACTGCACATTCCCGTTAACAGCTTTCAAAACATAATTTCCCGATGCAGGCGGAGTAGGAATATTTACGTAATCCCTTGTTCCTGTTTCTCCTGTCGCTGGATTGTAAACCAATATTTTTGAATAAGAAGAATCTGCAATACTAATATACGTAGGATTGATTTGAAATTTCCCGTTAATTCTTAACCAACGTTCAGAAAAATCACCGTAGATAAGCGTGTTTGTTCCGACAGGAGAATTAGGCAGATTTCCTGAAGAATCAAAAGTATGGTTGTGAATCATCAGTTTATTACTGCTGTTGAAAGCCTGCGAATACAATTGCGAGCCTGCAACCCAGTTCCCGATGATGACATTATTTTTCCCGGACATTCTTACACCTGCAGACCTTCCAATCACAATATTACCAAAAGGCTGATTGGCCAATCTCAAAGCATTGCTCCCAATCGCCGTGTTGTAAGATGCTTTTTCCGTTCCGATGCCTTCAGACATTGCTTGCTGTCCAATTGCGGTATTTTGCTCACCAATCCAATTGGAGTTCAATGCACCGAATCCAAGCGCAACACTATGGTCACCTTTGAAAAGATTCCCGACATTGAAACCAACGCCTGTGTTGTACTCGTTTTCCAAAGTTCCAACAGTTCCGGAAGACATTCTGAAAGCATTATTTCCGATGGCTACCGTTCCGTTTCCCGAGGTTAAATTTTCGAGTGCATTCAGTCCGATTCCGATATTGTTTTGTCCGGTTTGGTTCGGATTCATATTGCCAATAAAATAAGAATTTGTTGTTGCATTGAAACCAAAAGCACCGTCTCTCGTTCCTTGTTTTGTGGCGGAATCTCCAGTGAACGAAATAAATCTCCCTGCGTAATTTCCTCTTTCAACGACATCATATAAAGTGTCTTCAGGATTTCCGGTACGCTTCCATTGAGTTCCGTTAAATTCATAAAGCCCAACCGATTTTACCCATTCTACCTGCCCGTTTGCATCTGCAGAATCCGTAAAATTTTCCGTAACATAGATAACTGCTCCTTTTTGTTCGGAAGTGTAGTTTTTAGATTTGAGTTGTGATGCTGTAATTCTCGGAACAATCAAACCATCCAAAACATTCGTTTCCAATGGTTTTCCTACGACATCCAAGGTTGCTTTCGGTTCTGTGGTGTTGATTCCGACCTGCGAGAATGTTTGTAATGATGCTAATGACAATGATAGAATAAGGAAGTTTTTTTTCATTTTTCTGGTATTAAAATCGTGTTGCAAAATTCAGATTTAATTTTAAAAATTTTAGCCAAATGTTTGATATGATGGATTTTAAACCCTTTGTGAATACAAAAAGTTATCAATGACCTGATAAATCGAAATTCAATGAATCCTTATGACAGTTCACTGGTTCTTTGTGAATAGTCGGAAGACAATTTTATCTAAAAAACAAAAAAAATCGTGTTCATTCAGAAGGAAATAGGTTTCATTTCGGAAAAGCACTCATTCGGAATTCGGAAAAGCACTCGCTGGAGTTAAAGAAATCTTAAAACCTCAAGAATTTCAAGACTGTTTTCGGAAAAGCACTCATCCCGAGATTTGGAAACTCATAAAAATTGTGGAAAAGCATTAAATTTTGTGGATAACTATCAGTTTTACCCATCATCTGAAAAACCAATTCGGAAAAGCACTCATTCGTAAAACGGGGAGTTTTCGGAAAAGCACTCATCTCAATTTCGGAAAAGCACTCATTTGTAATTCGGAAAAGCACTCATTCCAAAAGTAGCTCAAACCACTTGCTGTAAGATGATACAGCGAATCATTAAAAGTATATTTAAAAGTAATTAAAAGTCTTTTTTTATTTAAAAGGAAATTGTGGATAAAGAGTTTTGCTTTTAAAAAGAAAAAAATAGGCGAAAAATTGAAAGTAATCGAATTTAAATTCAATCTTTTCAAAAAAAATTAAACACTTGAAAAAGACCATTTCCCTCAATGAATTTTCATTAATTTTCCATTGATAAGAGCGTCTTAGAACTGCTTCCTAAATGCGGTTTGGCTTTTACGTTTGCAAATGTAGGACAGCATCATTCACTCAAAAAAATCTTTTTGGGTTTCTACAAAAATTCTCTCCGCTTCGCTCCAACAATTTTTCCAGACACTCCTGAATCCTTCGGACAAAAAGATTTCAAGCCCGATTCGTACCAGTTTGCTTTTAGCTGAATCGAATCGGGTTTTGTGTGTCTGATACTGTCCTGTAATCATCGGCAAAGAAAAAGCCGGAACCTCAGTTATACGAATCAATTCAACTCAAGACGTTCTTTGACATCAACGGAAAAAATAAAAAAATACAACAAAAAATAATGCTTTTCCAAATGGGGAAAAAAAGTAAAAAAAAAGAAAGCCGAGTGTCCTCGATACCAAATCAATTCACTTGAAAAAATTCTAAATCATCACGAGAACAAACGTGAGCAATCTGACAAAAACAAATAACAATCAATCATTAACAATTAAAATCGAAAAATTATGAACACCATTATCGGTAGAGTTACCAAAAACGCAGAAATCAACATTACTAAAAATGAAAAACAGGTCGTGAACTTTTCAGTCGCCATCAACGACAGCTACAAAACCAAACAGGGAGAAATAAAAGAAGAAACCACCTACTTTAATTGCTCGTATTGGATAAGTCCGAATGTAGTCAAAATCCTTACCGTAGGAGCTTTGGTGGAACTGACCGGTAAAGTAAGCTCAAGAGCTTGGATAGGAAAAGACGGAGAAATCAAGTCGGGACTGAATTTCCACACTTCCAACATCAAACTTCACGGAGGTGGAAAAAAAGAAAATTCTCAAAATCAGTCCACTGAAAAACCCAAAGGAAAACCCCAAAACAGCAAAACATTAACGGAAGAAACGGAGGATGATTTACCATTCTAAACACTTATTTCATTCAGTTTAAAATCAAAAAATTAACAACATTAAAATTTACACAATGGCACACAATATCAATTACAATCAGAGAACAGGACGTTATTCATTTTTCAGCGTACAGCAAAAAGCGTGGCACGGTTTAGGGCAAATCGTGGAGGATTATCCGACAAGTGAAGAGGCTATAAAATTTGCTGGTTTGGACTACGAAGTCGTAAAATCTCCCTTGTTTACAAAAGGTTCAAGCCTTATCGAAACAGAGGACGGTGTAAAATTAGGAAGCAGTGAGTTAGAAGTTTCAGACTATTTTGCCAATATCCGAACCGATAACAATGCCGTTTTGGGCGTAGTCGGCAAAGATTATCATATCGTGCAGAATTGCGAAGCATTTAGTTTTTTCGACTCTATTGTAGGCAGTAACAAAGGGATTTTGTATGAAACCGCAGGAGCATTGGGCAAAGGAGAACGTATTTTTATCACAGCCAAATTACCCGATTACATCCGTGTTGGCAATGGCGATGATATTACTGAAAAATACATTTTCTTAACGACTTCGCACGATGGAAGCGGAAGCATTACAGCCGCTTTCACGCCTGTAAGAATTGTCTGCCAAAACACGCTGAACGCTTCACTTCGCAATATGACCAATGTGGTCAGAATTAAACATACTTCGGGAGCAAAACAGCGGATTGAGACCGCCCACAAAGTAATGGGATTAGCCAATACGATGAGCAACCAATTGGAGGGAATGTTCAATGAATGGTCAAAAATAAGGATAAGCGATGATGATGTAAAGCAACTCATTCAAGTTTCGCTTTGTCCCAACAAAAAGACCTTGGAATTACTGAAAAAAGGAGACGAGGACGAAGTTTCCACAATGTTTAAAAACACGGTGGAAGATGCCTTTGCCTACGCAATGATGAGCGAAACCCAACAAATGGAAACTACAAAAGGTACTTTGTTCGGAGCGTACAATGCGGTAACAGGTTACTTTCAGAATGTCCGCAAATACAGGGACAACGAGTCCAAATTACAGAGCATTGTAATGGGTGGAACAGCACAACTCAAATCACAGAAAGCGTTTGAATTGTGTACCGCTTTTGTAAAGGACGGTGCAGAAATTTTCAATCTTAATTAAATACAATCAACGGCTACCGCTTTAATCGGTGGTAGCCTTTTTAACAAATTTAACAATGAAAACATCACTCACCCCCACAGAATATTTACTGATAAAAGCAATGACCAACAGCGAATGGGACGACTGCGATTTTGCCATTATCCATATCACAGACGATTGGAAGCAAACCCAAAAGAAAAGATTGGAAGCCGTAAAACCATTGGAGAATGATTATGATTTGAAATGGCTGAATTATACTGATACGAATATTGAATTTTTTAAATTTTCGGAAGAACATTATCCCGAAATACAAAAGTGGCTTTCGGAAAGAAGCAGGATTTTCATTGAATTGGAAACAGACGACCTAAAAAGACTTTTACAGCCCGAAAACTCATTAAACTGTTATCAAATGCAGGTTTACAAAAACGGAAATGCCATTTACAATGCTTTCGGAAAACACACCAGCGAGGAATTTTGGACAGAAGAATTTTCATTATGGGAATTATGCCAATAAATTCAATGTTCAGATTCAAAATCTCAAATTTCAAACCTCAAATCAAAACAATTATGCAGACCAATTTTTTCAGACAGATAGCCAAAATGGACTTGACAGGAGACTTACAAATCACGCTCCGACCGACCATAGAAAACAGCTTTGTCCTTTCCGTATTGCTCAACAATGAGCAATGCGGAGACGAAGCAAGGAAAATGATACCGCCTTTAAATCTTCGGGGAACAGCCGAAGAACTGGACAACGGATTTTTTGAAAGCATTGCAACGCCTTTACAGAACGCTTCGGGATTAATGGTAGATATGGAAAGTTTTATGAAACAACTTGAAGAAGCCAAGAAGAAATCCGCAATGGAAAAGGAAAAATCCGACAAAAAGAAAAAGGAAAAGGAAGCCAAAGAGAAAAAGTACAAAGAGGCGTTCCAAAAAGCCGAAAACCTCGAAAAAGAGGGCAAATACAAAGAGGCGTGGTCGGCACTTCCAAAAGCTTCGGAACACCCCGATTTTGCCGAACAAATCCGCAAAAAACAAAACGAATACGAAAGACATTTTGCACCCAGTCTTTTCGGAATGACGGAAGAGCCAAAACCCGAACCGCCAATTTCGGAAGATGATTATTCAGATGATGAAACAGAAGTAGAATATTAATAAAAAAAAGAGAAATATGTTACTTGCAACGCAATTAGAAAGGGTTTTTATCCTCAAAGACAACGGACAGGAAATAAAACTGACAGACCCCGAACCGAAATGGAGCGTAGAAGCGGTGATGAATTTTTACGCCAATACTTACCCAATTTTAACCACCGCCAAAGTTTCCGCACCGAAAATCAATGAAGATACCGTGCAATACCGATTTGAAAGCGTGATGGGAACGAAAGGGTAAATTTTGGTTGATGGTTAATAGTTGTCGGTTGATGGTTTAAAATTTACAGCCAAATTCCGACAACTATAATCAAAACTTATAACAAACAATGAAAATCATTCATCAATTATCAATTATCTTTTATGAATTATGCAACGAAAAATTATATCGGGAAAAATCAATCTTCCCGAAGAACAAAAACAAAGGCAACTGCACCGACAATTGGGCGAGTTCGCAGAATGGATGAAGCGACCAAAAGATGCAGGCGAGATACGCAAAGACAAACAGAAATCCGTACCAATAGCAATGCTTCCAACGGTTTTCTAAGATGTACGTTTATCCCGAAGCTGAAAGAAAATCAGCCTGTGCAGAATTTTAAAAATCTTAACACATTGGAAAGGGATTTTTACAAGTCCCTTTCCCAATTATCTGAACATTACCAATTGGAAGTGAAATCGACTACAGATTTTGAATTTCCTTACAACATCGCATTGGCGTTAGATGATGTTCAAACACAACTGAAAAACAAAGTGAAAAATTGGCAGGAAATCCGATTGATACAAGACCAAAATAAAATCTACTTTACAAGCGAAGAACGCTATAATACAGGGCAAACCTTGTATTATATTCCAATCATTCCATTGTACCAATTATCTAAAAATAAAAATCGAAAACAGGCTGTACAGCTCTTGCAAGCCGTTTGTTCGTATCTGTACCACATTGTGGAAGTTCCGTATTACAGACAGCAAAGCACCTATTTGTTTTGGATGTACGAAATGGTAGCGGAATGGCTCACTTCAGATGAAGAAAACGAAGATGCACCGATTTATTTGTCGGAAATAAAACAAGCGGAACAATTAGGCGATTTTATGGAGCAGAAAATATACAGCCCTCATCATATGGGCCGTTTCAAAGAGCGTTTGAAAAACTTCAAAGCCCAAGATACTTTTGATAATGACTGCTTTTTGCTGGCAAGTAAAATCTTCATTCTCTATCAGCAATATCCGAATGCTACCATTTGCCGAAATGCGCACAAAAACGCAGAAGTAGACGATTACGAAAGGGATAATGTCTTGTCAATGGACAAATACATTTCCTTTTGTGCAGATGCCAAAGGCGAATTGTTTCAAAGCCTTTTTGAAACCATTAACTCTGAATTTCAAGAATGCGCCATAATAGAAGAACCCATTATCACTAAAAAATTTGACGGAAGCAACATTACCAACAACAATCTTGATTTTGAAAACCGATTGTTTCCGCTGATTGAAGAACTGATTTACATTCTGAATAGTTTTTAGCTGAAAGCAATTTGCTGATTGCTTTTAGCTTTTTAATCAATGATTTATAGAATGGATGATGAAAATAAACATCAATTAACAATACAAAAAAGACCAAAAATGAAAGACATCACACAAGACTTCGGAACGCTTTACCACCCAACATCGGCACTGGTTTTTTATCAGTCCGATGAAAGACACAAAGATACTTACGTGGAGCATTTTGATATGGACAAAAACGGCAATCCAATCAACGCCCATCCTTTAACCGAGAGAGAAGCCAAAGTATTGGCAAAGGCATTAACGCTGAATACTAAAAAAGAAAAAAGCAGGGATTTTCTCAAGCCAAAAGGCATTTTGCCGACCAATATTCTGCATATCAATCCAAGCGAAAACGGTTCTGTGATGTGGTTTACCAAGGCAATGAAAAGACCGCTTTATTTTACTGAACGTTTAGAAATCTCCAACGGAATTGCCGAAGTTCCTGCAATGATTTGGCTGGCAAATAAACGAAGCCTTACCGTTTTTGCACTTACCAGCAACCGCAGACCGACCGAGAAAACCCAATTGTACCACGCTCCGTTTTTCAATGTGTACGACAACGGCAAAGTCTGTATGGGAACGGTGGATGTGAATATTCAAAAATCCGCTTCGGTGGAGGAATTTACGGAGAAATGGGAAAACTATTTTTTCAATTCTTATTTCAGCCATCTGATGAACGGTCACAATCCGATAAATGGAAATTGTGTAAACCTTTGGAAAAGTCTTATTAATACAGAAAAATTCTTTCCAAAAGAAACCTTAAAGACCACAAACAAAACCTTAAAAAATCTACTATAATGAATAGCTTAATTAATAAAACACATCTTCCCCCTTTGGGGGCAAGGGGGCTTGTCCATTTTACCGACAATTCTCTCATCAATCCTACCAATCCGATTTCGGTAAACCTAATCGGAGCAGGCGGAACAGGTTCGCAAATGCTTACTGCGTTGGCAAGGATGAACCACGCTTTGACGGAACTGAACCACGCAGGTCTATCCGTAAGACTTTGGGATGATGATGTGATTTCCGAAGCTAATTTAGGCAGACAACTTTTTGCGGACAGTGAGTTGGGATTGCATAAATCAGTAGCTTTAATCAACCGAACAAACCGATTTTTCGGAACGGATTGGAAAGCGGAAACCATAAAATTTGAAAAAGACGTTTTAGGAAAATTGCAAGACAATATGAAATCAGAAATTTACATTTCTTGTGTGGATAGTGTAAAATCACGATTTGACATCGCAGAAATTTTAAATGAATTGAAGATAGATAAAGGGCATTACAGAAATCAATGTAAATATTGGATGGATTTTGGAAACAGCCAATTTACAGGACAGGTTTTGCTTTCTACAATTGGAAATATCCGACAACCCAATTCCGAGAAATATAAAACGGTTGAAAATTTACCTTTTGTAACCGAAGAATTCGGAGAACTGTTAAAACACTCCGAAACTGAAGACGATACGCCAAGTTGCAGTTTGGCAGAAGCACTGGAAAAGCAGGATTTGTTTATCAATTCGGTTTTGGCACAAATGGGGAGTTCTCTTTTATGGAATCTTTTCCGCAACGGACTTACTGAAAATAGAGGCTTTTTCCTTAATCTGAAAAGTTTCTATTCACAGCCAATTAAGCTATAATTTGAATAATTTTTGTCACCTGATTAAACCCCAAAGTTTGGGGCGGGTGGCAAGAATGCAATTCCTCCCTTTGGTCGGAATCGCATTTTTGCAGTTGAAAGCGGATGCAACCCCATTTAAAAACATTGCCTTTTCATTTCGCCAGTAAATGTTTTGAAAAAAGGTTGCGGAGTGTTTTTATTCTTTGAATTTTAAAAGGAATTGATTTGAGAAATTCTTAATATCGAATCTATTTCGGGTAAATATAAAATATTCTAAAATTCAAGTCAATGAAAAAAATAGTATTTATTAGTCTAAACTTTTTGTAATTCTTAAGTCCTTATCTACTATATAAGGAAAAAAGTCTTCTGATAATAATTCTGTAATTCTATTCTCTGTTTCCGTAAACATAATAGAAAGTTGGTTGTCGTTAAAATGATTCTCTATTCTCTCTTTTTTGTCTAACCGAATCGGTTTGTCTAAATTTATCTCAAAAATACTAAGATTATTTCTATCAAGAAAGGTCACTTTGTTTTCCATAAATAAAGTATGACAAAAATTTCCTTTATAAAATTCTCTGACTTTACTGGTTGCTTCAATCCAGCCGCAATATGCTTTAATAGGGGTGTCCCCATAAATCCAAAAGCTATCTTTACCGTCATAGAAATATGATTGGGAGTAAAAGCGCAGAGATTTTTTTTGAGGTTATTTCGCCAAATTTCCGTACCGTTATCTAAGATTTCTTTTGTGACAGGAGATTTGAAATGATAATTTTTTCTCATTCTTATACAAAATTTTGCTGATTTTATCGCGAATATATAAGTATTGTTAAGTAGACTTATCTAACAATAATTTCTTACCGTATATTTCAAAAACATAATTTGTTTTGCAATTTTACAGGAATGAAATTGTACGGCATTTTTGTAATGCTTAAACCCCAAAAGCTATGATTCAGAAGTTAATTATTTTGAGCTACTTGCCGAATTTAATTCCAAACAACTTTTAAGTCTTTAAACTCCAGATTTGACCTCATTTTTTCAAACGTATTTCTATCTAATTGTGCTGTCGTTCTAAATCTGAACATTTTTATAAACATTGGTTCACCCTGTACATCTTTAAAGGAAAAAGTAAGTTTTACAGGAACATTTTTTGTTAAGGTCGGATATGGCTTGCTGGACTTGTATAAATCAATCTTATATTCATTTCCCTCGACATCTACAACGGCAATATCTTCGATAGTCAGTTTTTTATTCTCGTCTTTGGATTCGATGAGAAATGTAATTTCAATATTTTTCCCTGCTTTGTTCCCTGTTACCTTAGTTATTTTGAAAGTCGAATTTTCTTTTTCGGTTTCGAGAATGGGTTTGTTAATATCAAGTACTTTTTTCAGGTATTCGTTTTCGGAAGTCAGAACTTTGTTTGTCGATTGCAAAGCTTCATTTTCTTTTTTCAAGGCTTCACAATTTGTTTGACCGTATCCGAGTGTTGCAAATACTATTGCAGATAAAAATAAAAATCGTTTCATATCATCTATGTTAAATCCTTTGTTTAAGGGAGTTCAAATGTACAAATAATATTGTTTTTTATCAATTGGTTGAATGGAAAAAACGGCTTTTTATTTTCCTTTTATCCTACCGTCAGTTCGTTTTCAGTTTGCAAAAGTATAAATCCCGTTTCTGCTCAAAAAAATCTTTTTGGGTTTCTAAAAAAATTCTCTCCGCCCAGCTCCAACAATTTTTCCAGACACTCCTAAATCCTTCGGACAAAAAGATTTCGAGCCTGCATTCTATTCTTCCATTCCGGTTTTGACTGAAATGGGATTTCTATCGTCAGAAAGCAATGAAAAACGACAAGTCGGTCGGATAAAATATCAACTTTATTATGAAAACAAAAAAGACACTTTCAAATTTTTTCAAAAATTGCTCAAATCCTGAACTCTTCAAAAAAGTATGGAAACAAGGAAATGTTCCTTTTGAACAGGTAAAAAAATATCCCAACGATTATTATGCAGCGAATACAGGAGCCGTTCTAGGAATGATTTATTATGCCGATACCTGCAAGTTTGCCAAAAAGAATGTATGGCTGATTCTCGAACAATTATCAGAATATGAAGCCGAAATCGGGGAATCTTTAAAAAAGCCTTCGGATGTAGAGCACTTCCAAAATTGGCTTTCGTGGTTCGCTTGGGAAAATATGATGTATGAACTCATTAACTATTTAGAAAAATAAACAGCAGGGGTAAAACCCTGTTTCAATACTTATTTAACATTAAAATTTTGATTCTTTATGAATCGCTTTGAAAACAATAAAAATATACGTATGAAAAATTTACCTACATTAAAAACTATCTTTTCTCAGTTGGAAGATGAAAATATTTCCATTTATGATTACAAGGAAAATGATAAACTTTGCGGCTATGAACTCAATACCTATACGCACAAAGGTGTAAATCAGATTCTGTTTCTGGATTTCCGTGATACGGGATTAAACCCTAAAAGTCCTAAAGATTTTATGGCGGTTTTTTCCAATCGGATTGCTGATATTGATACGGATGAAGAAATTGAAATCAACCGTCAGAACAGAAATTACAGAAACTCTTTTTCTATTCGGGAATCTTTGGAGGATTTTGAAGAATGGAAAGGAAATTTGGAATCATTGGTTAAAAAAATCATTATGCTAAAATCTATGCAGACATTCGCCATCGAAAAAGCTTTTTTCATCAACAATCAGAAAATCAATACTACTGAAGAATTAGCTTCTTATGTTACAAAATTCGGAAAAGAGAATGTTTGTAAATATATGTCTTACGCCAAATGTATCGAACTGAAAGATTCAAAGCTTGATACCGAAACAGGTTTTATACTTTGGGCTTGTGAAGATGGGAGTTTCATTTCCGAAAGCGGATACCATTATGATATTGATTGCTTTTTATGAAATTTTTTATAAAAAAAACGAGGCTGCCAAAAAAGCAGCCTCTATTATTATCGTCCGAAAAAATGTTTCAAGTAAAAATCTTCTTTAGAAACCTCTTTAAAGGTTCTTTGAAAATAAACCAGCCAACGACGATAATAAGCAAGGCAAGAGATATTTTTCTTGCATCATTATTGTCCGTAATAGTACCTATGAACGAAAACAGGAAGATGTAAAACGCCAAGGAACTGTAAATCACAAATTTTATAATTCTTTTCATCACGAATGATTAATGGTGTAAAGATAGAAATATTTTCTAAACAATAGTTATATTATTTTAAATTGTTTTAATAGGTAAAAAATAGTATTTTTGCAGGATAGTAAAAACATCAAATGAAAGAGGATACGCAAAAACAGCTTTTTACCGATATTACAAGACGTAATTTTTACATCAAACAATTTTTCAAGATGAATGAAATCCCTATTCATCTTTTGGGTGATATTAATAACCCATTGATTGTAAATGAAGAAAATATTGTACTGAGTTGCTTTGCTAATAATTTCAATTTGATATTTAAGGATAATTCGTTTGAAGGCAACGAAGTTTTTTCCATTAAATTGAAAAATGAAGCTGACTTATGCAAAGACAGGCTGGAATATTGGATAAAAACAGCGAATCATCGTAAAATTTATCTTTTCAAATCTGAAGAAGGAATGTATTACAACAGATATATTAAAGAATACAACGGAAAATTGGCACTATTCAGCCCTTCAAAAGAGTTGGCGTACTATGTTTTCCAAAGACAAAAAGCTGTTGAAATGGTTCAGAATCTTAAAAAAGACAAGATTCATCTTTCAATTGTTTACTAGAATTAAGAAGCGATAATTTCTGAAAATTGAATTATCGCTTCTTAATAATACTTTTGTGAATAATTATTTTTTGCCTTCGGGCAAGTTGGCTAATTAAATTGTGAATAATTATGGGTGCTAAAAAAGCAACAAAGAATATGTTGGTGAAAACCGATAAGGTTTTGATTGACGAATTTAAAATATACAGTTTCACTTACTACAAGGACAATGGATTGTTGTCGTTGTTTTCATTCCGGCACTTTCTTGTGCTGGTTCTTCTTAATATAGAAAAGAAGTTTCTGAAAAAATTCAAATCCATAGATTCTCCGAACGAACAGTATCTTAATTTTTACAAAAAGAGAGGGACGAAAATTCATAGTTTGAAAGAAGAAAGAATATTGGAAAATATTAATTTTTTGCTTCCTATGAATTATGCCCAGCTTTTCTATGATTTGATGCATACTTATTATATCAATGAAAAGTCGGATTCTTCCAGTTATTCCATTTCGATGTTTTTTGAGTTTATTGTTTCTTTTATCAAGCAAAATGAGCTGAAGTTTTTTGAAGTGGAAATGTAATTCAACATTTCTGTAGTTCAATAATTCTATATTTCTTTAGTTTCACAATTACATTATTTAATATTCTTATAAAGATGCGATTTTGGAATGACATATTTCAATAATACAATAATTCCATTTTTGTAGGGTTCCATAAATATATCATTGTTGAATTACATATTTCCATAATTGTATAATGTTGTAAATCAATAGTTCTATAAAAGTTGAATGCTGTGTTTATATAATTATATAACTGTTTAATTCTATATTGACAGCATTCTGATATTCCTAATTTTGGAAAAAAAACATCATTTAAAATTGATTTTTTTGGAGGTGCAAGATGTCCTTTTGGACGTCCATTTTCTGCGAAAATGTTTGGTCAAAAGTGTGTCTTGCCCATCTTACGAAGGGATGATACGGTTAATTTCTAAGAATCAGTAACATCGGTAACCTTAAGATTTTCAATATTTCTCTCAATTTCAGCTTTTCTTTGTTTTATGAAATCTGTGGGGCGGATACCATTTATTTCCTGAAAAAGGTCAGAGAAATTTTGGCGAGAACTTATTCCGCATTCATCAGCTAAGCCTTGTATTTTCAGACGAAGATATTTAGGGTCATCATATATCAACTTAGTAATATAATTAATTCGAAGAGTAGAAAGATATTTATTAAAATTCATCTCCTTAGTATCATTTATAAATTGAGATAAATAGGAAGTATTTGTATTTAATTTTTCTGCAAGTAAAGCGAGCGAGAGTCCTTTTTGATTAAACTCTTTACTATTTTCAAACTCTTTAATTTTGTTTTGTAAATCGATAAAAATATCATTACTCAATATTGATTTTCCATAAGTTGAAATGTTTTCATAAGATAGCAAAGTCAGTTCATTATGTTGTTGCAGTTTTGTTTCTATTTCGTGGTATCTTATTTTTATTTGCTGTGCATTTTTATAATATTTCCAGGCTAATAAAGCAACTATGGCCAAAATTGAGATAAGGATTATTATTGTACCTAATCCCCATTTATTACTAGCTTCCAATTTTTTTTTAGATTCTTCTAAAATTTGTCTATCATAATCTTTATGGATTTTCGCCGACAAATATTTAAAATCTTTACTCAAAATACTATCAGCTTTTAATAGTTTTTTTGAGTACTCCAGCTCTTTTTTAGAATCTTTTTTATTTTGATAATATTTTATTAAGAAATTGTAATTTTCTAAAAGTTCTGGAACTATGAATTTTCTTTCTTGAAAAATAGAGTCTACTTTTTCAAATTGTTTTATTGCTAGGTTCTCTTTTCCTGATTCTAAATAGCTCTTCCCGATGTAAAAATCTGAAACAGAAGACCAATAAAAGTCATCATTTTTTCTTAAGACAAGCAAGCTTTTTTGCAAAAGGTTAATAGCAGCACTATAGTTCTTATTATGATATTCAGAAATTCCTTTACACTTTATGAGATAGTTCTTTTCAGAAGGAAATTCATTAGATTTTGAAAAATTAAGCCCAATATTAATGACTGAGTCTGCCTTCTGATAATCTTTTATATTCCTGTAGCATACGGCAATTTGATGCAAACTATTAAGATAACCTTTGGTGGAATTATATATGATATATTTATGATAATTTCCTTTTGTCTTTGGTTCAAAATAATTGATGCATTCTTTGAAATGTTCAATAGCTTCATCATAGTAACCGAGATAACTTTTTATCAATCCCATTTGATAGATTATTTTATATTTAAGATAATCGTCATTTCCATTCTTTGAATATTGATATGCTATTAGGTATTCACTTAATGCAGATTGATAATTTTTTTCATAAAAATAATATAAACTCCCTTTATATAAATATGCAGATGATAACAAGTCATTATTTTCAGCCTTTACTGCGGCTGCGATTGAACTGTCAGCATACTTTAACTTCATCTGCTTATTAGAAGAATGATATGAGTAGTCTTCATACGCCTGCTTCATTTCTGAATAATTATTTTCACTTTTAGCCCTTTGTAGATAAATTTTTACATATCGAAGAGCATTTTCATCATTTTCATTGAAATTTTCATACGTTTTTCCCAATTCTTCATAGCTACTTTGTCCATTCAATTTTTCATAATTGAATAAGAAAAGAAAAAAAATGGTTAAGATGAGTTTTTGTAAGGTCATTTTTATTAATATGACTTGTGTTCTTTCATACAAAAATAACCATAAAGACATAATAACAGCAAAAAAAACAAATTTTATAGTAAAATAATCTTACTTATTAATATTATGATATTTAAACACTTACGATTTAAAACTTGTCCTAGTTTAAGTATTAGGACGTCATTTTACTTAAATTTATGTGTAAGGACTTATTTGTGTTTTGATAAACATCCAAGAGCAATACTTTAGCCAAAGAATTCTAATTAATCAAAAACTCCCGGCCGGGATAAACTTCAAAAAATAATATTAAATGAAAAAGTTTATCTCAATAGTAACAGTTTTAATAATTACATTATCAATATCAAGTTGTAGAGAAGCTGAAGAACTATCCGAAATACCAGAAAATAATAAGGTACAAAAATTTATTTCTAAGGCAGAATCTGCTGATTCTACGGAATCTCATAAAGAAGGGGAATCGTCAAACTTGACAGAAGATGAAGGCGAGCCCAAAAAAGACAAAATAAAATGGTAATATCATAGATATAAGTCAGAATATGATGCTGATTTATAAAATAATAACTAGAATGGTTAAAAAAAGGTTTATACAAATATTTAAATTATTCTTTATTTTAATATTTGTAGATAGTAATGCACAAAGTTTAAAAGGCCATATTTTTTCAAAAGAAAACAATACGACAATTTCAGATGCTGAAGTGATAGCTAGTAAAAATGGAATTAAGAAATCTACTGTAACAGATAAGGATGGTTACTATTATTTGCAATTACCTGAAAATGGGGATTATACATTAGAAATTTTTTTCAATAAGCAAAAGGCATTAAGCAAAAATATTTATATAAGTGGTAATAGTATTCTGAAATTAACTATTTCTAATAGTAAATATTATGATATCCAAGCTGTCAATATTGCAAAAAAAAACAAATTAATTGAAAGAAAAATAGACAGAACCGTATTTAATGTAGAAAATTCAATATTCTCAACGGGTTCTGATTTGACTCAAGTATTATCTGGAACACCTATGTTATCAGTCACTGATAACGCAGTTTCGATTGTAGGAAAGAGTGGTGTATCTATTATGATAAATGATAAGCTCCTAAATTTAAGTGGGACAGATCTAATAAACTATTTGCGATCGCTACGTTCTGACGATATAGCAAAGATTGAAATTATAACTGCTCCTCCGGCTAAATACGAAGCTCAGGGAAATAGTGGAATTATTAATATTATTCTTAAAAAAAGCTCAAAATTAGGATTGAACGGTATTTTAAGCAGTAATTACAACCAAACTAGTTATGTTGGTAATGCAAACAATATAACATTCAATTATAATTCAACAAAAGTTACAAGTTCTTTACGCCTAAGACAATACTATAGACCTTCAAAAGCAACTGAATTTATAGATATCATTGGAAGTAATTCTATACTAAGTGCAGATAACAGAGTAGATTTATTTAAAGGGACAGGTGCAAATCTAAACTTTGATTATAAATTAAGTTCAAAGTCTAATATTGGTTTTATCTACGATATAGTAAAGTCATATTCGAACATGGAAATTAACAATACATCTATTTACAAAACAAATATTCTGCAAGATTCAATATTGACAACATTTTCAAATCAAAAAAAGCCAACATTAACACATTCATTGAATGGATATTACGATTACAAAATTGATTCGTTAGGTAAAAAACTTAGTCTAGCCGCAAATTATTTCTCAAATAATCCAGAGGCAACTGTCAATTTTTCTACCTTGACAGATCAGTCCCCTGATTATCAAAAGATAAGAAATACAAGTAATCTTGATTATTATATAATATCTGCTCAGTCAGACCTTTATCTTCCATTTAAATGGGGAACGATTGAGACCGGCGCAAAATTCACATATTTTAATAATAATTCAAATGTTCAATTTTTTTCTTACGAAAATGATAATTACAATATTAATAAAGATAAAAGTGACATTTTTAAATACATTGAAAACAATGTGGCGACTTATATAAGCATTACTAAAAACTTGAACGAGAAGTGGTCAGCAAAAGCAGGCTTACGTTATGAGTATTCCACAATCAATGGAAACTCTGAAAGTTTAAATGAAAGAAATATAAATAAATATGGGAAATTTTTTCCTACAATCTATTTAGAATACAAATTAAATGACGATAACAACCTATCTATCAATTATTCAAAAAGAATAAACCGTCCAAATTTTACAGCGTTAAATCCTTTTAGATGGTATTCTAATCCCTATTCATTTTATACTGGAAATCCATTTCTTTCCCCTTCCTATAATCATAATGTCGAAATATCTTACTTATTTAAGAATAAGATTTCCTTTACCATTTATGGTCAGAAATTAATAAACGGCTATGGTAAAGTAACTACAGTAAACGAGGGACTGAAAGAAGTGAATTATATGAACTTTCTTAGACAATATGATTTAGGTCTCAATACAAGCCTTTATAGTATTTTAACAAAATGGTGGGAAAACAATACCAATATTATCAGCTTCTATTCTAATTCTAAATCATCAATTCCTGAAATAATTCCGCAAAAAGGTTTATCAGTATACTATACAATCAATAATACATTTACAATAAATAAAGAGAAATCAACTCTGTTCCTTTTGAATTTTTATCATTATTTATCTAATAAGCAAGGCAACGTGTATGCTCAGAGCATATCCAATCTTTCTGCTGGAGTAAGGTTCTCTTTAATTGAAAAAAAACTTAAAATCAATGTGATGGTAGAGGATATATTAAAAGGAACCCAAAGTAAGGGAAAAATTTTCTATGATGATTTCACTCAGTTTTACAATAATTATTATGATGGAAGACGCCTAAGTTTAAACGTCACTTATTCATTCGGAAATAAAAATGTAAAAGCAAATAATAAGCAGATACAATTAGATGAGAAAAGTCGAACAAACTAAATAATATCCAATCTTAAAAAATATGAAAAAATTAAAAATTAATCCTTTATCATTAGATAAGCAGACAATTGCTCTATTAGACGAAAAGCAGTTACAAGAAATTAAGGGTGGAAAAAACTACCCCTCACCTTGTCCAGCAGGAGCCACCACAGCAAATCCTCCTGACAGTAATGCTGGATGCGGAGCAGGTGGATCTGCCTGTGCTCAAAATTATAATTACATGTACAAGAATACATTATAGGGGGAAGCTGAAAAACCTTAAAGAGTAGGCGATAATTAAAACATTTTTTTTATGAAAAAATTAGAACTAGACCCATTGTCATTGGACATGGAAACAATTGCTTTATTGGATGAAAAGCAGTTGCAGGAAATTGTTGGTGGTAAGGCGCTTGCTCCAGCTGGATCTACTGGTTGTGGAACGGGTGGTAGTACTTGTGACAATTCTGGAACAGGAGCATCTACTGGATGTGGTTCAGGAGGAAGCACATGTAGTGTTACTGAAACAGCTGGCTAATAAAAAACAAGGGTATTTGTCAAAGACATTACCCTTGAATTATGCGATATCTCTATCGCTGATGACATTTATCGGTGTATGTTATGTATACAAAGTTGTGCTTTAAAAATTGTTCTCAACATTATTAAATAAATAGCATATTAAAAAAAGGGGAAGCAGAAAACCTTAAAGAGTAAGCAATCATTAAATCAATTTTTATGAAACAATTAGAATTAGACCCATTGTCGTTAGACAAGGAAACTATTGCTTTATTAGATGAAAAGCAATTGCAGGAAATCGTAGGTGGTAAGGCTATAGCACCTGGAACATCTACTGGCTGTGGTACTGGAGGAAGTACTTGTGGAGCCGCTCAGTTACCTCCTACTAGCGGGGGATCTACTGGATGCGGTTCAGGAGGAAGCACCTGTGCTACGCAGAGTTTAGCTGACTAGCCTTATGAAGAGGCTGTTTTTACAGCCTCTTCATTTTAAAAAACAAATATCGAATATTACGAATGGAGAGTAACGAAAATTTTTTACTTGATTATTGCTGTCTGAGAATGCCTTCTCAACCTATAGATACCTTTGTTGATTTTAATGAACAAATCAAAAATATAAATCTAGACAGTCACGAAGAAATTGTAAAAGTGTTAAAACATATTTTTGCTAATAAATATTATAAGGAAGCTATATATATAGCATCAAAAGAGCTTTATAGAACTTTTATAGAAGTTGAACTTCACAATTTCGACAATAAGGATTATGCAAAAAAGTTTCTTATTACATTTTTCAAATATCTCTCAAGAATGTCTACCAGATCAACTCCTTATGGTCTTTTCTCTGGGACTTCTTCAATCTCCCTAAATAATGAACCAAGCGATATTCAATTCACCGACGATAAAAACAGATTAATTTGTAGGCTCAACATCCACAAATTGACAAATATGATACGAAATATCAATCCTCTAGATGTTGAATTAATTGATAAAATAAAATTTTATACTAATAATACACTTTATATTATAGAAAATAAAGGATATTTTATAGAACAGTTTGATAATGGTCGGTACATAGCATCTAATCTTACCTCAGTACGAATTAGTGAATATCTCGAAAAAATGATTGAATGCGGTAAAAAAGGAGCGACAGTAAATGAACTGGTTAATGAAATATCAATTCCTAATATTAGTACACAACAAAAACAGGATTATGTAAAAAAGATTATTCAATCTCAAATACTTGTCAGTGAACTTTTACCAAGTGTCTCAACAGAAAACTTTATAGAAGATCTTATTAGTATTATAGATGCCAAAGAAATTAATATAACACAAATTAGTGAACTTAAAGAAATTTATAATGTGATTAAAAATTTATCGCATATTGATGACATTCCTAATTTTAGAAATTATATTGAAGAGAATCCTCAAAATGGTATTATTTCGAAAGATTTTTACAAACTAGATCTTTTCTATAATTTAAAAACAAAAAATTTAAATAGAGAAATCATTAATGAAATTAACAGTACTTCTTACGAGTTGTTACATATGTTTTCTCCCAAAACCTCTCCATATTTGACCAATTTTATAACTTTATTCTATAGTAAATATGAAGAAAAAGAAGTTCCTCTTAATCACGTATTAGATAGTAATTATGGTATCGGATATGAAAAGGTAATAACTGGTAATGCAGAGTTTACACCTCTTTTGGAAGGCGTTCCGATTATGTCAGATCCCAACTATGAGTTAAAAATCCCTTACGGTGATTTTGAGATACTAAGAGAAAAAATATTTATAAACCACTGTAAAACAGGTGGTAAAATAATCAATATAACCGCAGAATTAGAGAATCACTTATCCTCTAAAGTAAGGCTCTCAGAAAAAAGTCATAGCCCAAGCAGCTATATTTTTGGTAGAATTTTATCTGACTCTTTAGAATCTTTAGATAAAGGAGATTATAAGTTTTTTCCGATTCAATGTCATGCACCTTTTGCAGGTAGATTATTGACAAGATTTGCCCATGGTGATAAGGAATTAGAAAAGCAGGTAAAAGAAATTGCGAAACTTGAACAGAAAAACAACCCCAATGTTATTTTTGCAGAAGTGTTGACGATTCCTGATGATGATTATGCCAACATTGCATTATATCCTACTATACGGGAATATGAGATACCATTTTTATCCAATTCAAAGTTAGATAAGGAGCATCAAATTAATACCAACGATCTACTAGTTTCTATCAGAAACAGAAGGGTTGTTTTAAGGTCAAAGAAACTTAACAAAGAAATTATTCCTTGTCTTTCTAATACATATAATACAACATTAGCCCAACCCCTATATAAGTTTCTTGCTGATGTTGGAAGTCAAAACACTAGACTCGGATATTTTTGGGATTGGGGTACATACCAAAACGAATCGTTCCTTCCAAGAATTGAATATAAAAAGGTTATTATTAGCAGAGCAAGATGGTATATAAAGAAAGAAAAAATAGATTATAAAGATAATTTTTCAATAGAGAAAGGAATTAGAGATATAATAAAAAAATATAATTTACCATCTAATATTGTTTTATCCTCTGGGGACAATGAACTTCTTTTAGATCTCAATAATAAAGTTTGTCAATATATTTTATTAAAAGAAATCAATCACCAAAATGTTATTTTATTTGAAAGCATACAAGACGTAAAAAATTGCTTTATTAAAGACAATGGGAAAAGCTATGCGAGCGAAATTGTTATTCCCACAATTAATAGTAAAGCAATATATAAATCAGTCAACGCAACTATGGAAAAAACTAAAATTAAAAGAGTTTTCTCGCCTGGTTCTGAGTGGTTGTATGTAAAAATTTATTCTGGCGCAAAAAATATTGAAGATATTCTTACAGAGGTAGTATCTGATTTTGCGACAGATTTAATTAAACAAAGAATTATAGATAAATGGTTTTTTATTAAATATAATGACCCGGATTATCATATCAGAGTGAGATTTCATTGTTCAGAGTCCGAAAGAGAAAATCATGAATGGTATCATATATTAGAAAATCTACAAAAAAAAGTTCATAACCTAATAAAAGAAGAACATGTCGTAAAAATTATCGCAGATACTTACGTGCGAGAAATAGAAAGGTATGGTATTAATACTATGGAACTAAGTGAAAGAATTTTCTTCCATGATAGTGTCGCTGTATCAAGTTTTATCAACCTTATCGCAGGTGATGAAGGTGAAG
Source organism: Chryseobacterium sp. HNCC26DJ239 (assembly GCF_057180445.1). Lineage (NCBI taxonomy): Bacteria > Pseudomonadati > Bacteroidota > Flavobacteriia > Flavobacteriales > Weeksellaceae > Chryseobacterium > Chryseobacterium sp. HNCC26DJ239. The sequence goes on from NZ_JBXUGJ010000005.1 coordinate 138,708, forward strand.
TTTTAAGATGGAAGTTTGCTCTTGTAAACGTTAATAAACTTTTTAATGATTTCGGTTACTCTACGCAAGATAAGTTAAGACTAATTAGCACCTTAAGTGAAAATTTCTTAAATGAATTCAGCTATAATAACTCTGAAAACTATACAACCCTGTCAAGAATTCTAAGTAGTAAATATCGAGAAAACAGAAAAGTAATACATGATATTATTTTTAAGGAAGAGAACTCTCAATATTTAGAAGCATTTATGTGCTTTAATAAAAGAAGTACAAGTATCATGCTAGAGGTATCTAGACATCCAGAACTTTCGCAGACAACGAAAGACCATCTTTTAGTTAGCTATATTCATATGACCCTGAATCGTCACTTCATGATTAACCAGAGACGGCAAGAATTAGTTATATATTATTTCCTTAAAAAAGAATATGAATCTGCAATTGCCCAATCAAAAAACAATGTAATCATATGATAAAAGAAGAAAAAGTTAATAACGCAAAACTAATAGATAGTATAACAGAATCAATTGAAAAATATTCTCATGAAGAAGCATTAAACAATGCATCATACGAAACAGGTCTTATGGGATATTCTCTATATTATTTATATCTATCAAAATATAAAAATAATTCAAGTTATGCAGAAATTGCAGAAAAATATTTCAACAAAGCATTAGCCTCTTTCAATCCTAAAACATTCCATCGAGTGCATGGTACTGATTCATTAGATTGTCATTTATCTCATATTGGTAGATATCTGATCTTTTGTAATAACAACAACCTACTTAATGTCTCTAGTGAAGACTATCTTTTGAAATTAGATAGTATCTTATTTGATTTAATGAAAAGTAAAATAAGCATTAAAGACTTCGATTCAGGAACTGGAGCGATGTCCGCAGGATTATATTTTTTAGCTCGGTTAAAGAATGGAGCTGATGTGCAGGAAAAAATCTCCCTTCTGATTCATAGTATTAGTGATTCTGCATATGAAGATGAGCATGGTGACTATTACTGGAAATGTCCTTCTTTATATAATAGAGTATATTTAGGAATTTCACATGGCTCATGTCTTATAATTTCATTTCTTACCTCACTCTATGAAATAGGATTGGAAAGACATCTTTGTGAAAGGATAATACGAAAGGCAACCTCTTTTCTTATTAGACAATACAGAAAATCTCCATATAAAGGACTTTTCCCTAACCAGATAGGAGATAAAATAGAGCCAATGCAATTTGCTCTGTGTTATGGAGATATCGGAATTGGCTATACACTATATAGAGTTTCTACAGCATTAAATGACAAATCTATTTCAGAATTATCCAAAATAGTCCTAGATGATTGTCTTTTGAGGACAAAAGAAGATGATCTTACCCTTGATGCAGGAATATTCTATGGAGCGTCTGGACTTGCAATTACATTTGATAAGCTTGCAAAACTGTCTGGTGATGAAAGATTTGCAGAAAAAGCAATGTATTGGAATAAAAAAATTCTTGAATATGCTATCCATTCCAATAATTATGCTGGCTTTAAAAGCAGACTTACTGATGAAAGCATTATCTGGGAAATTTCATTCGGATGGGGAATTATTGGGGTTGGTGTTTCTTTAATGTACTTCTCTGATAAAGATCTTCCCTCTTTCGCAGATCTCACTTTTATTGCATAATTATTATGAAAAAAGAGACAATGACATATCGAACAGAATTAGCCAATTTCATTTCCGCTATACCAACTTTTCCCAACTCATCTACCGGCTCAAATTTACAGTATAATACAGGAAAACTGATTAAAATTTTGCAAAAAAAAGAAGTATTCGAAGTATGTAATATAGATGATTTTCAATTTGAAGAAGTTAATAGAATTGACATAGAATTGGGAACAATCGTTTCTGATATCCTTAAAGAAGTTAATCTTGAACAATCGTTAATACAGTATTTAGAAATTGAGAAAAAAATTGAAAACAGCTTCTCAGATAATCTTTATTTATATGCAAAACAGGGAGCGCTATCAGTAAAATCACTTTACTATTATAAAACAAAGGATTTTCCAAAGGCGATGACGTTCACATTAGAATGTACCGTTTTAAATGACTATCTCGTCCAACAGGGTGTCTATACGCTGAATTTAAGATGTTTTGAGCAGAATAAAAACATTTCTAGAATATATTTTAGAGACCATAAAGACGAGGATGGATATAAACTTATATTCAATTTGCTGAATTATCTTTTTAATGGAAATAGCACAAAACTTTTCGGCAATATTTTTAATCATAAGGAGTATTGGTTAAAATTACCAATCATTCGAGAAACCTATGCATATGAGCTTTTCATGATGATTACAGAAGATATAATAAAATTTAATATTAACAATACTGAAGAGTATTTACCTGACTATTGGTATGCGGATTTAGATTTTGAAGTAAACACTCCAGAAAGACAAATTATATATAATTGGATCTATATCAATAAACAACGTAAGAATTTAAATTACAAGGAATATTTTGACTGCTTGATATATTATTTCCAGCAACCGATTAATCAATTTTATGATATATTAAAAATATCATTATTGATAGATCTTCATAAAATGGTAAAAAAAAATCCAAATGTAGACATCAAAATTTTTAATAAAAAGATTGTTGATTTTATGAAAAATAAATTAAGCTCACATATCTCTTTACAAAAATTACTTATTAAAAATATTTTCCAATAATAAAAGATTGCTTATGAAAATCATTATTCAGCATGATCAGATGGATTGTGGACCAGCCTGTCTTGCAATGGTCGCAAGTAACTATGGAAAAAATTATACTCTACAATATTTACGTGACTATTCATTTATCACTAAGGAAGGCGTTTCCCTTCTCGGCATTGTTGAGGCCTCAAAAAAGATCGGTTTTGAACCTATCCCAGTTAAACTGACATTAGAAAAGCTTGTAAATTCTAAAGATTCATTACCATGTATCCTTTATTGGGGAAAAAATCACTTTGTTGTTTTAAAAAAGATTAAAAGGAGACCGTGGTCGTCCGAAATTGTTTTTCAGATTGCAGATCCTGGACATGGTCTTATCTTAATAAAGGAAATAGAGTTTTTAAAATATTGGATTTCTAATAATAACATGGGAATTGCATTGTTTTTAAAGCCTACAGAAGTTTTTTACGAAAAATCTGTACCGGAGGAGAAAAAAATTACACTCAATTATATCTTTAGATATCTAACGCCTTACAAAAAACAGCTGTCATTGATGGTCTTGCTTTTATTCTTGGGCAGCTGTATTACATTGATTTTTCCTTTCTTAACTCAAGCACTGATTGACAAAGGTGTTAATGCAAAGAATCTTAACCTTATAGCTATAATACTTCTATCTCAGTTGGCTCTATTTCTTGGATCGATAACAATCGAAGTTATACGGAACTGGATTATGCTTTTTGTGGGTACTAAATTAAGCATTACAATTATTTCAGAATATTTGAAAAAAATGTTACAGCTCCCAATAAAATTCTTTGATACAAAGAAAATGGGCGACTTCAATCAAAGAATACAAGATAATGAGCGTATAGAAGAATTTCTTACCTCTCAGAGTCTGCTTACATTTTTCTCAGTAATAAATTTTTCCGTTTTTTTTGGAGTACTACTATATTATAATTTCAGTATCCTTATCGTCTACTTAATTCTAACAGTACTTGCTGTAGGATGGTCTTTTTACTGGCTTAGAAAAAGAAAAGCTTTGGACTATCTCCGTTTTCAGCAACGTGCAGAAAATCAAGAATCTGTATTTGAAATTATTAAAGGAGTCACCGAAATGAAACTCAATCAATTTGAGGATTTTAAACGCAATCAATGGGAAGCTGTACAGCAGAAATTATTCAAAGTTAATATTAAAATTCTGAAGCTTAATCAAGTTCAACTATCTGGTTTTGAATTTTTGAATCAACTAAAAAATATACTTGTAACGTTTTTAGCAGCAACTCTCGTTGTTGAAAATAAAATGACTTTAGGTGGATTACTAAGCGTATCTTATATAATTGGACAAATGAATTCTCCTGTTAATCAATTGATAAGTTTTTTTAGATCACTTCAGGATGCGAGATTAAGTTTGGAAAGGCTGAATGAAGTACAAAGTTATCCACCTGAAGAAAATCCGGATCAAGTAAATATTCTTTCTGAAAGTTTCAATAAATATCCAGAAGTTAAAGGAATTAGATTTGACAATGTAAGTTTTCAATATGGCGGAGACAAATCGCCATATGTACTAAAGAATATAAATCTAATTATTCCTGACGGAAAAATCACTGCAATTGTAGGTGCTAGTGGTAGTGGGAAAACTACTCTTATGAAACTATTATTAAAATTTTACGAACCAACAAGTGGGAATATCTTTTACAATAATGTTAACATTGAAGATATTTCGGCTAAAGATATACGAAAAAGTTGTGGAGTAGTTATGCAAGATGGCTATATTTTTTCAGATAGTATTGAGAGGAATATTATTACTGGAGATAAAACACCAAATGTAGATAAACTTCTTAATTCCGTCAAAACAGCAAATATTAAGGAATTTATTGATTCTATGCCTTTAAATTACAATACAAAAATTGGAGCTTCAGGAAATGGAATTTCTGGAGGACAAAAACAAAGAATATTAATTGCTAGAGCAGTATATAAAAATCCCCATTTTATTTTATTTGATGAAGCTACCTCTGCATTAGATGCAGAAAATGAAAAAATAATCCACGACAATCTTCAATCTTTTTTCAAAGGTAAGACTGTTATTATTGTAGCTCACAGATTGAGCACCGTAAAAAATGCAGACCAAATTATTGTCTTAAAAAATGGAGAAATTGTAGAGCAAGGTAATCATCAAAGATTGGTTGAGAGAAAAACTGATTATTATAATCTTGTAAAAAACCAATTAGAACTGGGAAATTAACCGTCCTAATTCATAAATTATTACAAATGTTAATTAACAAATTATAAAACTGTTTACATTTTTGTAGTGCGCAATACACGAATGTAAATTACTTAAACACTTTAACAAAATGAAAAACAGAAAACGTTTGATGATTGTTGCAACATTAAGTCTTTGCACAATCGCTACTTCTTGTAGAGAGGAGTTACTTTCCACAAATGAAACATCGGAGGTAAAAGGAATATTACAGGATGCTACGGTAAAAAATGGAAGGTTATATTTTCCTAACAAAGAATCTTTACAGTTTCATTACGACAAAATCAAAAATGAAAGTGAAGAAAAAATCGCTGAATATGTTGACAACAAAGATTTTATATCTCTCCGTCCAATTCTAACAGACAAAAATGAGAGCATTATAGGAAAGAAATTGAACAGACGACTTAGTAAAATGCGTGAACGAGCAAAAAACTTTGCTAATAGTACTTCTGCAAAGTATATTTCACAAGTAACCAGTGATGAAGAAATTATTGACGATATAGATGATTTGGAAGAGCTTATCGGTGATGATGCCTACGGAGCATTTCTCAATGACCAAGCTGAAATCCAAGTTGGACCAGAGATTTATAAATATACAGATGTTGGTTTATTTGTAGTAAATGAAGAAAAATATGCTACCTTAGAACCTTATTTGTTAAGCAAAAATATCTCAACAGATTTATTAATTCCTACTGAGGAATCTGCCCGAATAAGTTATATCCAAATGCAACCTTGTAACCAATTGAGTACAGTTTATGACGATATTAATTATTTTAATGCTGTAGAATGTGGTTCTGGCGGTGGTGGATATAATCCTGGTGGTGGAAATACTGGTGGCGGAAGTAATCCACCAGTTACAGACCCCAACGTTCAAATGATGAATTATATTAATGGACTTCAAAACTGTTCTCCTAAGAATGGATTGTTTGATGGTATATTTGGTGACAGCGATATATGCATTGATAAATATGAGAGTAAATACAGAGTTAAGACAAAAGCTTATAACTACAATTATTTTCTGGTTTATAATCTAGGAGTAAAAGTTAAACATCAAAAGAAAGGATTTTTGGGAATCTGGAGTAAAGAGAATTGCCAAGAAATAAGACTTGGTGTTATATCCAGCCAATTTTCATATGATTACTCTAGCCAGTTCCAATATCCAGCTACACAATATGGAATTACAACTATCTACAATAACAACAGTAGATTAATGTTTGATGCCAATTTAAACTGGTCTCAGAATGGATTAAACATTGTCGGTTACTCTACACAAGGTTTTCCGAAAATTTTGCAGGATGACATCGTGATCGAACAATTTAGCAATAATCAATATATCAATCAAGCAATACAAGCTGGGAATAAGCAATTGACGGCGGATAAACTGAACCAACACTTCTGGAATTATATTGTTCCACAAACAGGTCAATGGTGGCAGAATCTCGGGAAAGGAACTCCTGATGCGAATAATATAACCTATACATATAAAGCCCCGACTTTGGGAAAAATTTTAATTCAAAAAACATTATACCGACATTCGTATAATGATGATAAATTAGAAAAATCTTTTGACTGGGGCTTCCAAATTGGATTTAAAATGGGTGATGATGGAAATATCTCTCCTGACACAAGTGGAAGTGCTCTAAAAAAGCCTCAAGAATTTAGAGTTCTGATGTACGGAATTGCAAAAAGAAATGGTGCTTGGCACGGAAGCAAAATTAATACTATAAATAACTAAAATTATGCGAACCACATTATTACTTGTTTTTATATTACTTCTAAGTTCTTGTGAAAGAATTATAGAACAAAATCAATTTAATAATGAACAAAGCAACTATACGTCGCCATACCAGGGAACTTGGTATGGCACTTATAGTGGTTCGGGAGTCAATTCTGCTTTTACATTAAAAGTTTATAAAGCCGGTAATGTAGAGGTTATAGGAACTTCTGGGAATTCTAGCGAAACTTTTTATGGTCAGGTTTTAGACAATGGTTCCTTAAATTCTGTATATTCACAATCCTCAGGATTTACTCTTTATGGCAACTTAAATACTAAGAATGGTACTTGGAAGCAAAATGATTTAGCGGGTAACTGGAAGGTAACAAAACAATAAATTTTAAGAAAAACTATGAAAAAACTATCACTTGCATTATTGATTATTTCATTTTCAATGATGAATGCACAGGAAAACTCAGTAAAGAAAAATTCATTTTTTGGAATTCAGGCGGGCTTGTTTGGAGCCAATATTTATAATGAGACCTTACTCTCCAAAGAATTTGCCTTACGAAGTGAAATTGATTTTGAAGCATCCATATGGGGAGGGGATTTGTACTCTAAAACAGGTTTTGCACTAGCTCCGGAACTATCAATATCACCCAAGTGGTATTATAGTCTAAACAAAAGAGAAAATAAAGGAAAGGATACTAATTATAATTCTGCAAACTATATCTCTGCGAGAGTTGGTTTTACTCCCGATTGGTTTGTTATTTCTAATGTTGATGGGATAAAAGTTAATCCAATGTTATCCATTGTACCAACTTGGGGCTTACGAAGAAATTTTGCAAAGAATTTTAATTATGAATTTCAAGTTGGCTTAGGAGTTGGCAAAATTTTGAAGCCCGGTTATGATATTCAGGCAGTGCCAAATCTAAGTTTCAGGATTGGTTACGATTTTTAAAATTTTGACTCTGTATAAAGAATACAGAGTTTTTTATTATTAAGCAAAAAAAACTCAACAAAAAATGATTAGAAAAATCAAAAAAAAGGATTAAAGATAAAATATTCTGCAGGCACATTAAAAGTCAGTAAAAAAAAGAAACTTTATTACATAAATTTTTTTTTTAAAAGACCAGATTTGGAGTCTTATAAAAGTTTTACCATTCTCACTAATGTAGATTTCCAAACAACAAAAATACAGAGAGATATAAATTTTCATATCTCACAAAAAATCAGAAACACGCATCTGGTTAATTTAGTTATAAAACTCGACAATAAAATAGTGTCACTAGATTTATTTATCTCCGAAGAAAAGCAAGGGATAATGTTGGATGAGCAATTTTTTGACTTTATGAATGAGAAAATATTTTGTTTAGAATGAGGTGGAAATATAGCTAATGTATATTTCCTCTAACTGCGCAAATTCAATGCGCAGAAAAGCTGTTGATTTGCAAAATATTCAGCAAAAACACTAATTAATAATACAAATAAATTAAGAAATGAAATTAATAGATAATTTAGGCTTAAAGAACTTTAGGATATTTGATGACATCGAAGGTTTTTTCGAGGAGATTTCCGCAATCAATATATTAACAGGAGCCAACAGTTCAGGCAAAAGCACAATCATAAAGTCTTTGCAGATGCTCAAAAATAGCGTCAAAGAAGGTAATCCTGTTTTCGACTTGGATTTAACAAAGCAGGAACATTTGCTGGGAGATTTTGATGATATTTTATACAATAAAAATAACAAAACGGTAGAAATATCCTTGCCTTTTACTTTTTTGGGCTTGACTAATCTTTATACTTCGTTGTCCTTTGCTGTACAGGATGCACCTAATAATCATAAAGCAAAATTGAGAGGTATTAAAATTCTGGATAATGTTGATAAAACAACATTATTTTCTTTCGCCTACAGAGATGCAACAAAAGAGGAAAAGGAAGTTTTCCTGAAGAACTTTGAAGCAGAAAAAAGAGCGAACGAAGAAGTCATAAACGCTACACCAGAAGATGACGAAAATTGGTTCTCACCAAGGAACTCCTGGTTTTCTCTACCATATGATCCACTAGAGGGATATATCGATTATCAAATTAACTACGTAAAGTTGAGAAAGGAATTGGATAAAGTTGTTGCTTTTTATGAAATGTATCTGGAAACATATAATGGATTTTGCTGGATTGAGAAAATGGATGAGACTGCTATAGAAGGAAATATGTCTTTCGTACCATCTTTACTTATTAGTTCTTTCAAAAATAATGTAACAATTGATGAATGGAAAGCGTTCAGCTCCAGCCTTCCGAAAGAGACATTAATAAGCAAGCGAGAGATTTGCGAAAGTGACTACGAAACAGACGATTACTATCCTTCTCCAACAAACGAGGAGATTCTTTATTACAGGTCGCTTGAAATTCTACGGAAAAACTTGAGCTGGAAAAGTGTAGATAAAGAGAAAGAAGTATATGATGTTATTGAATATTGTTTTAAATCTGCGTGGAATGGCTTAATTAACAGGATTTCTACGGTTAATTATTTGTCTGCTGTTAAGGAACAAAATTCAAGAATTTATAATTCATCAGGTGACTCGCACTTTATTAATTTATTGAAAGATTTTAAACACTATAATCTCCAGTATTCTGCATTTGTGAATGAGTATTTACAGAAATTTGAGATAGGTACAAGCACCGAGGTAGATTATCAGCTGAAATATCAGTTGATCTCCATAACTATTACAACTTCGGACGGTGTCAAGCGTGACCTTGTTGATTTTGGATACGGCATCAAACAATTGATTTTAATTTTGATACAAATTGCTGTTCTAGGAGAAAAAAATAAAAGAACAAGAGAGGAATTTGATAATCAGGATGGACCATTTTACAAAACGTATCATCTTCCCAGCTTGTTGATTGTAGAGGAACCGGAAGCCAATCTGCACCCGAAATGGCAATCATTATTAGCGGAGCTGTTTGTAAATGCGAATGAAAAATATAACATTCAATTTTTTATAGAAACTCATAGCGAGTATTTGATTCGCAAATTCCAGACACTGGTAGCTGGCAAACAGTTTGACGGAGAAAAAATAAAAATATTTTATTTAAGGAATTACCAAAAGATTGACGACGCTAGTAAGCGTATGTCCAGCTTCCATATACAGAAGGATGGGAGCATTGACTATAAAGTATTTGACAGCGGATTTTTCGATGAAGGAGAAAACTTAGAGTTAAGTCTGTTGAATATACAACGCGATAGTTTTATTAAAGACTTCAACGAATTAAAAAATCAGAACATTGCTGACAGTATGAAGATTAGTAATCTGGAAAACAAGATTGACGAGTATGTTTACAAGTTGGATATTCGTACATCTCAGCAGATTATAGTTCAGCATTTCAATACGGCCAAACTGTTGGATTTATCGGTGAAGTATTTAGCTTCCGGTCAGTACCTGCTTGATAATATTAACGATGATGACGATTTTTCTCCTGCTATTTTACAATTTGGAAGAGCTGTGGAAAATGAGTTGAAAAATATCTTTTTAAGCATTGATCCCGAAGGAAAATGGATGATGGGCGTAATGCAGGGATCGTTAGAAAAATTCAAAACAGGTACTTATAATGTCAATCCTTGCAGCAACGCAGATTTTGAACAGTTAGTAATAGAGCTGGGAAACAAATTTAATAATCCTATGAATCTGAAAATTGAACTGCTGCAAGATCTTAGAGAGATTAGAAATTCTGTCGCCCACGCCGGTGAATCTAAATCTAAGCAGGATGCACTAGCTTACCTGCAGCTTGCGAAAGAATTTCTGGAGAGTTGGACCAATGAAAAAAAGTAAAAATTATGCAAGAAGTTAACTTATAAAAAAAAAATCCCAAATGCAGATGCACTTGGGATTTTTTTATTTTTTAGAATTACTAATCTCCTTATTATACTCAAAAATTTCCGTGGCTTCTTTATCCCAATATTTTCTTGGAAGAAGAATGACTGTGGAAAACAAATCCCTTTTTCTGTCATAGCTATCAATCCGTTCCAATCTTCCGGAGTAATCCCGGTCAGCAACAGGATTTAGAGAATAGGGCAAAATCGTGTCCGTTTTGGCAATGTAGAAAATGCTGTAATTGTCCTTTGTCGCAATTTGGAAACGCTTAAATTCTTTCTTTCCGTACAAAACGGTATCTGAAATATTCTTCCTTTTGTCATAATCAAAAATCGGAATATTCACCCAGACCGCTCCGAACTTCTTTTTATACAAATCTTTCGGAATTTCAGTTTGAAATTTCTCTTTAAAAACCAAAGATTTCGCATCCATCATATTTCCAGCATTAAAGTAAATAGAATCCCGAATGTAATAAACACTGTCAATTATTTCCGGAATCTGAATATTGGGAACCAGTTCCACAATATCCGAATTTTCGTAATTGACTTTGGAAATCATAATCTGTTGATGGTCATCCAAACCTTTGGAAGCATTGTAGTAAATGTTTGTCAGAATATCGATGCCACCTTTTTCACTTTGGATTTTTCCATCTTTTTCACAGGATGCAAAAAGTATAAGCATCGAAATCCAAATAAAATTTCTCATTATTCAATTACATTTTTCGGGAATAGTTCTGCTGATTTTTCACTTCGTTGGTTTCAGAATGGTTTTTCTGAAAAGACTGTTCGTTGGAATTCATTCGTTTCATTTTATTGTCGTAGAGATTCAGCATTTTGTATTGCGGGTTCAGAATCGCTTTGCCTTCCGTTATTTTATTGCTTTGGTCGGAGAATTTTACGGAGACGATATTTCCCTTTTCAAGCGACTTTTGGGTAATTTCCTTATGCTTTCCATTGTCAAAAACAAGATTGGATTTTTCCATAATTTTTGCCACATCAATTCCGTAATTCTTGTTGAAAACCTGCAGTTTGAAATTACTTTTTTCGTTTTTCTCTTCGTTCAGTTTTAGTTTCACAAAAGCTTCCTCATTCTGATTGTTTTTCTGATTGAAAATCTCCGTTTTCACCGCTCGTCCTTCCAAAAGATTGATGGCTTCCTTTGCCGTGAAATTCCCTTTTGCTGAGAAAGTATGGGATAATTCAACCCCTTTATTTTCATTTTTCAGGTTTGCCTGAAATGTATTAAGATAGACAGAATCATTGTTGGCGGAACGCTGAAAATTCAGTTTAAAATTCACTTCATTACTCTTGAAAGAAGCTTTTTCAGAGGAAATATTAATTGAAAATTCTTTCTCTTTTGAGTTTAATTTTTCAGACAGTTCTTTTTGCATCAACAGATTATCTCCCATTCCAAGAAATTTGATTTGGTCTTTCAGAGCAATAAAATTTTTGTCCTCTTTATGGACATAATTGATTTCATTTTGCGCATTCTGATTTTGTTGATTTTCCTTAGTTTCAGTAGTTTCCTTCTGATTACCGACGGATTTTTGCACTTTTTCATATTCCGATTGCACGGTTTCCAGAACGTTTCCTTTTTCGGTTTTCTCTTTCGGAATGTCGATGGAAGTCCCGTTGATGCTCACTTTTAGGCTTTCTTTTTCATCCAGTTTTTGTCCCGCTTTCTGAATTTGGGTGGCAAGATTATTCGGTGTGGACATTTTCTCAAAAAAAGGTTTTTCCTGTTTCGGAAGCTCGATTTTTACCTTTAAATCGGCTTTTTTGGTTTCAAAGATGTTGTTTTCCATAATGATTTGATTTATAAATTAAAAGTTTACCAATAAAGGTTTTGATTAATGATTTGAGAGGATAAAAAATGATTTCTAACGCTGAATTTCCGGTCATTGATTCCAAGCAAAAAACAGATTTTGCTTTTGCTGATTTGATGATGACTTAACTGAATCTCAATATTTTTGTATTGAATATTGAGAAAAGATTTTCCATTGTTATGAATCGTTTGATACGAAATTCCCTTATCCAAAAGTTCAAGATATAAAGCCACCAAATCAAAATTTCCCTGAGAGTGAAAGAAATTCAATCTTGGAAGAAGCGTTTTATTTTCAGTAAATTTTTGCTTTAGAAAGGTCTTCAAAAACGGAATGCTTTTCATTCCTGCGATTACAATCCGGGCGTTTTTAAAGTAACTTTTATTTTTGATTTGAAATAAAAGCATCGCTTCCTTCAGATTTCTAAAAAAGTAAAGCTGATGGACCATTGCATCATCAAAAGGCTTGATAATGAGGAAGAAATCCGTTGTTTCCACATTCGTCAAATCCCGGTAGAGAATACACCACGAATTTTCGATTTTGCCTTTGAAATAAAGATTTCCATTGTCACACACTGTTCCGCCGAAAAGTTCGATAGTATCTAATTCCAGTTGCATAGTGATACCGTTTTTAAAAAATTATCGTCCCCTTTTAAAAGCCGATGATTGTGATTTTTCCTCTTCAATAATTTCCTCTTCCTTTTTGCGGTTGGCATCTTCATAAGTGTCACGGTCATTCACGTTCAGTCGAACCGTGTCATCATTCTTTTCCTGCTTCTGATGTTCAGGATTTTTGGATTGGATATTGGAAATTTCTTTACTCACGACATTCAAATCTGAAATAATCTTTTTGTTATCCGGATATTGCTCCGCTTTGGATTGCAGAAAACCCTTCAGTTTTTGGAGTTCATCGAGATACTTCCAGCTTTCCAACTGCTTTCGGTTGTCTTCCTGCATTTTTGCCAGCTTCTGAATTCCCTTAATCAGCATAAAAGTGATTCCGCCGTCAATCATTACCGAAGTAATCAGCAATGCTTTTACGGAAGAAGACAGTTTTTTGTCATTATCCGCTTTCGGACTGAGTTGGATGGTGGTTTCATCATCCAGTTTTACTTCTTTTCCTTTTCGGAGTTGTTGCAGCTGCTTTTCGGATAAGGTTTTGCCGTTAACCGTTTGCAATTCATATTTCGTGGTATCCAAATCTTTGATGGTTTTATCCTTCAAATCCAGCTCGAAAATTTTAGACTGAAACTGCTTGTTTTTTCCCTCAAAAGGACGAATCAAAAACAGGTTGTCATATCTTGAAATGTCTTTGGTTTCCCCATCAATTTCAATTGTGAAGGTCAATTTTTCAATTCCTGTTTGGTTGATTTGGATTTTATCTCCGGGCTTAAATTCTTTGAGAATTTCATCTAATTTATTCCCGAAAAACAAAGTCTTACCTCGTTCGTTTTCAATTTCGACAAAAGTTGTCTTTTCATTGTCCGGATTATGGTTGAAATTCCCTTTTCCAATGTGCGTAATTGTGCCGTAATCTGCCATTACCTTGTACAGGTTAGTGTTTTTGGAAGAAATCTCAAGCAATTCTGCCGAAGACAAATCTTTATGATTGAAGATGTCTTTAGTATAGGCATTCACATTCAACTGGTCATCCTTGATGCTGAACGTCAGTCGGTTTTTTTCATTTTCTGCAATGAGAATCCCGCCTTTTAAGAAATTTTGTATTTCATTGTCGGAAAGCTTTTTTGAAAATTGATTGTTTTCGGTCATAATCCCGAATTTCTTCAATTCATCGGTAAGTAGGTTGGTATTATTTTCCATTGTTATAATCTGCTAAAGCATTGTTGGTTTGTATTAAATCATTTAAAAACTGAATAGGGTTGATGTATCTTCCATTTTCCTTTACTGCGAAATGCAAATGTGGAGCAGTACTTTTCCCCGTATTTCCGCTGACAGCGATAATATCTCCGGCATAGATGATGTCGCTTTCCGAGTAAAAACTTCGGGTAAGATGCATATAAACGGTTTCAAAATCCTTGTGCCGTATTTTGATGTAGTTTCCTGCACCGTCACTGTAACCGGCTTCGCTGACAATGCCATCCAAAACCGCATACACATAATCGCTGTTTGCCCGAAGGTCAATTCCTGCGTGAAACTTGCTCACTTTGTCCACAGGATGAAAGCGGTTGCCGTATTCGGAAGTGATGAGCATCCTTTTGAGAGGCATAAAAACGATTTGTTTTTCGGTAAACCCGTTGTTATTGTCCGTAATCAGGCTCAGTCGTTTGTAACGGACTTTCTTTTCTGTAAAATCTTCAGTTTCTTTCAAAGGAAAATCCTCTTCAAAGTCTGATTCTGTGCTTTTTTCAGTGTTTGTTTTATCATTTTTTGTTTGTGAAGATTCGGGTTTTGGCTCTTCTTTGGGAATTTCTTTTTTCTGTTCTGTCGATTTGTTTTCTTCAGATTTTGTTGATGCTTCCGCTGTTTTGATTTCTCTTTTCTGTTTGCTGTTTCCCTCGATATGATACGAGAGAAAATTTCCGCTGAAATGGTTTTCCGAGAATTGAGAAACTTGTATGCTGTTCAGCCTGCTCCCATAAGAAGCCGTGTTGAACTGCGAAAAATATCTGGAAAACAACAACAAAGGAAAAAGTAAGATGGCTTTTTTCATTTTTTTGAAATTTAAATTAATTGGACGTTGAACTATTACCAAACTCCTTTACAATCAGTTCCACTTCACGGTTGATTCGCAGAAAATTGGACATCAGAACTTGGTTCTTATTGTCGTTTCCGGCTTCGTCTCTGAAGCTGTAATAAACAGGAAGCTCCACATAATTTTGTTCTTCCGTTTTGATGGCTTCCATATCCAGATTGATTTTTCCGTGAATGGCGGAAGTTTTATATTCTTCCGTTTCGTTGTTCTCATCACGAGCAATGATTCCGACCATTTCTCCGGTTTTCAGTCCAGCGATTTTTCCCGCAGGAATCAGATTGTCCATTTTTTCCTGAATAGAAATCGTCGTCTGATTATTATTGATGGACATTGACTGTGATTTCTGCTTCACTTTTCCAAAGACTTTTTCCAGCCAGTCGAGCGTGCTTTTATCCCTTGCGCTTCCGCTGAGGATATTTCCGATGATGGCGGTAATCGTATCAGCCACTTCCTTTTTATAAAATTGCTTGAACTGCGGAATTTCTTGCAATCCCAAAAGAACAGCGACTTTATTGCTTCTTGCCGTGGCAATCAGGTTGTCGATTTTATGGATGTAAATCGTTGGTAATTCATCCGCAATAATTCCGCTCGGAAGATTTCCTTTGGAATTGATTTGCTTCAAAAGCCGGTTCAGGACCGTTGAATACAAAGCTGAATTAATATCCTGCGTATTCGGGTCGGAAGCCAAAACCACAATGGTCGGATTTGAGGGATTTGAAATATTAAGGCTCACTTCATCGCCCGAAAATACCCAAAAGCTTTCTTTGGTCGCCAATCTTGACAGGAAGATTTTCAAGGTTCCGATTTGTCCTTCCAACTGGTCAAAAGCCTTGTTGTCATACGCCGATTTGAAAGTTGAAAGCAAAGAATGCAGTTCGATATTTGTGAACAACGTATCAAAAATCTCATCATAGCTCCGGTTCATAAAAGACAAGAGATGCGGAAGTGTGGAAAATTTCCCGTTCTCATATTTTGCCAAAAATGCAATGCACGAAGCCAGAAAATTGATTGCGGATTGCGTGAAAAACTGGTCGCTTCCGCCACCCGAACCGCCACCTTTTTGCAAGGACGAAACCATTGCTTCCGCCATTTCCTGTGCTTCAGACAACGTCGAAAGGTATTCTTTTCTGAGTGGATTGACCCGCCTGGATTTCTCGACTTCATTCAGGTTGATGACCACAAAATCATAGTTGTAACCTTTATCATTTTGCCTTTTCAGTCGATAATGGTAATAGGCGATTTTTCCCAAATCGGGATATTTGTAATCATAAATACATAGACAAAACCCTTTCTGAATCAGCTGTCGGATAGCCGGATTGATGACACCGAATGATTTTCCGGAGCCGGGTGTTCCAATAACCAAAGTTCCTCTGAACGGATTGATATTCACCCAGCCTTTGTTCATCCGTTTGTTATAGTAGAACAGATAAGGAATGTTGATGGAAAAATCGGTACTCACCAATTCTTTGTTCTGGTCAAAAGATTCTTCTTCAATGTTCCACCGGTCTTTTCCGAGCTTATGCTTCATAATCTTGCTGATATTGTCTGCTCCCAAAAGCGTAATCAGCACGCCTAAAAAGGACAAAAGCGCATAGATTCCCTGATACATATTAAAATGCGGAGCTAAAGAAATTGCCTCTTTTCTGAAAGTATCCTCGATGAACATCAACGAGCCGAACATCATCAGCAAACCCGCAATAATCGGCAGAATAATGGATTTTGCAATGTTGATATTCTGATTTTTCTTCGGCTTGGTTCCGATGGCAATCAGAATAATCAATACAATTTCTGCAAACTTCGCATTGAGCGGAGGAAACAAAAATGGCATTTTGGCGAAGGATTTCAGAAGTTTCGGAAGGATAGGAATTTGAGTGCCTCCGAAAAATAAAATCGCACATTCCGTCAGCACAAGCATATAGACAGCTTTCTGAAAAAAGCCGTAAATCTTTTGTTGTTCTTTGCTTTCCTGCATAATTTTTTGTTAGAATTAAAATTGCATATTGCTTCTGGCTTTTAGCTATTTGCCAACCGTCAAAAGCAAATGGCTGTTAAAATGTATCTGCTTCCAGAATATCGGAGTATTTCACTTCCAGATTGATGGTTCGTCCGCTGATTTGGTTTTCAATCAAGCGAATGTTCAGAATCTTGTTATTGGGAAAAGTGAATTTTTTGAAGACAAAAATATTCCGGTAGGATTTTTTGAAACGTTTCAAATCATACAGACGAAAAACAGGCTCAATATCAATAGACTGAACGTTGGTCGCTTTGTAGATTTTCTTGTCATCGATGGAAAATTTCAGCTTGTCAATATCATACGAGAGATTGGTTTTGTTTCTAAAGCTGATGTCCAGAAATACATAATCTCCGAAAGTACAGGCATTATTCAACTGTGAAATCAGCCCCAAATCCTTATTGGTTCGGACTTTCCGGTCTTCTTTCTTGCTGATGAGTTCCATTGCGTATTTCCTTAATTCCACATTGGACATCTTGAAATCTGGGAATTCCAAAGCTTGCATATCCTCCGGAAGAACTTCTATATTGCTGATGATATTGCCGTTTTGCTCATTTTCAGAATACACCAGTTGGTATTGTGCCATAAAGGACTGTCCGACAATCGTAACCACGCCTAATTCCTGATTTTCACGATAATCAATGGGAATGTCAACGGTTTTTCTGAGGCTGTCGTTCACAAAATGTTTCTCCTCCTCCATTTGCTGGATTTTGATTCGGACGACATTTTCAGCAGGCAAATCACCAATCAGCTTGTTGGTGCTTAAATCTACAAACTGCACCGGTTCCGGACTTCGGAAATGGAGATTCACATCTTTGGAGATATTGATTTTCGGAAGCCTGTTTTTGTAGATTTTTGAAACGGCAGTATTTTGTGCAAACGAGTAAGCCGGTAATAAAAGCATTGCCAGCAAAAGTATAAGATTTTTCATTGTTTTAAGGTTGAGTATTGGTTTTGTAAATGTTCTTTTTGCGTTTTTCAAGTTCCTTGTTATCAATCAGATAGACAAAAGAATTGTACTTGATTTTGGCTTTGTTGGTTCGGATGATGTCGGCAATGGTTTTGGAAGTGGACTGATAAATGGACGAAATGGTATTCGTGAAAAAATCCGTACTTCCGCTCGAAAGATTTTGTCCCTGCACAATATTCTGTCCCATTGTCCGAGTCATCTCCCTAAATGCCGAACTCGGTACATACAAGCCTTCCATTCCGTCAATATCATAGATGTTGAGATTGATGGGAAGAATCTCGTTTTGATGCATCACGGAGACAATGTGCAGATTGACCCTTTGCAGAGAAAACCCGCTAATAAAGGCATATAAAGGCGTTCCTTTCGTGATTTTGGCATTGCCGACATACACATCTTCCAGAAGACGAATTCTGATTCTGCTTCCGAGGAAACCTTTGGTGTTCTCGTCAATCACCGCTTTGATAAACGAGCTTTCCTTCTGCTTATAAATCGAATTGAAATCTGCACTTTTGGAAGCTTTGGTCACTTTGAGTGTCGAATTGAGGAAGAAATCAACCTCCTTATCGTTTTTCTTCATTCGTTCCAAAGCTTTTGCCTGCTCTTTCAGTTCGGGATTATTGGCTTTTTCGATGCTGTCCATCAGCATCATCTGCTCACGCATCAGCGACATTTGCTGTTGTTTCCAATCGGAGACTTCATTATTTTTCACATCAGAACTTCCTGATTTTTTCGGATTGACATTGTCGCCATTCAGCATTTTCAGCATCTTCATACTGCGTTCGTACTGTTCGTCTTCCCGTTGCCGGCTTTGCTTTCCGTCCATTGCATTGTAATAGGATTGCTGACGGGATTGCCTTGAAAGATTGTTGAGTTTTTCCTTTTCACGGGCGTAATTAAGACTATCAACATACCTTTTCTGACGGTCGGATAAATTGTCGTCAAACGATTGCAAGCTGTCCTTTTCATCTCCGAAGCCGTCAATCATCGTTCTTCCATCGGTTTTTTTATCAAAAAAATCGGCATAAGCATCGGCTTTTCCTTTAATATCAGAACGTTCGCTAATGTTTCCGAAATCGGTGGAAATATCCTTGCTCTTTGCCAATTGGCTTTTGTCCTTCGACATTCCGTCCGAGAACTGGTTAAAAAAATACCCTATCATCAGAACGAAGGGCAAGGCAATCAAAGGAAGAATGTATTTGGGTTGTTTTAAATTCAATTTTTTCATCTGTTCTGTTTTTTTAGATGGTATTTGTCGAGCAGGTATTTGATACGGATGCTGTCCGAGGAACTCAGCACGGTTTTCCTGCGATAATAGTCCAGCTCTTTCATCGCTTCCCTCATATCCATAATGTTTCCGGCTTCTCTGATGGGAGTTTCAAATGAATTAGTAGCATCTTTGAAAATGTTTTCCTTTTTCATCTTCTCATACTTCGGAACGGAAACTTTCTGAATGTAAATAAGGTTTCCGATGGAGAAAATAACCGAGAACGTTATCAGTCCGAACATTATATAGAATGCTTTTCGGGGCTGTTTTTCTGCGAAATTTTCTATTCTTTTCCAAAAAGTGGATTTTTTTTTTGTAGTCATTATTTCTTTTTCCATTATCTGAATTTTTCTTTGACGGATATATCCGAGTTATCCAATGTTTTCCATTTTTCAATCAGTGCACCGTGCGGATTGTTGGGAGAGCGGGGAACGTCTTTGATAAAGCCTTCCGTTACCAGTCTCCGGACGATGAGCTGTGTTTTCCGGTTGATGGTCTGCGTTCCGTAATAGATGAATTTGAGGTTTTGTTCATCAAGTTTAATACTATCTGCTTTCACGGTCATCACGGAATTGGAGGAGATAATTTGATTGTAAAACCCTTTTTCCTTCAGGTTCATATATTCTTTCATTCCGCTGTCATCAATCAGATACAAAGCTTTTTTTGCCTGCTCCTTGATGTAATCGTCATCTGCAGAAAGCGTGAAAAACAGAGAATGAAAGAGGTCAATCTGTGCCTTGTATTCAACAGGGCGGTTCAGTAATAAGTCGGTTTGCTTGACCAAAACCGGAACGCCGTTGTCCAATACATAAATGGATTTTCTCGCATCCTGAATCTGCTTGTAGGAAAACACAAATCCTGCAATCACGATGACCACGGACAATACAATACAACCGATGGAAGTCACTTTATTGATTTTTATTTTTTGTTCGATATTTTTTACAACTGCCATAGATTTTATTTTAAAAGTGAAGTTCCCTTAGTTGCAATAGCCATTCCTGCACGTTTCATTTTAGACATTGCACCGGCGTTACTGCTTCCTGAAGGGATGATGTAATTGGCTAAAGTCGGAACACATAAAATGCCGACTGCGGTAATCAGAAAACAGACAATGACCAGTCCGAAAGACATTATGCCGCTTCCAGAATACGTGAGCAGCAAATCCATATTTTTGATACTGCCATCATTATTAATAATCTGGTCGTAGCGTTCAATCTCTGCTTCAAAAGCAAACAGCTGTAGTAAGATTCCGATTTTCAGGACGATGAATGCGACAAATCCGTACAGATTAATGTTGATAAACCGTGCCACCCATTGCGAAAGAAAACTTGAAAATGCCGGAAAAACGGACAGACCTACCGGAATAGGACCGACAATAATCAGAATTGTGGAAAATATCAGCTGGATAAAGAAAACCCCATATACACAAACCCTTAAAATCCATAAGCCAATCAGTTCCAGCATACTCGAAATAGCCAGTTGAAGCCCAACTTGTAAACGGAGGTAAAGTTCGTAAATAGGACTCATCAAGCTAGTCAGTCCATCGCCGACCATATCCAGACCTTCTTCTATCAGAGATTGGTCACCAGCTTCCTGCTGTTCTATTTCTGCCTGCGCTTTTGCTTGTTCTTCGATGATTCGGTCAACCACCTGCTGTTGTTTTTTGAACCGTACCCAACGAAGGGAATTGAGTTCTTGCTGGCTTTGGACGAAACTGCTTTCGGAAACGTCCTGCAACTTCAACAATGGCGTTCGGATTAATCCGACAAATCCCACCCAGTTCATAATTACGAGTCCGATGGCAAAAGGTTTGAGCATCGACACGATTTCCCATTCCCGGTCTCCGCTAATCATTTGCCAGCCGATGTTTCCGAGATAGAGCAACGCTCCGATTCCCGCTACAGCTTGACCGAACAAGATAAACTGCCCATATTCAGCGGTCATAAAGCTGTCGTACAAAGGCAGGAACTTTTCTGTAAACCAACCTTCCAATACGCCTTCGCCCTGCAAAAAATCCATTGCTTTTTGGTAATACTCATCAGAATGGGTATCTTGCCCGAAAGCAAGGCAGGGAATGAAAAAAAGCATTAAAAGGATAATGCTTTTTAAATAAATTATTGATTTCATTTTTTTTTAATTATAAATGTCCCGTCATCATATCGACAAAGATTTCGGCATCACGCCGTTCTTTGGTGATTTTGTCAGGATGTTTGGTTTTGTAATTTTTGAGTTTGGCTTCTGCTTTCAGGCGGTTTTCGCCCTGTTTATTAAGGTAAGCGAGATATTTTTGCATTTTCCGCCATTCGATAAGGCAATCGTGGTAGGCCAAAATCCGTTTTCCTCTCGGCATATCCACTGTTTTAGCAATGTTATACTTATCTTGAATCGCATCAATCTTTCGTTTGCATTCCCCGATAATGCCGTATTGGTTGAACCGTTCCCAAGCCTGTGGCGAAGTAAATCCCCATTCATACGGAATTGGCGAACCAGGATTAAAATTGTCAAGACTTTTCAGCATATCTTTGTAATACAGCACATACAATGGGTCGGCAGAAGAAGTAGCACTCGTGTAATGATAAAATTCCTTCAGATTTTCATCATAAGTATTTTGGGATTCATCCTGGATTTCTTTGGTTCTGTCCTGCTGAACGAGTGTACTGGCATATCTTTGATTTTGCAATCCCCACGGAGAAAGCGGACGGATGTCGCTTCCGCCTTTGTACTGGCGGTTTCTGCTGGGAGCAAGCCAGCCCCAAACCATTGCATAGGCATAGTTGACCTGTATCCCGAAAATATACTTCGGCTGTGGTTGCCAATCTCCCCATTGATAGAAAACCTGACGTTTTTCCTGTCCTACAATGTGTTTGTCTTTGATTCTTTTAATTGTTTGTCCCTTAAAGCAAGAAAGACTGAATAGTAGCAAAAGGAAATTTAAACTATTTTTCATTGTTAAAAATTTTGTTTGAAAATTAATAGGTGTATTTGGCGGAAAGCCAATTGCCAAAAGCAAACAACCATTTACCAACCGTTGAGATTGTAGTTGTAATTATTGATGATATTCTGAATCATCGCCCTGTCCTGATTGTACCAGCCGTTCAAAACGCCGATATGCCGGAAATAGGGTTTCTTTTCGGCATTCCGGAGAAAATTGATGATGTGCACCGTCCATCCGTTCATTATCTTGATTTCGTGCTGGATTTTCGAGAGAATTTTTTGGCGGTCATAGCTGTCCATCAGATAATCGTTTTCTTCATTCAGTACGCTGCTGCTGATATTTTCATACGAGTTCATAGCGTGCAGATAGAGTTTTGAATAATAGTTGGTGATCAAAAGAGAATACTCGGGCTTTTGCGCGGACAGCTGGAGCATCTTTCCCATATTACCCAATAATTTTGAAAAATCATAATAGATAGCTTCCAACTGTTTCCCCTGCTTCAAAGCGGAATTAACGTTTCGTAATTGGTTGTAAATATGATTTTTTATCACGACCACTTGAGTTACCTTTTCCTTGATGTCATCATAGGATTTCCGTTGCTTTTCGTAGGAATTCTGATACAGCTTTTCCGAAGCTACACGCACTGCCTGATTTGCCGTAACCTGTGCCTGCAATTCGAGATTGTAATAGAGCTGATAGTAATATTGTGCATTGCCTTTGACGAAAAATAGCAAAGGCAACATCAACAAAAATTTTTTCATTTTAGTAAAGATTTGCTTTGTTAATGATATCCTGAATGATTTTTTTATCACGGTTAATCCAATTTTGGAAAAGATTATTTCTCAATTTCATTTTCCTTTTGACGTTAAGGATTTTCTGTAAGGTTGCATAAGATTGCTGTCTCAAAGTTTTGATTTCATTTTGAGCATAATCCAAAAGGATTTTCCTTTCGGCTTTTTCCATTCCGTTGATGGTTCCGTAAGAAAGTACAATGCCTGCCATTAATCGGATGTCCATCTGAAGCTGGTCAATGAACTCGTACTGTCCTCCCAAAGCGAGCGGAATCCAGATTGGAGCATCAGACAGTTCATTGTAAATCTTGGACTGGATTTCGTAGATTTTGTCAATCTCCCTCACGATGTTGACCGAAGTCGGAATTGCCTGAATTGCAAAAGACAGATTGTTCAGCCGGTTTCGGATTTTTTCGTTGACTTCTTTGTATTTTGTCCATTGTTCCTTGTTGGCAGATTCCAGTCCCAGATTAGTTAGTTGCTTGTTTCTCATTTCTTTCTGTTTTTCGTTTTCCTCCATCGTCTTTTGGATTTCGGAATTGATGAGATAATAGCAGATGTAGTTGCCTTGTGCTTTTAATGAGATAGAGAAAATGATTATCGAAATACATAACATTTTGATATAAAAATTTCTCATAATCCTAAAGTTCCTGCGTTATTCAAAATCTGCTCGAAAATAGCTTTGTCGGTATTGACATAAGTTTGAAACGGATTGATGGACTTCCAAAATCCCTTTTTCTTGGCTCTTTTAATTGCCCATCGAACATTGATCAAATAGACATTCATTAGACGGGTGTTGTTTTCAATATTGAATAACAAACGTTTGCGGTCTCCAGATGTAGCGAGGTTCAAGTCTCCGCTAGTGAGTAAATCTGCAACATCAGCATAAATATCCGTGGCTTTGTTGGTGACCAGCTGGACGGATTTATAGGCAAAAACACTGTATTCTGGAGCATCTTGAACTTCGGTGTAGATGCCGTTTACGTTCGTAATGATCTTGTTGAGATTGTTGTAAATATTCTGAACCTGAATTCCATTTTTCAATGTTCCGTTCACTTCTTTCAGTCCTTTGTACACCTTGTTCTGAATATCGTTCGCTAAAACCATCTGTGTTGAAACAAATGCCTGTGCCTGTTGAAGCTTGTTCATTTCGTCCACGGTTTTTTCCTGCTCGTTTTTAATCTGTGTGGCATACAAAGCCATTGCAGGAGCAGTTAAAACGTCAATGTATGGTGTTTGTGCTTTGATGAAGCATAGCATCCATACCAAAATAAATGTGCTAATTTTTTTCATAGGTTTTGTTTTTGGATTTAACGAGTTGTTGTAGATTCATATCGTGATTAAGCAATTCCCTTTTCAAAGTTTTGAAGAAGTCTTTTCCTTTGTTCTGCTTTTTGAAAGAATGGTAAAATGCAATCAAATTTTCATCAATCGGTTGCCGGTAAAGATTGACCAATGCTACTAAATTGGGAAGTCCATCATTTAATTTTTTGATGTCTTCCACAAATTGTTCAAGAGCTTCTTGATAATTTCCGAAGGTTTGGACATAATATTCAATCGCTGATTTCTCGGGTTTTTCAGTCGTATAGGTCAGATATTGCTGCAGGGAAACCTCGTTTCCATACACTTCGCCCTTGCTTCCACGTTTGAGGTAGAACTCCTTGAAACGGCTTCTGCCAGACTTGTTGTTCAGATTGTTAATCGTGAAAATCTTGCTTTGTTCCACATCGTTCAGGGAAAGAAGTTTGGCAATCTTGTCAAAATTGTCAATGAACTTGGTCTGGTCAAGCAGAATGAACGTATCGGAGTTGTTGATAATGGAATCTTTGACGATGGCATTTCCGATGATGTCATCCAGTTCCTGCGTTACGACCACCGCTTCACCCCAGAATTTCCTAACTGTTTTGTAGAGATAGAGGATGTATCCACCCATTAATTTTGAGGCGATTGCCTTCCAAGCTTCCTCTATTATGAGGGCTTTTCGGCGGTCTTTTCGCAGTCTCATTTTTTGGATAAAGGTGTCCATAATAATGAGCGTTACGATGGGAAAAAGTTTCGGATTATCCTTTACATTGTCAATTTCAAAAACGATAAAAGGCTCGTCAAATAATGAATTATCCGCACTTTCGTTGAGCGTTGTTCCGTATCGTCCGCCTTTGTAAAAGTCTGCCAAAACATAGAGAAACGTTCTGAGATTGAACTCACTTTCAGCAATCCTGAATTTTTTATTGGATAGATAAATCGGCAAAAATTTTTCAGAATATTCATAAAAGGTATTGAATGAAAGCTCCTTTACAAAGAGTTTTTCTTCCAGTTCGACCACTTTTTTAATCAATGCTTTTCTGAAAGCCTCATTCCATTCTTCCGTATTAATGTCAGGTTTTTTGATGATTTTTCGGTTGGATAATACCAACTGTGTTTCATCATAAGCCTTTCGCTTTTTATCATCTGATAAAGTTTCGTAAGCCTGATGGATTCTGTCGAACAAATATTCATCATAATTTTCATTATCCAGATTTTTATCGGGATGATACTGAATTGCCAATCTTCGGAAGGCTTTTTTGATGTCTTCTTTTTCTGCGGTCATCGGGATTCCGAGAATGTGATAATAGTTTTCATTTTCCCGAAAACCATTTTCAAAGTCAGCATATATTTCCTCTTCATAGATATTGTATTTCTTCAAATAAAGAATCAGTTCGGTAGAAGATTTATGCTCGTACCAATCGGTTCCGCCATTGAAAAACTGATGGTAATATGCCAATAACAGATTATCAAGGATGGATTTTTGTGTTGTACTCATCGAAGAATCTGCACCTTGCCAAATCAAAAAAATCAGATTTCCGAGAAATTCTATTTTTTCGATATTGAACTCTTCTTTGTCCATCACAAAAGGATTCATTGTGATAGGCTTTTCCTCGGTGTACTGGATGTATTTTCCGTTTTTGTATTTGGCGGTTCCTGAATAAGAATCTCCGGTATCCACGATCACGACATCATAATTGTAGGTCAGATACTGCTCGACAATATTATTCATCAAAAAGGATTTTCCGCTTCCAGAAGGTCCCAAAACAAACTTGTTCCGGTTGTTGATTCGGTTGGTTATCATCGGCAAATCCGAAGTGTCCACTTTTAAAGGAACACCCTGTCTGTCGGTAAACCGCAGATAAAAATTGGAATGTTCATCTACGGGATAGCTTTCTTTAAAAAAAAAACACAACGAGGCTTCACTCGTCGTGGTAAAAAGGTCGTATTCCTTCAGTTCATTGGCATTTCCGATGAGCGAAGTCCTGAATAATTCCAATTGATTGTAGGTGTTTTTACTGGTAATAATCCCTTTTTGGAACAATTGGTTTTCAACCATTGACTGCGTTTTTTCCATCTCTTCTTGTGTTTTGCAACAAGCAATCAAGGAATAATGGGCATCGACAATCAACTGTCCGTCTTTGGCAATGTTATCCAATAAAAGCGTGATTTCTTCCGCACAGATTTTATTGAGCGGTTCATTTTGAAAGCCTTCGTGCTTGTTGCGTTTATTGGCTAAGAATTTTACCCGCTCCGTCTGCTCGGGAATTACGATGATTTGGTTGTAGATAACCGTTTCGTACAAATCCAAATCATTCAGAAAAGCGAAATTATCGACTGCCGTATTTTTGGTTGCACCGTTTCCGCCTAAAGTGGTGTAAGCCGAAATATCATTGGGAAGCTCAATATTTTCAACATCTACAAGGGAAATGGCTTTTACAAAAGATGTTCCGATTCTTAGATGGCTGTCCATTGAGCGGAGATTGTCCATCGCTTTGGTCGATTTTCCGAAGTTCATTGATAATGTGGAGGAAATATAATACTCAAAATCCTTTTCAAAAAGGTAATTTGGTTCAAAACCGTTCTCTTTCAAGAGCATAAATACTTTTTCTGATTTGTCCCGAAGCTCTTTGTACCTTTTGTCGGAATATTTGTACTGGTTTTTCTTTTTGCTTTGGTCGATTCTGTGCGTGAAGACCAGGAGCGTGTCGATGGTTTTGTAAAGTCTGCCTTCAAAATGGTCGGAATAGGTCTGCTGGAGATACTCTTCGTGCGGTTCTGTATGATAGATTTTCTTATCGAAAATATCCAGCTTCTGAACGATATGCCCTTCACCGATAATGCTGATGATATTGAGCAACACCGAATGGTATTTGAGATACAGCTCACGGTCTGCGGAATATTGCGTGACCAGATTTTTGATTTTGATGGCGACAATGGGATTTCCGAACTCGCCGATGAGAACATCATAAGGCGTTCCCAACTTGGAGCCGTAGTCGTAACCGATGTAAGGAAGACTGAAAACTTTCTTTTTCATTTGTAGATATTATTATTAAGTTTCCGCTTTTTGAAAATGTTGTTTTAATTTGATTCGGATTGGAAGAATGTGAACTTCATTGCGGTTGACGGTTTTGTTGTATAAGCCTTTGGATTTCTGAAGCCGGAAGACGTTCCACATCAGTCCGCCACCGATTCCGAAAGCCAGCGCAATGCCGATGAAAAATCCGATGACCTTGCTGAGAATCACGCCCAGAATCATCGTTCCGACAAAGCTTCCGCCTGCGTAATAGATGTATTTTCCTTTCAATCCTTTGAAAACAAGAGGCTTTTTCAGCCCCTTGTATAGGAAATAGGTTCGCTCTTCCATCATCTTAGATTCCGAAGAACGCCTGGATTACCGTTGGAACGAGCAAAAGGAAGATACACGCTCCGCCCCAGCCAATCAATTCTTTGTTGACGTCTTGGTCGCCGTTGTTCCATTTGTTATAAATTCGGACACCTCCGACAATCCCGACCACAGCTCCAATCATCTGCACGAGATTGGAAACCGGTTCTACATATGCTTCAATGTCGGAAGTGGCTGTGGTAATAGCTCCGGCTCCTCCCGATTGTGCAAAAACAATATTGGATGCCAACAGCAATGCTGCCGCAAATAAACCTTTGGTAATGTTTGATTTTCTGAATGTTTTTATGATGTTCTTTTTCATTTAGAATGTTTTAAAATTTTGATTAAACGATATTTGATGGTTGTTTCCTGTTTGTGCTCGTCCGGACTTTGCACAAAAAAATTCCTGAACATTCTGCAGAATATTCAGGAACCGAAACAGCACCATCAGTGCTTTCTTATTTACGAATTGTTAATAAACTAAACTTGATTTATAAAAATTCTGACCATTGTCATTCCCAATCACGATGTGACTGTTTGCTTTCTCGAAGAAATTACGAAAAGCTTCATCCGACAGTTTTGCCGGGATGATTTCCTTCGATTTCGGAGTGGTTTCCTTTTCGCTGATGCCGATGGCTGAACCAATCTTGGAAAGAAACGATTGTTTTGTTTCTTTTTCTTCCAAAGTTTTTGTTTCCTCTGTTTGAGGATTCAAATCCTGTGTATTTGGTTTCTGGTTATCAGCATTGGAGAAGTATTCAATCTCGTTTTCTTCTTCGTAGCGGTCTTTGTGATTGTTTTGGTCATTGCCGGACAACAATAATTCCTCATCATCAAGTTGATAAGAATTGGGCGTATCAAGGTCTTCGACTTCCTCTTCACGGATGTTTTTTACCGGTTCAGATTCGTTTTCCAAAATCGCTCCGATGCTTATAAGTTCGCCTTCATTTTCATTGTGGACAACAATCGGTTTTTTTATAAACAAGTCGTAAACAATATTTCCAGCATAGTACAAAAGGTACAATATGCCGGTAATCAGTATGACTTTTCCCATTGATCTATGGTTTTAATTGTTTGATAATCGAATCAATATCCTTCGAGTTCAGAAAATAATGGACCGCAAAACTGATAAATTCACTCACGGAAATTCCGTCTGCACGCAGACTGACCAATTTCCTGTAATGCGCATTCTGAATCCGAATCATTCTTCCGGCCTTGTCGCTTTGCTTGTAAGTAGCGACAAAATCACTGATAACGGATTGTAAATCCTCATCAATTTCAGAATGTCCAGCTTCGGAATGCTGTGTCTTTTTTACGGTTTTCTTTTTTTCTGATTCCGAAATATTAGATTTCGTTTGATTATTTTTTGTATTTACATTTGTGTTCTTTTCAGTTGCGGTTAGTTTCAGATTTTTGGAAAGTTCTTCTTTGTCCTCATCCGTGACATATTGGTCTAAGATTCCCATAAGTAATAAATGAGTTCATCAAAGGTTTCCTTAACCGCCATTTTCTGCTCGTATGTCAATAATTTGGTATTGATTTGGAGCAGGCATTTCCGTGTAAATACCGGCTTACCGATAACCGTTCCGAGTTTTCCGAATTCGTCATCCATTACAGATTTCAGTTCGTAATGGTCGTCCTTTCTCATATTGCTTTTAATAAAGAATAACTGCGCATTCACTTTGATTAATTGCAACAAGTTGAGAAACAGAACGGTGGACATCATCGTCACGTTGGAATATTCAAAAGGAATCACCACCACATCGCTGTATTGCAAAACCTGTGTGTAATTGTTCTGGATATTGCCTGCGGTGTCGAATAAAAATATTTCTTCGCCGGCTTTGAGCTGGCTGAGGATTTTTTCATTTTGGGTAAGATGGATATTTTCCTCCGAAATTTTCTCGACTTCATAGAGATAATCTCCGGGAAGCTCTTTGTCTTCCGACCATTGTCTGTAAAAGGAACGCTGAAAATCAAAATCGATGACATTGACCTTTTTATCGGTAAACAGGGAAAGATAATTGGCAAACGCAATGGCAAGCGTGGTTTTTCCAACACCGCCTTTTTGATTGGCAAAAGTGATAATCATCTCTTTTTTTTCTTTTTCCTGCGGTTATTTTCGTGTTCTTCGTTTGTCGGTGATGCTGTTCCCGGAATATCAAAAACGGAAGATAATTTGAGTAATGCTTCCGGACTTGACGAAACGGGAACCTGCACACCGCTTACAACAGGATGTTTTCCGGAATTTTGGGGATGAAGGTTTTGGGACAGATAAAGATTGAGATAATAATCTCCGACCAATTCTTTTAAATTGAAAATGACATTTTCGTTTTTATTGATAACATACAATGCATTGGCAAAGCTGATAATGGCTATCTTATCGCCCGAATGTTCTGCATTTCCAAAATTCCGGATGTAATCCTTTGTTACATCTCTTGACTCTTGCCAGATTTTGTAAGACGTTTTTGAAGTGGGCTTCAAAAAAATCATACAATCGTGGACATTGCATTTGTACTCGTCTTCCAAATGCTTTTTAAATGCTTCCTTTGTTTCGGTTGTTACATTAGAATTGGTCAGAATGTCAAAGAGCTTTTTATCTATCGCTTCGGAAGTGAGCTTGAAGAGGTCTTCCATTTTCATTACTTCACTGCCTTTGTAAATCGTATTGGTATGATGGTCGATGATGGTGTAGCCGATTGGTATTTTATCATCCTTTAGTGAGAAAACAACGTCAATTCCGAATTTCTTCTTGATCTGGAATTGGAGTTCCGATTGGTAGGAGGTGTATTTTTGTTTTTCGTCCGAGACTTTGAAAGCCTGATTGGAATAAACCTCTTTGTATTTTTTGAACAGTGCAAATATCTGTTTTTTTCTGTTATCGTCAAATATTTTTTCAGAAAAATTAATTGTACCGATGTCAATATCTTTCAGAAAGACTCCGTTTTGGGTAATTTTCAGCCGGTTCTCCTTTTCATAGCAACCGTAGCCGCTGTTTTCCAACAGCTTCTGAAGCTGGCTGAGATTGCTGTAATTGTAATCTAAAAGCTTATCCAGTTTTTGGTGAACATCGGTTCCGTAAAGTTCTTTCAAGGTTTCCTGTAAAGCGGTTTGACTCTGGTATTTCTCAAAATCACGGTCGATGCGTTTTCCGGTTTCTTTATTCACCCTTGAACTGACAATGTGAACGTGATTGTTTGCAGTATCATTATGAAAAACCACTATAAAAGGCTGTTTTCCATAACCCATTTTATCCATAAACTTGTCGGCAATGTCGGACAATTGATCTTTTGAATATGTCCTTCCCTGAGCGGAAATCGTACAGTGAAATTGCGGATTCTGAATCCGTTTGTTATTGTTTGACAGGGCTTTGAAATAATTCTTGACATCCTGTGTTCCGGAAGAAGAATTGATGTAAGGAGGAAAGTTTTTCATCGACAGAAGCTCGCCTTTTCCGTTATCAATCTTCTTGTCGTTATAAGAAACTCCGTTGAATTCCTTTGACGATTTGTTGAGTATTTTGACAATCATTTGGCAAGTTCGGTGTAGATTTTTTTGATGATTCGGTTTTGCTCGGTTTTCAGACTATTAAGTTCTGAAAGTTTTTGGTTGTAATCATTGAGAAGTTCTTTGGATAGGTATTTCTCTGTATTGATGAAACGGGCAATCTGATTGATATTATTCTCAATCTTAGCGAAAATATTCCCTTGCTTTTCGATGAAAGCCATAATCTCTTTTCTGTCATTTTCAAGCATTTTCCCTTCAACCGTATTGATGATGAAATCGGATAAATAAATATTGGATTTATTACAGTGCGATTGCCATTGGTTTTTGAGTTCCTGCGAAAGACGGAGTGTGATGCGGGCGGTTTTGGTGCGGGTGGGGTATACTTTTTTCATTTGTTAATTGTTTTTCACCAGAATTTTGGTGATTGGATTTGATTAGCAAACGAGAAAGGTTTTCTCCTAAATTGGAATATCAAAAGTAAGATTTTATCACTAATAATTGTTGACAATTTTGTACCAAATTTGGTATGTATTTGGGACAAAATGTTCAATGCGATTTGACTAAAATTTGAGAATAAAATAGAAAGAGTTAATGTTAAAAATAGTGGAATAATTTGAATTTGACAAAGAAAACAGCAATATAGTTAGCCGATATTTGATGCAAAAAAACAAGTTGGTGCTTTTTTTTCACAAGTATTTCTTTGAAATAACATTTTTTTCAGGAAATAAGGATTTCCTACTTTTTTAAATTGGGTATAATTTCAATAAATAAATCTTGATTTCGACAAGAGAAAAAATTCGAGGTTTACTGCAAAGCAGGGGTTAGTCACAATAAAGGCTAAAATAAATTTCCGACAGGGTCTTTTAGATTGAAAAAATCAATATCTTTACAAAATATGCAATTTATATGAGTAAAAAAGCAATTAATAGGTTGAAAGTAGTACTTGCAGAAAAGAATTTGAGTAGTAAATGGCTATCTGAGCAGTTAGGTAAAAATGAAGCTACTGTTTCAAGATGGTGTACAAATGAAGTACAACCGCCGCTAAAGACTTTTGTAAAAATTGCAGAAAAATTGGATGTTAAATTAACCACATTGTTCAATGACTAATTACAATAATAGCACTAAAATTCCTTTTAAGGTTTCGGCAAGAACTGCTAGGCTTATTGGAAGGGAAAATATAGCTTCTTCCAAAGGAGCAATTATTGAATTGGTCAAAAATGGTTATGACGCTGACAGTAAAATTAGCATTGTATATTTTGATAATAAATTTTCAACGGTTTTAAATGAAATAACTGAAGAATATGTAAGCGAATTAAAGTCTTTAGGAATACCAGAAGTCGAAATATTTGAATTATACGAAAGGGATATTGAAACCGACAATACTTATGTAATTAAAAAAGATGTTGATGAAGAAAAAAAGAAACAGCTCAAAAACACAATAGCTAAGTTTTGTTCATTATACATTATTGATACTGGAGAAGGTATGACCCAAAAAATCATTCGTGATTATTGGATGACTATAGGAACGGACAACAAGGCAAATGATGTTTTTACTAAGTCTGGTAGGGTAAAAGCAGGTGCTAAAGGAATTGGTCGATTTGCCCTTGATAAATTAGGTGGTATTTGTGAGATGACAACAATATTTAATCCAGAAGTACACGAAAACGATGTAGATGAGAATGGTGCTGCAACTGATTACTCGGGCTATAGATGGATTGTTAATTGGGAAGATTTTGAAGGAGAGTTTAAAACAATAGACAAAGTTGATGCAGAGTTGATTGGCATAAATGCAAATTCAATAATTGAAGAAATTGAAGCACAAATACCATCCTTGGATTTATCAAAAATTAATTTTGAAGAAAGTGCTCAATTTGGGACGATTTTAAAAATATCAAATCTAAGAGATAATTGGGAAAATTTTTATGTCGACCAAGTTTTCACCGATTTAGAAGTACTTGTGCCGCCAAAAGAAGTTGGGGAGTTTGAAATATATCTTTTTAGTTCTCTGGAGCAAAATAAATATGGAGAAGTCTTAGGTTCTGTCTGTGATGATTATGATTATAAATTAGTTGCAAAGGCTGATGAAAATCAAAATATTTCAATTACAGTTTATCGTGAAGAGTATGATGTTGAGTTAATTCCAAATGGATTTTTTCAGAGAGAAGCGATGAAGAATGAGCCTTATAGAAAAGAAGATTTCCTCCAAGGATTTTGGAAAAAGGAAACATCATTTTCTCAAATATTGATGGGGTTTAAAGAACGTGACGAGGATAATACGTTTGACAATATTGGAGTTTTTGAATTTACATTTTACTTCCTAAAAAGAAGCTATTCAAGCGATGACGCAAGCCGTTTCTTTTACAAAGGATTTATGTCAAATAATCGTAAAGATTGGTTGAATAAATTTGGAGGAATTAAACTATTCAGAGATAACTTCAGGGTAAGACCATACGGAGAGGCAAAAGATGCAGCGTTTGATTGGTTAAGTTTAGGTAATAGAAAAGCGGCAAGTCCTGCGGGTGTAGCAAAACCGGAAGGCGGATATAGAGTTGAGCCGGAAAATGTGGCTGGAGCTGTAAAAATTTCAAGGTTAACCAACGTAAATTTTGAAGATAAATCAAGCAGAGAAGGTTTGCAGAATAACAAAACTTTTGATGTGTTTAAGCAACTTTTAGCAGGGATAATTAATGTTTTTGAAGACGACAGGGCATTTATTGCAAGAGAAATGGATGCGTATGATGATGAAAGATTTGGAGCAGAAAGGGATAGAAAAAAAGCTGAAGATTTGGCTAAAAAAATTGTTGCAGATTCTCGTGAGAAAAGAAGGCAAAGGGAAGATAATCCTAATAATGCTGCTACCAATGATAATACATCCGAAGAACAACAAGCAAGTGATAGAGAAAAGGAGATTTTAGCAATTGAGATAGAACGTAAAGAAGAACAAATCGAAAAACTTAAAGATGAGCAAAAAGTATTAAGAGGATTAGCAAGTAGTGGTATTGTCTTGGCTTCTTTTAGCCACGATTTAAGCAAATTGAATGATGTATTGAGTTCAAGAACGGATAAATTAAAGGAGCTTATTTCTGAAAAAATTAAAGAAGAAGATTATGAACAATCTGAAAGAAGAAAGAATCCTTTTTCTCAAATAGAACGAATAAGAACGCAGGATATAAAACTTCAAAATTGGTTAAATTTTTCATTAGGGGCTACTCGAAAGGATAAACGAAAGAGACCACAGGTTTTCCTGAAAAATTATTTTAATGAGTTCAAAGATGATTGGATAACTGTTTTAGACGAAAGAGGTATTCTTTTAGAAGTTACAGAAATAGAAGATATTGAATTAAGAGTTTTTGAGATTGACCTTGATAGTATTTTTAATAATTTATTGGTCAATTCTATTGAAGCGTTCAATTTGATGAGAGAAAATAGGCAAAGACAAATCCAAGTAAAAGTTCATTCTAACGGCAGGGAAGTAATTTTTGATTATTCTGACAATGGCACAGGATTATCCAAGGATATTGAAAAACCAGAAATTATTTTTGAACCGTTATTTACTACCCGAAGAAATCCGCATACTGCTGAAGAAGAAGGTACTGGATTGGGAATGTGGCTAGTTCAGTCAATTGTGAAAGAAAACGATGGAAATCTAAAACTATTGTTCCCAGAAAATGGGTTTGGTTTAAGAGTTTCCTTTCCTATGAAATATAAAAGACAAAAAGATGGACAAGTATAAAATACTCTTTATTGATGAGGAAAAAGACAGCTTCGATGATTTTCTAGATTACGTAGAAAAATCACCAAGGGCAGGAGAAATTGCTCCGCTAACACAGCTGCCTTTGGCAGATTTAGATTCGATGATTGAAAAAATCATTGAAACATCACCAGATGCAATCATCACAGATTTCAATTTGAATGAAAAAAGAATTGATATAGATTATAACGTTCCGTATAATGGAACAGAACTACTTGAAGCGTTTCTTTCCATTAGAGCAGATTTCCCATTTATAGTGTTAACTGCCTTCGATGATGTTGCAATTAATCAAACTGATGATGTGAATAAAATATATGTAAAAAATATTTTACACAAGTCAAATAAAGAAGAAACGACAAAGGCAAAAGCCACATTTTTAGACAGGGTAATTGCTTCAATAAATCATTATCAATCAAAATTAAAAAATGCGGAAGAAGAGTTGATTCAATTATTGGAAAAGAAAAAAGCAGGGAAAGCAAATTATGATGAAGAGCAAAGAATCATAGAATTGGATGGTTTCATTGAAAAATCAGTTGACAAGAGTTCTTCGATACCAAACGAGTATAAATTGTCTTCAAATACTGACAGATTAGGTGAATTATTAAGCAGGGTAGATAATATGATTAATAAGCTAAACAAGTAAGATAATGGCAATTGATTTTAGAACCGACACCCCACAAAGGACTTGTAAAAAGACATTTGCAAACTACCGTAGTTTCAAGCCGTATCTTAGAACGGATTTTAGGAAAAAATGTGGTTATACCGATTGTAGTGATTTTTGGTTTGGAGGTCCGAAGACTTTTCATATTGACCACTTTAAGCCGAAAAGTAAATTTCCCGAACTTGAAACATCCTATTCTAATTTGGTTTATTGCTGTTCTTATGTGAATGTACTAAAATCAGATGATGAAAATGAGTATTTAGATCCTTGCGATGTAAACTTTAATGAACATTTTGATAGGGACAATGATGGAAATATTTTTGCTATGAAAGGGTCGGCTACTGCAGTCTATATGCACAAAAGTTTGAAATTGTTCTTAAAGCGATATCAGATAATTTGGGCGTTGGATAAATTGATTGAAAAAATTGACCTACTCGGGGATGTCATCGAAAAAAATGTGAACGTTTCAAATGAAGTTAAAGATGAATACATTAATCTAAATATTGAATTTCATAAATACAGAAATTTTTTAAGTAAGGAACAATAGATTATTCAGATGAACCCAAAGGTTTTTAAATTCCTCGAATCATCTGCTCTACCTCCAAAAGAAGTGGATAAACTAATTGTGTCTGCTTTCATTGAAATTAATGGATTAAATTTAATAAACAATCAGCTTCTAAGAAACTATTCTATCTCAAAGAGAAAATCGACAAAAAGAGAAAAGTTATTACAGTTCATTGAAATTGTACAAAGTGAAATAGAAGATTTTAATATCGAAAAACTAATCGAACTCTTCGAGTTCGTAATTTCCCCTTCAGACAGGATTGTAAATGGAGCGATATATACACCTTCAGAAATTAGAGAATATATCGTAGCACAAACATTTCGCAACCAAAGAAATAATCTTAGTGAAGTTACAATTGCGGATATTGCCTGCGGTTGTTCCGGATTTTTATATAATTCAGCTAAAGAACTAAGAAGAATAACTGGAAATACTTATCAAGAAATTTTTCAAAATCAAATTTTTGGCTTAGACATTCAGGAATATTCAGTAACACGTAGTAAATTATTATTGTCATTGTTGGCTTTATCTGAAGGAGAAGATGTAGAAGTTTTTCACTTTAATATACATCAGGGAGATGCTTTGCTTTTTAATTGGCAAGAGCATTATTCAGACTTTGATGGCTTTCAAATCGTAGTCGGAAACCCGCCTTATGTTTCAGCTCGAAATCTTGATGATAACGCTAAAGAAAATGTGAAACTTTGGGAAGTTTGCACTACCGGAAATCCGGATTTGTATATTCCTTTTTTTCAAATTGGGTACGAAAACCTTGCAGAGAATGGTATTCTTGGCTTTATCACAATGAATACTTTTTTCAAAAGTTTAAACGGTAGGGCGTTAAGAAACTATTTTGAAGAACGTAATGCAGGAATAAGAATTGTAGATTTTGGTACCAATCAAATTTTTAAATCGAAAAGCACATATACTTGTATTTGTTTTCTTGAAAATTCAAAGCGAACCTATATTGAATACTATAAATCAGAACACAAAGAATTACCAACAAATAGAAATCAATACAGCAGAATCAATTACAGAAATCTTGATGCAAAAAATGGTTGGAACTTAAATGATAATGAAATTATCTCACGTATTGAAGCAGTAGGAAAGCCTTTTGGAGAAAAATATAAAACACGACACGGCATAGCTACGTTAAAAAATGACATTTACATTTTTAAGCCTGTTGAAGAAGACGAAAATTTTTATTATCTCCAAAACGGTATTGTTCACCCAATTGAAAAAGGAATTTGCAAGGACATTTTGAACTCCAATAAACTGAGCAGAGATATAAATTTCGATGAGGTAAAAGAGAAAGTTTTGTTTCCATACGACGGCGAAATTAAGCCTAAAGCTCTTGAGGAAGAGATATTGAAAGAGCAATATCCTTACGCCTATAAATATCTGAAGAAGAAAAAAGAAGATTTGGCGAAGCGGGATAAAGGTAAAGGTAAATATGAAAAATGGTTTGCTTTTGGAAGAACACAATCATTAGAAAAGGTTGCCAATAAATTGTTTTTTCCAAAGTTTTCGGATAGAATTCCCAGTTATCTAATCAGTAATGATGATGATTTGCTGTTCTACAATGGTCAAGCAATTATAGGTCATTCAGAAGAGGAAATGCTGTTGGTAAAGAAGATTTTAGAATCACGTTTATTTTGGTATTATATCAAAACAACAAGCAAACCTTATTCATCAGCATATTATTCCTTGAACGGAACTTATATCAAAAATTTTGGTATTCCGGAATTTACTGAAGATGATATTGATTTTCTAATCAATGAACCTAATCAGAATATAATTGATGCTTTCCTGGAAGATTATTATGATGTTCAATTAAATGAAGAGTTGATTACCGAACCAATTTAAAAGTGTGAAATGGATAAGCAATTAGTGAACGACTTAAAGCAAATAATTGAAGCATTCAACCAATCTTTGTCAGTGCATTTACCTGCATTGAAAAACGAAGTTGTGACTCTTATTGATTGTAAATCTAAAGATTCTACAGAAATTGAACATTGTTTAGACACGCTTTTATCACTCACAATACACGGAATTGGCGATGATTTGTTTATTCAGCTTTTAGAATATTACAAAACAGTTGATGAAGAAGGGGCGATGTTCTATTGGAATGAATACGATGATAAAGAGGAGTAAAACAATCGTTAATGAATGATATTTCTAACGAACATATAAACACCTTCCGCTCGCTCTTCCAAGGACGTGAAGACGTATTCGCTGTTCGCTGGGAAAAATCAGGAAAATCGGGCTATATGCCTTCTTATCATTATGATCCATATCACTATCGCATCCATAAATCGAATGGTGGAACTTTTGCAAACTATCCACACAAAAATTATTTACCACTTACCGATAATGAACTCCAAAAACACTTAAACGGCGTTCAGCAAATTGGAGTTTATCCATTACTACCAGATAATACTTCTTGGTTTTTAGTGGCTGATTTTGACAAACAAAATTGGAAAGAAGAAGCCGTAAATTTCTTAGATGCTTGTAAAGAAAAAAACATTCCTGCCTATTTGGAAAGGTCCCGTTCGGGAAATGGCGGACACGTTTGGGTATTTTTTGATAAGCCATATCCTGCAATCAGAAACAGGAAAATTTTCATTTCTATTTTAGAACAATCGGGAGCTTTTTCAATGTTTGACAAAAGTTCAAGTTTCGACAGACTATTTCCCAATCAGGATTTTCTTTCGGGAAAAGGTTTAGGGAATTTGATTGCTTTACCGTTTTTCAAACCTGCAATGGAGAATGGAAACAGTTGCTTTGTCAACCCTGAAACTTTTGAACCATATCCTAATCAATGGCAATTTTTGAATGAAATTAAACGAACTTCAATTGAAGAATTGGATAAATTATTTCAGGAAATTTCAACAACGCAAAATCAGCCAATTTCTAAAAACCATAATGACAAACTATCCATTACACTTCAACATAACATTCGTATTCAACGAGATGGATTGACAACACCACTCATCAATTTTCTGAAAGAAGAACTGAATTTTGCCAATTCGGAATTCTTCATCAAGCAAAAATCAGGTAAAAATACTTTCGGAACAGAACGATATTTTAAACTCGTTGAAGAAACAGAAAATGAAATCATCATTCCACGAGGATTTATCGGAAAAATCCTTCGATTTTGTAAAGAACAAAACTTAGATTTTGATTTTCAGGATAACCGAAAATCAAAAAAAGAAATTCCTTATTCGTTCAATGCTACGTTGAGAAAGCATCAGCAAAAAGTTATTGAAACAATTTCAAAAAAGGATTTTGGAGTTATCGTTGCTCCGCCCGGTTCGGGCAAAACGATAATGGGTTTAAAGATTATTGCAGAGAAAAAACAACCTGCCTTAATTGTTGTGCATCGTAAACAATTATTGGAACAATGGCAGGAAAGGGTTCAGGCTTTTCTCGGGATTCCGAAACACGAAATCGGCATTATAGGTCAGGGAAAAACAAAAATAGGCAAGCAAATTACCATAGCGACTATCCAAAGTTTACCGAAACAAATAGAGCAAATCCAGAATCAATTCGGAACTATTTTAGTGGATGAATGTCATCATATTCCTGCCGAAACTTTTCGCAATACGATTGAGAAATTAAACACATTTTATCTCTACGGATTGACAGCAACTCCGTTCAGAAAATACAATGATGACAAACTGATTTTTGCTTTTCTTGGAGAAATTATTTCAGAAATTAGTAGCAACCAAATTGAGAACTTCAAACACGCTCAAATCATTGTCAGAAATACTAATTTGGATATTCCTTTCAATTCCAAAACGGACAACTTTGAAACACTTTCAAAAATACTGGTTCACGATTCTGAACGAAACAAATTGATTCTGAACGACATCAAAAACGAACTTTCCCAAGGAAAACGAATTGCTATTATCACAGAAAGAAAAGAGCATATTGATACACTTTACCTTTTCTTGAAACAATCTTACGAAGTCGTTACTTTAAATGGAGATGATTCTGATGCCAACAGAAAATCGAAATGGCAGACTTTACAACAAGGCAATTTTCAGGTATTGATTACCACAGGGCAATATTTTGGAGAGGGTTCGGATTTGTCGAATATCAGTTCCTTGTTTTTGGTGTACCCTTTTTCTTTCAAAGGCAAGCTGATTCAGTATATCGGACGTGTGCAACGTTCGGAAATCAATCCGACAATCTATGATTATCGGGATATCAAAATTGATTATCTGAACAAACTGTTTTTAAAACGCAACACTTATTACCGTCAGATTGTAAGGCAAGCAAGTCTGTTTGACGAACCGACCGAAATTATTCCAGAAAGACAGAGTTTCATTATAGAAAAGCAAATAAAAATAGCCATAGAAGATTTGGATTTCAGGTACGGCAATGTTGGTTTTGAACACATTGATAAAGAAAGTAACCAACGATTTGATTTTGAAATCGAAAACGAAGAATTCAGACCAGAATTTGAAGTGTTGAAACCTTATTTTATCAAGGTTTTGAAATCAAAAATGGTTACGATTGATGTTTATGCCGAAATAGAAAGTGGAGTGATTTTGTCGCAATTAGCAACATCATCAGACCTTGAAAATATCAATAAAGAAATCGTTGAAAGCGTAAAATTTCAATTTTTGAACAAAAGTTTTATCAGTCAAATTCCTACATTAAAACAAAATATCCTCTCCACAAATGAGCTTGCAAAAAATCAAAATATTTATTCTGATACCGAAAATATTTTAGAAGATTTATTGAAAGGGAAACAATACAAACATTCACAGCACATTCAATTTTTAGCCGAAAAACACGAACGAAATATAATGAAACTGCGGTTTGTTTTACAGCCGTTTTCATTCGTCTTTCTGTTGGCAGGAGAACAAAACTATCACGTCATTTTAGAAACATTAGACACCGAAGAAGCAACCTATATTTGGCATACCGACAAAAGTAAATCGGTTTTGATTGACACCGTAAAACAAATTGACAAAGAATTGAACATCATCAGAGAAAAAGGGCGACAAACTTATTTGGAGACCAATCCACAAAACTTTTCAAGAATTGTTCACGATTATTCTGATGACAATAAAGGTTTTACTATTTGGAAAGGGTTGCTAGAGCAAACATTATCTTAATTTTTTATGTACTCATTAGGTTTTTGTCTTTAACAGTTGGCATTATGATTTAATAAAACCAAATAATAAAACAAAGGAAAGAGAGATCTTGTTCAAAATAACAATATCGCAGATATTTTGTATATTCGTATAGTAAAAGATACTTGCAATGACTAATAGAGAGAGAAAACAAATCAGAAAAAGAGTGATTTCTGCTTCTGGCCACAGAAGTTTGAGAAGATCAGCAAGAAGAGCATCTCTTAATGCGCAAAGAGCATCAAGAGTTTTAGATATTCCATATACTATTTTGAAAAGTGGCGTTATTTATACCGTTCATAAAGATAAATGGGTAGAAGCAGGAAAAGTTGATAAAATTACCTCTGAAAAAACAGGGCTAAGAAAAGGAAGCAAGCTATGTCTGTAAAAAAGAAACTTCGCCTTTTCTGTGGTCCCAATGGTTCTGGAAAGTCGAGTTTGTATGAAGAATTTAAAAAGCATAATTATAATTCTGGAGTTTATATTAATTCCGATGAAATTGAAAAAGAAATTCTTAAAACAGGGTTTCTCGACCTGGATTCTTTCAATTTAAAAGTAAGTCAGCAGGATTTTGATCATTTTCTAAAAGAAGAAGATTCTGTGACACTTCTTAAGAAATCAGAAGAATCAAATCATTCTATTGACATTTCTTTAAAAGAAAATATCATCGTTGACAAATCCAAAGATACTCATAGCTATGAAGCATCGTTAATATCTTCCTTCATCAGAAAAAAACTGTTAGAGAAGGAAGAAACTTTTTCTTTCGAAAGTGTTATGAGCCATCCATCCAAGCTCAATGAACTTAAATTGGCTAGGGAAAAAGGGTATAGGATATATCTTTATTTTGTATGTATTGACAATCCGGATATTAATGTTTCCCGCGTTGAAAACAGGGTTGCAAAAGGTGGCCACAAAGTCGATAAAGCAAAAGTGAAATCAAGATACACACCTACTTTAGATAATGCTTATGATGCCATTCAGTTGTCAGACCGGGCTTATCTTTTTGATAATTCCAACAATATGAAGATGATTGCAGAAGTGGATAATAAAGTTATGACATTATATGTAGATGAAGAGGATATGCCTAATTGGTTCGTGGAATATATTATCAATAAAATAAAGTCGTAGATATTACAACTATACGACAAACTCCCAATAATTGGGAGTTTTATGATTGCGTAAAATTTCATTAAAAAATATTTTCAAGTTGTTTATCAACTTCATTATCCGAGAAATCTTCAAGGTAATTTTCTGTAGTCGTAATACTTTGATGTCCAAGAGATTGTTTTATTGTATGGATATTAACTCCGTTTCTTAAAGCAGCTGTTGCAAAAGTATGTCTGGCGGTATAGAAAGTAATGTTTTTTTCTATCTCGCATAATTGAAGAAGTTTTTTCAACTGTTTATTGAAATACCTTCTTACCGAATCTTTCCTGTTATTCAATTCATCATCTGTATATTCTGATTTATCTTTTTTCAAAATAGGAAAGATATAATCTGTATCATAGATTCTGTACATTTTATAAAAATTCAATAGTTCGTCAACAAATCTATTATCAGGTAATTTTACCTTTATATTAATCTTCGTTTTGTTTCGGGTGTATGTAAATTTATTATCTTCAAGTTCAGACCACTTCAATTCGGCTAAATCAGTGAAATTCATTCCACGGGCATAATAGCTGAATAAGTAAATATATCTCGCATTTTTTGCAGATGGAAGAGTAGATATATCAAAACTTATAATTTTATCAAGTTCAGCTTTTGAAAGTGCTTTCTTAATTTTTTTTCTTTTGAATTTTGAAATTTTATAGTCTGAAAATGGATAAAATTTATTAGAAACAATTTTACCGCTAATCGCTTTATTGTAAATCATTCTAATATTTCTCATATAATTGGCAATACCACCATCATTAGCACCATTTTTTCTTAGAAAGCCTTCATACTCGATCAGAAATTGACAATCAATATCCTCAAATCTATATTTACCAATATTTTTCTGGAATTTTCTTAAAGAAACTAAAACGCCTTCGATAGAGTTTCTGTAACTGATTTGTCCATTGTCTTCCAGTTGTTTCATAATTTTTTGAGTAAACTCTTCGAAAAGCTTAGCTTCACTTTCATCATTCCGAAAGTAATTATCAAACTGAATTAACGTAACGATTCCGAAGTCTTTTCTAACCTTCTCTAAAATATCGGTCGCCTTATCCTTCAAACTTCTTAAAGATGAATTAAAAGCAAGATGATTTCGAAATTTAGAATTAAACTCACCGGTTTTGTCATCCCATTCATTTATTTTACATTTGTAAGGAGTGGAGTAAAACTTGGATTTTCTGTTAATTGTCACTCTCAAATAGATGGGGAATGATCCATCTTGTAAAGAATTTTTCTTGCAAATAGTTTTGATACTTGGTTTCATATAATGTATTTTAAGTATAATATTAGTACAACAGTTTGTTCTAATTACTCAAATCAGATGAAGCCAAATGTAAAGTTTGAAAAACGTAAAATGAAGATAATCAGTGTATTTGAAGCTAAATACAGCTATATGAAAATCCCACTTTTGCATCTCATAATCAGGTGGTCCTTGGTTCGAGCCCAAGTGGGACCACTAGCTGCAAAACCCCTCCCACAAAGGTTTTGCAGCTTTTTTTTAAGCTTCAAGATAACGGTAGTAAACATGTAAAGTAACTTTAAAAGTAACTTTAAGATTTACAACCTATGAAAAAAAGAATCTCTGCGAGAATAGAAGTTCGCAACGGATGTTCACGAACAAGTGTATTTATTTCTCCTAAAAATTACAAGTCTTTAAAAAGTAAAAAAGATCTTGAAAAAGATTGGTTTGTTGAATGTAAATTCTACGATCCTGAATTTCAAGAAAAATACCCTAATGGTTTTCAATTTCGAAGAAGACCTGAAAAGCAATCTACTTTATCTGAACAAAAAGAAATCATGAAACATTATGTTCAGATAATGGAAAGAGAGTTGGATGTCAATAATTTTAATCCAATCTCGAAAACCTACATGGCAGATAATTCAAAAGTACTTAGTCCTACTACTGATTTTAAATCCGCAGTTGAAATAGCTCGTTTAAAACTAATCGGTTCCGATAAGCATTTAAATGAGGTTAGAATTGCTATTTCAAGATTTTTGAAAAGTGTTGATGCTTTAAATTATTCATATATTAATGTTGAAGAAGTAAAAATTTGGCACATTAAGAATTGCTTAGATCATTGTGGTTTAAGTGATAGCTATTACAATAAATTCAGACAATATTTAAAAGATGTTTTTAAAGAACTTGTAGAGCGTGGCTGTATCGATCATAACCCAGTACGGGATATTTCCAAAAGGAAAACCGTTTCTAAGATTCGAGAGCTTATTTCTGATGAAAAACTAAAATATATTGACAAGTTTTTGATGCGA
Organism: Chryseobacterium sp. HNCC26DJ239; assembly: GCF_057180445.1. Lineage (NCBI taxonomy): Bacteria > Pseudomonadati > Bacteroidota > Flavobacteriia > Flavobacteriales > Weeksellaceae > Chryseobacterium > Chryseobacterium sp. HNCC26DJ239. The sequence continues at coordinate 183,461 of NZ_JBXUGJ010000005.1, forward strand.
GAACACTATAATTTTTATAGATACAAGGAGATTTTTTATCGTTCTGCATCAAGAAGTAGTGAACTTTTTCGACTTCAAAAAAAACATGTTTTTTTGGATAAACAAGAATATATTATTCAAATTCAAAAGGGAAAAGTCTATAAATGGGTTGTTAAACCTATCAATATCGATGCTTTAAAGTATTGGAAGGAAATTTTAGATTTGTGTAAAAGCGATGAAGATTTTCTTTTTTCAAAAAATTTAGAACCTGGAAAAACTCCAATTTCTTCTAGGCAGATTACCATTCGGTGGAATACGCATGTCAAAAATGGAACGAATATTAGAGATTGCAAAAATCAAATAATAACTGTAACTGAAGATTTCTATGCTTTCAAATACATGTATCTAGATAAATTGGATGCTTTACAACAGAATTCTAAAAACATTTCTTTTGATTTTAATCTTGCTCAGACAGCCGCAGCTCATACCAGTGTAAGTACAACAAATATTTACACAATTGGGCACAAGAAAAGAGAAAATGAGATTTTAAAAAATATAAAGATCTAATATTTTTTTTCACGAAATATTTCTCTACCAATTCAAATTTAGAAGAGTTGTTTTCTTGTAACCTAATCAAAATTGCCCTAGGTTCAATATTTTATTTTCATAATCAACCTAATCAAAATGTAGATAGGTTGCTATTATTGACCTAATCAAATTAATACGAGGTAGTTTCTCAAACCTAATCAAAATTAGGCTAGCTTCAATACTGTATTTTCAAAGTCAACCTAATCAAAATGTAGATGGGTTGCTATTATTGACCTAATCAAATTAATACGAGGTAGTTTTTCAAACCTAATCAAAATTAGACTAGGTTCAATATTGTATTTTCAAATTCAACCTAATTAAAATATTGATAGGTTGATGCTTTTGACCTAATCAAAATAACATGAGCTTATTTTCTTTTTTATTTTCTGCATCATTATTCATCAGTTTTTAGTTTGAAAAATTCATTTTACAAAATAATAGTATTGAAAATCAAATTGTTGATATTTTATTCTATTGGATTCTATTTATAATATTAGAAGGTTTAAAAATAATACTCTATTCCAGCAATTGTTGTCTGAGTTTATTGATATTAAAGGAGAAGAAGATAATACAGAACTCATTCGTCCAAATAAAATCAACAAAGAATATAAAATTGAACAAAATGATTTATCCAAAGAACAATACGAATTATTAAACCAGAATTTTATTGAAAGTGAAAAAGGCAGTATTCTCACTCATATTTTAAATGCCAGATTGATTGCTATTTCTCCTTATTTATCGCCTTTCTACGATGGTGAAGAACCTTCTTTAAAGGAATTTATTGAAAACTCACCGAAGTTGAAAGAAACGATGGGGTTAATTCGTCAAAATAAAGAAGATTTACCCAATTCTGGACAAATTATTTATTCTGAATTGGCGGTAGCAGAGTTTCCAAAATTGAAAGAATATTTAATTGAAGAAGTAGGTTTTAAACCTGAAGAAATTGGAGTTATTACAGGAGCGACCAGTAAACTGCAAAGAGTTTCTATTCAGGATGATTTTAATGCAGGAAAAGTAAAAGTAGTAATTGGGAGTGAAGCCATTCAGGAAGGAATGAATCTTCAGTTAAAAACAACCGATACCTATTTGCTTTCACTCCCTTATAATTTCACCTCATTACGGCAGGTTGAAGGACGTTCCTGGAGGCAGGGAAATGAAAACTCAAATGTGAGAATGAATTTCATGTTGACCAATGACAGTATTGATGTGTTTATGCTTCAAAAACTTCAATCGAAACAAGCAAGATATTTAGAAGCGATGAAAAAAGGAGCTGATGTGTTGGATATTTCAGACATCAGTACTCAAGAGTTGAAAACCTCCATCATTACCAATCCTGAAACACGAGCCAATATTGAAATCGAACTTTTATCTAAAAAATTAGAAAATGAGAAATCTAAATATTTATCTGATTCCGCCTTTGTCCTTAGAAAATATGAAGATTTTAATAAAGTAAAAGAACTGGTTACCAAAGCGGAAGCAGCTTACAAAAGAATTGAAGGCTATTCTAAAGAAGAAAATGGAAGCTCTGAATATTGGCAAAGTCAGTTACCTCACTATCAACATACGATTGATTTGCATAAAAAACAAGTTGCAGAAGTGATAGAAATCTTAGCTTCAAAAGGTGTGAATGTTGCAGAAATTGAAAACCAAGTACAAACCACAGAACAAAAACTTTTAGAACTCGACGAAAAATTGGAAAATCTACCAGATTTACGATTAGAACTGGTTTCCTTGTATCAACTCGAAAAAGAAGAAAGGTTACGGAAAAACGAGCATTTGGATTTTGTTAAGGAACGAGAAGAGGAAAATAAGGAGCTTTTTAATATGAAAAATGATAAAGAAATTGTTGTTTTACCACTAGAGAAAGTTGTTAGAGGGAGGTAGTTTTTATTGAAATATTATTCTAATTTTATTTTTTAGATTATTTTTGAATAAAAACTTATGAATCGCCAATTTTTACGGATGTCTCTTTTATTAAGGGTTCTTTTGGAGCACAATGGTAAACTGAAAATTGAAGAAATCAAGGAAAAAGTACTCAAAAAATTTGAAGCTTATTCTGAAGTACCTTCATTAATGATAGATAAATATCCTACCAGAACCTTTAGTAATGATATTAAAGCTTTAAAGGATGCCTGGAAAATAGAGATTAATGTAGATAATTACAATCGTTATTCCGTAAACGCATCTTTTGAGGAGGATGGTATTTTCCAGAATGACCTGATCAATTCAGCTATTTTTCTGTCTTCTCTAAATTCAGATATGATGCTTCCAAGCTATGTAATTCCGGAAACGAGAAAAAATACAGGGCTTAAGCATTTTCACATGATTTCTGAAGCTATTCAAACTGAAAGAAGTCTTAAAATATCTTATTTTGACTACATTACAGAACAGGTAAAAATAAAAGAAATCTTCCCATATAAAATTAAACAAAAAGACTTTAAATGGTATGTTTTGGCAACCGATGCGTCTGACGTTCCTTTTAAAAGCTATGCTTTAGAGAGAATTAAAAAGATTGAAGTTTTGGATAAACACAAACCGAAAGAAGAAAAGGAAATAAATTTTGATGAGCCTTACAAAGATGCCATAGGAATGTTTACCGATGGTGTTTCTGAAGAAATTATTTTAGAATACGACCTTCGTGATGGGCATTATTTGGAAGCAAACCCAATTCATCATTCTCAAAAAGTTATCTCTAAAACGGCAGACAGAATTCAGTTTCAGTTTTTTGTAAAACCAAATAATGATTTTCTGATGGAATTGCTGAAAAGAAGCTGGTCTTTGAAAGTGGTGCAGCCAGAGAGTTTGAAAGAGAAAATGATGGTGTTTTGGAGGGATGCGATGGAGAGGAATAATAATTGGTAAGTTAAATGAACAAAAATTCCTTACTTTTGGCAGTAAGGAATTTTTGGAATAGCTGGCACTTATTTTTTAACCCCTAACTGTCAGATGAAGTTGTGGCTATTACAAATGATATGATCTGCCAATTTTTCTAATTTATTATTTATTTAATAATTCATAAATCCAATTAATAAAAATATTGCGATTATCTCTCTTGTTCTTTTCAGATTTCTTATACCAGTCATTTGTGACAAAATATTTTTGATTGTTTATTTCAATAGATTCTTCATAATATCTTCTTGAACCATTTTCAAAAATCTTATTCTTATCAAGAATCAAAATAGGCCTATAATGTCCAAATAACTCCAAGCATCTTGCTCGATCAGTTAAATTTGCTAAATTCTCTTCGAATAATAAGTTTTTCTTCATAAAATTTAAGGCTTGAAAAATAAATTCATTATTTTTAAGGGTTGATATTTTTTCTAAATCTGCATTTAGAAATAAAATATTATTCTTTTCAGTATTATTATCTAAAAAAGTTACCCATTTTTCTTTAATAGCTTTATCTGCTATGTTTATATATTTCTTATTCGGTGGTTTTATTTGGATTTTGTGCTGCATTTTTGATATCGAATCTTTGTAAATTTGAAAACAAAGAGCTTTCATTATTTCTTGAACTTCTTCATTTAATTTATCCTGTCTTTTGGGTTTATCCATTAAATAATTCAAATAATTAGGAATAATTGTAATATTCCATAATGAGCTGAAAAAATAAGGATTATGAGTAGTATTTTCCCAAATATGAGAAATTGTATAATTGATAAAATTACAATTAGTAGTACTTATTAAATGACCAGTTTCTATCTCAATTGCATTTACTAACGCTTGATTTCCTGTAGGGTCCAAAAAAACGGATACATTTTCATTATTTATATCTTTAAATTTAAAATTATCTGATAAAACTAATTCGTTTATCTGTTTTTTAGTTTTATTTTTCAAATATTTGTTCTCTGAAATAAATTTCCCTTTCATGTTTGCAGTATACCTAATAGGAAGTTTATTTTTTTTATTAATTTCATCTAAGATAAAATTTGTCCTATTTTCTACAGATTTTTTGCTTACAAAATAGCATGACTTAATAAAATGTTCGATAAAATTACTTTCATTATGATTAAAAAGCGCTAAAAGTTTAGTTGTCCCATTAAATTTCATATTTACTTTTTTATTCACCCAAATCTACAAACTCTTTTCCAAATCCATCACATTTCCGTGAATCGTTCTCACATAATATTCTCCTTTAAATAAGCAATCAAAAGGTGTAGCGACAATCTCAATTTCTAAAAACTTGCAGTCGATATAGTTTCTTTTAAAAATAATGAGATACTCTTCCAACTTGGGAAATTCAGTGATGGCTCTCTCCCAAATTTCTTTACAAAGGAAATTCATTTTCGAATCTGAATGATAGGTTTTAAAATTTTCGTCCTGACCAAAAATTATTTTTCCACCACCGGAGTTGGCAAATGCGGAAATGCTTTCAAACAGATTTTCTATCGTTCGGTCAATACTGTAAGGAATAAAATCTATTTCTTTAAAAGATTGAGATTTCAGTTTTTCAATCTCATTTTTTTCCAGTTCAAATTTTTGATAGTCTATTATAAACTGATCTTCTTCGAAAGTATTTTGGTTAAGAATCTTATAATAAGTCTTTTCAACCAATCTTCCAGCTTTTATTTTTTGTCTGAAATCGTCATTCAGCGTATGAAAAGCTGCAATTAAATACATTGTATCTTTTTTGTCTGAGACACCAGATTGATTAAAATCTTCATTAATTCTCATAAAAATTTGAATTCCAGAATCAAAAGCGTCTCTCTTCTTCACATAAACTCCAGACGGATTTTGATAACGTTTTTTGTTCAGAATTACTTCATTTTTGTGCATGAATTCTTTTGCGGCTTCTACATATTCAAACGCAGTTTTTCGGGCTTTAGAGAAATTATCATTCGTGAAATATTGATGATGTAAAGTTTGTAATCCAGCAGAATTTGTCTTGTATTTGCAGGTTACAACATAAGTAATTATGGGCATTTTTGTATTCATGATTTTAATTTAAAGTTTTTGGAGTAAATCTCTGATAAATTCGTCTTTGCAGTTTTCATTGCATACAATTTCTTCGAAAGTGGTTTGTTCATCGGTTTTTTTCATGCCTGAAGAGCCCCGAAAGTACAGATTGCCTGTTTTTGAGTAAATTAATTTTAGTTCAATATTAAAATCAAAGAAATATACCGTGTAGAGATTATTTTGAATCATCACTTTTGGTGTGTATTCATACTTTAGTTTACCGTAAACAGACTGAAGATGAAGCATCGCTTTTCTTGCTGAAGCAGTGTATTTTTCTTCAATAAAAAGACTTACCATACACCTTCGGTTGTATATTGAAAGGAGTTTTCTTTCAAATTCGAAAAACAAATCGTTTGCAATAATTTCCTTTTCTCTTAAATTGTTTTCTGTGAGAAAAATTTTTCTGAATTGATGATGTTTTTCCTTTGTATTAAACTGAAAACTTGAATAGAGTCTTGCAAAAGTTGAACGTTCAAAATTGGTATTCAATCTGCTTAAAATAGTCTCCTCTACAAATCGATTGACAGGAACATCAGAATTTTGTAATTCATAAACTGCGATAAAATTGTCTTTTTCATCAGTGATTTCCAGTTTTACTATGCCCAAAAGAAGAAAAGTCTGTTTTAAACTCATTTTTCTTTCGGTTCGCAATTCATTGGCTTTTCTGAATTCTCTTTCCGTGTAATTATATTTGATTTTGCATTCAGAAAGCTTGGCAAAATCAAGAATTTTATTATCATACTGACTTTTCTTTAAATCTTTAATTTCAATCAGTTCAGATGATTCTTCATTTTTGAAGTCTGAAACTGTGATTATTTTTTCAGAAACTAAGATTGAAATAATTTCAGATAAATATTCTAAAGCAAAATTTCTTGCTTTAAAAAAATCATAATCTTCAAACTCTTGGGTTGTAAAGTTTATTCTAGCTTCAATAAACTCAGGTATAAAAACCCGATACGCAAACTTTTTCATTTTGTTCTGTTTTTAAATTTGTAATGCAAAGAAAAGCGTAGGTAACGCCGAAAATAAGCAGAGCTAAAAAAGTATTTTATTTTTTTAATAAATTAGATCAAAAATTAGACGAAGATAATGCGACTCTGGACAATACAAAGCCTTGATTGGTATCATCATTTTCTTGAGAATGGGATTATTCATGGAAATAGAAAGTATATTGATGAAGATTGGGAATTTTGCTTACCAAGCTATGAATGGATGATGTCTAAAATGGATGAAAAGATTGGAGTTCGCCCCTTTCCTGAGTGTTTTCCTGTTTGGGGATGGTATCAGTACGATAATGCTTACAAAAAGAAGCCTGATCTAAGAAATGCTGGATTTTTGCCCAAAGGAACGAAAGGAGTTCGGCTAGAAATAAACAAAAATGAAAATAATGTTTTACTTTCAGATTTCATTCTTTGGAATATTCCTTTTGGTTATCAGAGTTATATTGGAGCAAATGAAGAAGATAGTGAGTCCTTTGAAAAAATGCTGGAAGAAAAAAGTCTTGATAGAAAGCGTTTTGAAGATTTGCCAACAATGATTCAGTCAGAAATTATAAAAAGTTGGGATAAAGTACTCGATTTAGATTTTGATGATTCTTACTACACTATACTTAAAGCCAATAAATCTATTCAAGCAACTTTTTGGTCTTTATCTTTTGATGAAGTTGTTAAAGTGGATGAGTTTGTGGCTCGGTGAGATTATAAATTCATAAAATATTTTGTACGTCTCTCTAAATAATTTTCCTATTTCTCAAAATAATCGCCAATTGAAACAAAGTTTTAGCTTTAAATTGCTTCCTAAGAAGGTTTAATCTTTTTTCAATCGTACTTTTGCTTACACTTATACCATGTTCTTTAAACAAAGAAATGGGGATGTCTTTGACTTGTAGTCCTTCAGATAAATAATTTACAATTAACAGATCACGTTCGTTCATAGTAGAATTTATTCAATTTTTCAAAAGTATTAAACAAATATCCTGAATTTTTACGGAAACCCATAAAGAATATTTACCATAAGTTTTTATCTTTGATAAAACTTTAAACCGTGAAAAAAGATTGCTTCCGACTGCTGTTTTTTTCAGCTCATTTCCCTTTTCTCAATATTTTCAAAGCTCAATTATTCTACAAAATAAAATGATTTCTTTTTTAACCCAGCCACCTTTCGTCCAAGTCCACCAATATCTTTGTCACCGAAAATAAGGAAAGCTTGCACCTTTCAACGGTAGGCAAAACAAAAAATTAATACACAATGTCAAAATTTTATTGCAAATGGTGTGGGAGCAAATACTCCAGCATCTCAAGTTTAACATCTGGTTTCTGTTCAAAAAATCCTGAAGGGAAGAAGCATGCACTTTACGAGGGTTCTGAAAAATCTCAGTATGTATGCAAATGTTGCGGAAGCAAATATTCAAGCTTAACAAGTTTATGTTCTGGGTTTTGTTCTAAAAGTCCAACCAAGAAACATCAACCAGCATTATAGATGAGGAATTTTACAGCTATCGACTTTGAAACCGCTCAAGGGTATCGTCACAGCATTTGTCAGGTTGGGTTGGTAAGAGTAGAAAACGGGTTGGTCACGAAAGAGATCAACCTTTTGGTGCAGCCACCAGAAAATTATTATTGGCCGAAGTTCACAGAAATTCATGGGATAACACCGATGATGACCAGAAACTCTCCCACTTTTGACAGATTATGGCACCAAATAGAACCTTACATTAAAGGGCAGACCGTTGTAGCGCACAACGGTTTGTCGTTTGATTTTCCGGTACTACAAAAGACTTTGGAATATTATGGCATGACCGCTCCGGCTTACCAAAAAGAATGCACCTACAGAATTTTTAAACAAAATCTGGCAGCACTCTGCAATGAATATCAAATTTCCTTAAACCACCACGATGCACTGAGCGATGCGAAAGCTTGTTCGGAGTTGTTTTTAATACATTTAAAAAACAAAAATAATAACCTGTGAGTAATAATATTTCTATCAAAAGCATACAAGAACTTTTAGAGTATCATTTTTTTATTCCTTCATATCAAAGAGGATACCGATGGACAGAACGTCAGACAACTGATCTCTTATATGATATCAGTGATTTTATCGATAAAAAAGACAAAAGCAATCAGAATTGGTACTGCCTTCAGCCTGTTGTGGTAAAAAAGAATTTCAAAAATGACGACAAGAATCTATTGGAGGACTTAAAAAAGATTCTTGAATATAAAACTGAAGAAGAGGCCTATTCTGAAACTAAAAAAATCCTTGATGACTATAATAATCACAAACAATGGGAGGTTATTGATGGGCAGCAAAGGCTTACAACTTTATTCCTAATTTTAATGTATCTTAATACTAAAGGAGATAAGCAATACTCAATAGATTATGAGACACGTAAAGACAGCGAAGTTTTTCTTCAGCAAATAAAAGATAAAAACTTTGAGGATGCAGAAACAAATATTGACTACTATCACATTTTTAATTCTTATTCAACAATCGAAAATTGGTTTAAAAATAATATTGATGCTAAAACTGATTTTAGAAAAGTATTACTCAACGACGTCAAAGTTATATGGTACGAAGCCTCTGGAGATTCCATCGATATTTTTACGAGAATTAATAGCGGTAAAATTCCTTTAACGAATGCTGAATTAATTAAAGCCCTTTTCCTGAACAGTTCTAATTTTAAAAATATCGAAGGACAGATTGATCTTGAAAAATTAAGATTAAAGCAACTCGAAATTGCTTCAGAGTGGGATAGGATTGAGTATGCTCTTCAGAATGATTCATTTTGGCTTTTTGTAAATCAAACTGAGAACCCATTGGCAACAAGAATTGAATTTATTTTTGATTTAATTTTTAAAATTGAGAAAGAGAAATCTCAAGCAAAAGATTTTGAGAACTTCGGAAACGACAACTATTCAACTTTCAGATTTTTTGCAGAGAAATTTAGGGTATCAGATAAAAAAGTGATTGAAGATAATTGGAAACAAGTGAAGATGTATTTCCAAACTTTGGAAGAATGGTTTACTGACCGGGAGTTATATCATAAGGTAGGTTACTTAATAACAATCGGTGTCTCAATAAAAACACTTTTAAGTATTAAGGAAAATGTAGGCAAGTGCGAATTTCAGGAGCAACTTAATATTAAAATTTCTGAAAAAATATCAAAAGTAAATTTTGAAAAACTGGAATATAATGGAGGTTTAGTTCGTGAAGTTTTATTGCTTCATAATATTCAAACAATGCTCGATAATAAAAATGAATCGTCTCGTTTTCCTTTCGACAGATTTAAAAAAGAATTTTGGGATGTTGAGCATATCCATGCAATTGCGACTGAGGTTAAGGTTAAAAAAGAGAATCAAGTTGATTGGCTTAAAAACAACTTAATTAAAGGAAAAAATAAAAATCAAGATCAGATTTTAGAGAAATTCTCCGAATCAGTTGATGATGAAGTATTTCAAAAAATAATAGATTACGTTTTGGGTGAAGAAGATAATTCAATTTCCAATTTATGTCTACTTGACAGAGGAACAAATCGATCTTACAAAAATGATGGTTTTAAAGAAAAAAGAAGAAAATTAATCGAAAGAGAGATGGAAGGTACATTTATACCTATCTGTACTAAGAATGCTTTTATGAAATATTATTCTTCAAATGTTGCCGATTTAGAGCTTTGGAATGAAAATGATAAAATTGCTTATTCAAAGAAGATCAAAGATATTTTAGACCAATATCCACTACAATTAGAAAAAGAAGGAAATGATGAATAATTCAAAACAATTTACTTTAAATAAACTTCTAAATCAATATAAAGTTGAGATTCCAATTATTCAAAGAGATTATGCTCAGGGAAGAGAAGGGAAAGAAGAATTGAGAAACAGCTTTTTAAGCTCACTACACTCAGCCGTTACAAAAAATAAAGATTTGGAATTGGATTTTGTTTATGGAGATTTGAGAGATGGAATCTTTAAACCTTTGGATGGGCAGCAACGATTAACAACGTTGTTTCTGTTGCATTGGTATGCTGCAATAAGAAATTTATCATTAACTGACAAAATGAATACTCTTTCAAAGTTTACTTACGAAACAAGAACTAGTTCGAGAGAATTTTGTGAAAATTTAGTTAGTAAAGGAATTATTTATGATGAAGCCAAATTAGTGTCAAAATTAATTGTTGATAGCTCTTGGTTTTTTCTTTCTTGGAAAAATGATCCTACAATTCAATCCATTCTTACAATGCTGGATGCTATTCACGAAACGTTCAAACATGATTATGAAGATTTATGGAATAAGCTAGATAAAATTTCTTTTCATTTTATAGAACTTCAAGATTTTGGACTTTCTGATGATTTATACATTAAGATGAACGCAAGAGGAAAACCTCTAACCGATTTTGAAAATTTTAAAGCAAAGTTTGAGCAATACATAAGATCTGAAGTTTTTAAAAAAGACGAAAATGATAACGATATTTATGAAAATGGTGAAAGAATTTTACTAAAAGCTAATTGGGAACAAAATCTAAAACCTGAAGAAACATTTGCCCATAAAATTGATACAACATGGGCTGATTTATTTTGGAACTATAAAAATTTAGTTGGTGAAAATAATGTTTACGATGAAGAAATAAAAAATATAATTCGAGTACTTTTCACTCAACAATACGCTGTCCAAAACTCTCAAGATGAAAATTTAGATTATTTAATAGGCACACAAACTGCTAAACGAAGAAAAGATTATTCCGAAAATATTTCATTTAATAAGTATCAAGAACTAAATGTAATTACTGAGAGTAATGTATCCAACCTAGTCAATATATTTGATGAATTGGTCAATGGTAATAAAAAAATAAAGGCTTATTTAAGTGAAGATTACAAATTTTACTTCGATGAACATAAAGTCTTTGAAAATGTATTAAAAAACAATTTTTCGAACAACCAAGAAAGAGTAATGTTTTTCGGCTATACTAGTTTTTTGATACAAAATAAGAATGAAAGAACAGGAATAGAACAATGGATGCGAGTATTGTTTAATTTAGTTAACAACACAATTATTGATGGTTCTGATGATATTTCTAAAGCTATAAAATCTATAAAAAAACTTTTACCCTATAGTGCTAAAATTATTCAGTTCTTAGTTGAAAATCCTCAAATTGATTTTTTCTCAAGTTGGCAAATATTGGAAGAGAAAATTAAAGCATCTCTTGTAACTAAAAATAGTAGGTGGAAAAATAAAATAGAAAGTACTGAAAAGTTCACTTGTTTTAATGGTCAAATAGGTTTTATTCTTGAGTTTACAAGTATCATTGATTATTTCCGAGAAAAAAACAACTTGGATTGGAATGATGAGGAAGATGATATTTATTATAAAGTTTTTGAAGATTATGCGGATAAATCCATTGCCGTATTTAATGATAAAAATGAATATGACGTTGATTATGTCTGGGAAAGAGCTGTTTTGACAAAAGGTAACTATTTGTTGCCCGCTTCATCTTCAAGACGTAATTTTTTAACATCAGATAGAAATATAAGAGATTTCAGTTGGAAAAGATTACTGAGAATTACTGATGAGAATAAAAAAAGACGGAATTATGTAAAAAATGTTCTTGATGATAATCTATTTAATATTTCTGAAATCGAGCAATCTTTAAAGAGTATATGTGAATATAGAACAAATACTTGGAGGGACTATATCATTTCCGATTCAAAATTAATTAGTATTTGCAATCAAGGATTTATAAGGTTTGAAAATGAGCATAATATTATTCTTTTGGCTGAATCTCAAATGAATCACTATCACACTGAAATGTACACAACATCCCTATTTCATAAATATTTTGAAGATAATACAGAAAAATTTACACCATTTAAAGTTGGTTATAGTTGGTCAAGAAGTTCTAATGAAGATGCTTTTATAAAATTAAGTGAATTTATTTTAGATGAAAAACAGTACGAAATCCACATCTATTATTGTAATAATGATGAGCTCAAGTATCCTTATGAAATAGCATTCAAGAGTTCTAAATCAGGTAATGTAATCGATCAATCTCTAGAAAAAATACTATTGAATCTTGAATTTAATTGGGAAGAAAAATACAATGGTTACTTTTTCACCAACGATAATGAAATAGAATTAATGCAAAAAATTTATAACTTAATTGGGAAACTGAAAGAAATTTAACCCCGCCACATCTTGTCCAACTCCCCATCTACCTTTGTCAAAAAAACAGCATGACGACAAAAAGGCAAATCCTTGAGAATATTGGGAAAGTGTATGAGAAAGCGAAAGATTGCAAACTGGAAGAAAGCTTCTTCAACAGCTTAGAATCTGAACTTACTTTTCTTTCCCAATATTTTAAATCCACTGAGATGCAATCATTTTTTATTGCGGTGGTTTTTACCACAAATTACAAAGGGGATACTGCGGATTTAAATAATTTAAGTGAATATTTCAATTGTAATCCGTTACGGATGCTGGAGTTTCAAGGAGATCTTGATATTCTTTGTAAGAAAGGTATTTTTCATAATCAGAAATCTACCCGAAGATTAAAATTATCTGCAGCCGGAATTCAATATACTGTTGAGGAAAAAGTTTCGGATGCTATTATACATGGCTTAGCGATCCCAGATTTGAAAAAAGAAAAAGCATCAAATATTACAGATTTGCTGGAGGAAATCTATCTTCTTGGTGGGCAAAGAGATGAAGAAAAGATAAGTACATTGGATTTGTTTCTTGAACTTCAGGAATTACTTCAGAAAAATAATCATCTGCCTCTAATCAACTCAATCAATAAAATGGAAGTTGACCTAGAAGATTCTTATCTCTTTTTTTACATGGTTTGGAAATCAATTACAGGCAATCAAACGACAGACATTGGTCGAGCATTGGAAGGTATTTATGATGCGAAATCTCAAAGATTTGATGTGATGCAAAAGTTACTTTCAGAAGAACATTTTTTAGTCAAAAACAATCTACTGGAAATTGTTCCGGCAGACTTCTTTAACGATACTGAAATGAAGCTTACCGATAATGCTCTTCAAATGCTCAATGAATGTGATTTAAAATTTTTTGGAAACAAAAAGAAGCTTAATAATGTGATTGAACCTTCAGAAATTGCAACCCTTGAACTGATTTTTGATGAAGAAGAAATGAGTCAGCTGAAAACATTGAGCAAACTTCTGCAGCAAGAAAAATTTGTCGAAACCCAACAAAAACTACAGGAGAAAAATCTTCCCAAGGGAATTACGGTCTTACTGCATGGCTTTCCCGGAACAGGTAAAACGGAAGTGGTGATGCAGCTGGCAAAATCTACAAACCGGAAAATTATGAAAGTAGACATAAGCCAGACCAAATCTAAATGGTTTGGAGACAGTGAGAAAATCATCAAGAAAATTTTTACAGACTATAAATCTTTTGCAAAAGATTGTGATCAGATACCTATTTTGCTTTTCAATGAAGCCGACGCAATTATTTCTAAAAGAAAAGAAGTAGATTCATCGAATGTAGCCCAAACGGAAAATGCGCTGCAGAATATTCTACTGGAAGAGCTTGAAAATTTTGAAGGTATTTTAATGGCGACCACCAATCTCGCAGAAAATCTGGATTCTGCTTTTGAAAGAAGATTTTTGTTTAAAGTTAATTTTCAAAAACCAAGTAGTGAAGTCAGGGCAAAAATCTGGAAGTCAAAGATTGCCACCTTGAGAAGTTGGCAGTATAATAATTTAGCAGAAAAGTTCTATTTCTCAGGCGGACAAATTAATAATATCATCAGAAAAATAAACATTGAGGAAATTATACACGGAAGTTCAGTTAACTTTGATAGGATAGAGCAGTTTTGTAGAGAAGAATCTTTCAGAACACTACCCTCAACCATCGGATTTATCAACATTAAATAATTACAAAATGCCAAAAATTACCAGCATGGGCATTAAACTCATTAGAATTTGTCCCAAAAATCCATTCATCATTGAAATTTCAGACAATGCAGGCATTTCATGGGCGGTAAGATTTTCCGGATCTAATCAAGTAGGGGAATTCCAAGATTTATTGAGGCGTGGTGAAACTATTTTTGCACTCACTTCCACGGGAACGTTCAGGTCTGTAGATTCCGGAGCCTACTGGATGAAAATTTCGTGATTTAAATCAATATTAAAAAACAAAAACTATGGCAAAACAGGAGCAAATGCTAAGGCTTCAATACATCAAGGAAATTTTACAAATCCGTGGAAAAAGAGGCGCAACATATAGAGAAATTGATGAATTTATTGAAAAAAAATTTATTGAAAAAGACAGAGATTTTAACTTTTCCGAACGCACCTTTAACCGTGACAGAGATGCTATGGAAAAGGTTTTAGCAATAAAAATTGTTTACGATTTTAGTCGCAAAGTCTATTTTATCGAAAATGAAGAACTTACCAATGCTGAAGAATCCGTTTTTGATAATCTTCTTTTGGTAGAGGCTTACCGGGAAGCCAAAGCTAATTCTGAAATCATGATTTTTGAACCCCGAAAATCGCGTGGTCTCGACCTTTTACACGGAATCATCCATGCCATTATGCATCAGAATGTCCTAAGCTTTACCTACACTAAATTTTGGACAGACGAAACATCGCACAGAGTTGTAGAACCTTATGCCTTAAAGGAATTTCAGCACAGATGGTACCTTTTGGCAAACGAATTTAAAGCCGAAAAGCTTTTCATCAAAACCTATGCTTTAGACCGCATCTCAGACATGGAAATTAAAAGCACAAAATTCAAAAAACAAAAATACGATGTAAAAGAAGCCTTCAGAAACAGTTTCGGAATTATTTCCGCCGAAAAAGAACCTCAGGAAATTATCCTTTCTTTTGACTGGGAACAGGGAAATTATATAAAATCTCTGCCGTTGCATCATTCACAAACCATCATAAAAGAAGAAAACGGAAGAACTTTTTTCCAATATTTTCTCTCGCCAACCTACGATTTTAAAAAAGAGATTTTGTCTTTTGGAAATAGGGTAGTGGTGATTGAACCGGAGGATTTTCGGGAGGAGCTTATTTGTGAAGTAAAGGAAATATTGAATTTATACAATTCTTGAATTACCTTTAAAATGACCTAAAAACAGTTGAAACACCGTCAATAAAGCTATTTACAAATCGAACAGGTGTTAATATTCACTTATTAACACCTGAGCTTTGCCCGATTACGCAAGCCTGACATTGCAAATATACAAAAAACACTCTACAAGATAGAGTGCTTCGAAATTGGAATCGGCATTGAAATATCGCTACCTATCTGAGCAATTTCTTTTTTTGTAAAATACCCTATACAAAGGTATTTTTAGCACAGTGAGCAGCCGTACTGGTCTCTCTGTAATGTAAAGATACGTATTTTATATTTCTTTTTTCCGAAAAGTTGTGAGCATAAATTAAATACGGTCTTTTATCATTGTCGTTTAAGAACTACACTACAATTTAAATACAAATTTTCATATTTTTTCGAGAATTTTAAAATTCAGCTTTTCTTATCAACGTTCAGTCAAAATTTTTAATCTCATCTCCTCCGGCTTACTGATTGATATTCTCTGAGTGATTTCACCTGTTGAAATAAGTAGGTTTCCATAATTTAGAATTTTACCGAAGACTGATTTTTGAAGTTCGATTCCTTCAATTTTTTCCAAAGAAATATCTAAAATTGTTTTGCTAACAATTCCGGAAGAAATACAAAGATGTCGGTCAGTTAGGTAAATTTTGGTTGAAAATAATTTAATCATTGCGTAAGCTCCCTTACAAAATAAAGCAACCAGTAATAATCCAACGATTTGAGTGAAACCTCGAAAAAATAAGAGTGGAAGAAAGCCTATGACACCAATTAGTGTAAAGAGAAGCGGAATGATATAAAGATTCCAGTGTATTTTTGCTTGGTAAAGAATATTCTGAGAATTCATAGTGGGTGCAATTTAGAAATAAAATTTCGTCTAGGAAATTTTTAGAGAAGATAAGAATTCAATTGATCAGATGTAAGTTTTGGTCTTTATATTTTTTTTCTGCATTCAAATTTTATCCACATTTCCCTTTTAATAAAAAAGAAACTTTTTATTTCCTTTTATTATACTTTTACTGATAGGGGTAAAGCTTTATGAATAAGGGGCTTTGATGTGTTTTGCTGGAAGTGAAATTCCGTAATTGGGGTAGTGCAATTCCGTATTTCTAGTAGTGCAATTCCGTAAATTAGGTTGGTTTTCTGGTAGTGGAAATCCGAAATAGAAGGGATGAAATTAAACTATGTTTGCTCATTTGAGGAAATGGTAGTAGAAATCCGTGATACTGGTAGTGTAATTCCGAGAAATTCATTAAAACATTTTTGATTTTAAGACTTTGTTAACTTCAAGTAGTGGAAATCCGTATTAACGGTAGTGAAAATCCGTAAAGCTGGTAGTGCAATTCCGAAATTATAAAATTAAGGGATAGCCATTTGGAAGTAGTTGTCCTGCTTTTGTCTGGCGGTATTGTACAATCATAATTTTTTGTATTTGTCTTAGAAATTCCTTGCCCTCAAATTCGGATGTTTTGATTTTTTTGAGACGACAGTTTTTTACAAACTCCTTATAAGCGGATTCTATAAGGATCTTTGTAGATGAAACTTTGGTGTATTGAAATGAAAATTGAATCATTTCTTCTTCATTAATATTAAATCTTTTTCTTAGGTAATTTAAACGATAGGTATCATTGGGAATGTTTTCTTTTTTATTATCGAGTTCAAAGCCAATAAACGTTTTATTTTGAATGGGGGTTATGAAAATATAACCATTTTGATTTTTATACTGAAAACTAAGGTTATTGTAAGTGTTAAGATTGCTCCGTAAGGGTTTTAGAAATAGTTTGCAAAAATCATTAGAAGTTTTGTAGTTTAATCCAAATTTTTCATTCATAGTTGATAGTTTTAAGGTAATTCCAGTTTGGGGAATTTTGGTTAACCAAATGGCAAATAGAATGTGTTTATTGTTTGGAATATGATACACCAAATTATAAAGAACATAATTGTATTCAGGAATTACAATAAGTTTTTTAAGCCAATAGGTACTGATTAAAAATGAAGTATATCCTCTTTGGTCGTAACTAGGAGTGGAGATTAATCCGCCAAAAGTTCTAATTTCTTTACCTTTTGAATTTACCGATTTGTACCAACCCATTCTGAATTTCACCAAAAATTCATACGCAGCAATAACCTGTTTGGTAGAATTGCTTGGAGAAATTCTGTTATTGCGAATTTTCATAGCCACAAAAGTGTTATTTTCGGTTTCAAATTCTTCGTCGAATAAAGTTAATTGCTGTGGACGATCTTCTGGACGAAATTGTTCACTACTAATGGTAGAAATGATATTAAAAATAACCCTGAGTGCATTGATCGGAATATGGCTATTTGATGATTTTCAAAAAGAAACTCGTCAAAGAAGGTATTTCCAATTCTAATGCGGTCTTGTTTTTTTTCAGAATCAAATATTTTTCTGATGATTTTGTTTTGGTTGTCAGCACTCATTAATTGAAATTTTTAATCAAAGGATATTGGACTTTTAATATTGGGAATGGTCTTCAATGAAATTTTTTCAGAATTTGAATCCTTATTATCCATCATAAACGGAATAGCATTTTTCAAAGTCATCTTCCAGTTGGTAATCGGTCTTCCAATACCATTTTTCCAATCTTTTGATACCCATTCATCATACTTGGTTTTAATTTTTGAATCTAATTCAGAATTATACATGGCTAGAGTTTGAACATATTTTACAAATTCTTCAAAAGTTGGAATATTGCTGTTCCGTTGAATTTCTGTTAATTTCAGGTTGGGTTCAATGACAGGCGGCTCGACTGTTATTTTTACACGAAGTTTATCTTCTTCTAATTCTGGAATTTGATTTACTTTTTTCTTCTTTTGTATTGGTTTGTTTTTTATTTCTTGATTGGTTCTAATTTCAGGGCTGTTTTGAAAATTTCCTTCTGTGATAATATTGTATTTACAAGGAATTCCATTTTGTACCTGAACCTGAATAAAACCAGCATTTTTCAATTTTTCTCTTGCAGCTTTTATGGTGTTAATGGCAATTTTCAGTTCTCTGCTTAGTTTTACATCAGAAAGAATAAATTCCTGTTGCTTATTATTTGACCATTTATTGATTAAAAAAAGAAACAAAGAGATGGAAGAAGAACCAAGCGGAGAATTTAGATTGTACTTCCAAAATTTTGAAATTACATCAGATTTTTTCATTTCTTACCATTTTCAGCAAAGAGTACTAAAGCTCGGTCAACATCTATCACAATGGTGTTTTTGTTCTGATAAATAGCTTCATCAATATCTCCGGAGTTTTTGATTTTTTGAGCTTTATCTCTCGAACATCCAAAGATTTTTGCAATTCCTTTGATTCCGTATTCATACTTTTTTGCTATCGGACGGTTTTGTAATGATAAAAATTCTTCGACTGTTAAATGGGCAATGAGTGTATCTTTTGTTATCATAATTATTTTTTTCTAACTTTTAAAGAGTTGTGGAACTGAACTTCTATTTTTCTTTTTAAATCATTATTAATTGTTTTGGAAATTTGCTTATCCTGGACGGCTCCCACACCGTCCAAGAAAGCTTCTACTTCAGCTTCAAGATTGGTAGCTAAATTTATTATTGTTCTTAATTGTGATCTCATGTTTTTCGCTTCAATCACCGTTTTATTGTTTGACATTAGCACATTAGTTTTCATGACTTTCGAAAATTTCCTCATCATTCCAGCCTGTATGTTTTCTAATCACATTGAGGATATCTTCATTTTTTACTCTGTTTTGAGATTTTCTTCTAGCAAAAGCACATACTCCCGAATCTCGAATTCCTGTTACTAGGATGAGTTTATCTCTTAAATTTCTATCTTTGAGAATTGTACTAAATACATTATCTTTTACTATTCGTGTTTTTAGTATATTTGTTTCCAACATATTGTTAAGGCATTTTGTTGTAGCAAAAGTAAACAAAGTTTATCTTTAAATAAGGTAAAAATAAACAAAGTTTATTTGTTGATGTTTATTTTGTTGATATTCAGGGATAAAAAATTATGGTGACTAAGAAAGATATACAAGAGTTTATTTTTTATAAAAAAAGTAATGGGGAAGTAAGTTCTCAGGAAGATTTTGGTTTAAAAATAGGTTATCAGAGTAAATCAGCATTTTCGCAAGCATTAAGTAAAAGCCCAATTCCTGATGAAGTATTTGGTAAAATAAACAAAGTTTATCCTGAGTTTCAAGATTGGACTAAGAGGAGTGAAGAACCCAAACAAGTACTCATAAAAAAAGGAAGTACTTTTGAAGAACTTCCTGTAAGTGAGCAATTAGGCGTAATTTACAAATCTATTCAAGATCTTACCAGAATGATTGAAACTAAAACGTCTATTCAAGATGAGAAAATAATCAGAGTGATGGATTATTTGGAGGAATATGTTAGTCCAATTTGGGAACATATAAAAGTCGAAGAAACTGCCAAGAAAAAATAATTAATTAAGATTAATTTTTAACATCATGATTCCTTGCTTAAATCTTTGAAGGCAGGTTTCATCGTCTAAAGTCGCAAGTTTTAAAATTTGAACTTGTTCCATCAACAGAATTGAATTTTTAATTTGTTCAGTAATCACTTGGTGATTGTCTATATATTCCTCAAACTGAATTTCTCCTATTTTATATAAATGTCTATTTTTTTTAGACATTTTTTTTAGCAAATTATACTCTCTATCTTTCATATTTTCCATTTTGAGTAAGTATTTGTTCTTTTAAAAAAGTATTTTCCTGTTTTAGTTTTTCAAATTCCAATTTTACATCAGAAATGAAATCAGTATGTATAGATTCTTCTAAAGTAATTCTTCTTACGTATTTTAAGAGAAAAACCTGTGCTAAACCTGCTAGAATTGAGATGATTCCAGTAGTTATGCTGTTAAATCGTAAGAAATCAATTTTAAATCCAAAAGTAGGAGCAAAATAGATCAATCCAGTGTAGAAAAAAATCGCTAAGGGAAAAAAATACAATCTTGGATTAGGTTTGAAATGTGCAGCTAAAATAATAATTGAAGGAGAGATGT
Organism: Chryseobacterium sp. HNCC26DJ239; assembly: GCF_057180445.1. NCBI lineage: Bacteria > Pseudomonadati > Bacteroidota > Flavobacteriia > Flavobacteriales > Weeksellaceae > Chryseobacterium > Chryseobacterium sp. HNCC26DJ239. The sequence goes on from NZ_JBXUGJ010000005.1 coordinate 204,060, forward strand.
AGAGCGTCGCTAGCCAAATATTTGTAGTGATTAGAACCCCAGTTGAATCTTTCATCTCAATAATGGAAGGGAAAAACCATTTAAGAAAAACATCTAAACAAGGAAGTAAAGCCGATATTATTAATAATATTGACCCTATTATAGTAGTTTTTGACTTTTTCATTTTAGCGTCTTGGTGGAACGCTTTTGGGATCTCCTCCATCTTCATTTTCTATCAAATCGATAGTTCTTGCAGTAGTATTGGTCGTTGGAACAATCGCTGAGTCCTTTTTAGGAACGAACTCCAATTCTACTTTTTTGTTATTAATTTCTTTCTTTTGGTTTACTTGTTCTGTATTCAAAATTTCGTCTTCTTCATTGTTTGTACAAGATAGAAAACTGAAACTAATCAATACACTTAAAAATATAAATTTGTTACTCATGAAAATAATTTGGTTGCAAAATTACAAATTATTTATGCGTAATATTTTTGCTGAAAAACATCAATCAATTGATTGGTTTTTTCGGTGTGCAAATGTAGGTATTTCTTCTAAATAGGAAAAATATTATTTGAAATATCTACTATATTGTATTGCTGTTCAATAATTTGAGAGTTAATAATAATTTTGATTTGTTATAATGTTCTTGAAGCTTTGGTATTATCGAAAAATATTTTTAAAAGAATTTGATGCTTGTTTGTGACATTCATAAATTAAATATTTGTTTAAATTTTCAATAAGTTATTGAAGTCTACTTAACTATTGAAATGAAGAAGTATTCCAAAAAAATGAGATTGGGTTTTAATAAAAATGATGCTATGGAGTAGAATTATTGATTCTCCTGAATTATGGCTTGTGGTGATTTTTTTCCTAAATTTATACGCTCAATCATTTGTGAGATGATATACTAAACATGAAAAAAACTGACATCCAAGATAAGCTCAAAAGTTTAGCTCAGAATATAGACCAAGACCAATTTATTTATGATTTTTTACTGGCTTTTGGCTTTTCAAAAACGACTATTACCCGTTTAAAAAAAGGAGATTACAATCTTTCTAAAAAGGAAGGTGAATTATTTTATAAAGGAAAAATTTTCTTTAAAGTTACTACAGGTGATCAATTACATAATACTATTGATGAGCTTTGGAAAGATGATAAAATTGCAAAACAAAAACCTCGTTTTCTTTTTGTTACTGATTTTAATTTAGTATTAGCAATTGATACTAAACTCAAAGTGCCTAAAGAGATTCCTATTGCAGATTTGGGCGAGCTAATAGATTTTTTCCTACCGCTTTCAGGTGCAGAAATCTATAGGGTCACTACCGATAACAAAGCAGATAGAGATGCTGCTTATAAATTAGGGGAGCTCTACGATTTATTAGTTGCAGATAATCCTGATTGGGTGGAGAAAGGAACCCATCAACTTAACCTGTTTCTCTCCCGATTGTTGTTTTGTTTTTTTGCGGAGGATACCGGAATATTTGAAACCAATAGTATTTTTACAGAAACATTGGTGAATAACACAAAACCAGACGGTTCCGATGTAGATGATTTTTTGGATATTCTTTTCTTAAAGTTGGATTCGAAACCTAATAGCGCGGTTGAGTTTCCCGATTATCTCAACGGTTTTCCTTATGTAAATGGCGGGCTTTTCCGTGACAAAATAGATTGTCCTAGATTTTCCAAAAAAGCACGACAAATTCTTATTGATTCTGGTGAGTTGGAATGGGCAGATATTAATCCCGATATTTTCGGTTCTATGATTCAGGCGGTGGCAGATCCTGAAGAACGTAACAATCTTGGGATGCACTATACTTCGGTGGTTAATATCAAGAAACTTATCAAACCTTTGTTTTTAGACGAATTGTATGAAGAGTTTGAGAAAAACAAAGACAATGCACGAGCTTTGGATAAGCTTTTGGTACGAATGTCTAAAATTAAATTTTTTGACCCTGCTTGTGGAAGTGGGAACTTTTTGATTATCACTTACAAAGAATTGCGTAATCTAGAAATTGAGATCATTAAGCAGTTAATAGATTTGAATTCCGGAGTTGTTGAAGAAAAGCAAAGTGTACAATCTAAGATAGGTTTTGGTGCAGACGGAGCAAAAACAATTGTTCCTGATGTGCAGTCTAAAATGAATTTCTCGGGAGCACAGTCTAAAATTTATTTTACAGAAATCTCACTTACCCAATTTTACGGTATAGAGATTAAAGATTTTGCACACGAGATGGCTATTCTTTCACTTTGGTTGGCGGAACACCAAATGAACCAAATCTTTGAAACTGAACTTTTAGACAACGGTCGGTCTAAACCGATACTTCCTTTAAAAGAAGCAGGAAACATTGTTGCAGGAAATGCGGCAAGAATTAATTGGGAAGAAGTTTGCCCGAAAAACGAAGGTGATGAAATCTATATTATTGGAAATCCGCCATATTTAGGAAGCAGAAACCAAGACTATGAACAGAAAACGGATTTGGAATTAATTTTTAAAAAAGATTATAAAAATTTAGATTATGTTTTTATTTGGTTTTATAAAGGAGCAAAATACATTGAAGATATAAATGCACAATTAGCTTTAGTATCTACCAATTCAGTTTGCCAAGGAGAACAAGTTTCATTATTCTGGCCAAGAATATTTAATGAAAAAATAGAAATAGGTTTTGCTTATCAATCTTTTAAATGGACTAATAATGCGAAAGGAAATGCGGGAGTTACAGTAATTATTGTAGGATTAAGAAATGCTTCTGCAAAACCAAAATTACTCTTCACAGAATCTGTTGCAAAAGAAGTGAAAAATATTAATGCTTACTTACTAGATTCTCCTAATATTTATATATTTCCTAGAAATAAATCTATCTCCGGATTTCCTGAATTACCTAAAGGAAATATGCCCTATGATGGAGGCTTTTTAATTTTTGAAGATAATGAGAAAAATGATTTAGTCAATGAATATCCTGAATCATTAAAATATTTTAAAAAGTTGTATGGTGCAAGTGAATTAATGAAAGGAATTAATAGATGGTGTTTGTGGATTAAAGATGAATATCTTGAAGAAGCATTAAAAATTGATTTCATTAAAGAAAGGATTGATAAAGTAAGAAAAATGCGTTTATCAAGTAGTGATTCTGGCGCTCATAAATTAGCTCTAACACCACATCGATTTAGAGAAACAAGAGAAACAACAACTAGTTCCATAGCAATTCCCTTAACGACTTCTGAAAGAAGAGAATACATACCAATGTGTATTATAGATAATACTTACATTGGAACAAATGCTTTGAGTATTTTGTATGACTGTGAGGCATATCTATTCGGTGTTCTCCACTCCAAAATGCACATGGTTTGGGTAGATGCAGTGGGTGGTAAATTGAAAACAGATTATCGTTATTCTGCAAAATTGTGTTACAATACTTTTCCGTTTCCACCGCTTACTGCGAAACAAAAAGAAAGCATAACCATGTATGTATTTGCTGTTTTAGACGAGCGTGCCAAGTTTCCAGAGAAAACCATGGCCTGGATGTATAATCCAGAAACCATGCCTGCTAGTCTTAGAAATGCACACCAAGAATTGGATTTGGCAATAGAAAGAGTGTACAGATTGGCGGCTTTCAACTCAGACGAAGAACGCTTGGCGTATCTTTTTAAAATGTATGAAGAAATGACCAATAGAGAAACTTTGTTTGCGAAGGAGAAGAAAAAGAAAGGAAAGAAATAATAATTTTATATAAAAACAGGAATGCCAATATTACACGACATAATAGATTGGGTAGAAAACAAGCCTTCATTTTGGCAAGTAGCTATTGACCGATTAATCCGAAATAATGAACTAACGACTACTGATGTTTCTGAATTAAAGGAAATATGTAAGGTTGATTTTAAACTTTCTGAGTTTGAATTTGATCCTGTTAACTTTGATGACTTGAGAGATTTTGCAGATAGTTCTGTAAATGATGGCAACATTATACTTTCCAAAATCAAAAACATTGATAACATTAATGCTTTATCTAAATCTGGTGAATTGGAATTTGCGCCAAATGGACTAACTATTGTTTATGGAGATAATGGTTCAGGGAAATCTAGTTATGTAAGTATTTTAAAACATTCTTGTAAAACAAGAGGTCAAAAACCTAGAATAAATGACAATTTGTTTGACCCAGCTTGTGCAGGAAATGATAAAAAAGCAGATATAGAATATACTTCTGATGGGATAAATTTCACAACTGTCAATCTTATTAATGAAACAGTAAGTGAAAACACGTTAAAAAAAATTGATGTATTCGACACCTTTAGTGCAAATCACTATATCGAGGGAGAAGATGAAATAGCTTTTATGCCCCAAGGGTTATCTATTGTAGAAAAATTAGCAGAAGCTGTAAAAAATGTTGAAGCACAATTAACCCTAGAGCTTTCCAATCCATCAATGCGAAAGTTTGATTATGAATTATTAGAAGTTCCAGAAGGAACGACTGCAAAATTATTTCTTGAGAAACTAAACTTAAACTCAACTTTAAATGAATTACGAGCAGAATCAATATGGAATTCTACAAAAAATGCAAGAATTGAAGCTGTTGAAAAGGAAATTGATAAATTAAAAGCAACTGACCCTAAGAAAAGCTTAAAGTCCAATGAAGAAAAAATCAACCGGTTTGAAATTTTAGCAAATAAGTTTCAAAATCTGGAAAATAACTTAACAGGTCAAGCTCTAAATAATCTGAAGGAGATATTAAATAATTTTTGTGTTGCTAAAGAAGCATTAAGGGAATCATCAAACACAGCATTTTCAGATTTACCAATACAAGGTGTCGGAAATAATGCTTGGAAAATTTTATGGGAAAGTGCAAGGAAATTTTACAACGAAAGTACTCAAACAGAAAGTTTTCCCAATGTCTCAGATGGTAGTAGTTGCCCACTTTGCCTTCAAGATTTAGAAGATGAAGCCAGAGAAAGATTTACAAAATTTGAAGATTTCGTAAAAAATGATATTCAAAAATCATTTGACGAAGCTAAAGAAAAATATGAGTCAGCAATTTATAATTTGAACAGACTTGATTTTAATTTTGAAGAACAGACCCCTATATCTCTTGAATTAAATGAGCTAATTGAAAATTACTCGGAAAAACAAGCCGAATATCTAAATATACTTTCAAAGCAAAAGGAACACATAGTTGGATTATTTAATTCAATGAAAACCATTGAAGACATTAATGCAATTGAAGTTGACAGAACTCCTAAAACGTTAATTAAGGAATTAAATAAATCCTTATCTGAAGTGAATGAAAAATTAAAAGTTCAATCTATTGATGAAGATTTAAAGCCTTTATTTAAAGAACTAAATCAATTAAATGGTGAAAAGAAAATTTATGAGCATAAACCAAAATTAGCTCGTGAAATTTATCGTCAAAAAAGAGTTGGCTTGCTAAATCAATGTGTGGGAAAGTGTAATACTCGAACAATCACAACATTAAGTAATGAACTAACAACACGCTATATAAACCAGAATCTTAAACAAAATTTCAAAACAGAATTAAACAAACTCGGTTTTAAAAACATTAAGATAGAAACTGAAACAAAAGGACAAAGAGGAAAACAATATCACTATTTAAGACTTGATGAAAACAACTCAATTAATATTGCTCTAAAAGATATTTTAAGCGAGGGAGAACACAGGTGTATTTCTTTAGCTACATTCTTGTCTGAGTTGTCAATTTCAGAACATAAAAGTGCAATTATTTTTGATGACCCTGTTTCTTCACTTGACCACAAATGGCGAAATAAAATAGCGAAAAGAATTACAGAAGAAGCTCTTGAAAGACAAGTAATAGTATTTACACACGATATTTCATTTCTTTTAATGATTCAAGAACACTCGGAGAGTTTAAATTGTGCTTTAGACATAAAGAGTCTTACAAGGAAAAAGACAGAAACAGGACTAATAGCTAGTAGCCCCCCTTGGGATGCTTTACCTGTTGGTAAGCGTATTGGATTGTTGAAAAGTGCATATCAACAACTAGAGAAAATTGAAAGAACAGAAACTGAAGAAGTTTATAAAGAGCGAGTTAAAGTTCTGTATGGAAAACTTCGAGAAACTTGGGAACGATTTGTAGAAGAGGTTTTTTTAAATGGCGCAATTCAACGATTTAGTAGAGCTATTCAAACTCAAAGGTTATCAAAAGTTATAGATTTAACAGAGGGTGATTACGAACTAGTTGATAGCAATATGGGCAAATGCTCCACCTATTTTACAGGACATGATACAGCAGGAACTTTGATTGAAGAAATGCCTGACTCTACTGAATTTCTTGCTGACTTGAAAGTTTTAGAAGATTACATTAAAGAAATTAGAAAAAGAAGACAATAAATATGGAAAAGCTATTAGAAAATTTATTATCTCTTTCTACCGAAAACGAAGTCGTAGAATTTAAGACTGCAGAGAACCAGTTTGACAAAGATAAATTAGGCCGATATTTTTCTGCTTTGTCTAATGAAGCAAATTTGAACGATCAGGAGTTCGGGTATTTGTTGATGGGCGTAAAAGATAATAAAACAGTTGTGGGAACAGCCATCAATAATAATCAAATCAACGATTATAAATTAGAAATTTCAAACAATACATCTCCACGCAACAGCTTTTCAAACGTATATGAAGTAACAAAAGATGGTCGCCGAGTTTTAATCTTTGAAATTCCTGCTGCACAAAAAGGGCAGCCAGTTTCTTGGAAAGGACATTATTACGGTAGAGATGGAGAGAGCTTAGGCGCTTTGAGTGATTATGATCGAGATAGAATAAAAGCACAAACCAATCAAAAAGATTGGAGTGCCGAAATTATAGAAAATGCAGGTATTGAAGATTTGTCCAAAACTGCTATTGATTTTGCAAGAATCCAATACAAAGAAAAAAATCCCAAACTAAAAGACGAAATAGATACTTGGAGTGATGAACTGTTTTTAGATAAAGCGAAAGTTACCATAAAAGGAAAAATTACCAATACTGCAATTTTACTTTTAGGAAATCCCGAATCAGAACATTTTATTAATCCGGCGACAGCAAGAATTACTTGGATATTAAAAGACAAAGATAATGTAGAGAAAGATTATGAACATTTTTCGTGTCCTCTTATCAATGTTACCGAACAGATAGGAGCAAAAATCCGTAATTTAAAATATAGGTATATCAAATCCGGAACTTTATTTCCTGATGAAGTAGACCAATATGATGCTTATATCATTCGAGAAGCATTACACAATTGTATTGCTCATCAGGATTACACTTTAGGTGGGAAAATAATTGTTGTTGAGAACGAAGATGGTTGGATTTCCTTTACGAACTCAGGAACTTTTATTCCTAAAAGTGTGGAAGAAGTGGTTACTAGTGATTCTCCTGAATCAAAATACAGAAATACTTTTTTGGTTGGTGCAATGGTCAACTTAAACATGATTGATACCATTGGAAGCGGGATAAAAAGAATGTTCCGAATCCAAAAAGATAAATTCTTTCCTCTTCCAGATTATGATTTTTCTAATAATAAAGTGAAAGTTACGATTATAGGAAAAGTAGTTGATATCAACTACGCTCGAAAGTTAGCCGAGCTTCCCAATCTTTCTTTAGATGAAATTATTTTACTGGACAAAGTTGCAAAGCACAAAGCTTTATCAGATAATGAAGTAAAAGCCTTAAAAGTAAAACATTTGATAGAAGGTAGGAAACCTAATTTTCATATATCTTCAGATGTTGCTGCCATTACAGGTGAAAAGGCTGATTATATGAAACAGAGAGGTATTGATAATCAATATTGTCAAAAGATGATTATAGAGTATCTATCAAAATTCAAAAAAGGTACCAGAGCTGATTTTGAAGAATTGCTTTTAGATAAACTTCCTGATATTATAGATATTAACCAAAAGAAGGATAAAATAAAAAATAATTTACAAGCTCTTAGAAAATTAGGAAAGATTGAAAATGTGGATAAAATTTGGATGTTATCAAAAAAGAATTAGACGTGATTAGACGTGTTTTTATACAAGTATTAGACGTTATGTATTAATAAACCATTGTAAATAAGCTATATATTACGTCTAAACTTAGTGCAGAAAAATATTTTAGATAAACTTTAGACGTTTTTTAGACGTGAAAATAATATTTAAAACATCTAACTTATTCATTATCAGTTTTTAAACCATGTCTAAAATAGAAATAAAATTTAAAATTAGATAAACTTTTAGACAAACTTTAGATTATATAGACATCAATAGCAATCAAAAATTAAAAAACTGTGGCATACTCAACCCAATTGCAAAAAACAATAGATGAACTAAAACTCAGCAAAGAGAATATTCTCTATATGACCATCAAAAATGTATATATAGACGAAATGCGGGTTGGTTTTAAAAATGTAGAATACAGAGATTTAACAGATTTTTATCTGAATAAATTATATAAAAAAGATAAAGGCGGAAAGTATTCTGAACCAAAACCTATTACCCATCTGTTGTTGCAAGGCGGTTATAATCCCGACAGTCCACGTGTTTTAATTGAACTAAAAGGTTGGGTGATTAATAAATCGGGCTATCCAAAAGGATTGGATTCAAAAGGTCATGAATTATTTTCAGATACCATAAATTTGCTTTTAGGACTAATCGTTTATGATTCAAAAGCAGATCAAGAATACCATAATCCGATAGCTCAACAACCAAAAGAACAAGAAAAAAAAGAACAAGGAAAAATGGAAATCAAGCATCCAGAATATATAAAACCAATCAATTTAGTAAATGTTACTTATGACCAAACAGGCAAAAGTAAATCTACAGATGAAATGGGAATGCGAGAAATGCAGGCAAAAGCATTTGCTTCAAGAACGGCACAATATCTTTTAATAAAAGCTCCTCCGGCATCCGGTAAATCTCGTGCCTTGATGTTTTTAGCACTAGACAAATTGCAAAATCAAGGAATAAAAAAAGTAATTGTTGCTGTTCCGGAACGTTCAATTGGGAATTCGTTTGCACCTACAGAGCTATCTAAATATGGATTTTTTACGAATTGGGAATATAACCAGCGTTTTAATCTTTGTACAGCAGGAAGTGACAAATCTAAGGTAAAAACTTTTTACGAATTTTTAGAATCCGAAGAAAGAATTTTGATTTGTACGCATGCTACTTTAAGATTTGCTTTTGAGGGCTTAAAAGAGGAAGATTTTAATAATTGTGTTGTTGCTATTGACGAGTTTCATCATGTATCTGCTGATGGAGAGAATATTTTGGGAAATGTTTTGCGAAATATTATGGCAAAATCAAATGCTCATTTAATTGCTATGACTGGATCTTATTTCCGTGGTGATAGTGTTCCAGTTTTAGCTCCTGAAGACGAAGCAAAATTCACCAATGTAACCTATAACTATTATGACCAATTAAATGGATATGAGTATCTGAAATCTTTAGGAATTGGTTATCACTTTTATCGAGGAAGGTATTATAAACATGATGAAGAAAAGGGAATGTCTGCTTTAGAAGAAATTTTAGACGAAAATCTGAAAACAATCATTCATATACCAAGTGTAAATTCGGCAGAATCTTCAAAAGAAAAATTTGAAGAAGTCAATCACATTATTGACTGTATTGGTGATTTAGAATATCAAGACACTGAAACGAGAGTTTTGTACGTAAAAAGTAAACGCTCAGGAAGAATTTTAAAAATTGCTGATTTAGTAAATGATAATCAGAAAGAGAGAGATAAAATCGTAGCCTATTTACGAGGTGTGAAAACAGATGAAGATATTGATATGATTATTGCGTTGGGGATGGCAAAAGAAGGTTTCGATTGGCCTTTCTGTCAACACGCATTAACAATAGGATATAGAGGCTCTTTAACTGAAATTATACAAATCATTGGTCGAGCAACTCGAGACAGTAATAATAAAAATCATGCGCAGTTTACCAACCTGATTGCCCAGCCTGATGCAGTGGATGATGACGTGAAATTGGCTGTGAACAATATGTTAAAAGCAATTACAGCGTCGTTGCTGATGGAGCAGGTTTTAGCACCAAATTTTAAGTTTAAACCGATGGATGATCCTGATGAAGAAGGTGATGATGAAAACACTATTAAAATTCGTGGATTTAAAAAGCCAACCTCGCAAAGAGCAAAAGATATTATAGAATCTGATTTAAATGATTTAAAGGCGACAATCTTACAGGATGATACGATGTTGAAAGCTATGCCAGGGAATATAGAACCTGAAGTTATTAATACAGTATTAATTCCTAAAATTATTAGAGAAAAATATCCTGATTTAAGTGCAGAAGATGTGGAAGCTATTCGACAGCATGTTGTCGTTGATTCGGTTATCAAAAATGGAACTGTAGAAGACCATGGCTCTAAAAAATTTATTAGAATGGCGGGTAGTTTTGTAAATATTGATGATATTAATATTGATTTGATTGACACTGTAAATCCTTTCCAAAAAGCATTTGAAATTCTCTCTAAAAGTGTGACTTCGTCAGTATTAAAATCAATCCAGGATACAATAAATATCACAAGAATAGAGATGACTGAAGAAGAAGCAATCGCTTCATGGGAAGGTATAAAACGCTGGAAACAAAATACTGGAAGTGTACCGGACATCAATTCTTATGATCCTAAAGAGCAGAGATTGGCTCAAGCTTTATTATTTTTACAAGATTTAAAAAGAAGAAAAGCGCAAAATGGCTAAAAGTATAGATGATATTTTGAACGATGATGAATTTGGCTTATTAGATGCGAAAGTTCAGAAATCGGAAATTAAAACAGATGAAGACCGGCTTATTGAATCTTTTGAAGAGATAAACGATTTCTTTGAAAAAAATAGACGCGAGCCTCAACCAACTTCCATGTCGGAATATGCTTTGTTTTCTCGTTTAAAAGAATTTAAAGCTAATGAATCACGTAAACAATTATTAAAAACTTTTGACCGTCATAATTTGCTCGGTGAAATAGAAATCAAAATAGAAACATTGGATGATATTTTCAATGATGATGATTTAGGATTATTAGATAACGAAGGCGATAATTCAATTTTCGAGTTTAAACATACTCCTTTGAAGGGTAGTCGTGATAAAGCAGATTATATTGCTCAAAGACAAGCTATGTCAGAAAAAGAATTTGCTAGATATGATCTAATGTTCAAACAGGTTCATAAAGAATTAAAAGAAGGTAAAAGAAAACTTCTCGATTTTAAAAATGCTGAAGATAATTTGGTAGAGGGGAATTTTTATTTAATAGATGGTTTATTGTGTTATTTAAAGGTTTCAAAAGCGGAAAAAGTTTTGAAAGAAAATAAATCTGGTGACAGAATGAGACTAGAGGGGCGTACCGTTACCATTTTTGAAAATGCTACTATTTCAAATATGCTTTTCCGTTCTTTAGGTAAAGCTATTCACAAGAATGGTAAATTGATAACTAATCCAGATGAAAATATCGAACAACAATTATTCAATAATGCAGGCGTAATAAAAGAGGAAGATATTGAAAGTGGTTGGATTTATATTCTGAAATCAAAATCAGATAATATAGAAATTCAAAATATTCAAAATTTATATAAGATAGGCTTCTCTAAATTGCCCGTGAAAGAGAGAGTAAGAAATGCAAAAAAGGAAGCAACTTATCTTTTTTCTGATGTTGAAATTATTGATTCTTTTGCTTGTTATAACCTCAATATTCATCAATTTGAAAATCTAATTCATCGTTTCTTTGCCGAAGTTTGCTTGAATATTGACTTGTATGATAAAGAAAGTAATCGCTACATTCCGAGGGAATGGTTTTCAGTGCCCTTAGAAGAAATCAATACAGCTCTAGATTTACTAATCAGCGGAAACATAATCCATTATAAATATGATGTTGCTAAGAAGCAGGTAGTTTTGAAGTAAGATATCTATATTGTAAAATTGTAGTTGATTAATTTGATTCATATTAAACTTAATTATCTTTAAAGTCAAACGTTAGGCACATGTGGGATTCATTTAATACTTATGGAGGAAGTTGTCAAAATTCCTTTGAAACACTTTGCAACCAGCTTTTTGAAAGATTTCTTTTAAAAGAATATCCAAACTCGGTTGACGAATTTAAAGTAATAAATGGTGCAGGTGGTGATGGAGGCATTGAAGCTTATGGTAAATTATCAAACGGCAATTTTATTGCCATACAATCTAAATGGTTTAAACAAGCTGTAGATACTAATGTGTAAATTCCAGTGATATTGACCACCTTTTTTCAGTTTAAAGTGATCACTCATTTTTGGTGCAAATTGACCACCTGTATTTTAGGGTAAAAAACTACTGTTTTCATGTTGTGTTTATTTTACCAAATTTAGGTAAAATTTAGGCTTTGTTCAGCGTTCTTTTTTTTCTCATAGATTCTCCTTTTAGCTCAAGACGGTGTGCTTTATGGATGAGACGGTCTAAAATAGCATCAGCAATGGTTTTTTCGCCAATAATGTCGTACCAACCCTGGACAGGGATTTGTGAGGTGATGATTAATGAGCCGTTATTGTGGCGGTCTTCAATGATCTCCAAAAGAGTAATCCTGTTGGTGCTATCGAGTGCCTGAAGCCCAAAATCATCAAGGATAATGACATCCTGACGCTGTATTTTTGCCAATTCACGAAGGTAAGAACCGTCTGCTTTTGCTATTTTTAACTTAGCAAAAAGTTTGGAGGTGTTAAAATAAAATACCTTGAACCCTTCTATACAAGCCTGATAACCTAGTGCCGTACCCAAAAAACTTTTACCCACACCTGTACTTCCTGTGATTAAAATGTTTTCATTTTTGGATACAAATTCACACGCTGCAAGTCGTAAAACAAGATTTCGGTCTAAATTTCGGGAGTCATCAAAGTTGATCTCTTCAATATTCGATTTGTAATGGAATTTGGCATTTTTAATGCTTCTGTCGATACGTCTGTTGTGCCTTTCATCCCATTCTGAGTCTACAAGCATGGCTACAAACTGATCTATTGTAAAATGATCTGTTTTACCAGTTTCAATAGCTGTTCTAAAGGCGTTTTGCATGCCATAAAGCTTCATTTGCTTCATCTTTGTTAAGGTAGCTTCATTCATTTTTTTATGATTTTCAAATTAACGATAATAGTTTTTTCCTCTAATGTTACTGTGCTCCGGAAGCTTATTTTCATGATTTTCTTCGGGGTTAAAGCCGGGGTCATCCAGATTGTTTTCCAGTATCTTTTGTACGGCTTTATAGCTGTATGAATTAAATTCCAAAGCACGCTTGCAGGCATTAATAAGCCTTTCTTTTCCTACTTTTCTTTCAAAACTCAAAATACCAAGGCAGCTTTTATAAGCTTGTTCGGGATAGTTTTTACTCTCCAAAACCTTCAGAATGTATTCGCTCACAATAGCATCTATTTTTCTTCCCTTGTCTATAAAATGTTCTTCATTCCATTCAGATATATACCTGTGCGTGCTTGATAAGTGATCTACAACGGTGGTATAAGCATAAGGTTTGTAATTTCTTTGATGCAGAGCGATTCTGTTGTATTTGTAATAAATTTCAACGCTACTGGAGGTGTATAAAATTTTCACCATCTTTCTAATGTATTGGTGAGGCACACTGTAATAATTTTTGTCGGCAGATAGTTGTACATGCCCATTTTGCCCCACTTTAGCGTGTGATTGGGTTTTAATTTCAAACCTTTGCTGAGGAAGTGGCAGAAGCTCTTTTTTCTCGTCTTCCAGAAATAAATCTTTACGGGAATAGGGTCTGGCTGTAAATTTTTTGGCGTTATGGGTATCGAGTAATTTTCTGATTTGATGATTTAAACTTTCTAAACTACCACAGTCCGACTCTTTAATAAAAGCATAAATTCTTCGGTACAAAATCTTAACAGCACCTTCTACCAAGGCTTTATCGCGGGGTTTATAGGCTCTTGTGGGCAAGATTGTGGTTTCGTAATGCTCAGCAAAATCGGCTAAAGTTTCGTTGATGGTAGGCTCGTAGCGATTGCTTTTGATGACCGCAGATTTTAAATTATCAGTAACGATTGCCGCCGGAACTCCCTGGAAAAAATGCAACGCATTTTCTATAGATTGTACAAAATCTGCCTTTTGCTGGCTTAAAGACGCTTCTGCATAGGTGTATTGACTGGAGCCTAAAATGGCAACGAAAAACTGAATCTCTTGAGTCTGTTCACCATCTTTCTCCTTTATTTTAAGCGTTTTTCCTGCATAATCTACGTACATCTTATCTCCTGATTTATGCTGTATATGCATCACCGGTTTTACATCTTTACTCCAAATCTTGAAGTGATGCCTGAATTGAGATGCTTTAAAGCCATCAGGGTTTTGGGAAATATATTTCTCCCACATATGATGGATGGTTACCCCTACTTTACTCAGTTCTCTTTCCATTCCTGGAAAAAATTTGAGTAACGTTTGCATTTTTGGGCTTATTTCTTCAGTTTTTGTATACGCAAAGAGTGTTTCTAATTCAGAATCTGTTTTGGATTTTAATACTTCTGGGCTTAAAGAAAGGCTTTCGTACAGCGCAATATACTTTTTCACTGTATTTCTCGATAGAGATAAATATCGGCTTATAAAGAGCTTGCTTTTGCCTTCGGTGTGAAATTTTATCACTTTTCTAATTTTGTTCATGTCTGTAATTTTATTAGCCATAGTTCCGTTTTTTTTAACGAAGCTATGAGGTTTAAAAACATGAAAAAATCAGTAGTTTTTCTTTGAATTTTTTCCCTTAAAACAAGGTGGTCATTTTCAACCGAAATAAGGTGGTCAATTTACTCCGAAAATACATGGTCAATTTGACCGTTTTTTCCATTGTAGAACTGGATTTTTTTAAAACCTTGTTGAAAACCAATAATACTTTTGCTTATGAATTGATGATGTTTTACGCAGAGGAACTGCACTGGTCTGAACAAAAGATGGCAAGTTTATTTCAGTTGTCTGTAAAGAAACGTTTTATCGTTAACCTTTTATATCTTATTGATCATTTAGGACTTGATAAAGACAATGTTTTAAAAGCTGAACTAACCAAGACAGATTTGGCGGCATATATAGGAACAACCTATGAAACTATGCACCGGGTAATTTCAGAAATGGTAAACGAAAATATCCTCATATTTTCAGGAAAACGAATAAAGATTGCAGATTTAGAGAAATTGAAGTTAGATTTTGTTTAACTTTTATATTATCATCATTTAACACCTTTTTTGAGGTGTTTTTTTTATAGGTACTAGATTAAAAGGGAAATTTCAAATCATTTTTAAAATATGATGTAAATCATATAAAATACAAGTTATTGTTAATCAATTAGGTATTTTTTATTATTTACATCATTTATTTTGAATGATTTCAAATAAGACATCTGTATCTTATTTAAAAATTGGTTATTGTATCTTTGTTTAAGAAAAAAAAGTGGTTCTTGATTGTAAGTGAGTTATCATTTAAAACTTTGCACATGTTCAGTATTTTTACAAATATAAATAAGAAAGCATTTTTCAATGCTATTATTGCAACGTTCGTTGTAATTGCTATCACAGTGATAGGCTCTCTGAATTTACAGAATTTTGACGCAGCCTTGATCATATACTTTTTCGGAACAATAAGTATGACCTTTGGCGTAGTTTACCATCATTCTGTTTGGAAGCAGCGTCCTGCTACACAAAAGTATTGGAAACGCACCTGGGAATTTATCCTCAGTAAAGATTATCCAATCTATATGAAAGAGGTGATTCGTCTTTCTGTACGCAACATTCTCTTTCAAAGGTTTATTATGCCAAGAGGAAGAATGCGATGGCTAGGTCACTTTCTTTTAGCAACGGGATGTTTAATTTCTTTCGGAGTTACTTTCGGGCTCACTTTTGGCTGGATGCACTTTACGTTAAAAGCTGGAACAACGAATATGTATGAAACTCATATGATGGGGATTACAGTAATGACTTTTCCACTTAATACTGTGATGGCACTTATCCTTTTCCATATTTTGGTTTGGACTGCTATTATGGTGATAATAGGTTGCTTAATTATGATGCACAGAAGATTTGTAGACGAGGGATTAATCGCAACACAATGGTTCGAAAGAGATTGGCTTCCATTGATTTTACTCGTTGCAGTTTCCGTCACTGGTTTGGGAATTTGGTTTGATTACTCTTATCTCGAAGGAAAAATGAGCCAGTTTATGGCAATCACACACGCAATTACGGTTGCAATGTTTCTGATGTGGATTCCGTTCGGGAAGTTTTTTCACATTTTTCAAAGACCGGCACAAGTTGGTGCAAATATCTATAAAATAGAAGGAAAGCGCCGTGGAATGCAAACTTGTCCACACACAGGCGACGAATACACAACTTCAATGCACATCGAAGATTTAAAAGAAATAACCCAGGAAATGGGATTCGATTTAGAAAATGAAGAGGGGAAAAGTTATTTAGATTTCAGCCCGGAAGGAAAACGGGCAATGCTTGCAAAAGCACATCTAAAAGCACGACAAGAATCTGGAACTTATTTTGGTTAAAATTTAAAATAAAATGGCAAAATTACCTGTAACAGCCGACGAAATCATCAATGTTTTCGGACCGCACAAACATTATCCAAACAAAGGTACAGTGAGGTCTAATCCTCAAAATCCTGATGCTTTGGTAAAAACGCATTGCTGTTTTTGTGGTTTGCAATGTGGCATTCAATTAAAAGTAAAAGACAAAAAAGTCGTAGGTTTTGAACCTTGGAACGATTTCCCTTTTAATGAGGGTAGACTTTGTCCAAAAGGTGTTCAGCGCTATATGCAGGATAATCATCCGGACCGTTTGCTTTCGCCATACAAAAGAGTAGAAGGTAAAGGTTTTGTGCCGATAGAATGGGATGAAGCGTACGATGTTGTGATTAATGAAATTAAAAGAATACAGGAAAAATACGGAAAAAATTCTTTCGCAATGTTGTCCGGCGTTTCTCTTACCAATGAGAAAAGTTATATGATCGGGAAATTTGCCCGAGTTGCTTTGAAAACCGCAAACCTCGATTACAACGGTCGTCTTTGTATGGTGAGTGCAGGTGCAGGAAACAAAAAAGCCTTTGGAATGGACAGGTCTTCCAACAGTTGGGCAGATTTGGCGCACGCAGAAGTCATCATCATTACCGGAGCAAATGTGAGCGAATGTTTCCCAGTTTTAACCCATAAAATCTGGGAAGCTCGTGATAACGGAGCCAAATTGATTGTCATCGACCCACGTCAGATTCCGATTGCCAGAACTGCCGATATTCATCTGCCATTGAGACCCGGAACCGATTCTGCATTGACGAATACAATGTTGAAAGTTTTAATTGATAATAATTGGCTGGATAACGATTTTATTCATAATTACACTTCAGGATTTGAAGAAACTGCCGAAGCTGTAAAAGATTGCACTTTGGAATGGGGAGAAGAAGTAACCGGAATTCCGAAAGATTTAATTTATAAAGCCGCAGAAATGTGGGGTAAAGCCAAAACCAGTTTTCTCATGCACGCTCGTGGAATCGAACATCATTCTAAAGGCGTTCAAAATGTTTCAAGCTGTATCAATTTAGTTTTAGCAACCGGTAGAATCGGGAAACCTTATTGCGGTTACGGAACGATTACAGGGCAAGGGAACGGACAAGGCGGTCGTGAACACGGTCACAAATGCGACCAACTTCCAGGAAACAGAGACATCGAAAATCCCGAACATCGAAAATTTGTTGCCAATGTCTGGGGAATCAAAGAAGAAGATATGCCCGGAAAAGGTTTAAGTGCTTACGAAATCATCGAAGCCATCAACCGAGGCGAGATTAAAGGTTTACTTTCAATTTGTTTTAATCCTTTGGTTTCTTTGCCAAATAACAGTAACGTTCGTGCAGCATTAGAAAAATTAGAGTTTTACGCCGGAATTGATTTCTTTTTATCAGAAACTTTGCGCCACGCCAACATTATTCTCGCTGGTTCATTGCAGGAAGAGGAAGAAGGAACAACAACTTCTGCAGAAGGTCGCGTTATAAGAATCCGTGCAGTAGTTGACCCACCGGGAAAAGCAAAACGGGACAGCGAAATTTTAATGGAACTCGCCAGAAGATTAGGCGAAGGAGATAAATTTAATTATAAAAACAGCGAAGAAACTTTTAATGAATTAAGAGTTGCATCCAGGGGAAGCGCTGCAGATTATTACGGAATTACTTACGAAAGAGTAGAAAAAAATCTCGGAATTTTCTGGCCTTGTCCTACCGAAGACCATCCCGGAACACCGAGACTTTGGGAAGACAAGGTTTTCAATACCAATGATAAAAAAGCGCATTTCAACCCAACGCCTTATAAAAAACCAACCGAAGAACCAGACGAAGATTATCCGATTGTGTTGACAACGGGTAGAGTTGTAAGCCAATATTTAAGCGGTTCTCAGACAAGAAGAATTGGGAAATTAGTTGATTTGTATCCAGAACCGTTATTGGAAATTCATCCAAAACTGGCAGCGAAATATGGCATCGAAGAAAATGATTTAATTAAAGTTTCTACAAGACGAGGAAGCGCATTATTTCCTGCAAATGTGGTGGAGACCATCAGACAAGACACTGTTTTCATTCCTTATCACTGGGGCGGAGTCAATTCTGCAAACCAATTAACGATCGATGCTTTGGACCCGGTTTCAAAAATTCCCGAGTTTAAAGTTTGTGCCTGCAAAGTGGAAAAAACAGGACGAAAAAAAGGTGAAAATTCAAAAGAATTTGCCAACCAAAGTAGAGATATTCAATATTAAATTTTAAAAAATTATGGCGGAGCAATTTGAAAAATTTAATGATATGGAGTTTTTCGTGGATATGCAGCGTTGCATCGGCTGTCACTCGTGCGAGATGGCTTGTGCGGAGTGTGAAACCAACGGAGAAACCTCGATGATTCATATTCATTATGTTGACAGAGCAGAGACGATTCAGACCACAGTTCAGGTTTGTATGCACTGCGAAGACCCGATTTGCGCAAACGTTTGTCCGGCAGACGCAATCACAAAAGACGAATATGGAATCGTACACACGGCAGATACTTCCAAATGCATCGGTTGTGCCAATTGCGTCATCGGTTGTCCGTTCGGAGTTCCACAGATTCCGGACCAAAGCGCAATGCTGATGATGAAATGCAACATGTGCTACGACAGAACAAGTACTGGACTTAAGCCAATGTGTGCAACAGTTTGTCCGAGTGGCGCATTAACCTTTGATACCAGAGAAAATGTTGCGAAGAAAAGACCAAACAGTTCGCCAGTCAACCGCTTTATCTTCGGGAAAGAAGTCGTGAATACCAAAGTGAATATAATGATGCCGAAAGGCAGCGAAGAATTAAAAGTTTTTTAATCATAGTACTATGTCTGAAGATAATAAAAAAATCCCCGCCTGGAAAGCCGATTTTCCCATCAAAAAACGAGAAGCAGCTTACGTTTCCCGCAAAGAATTCATCAAACTCATTACCTTTTTTTCTGGGACTTTAGCATTAGCAAATGTGGCGATTCCGGTGTTTAATTATTTCAAAAAAGAAGAAAAACTCGGCGAATATTTCGTGGGATTGACCACCGACCTTAATATTGGAGGAATGCGGACTTTCTACATCAACGAAGATCACAGAAATCCTTACATGCTTATCAGATTAGCCGAAGACAAATGGAAGGTTTTCGAACAAAAATGCACGCATCTTTCGTGTTCCGTTCTATACAATCACGATGAAAAAGTAATAGAATGTCCTTGTCATCACGGTTTTTTCAACCCCGACGATGGTTCTGTCATTCAAGGTCCGCCACCAAGACCTCTTCCCCAATTAACGGTTGTCATCAAAGATGATAAAATTTTCGTGACAGATTTCATCAAAGAAGCCAAGGAAACGCACGGCCACGGATAGAACGATGATTATTTAGGCAACAATTTCCGCATTTCACTCCCAGACCTACGAAAGTGGTTCGAGGAAGTCAATCTTTTTTGCATAGGCTTTTCTCAACGAAAAAAGGATTACCCTTAAGCCGGGTTGCAACAATTCGACGGTTCAAAATAAATTAAAAAATAACAAAATGTCAATACGAAAGAAACCCATCAAAAAAGTAACATTCCGCGTCAACGAGATGTTGGTTGCCATCATCAGCATTTACATCTTGTTGGTCAGTATGCAGATGTGGCTTTTGTTCGGAACAATTAACAAAGCTTTAGACAAAGAACATATCGATTTTGCTTGGTATTCCGCAATCGGTTCTGTTGTTATATTTCTGTGTACTATTTTCTTTTTGAGATATGTACCCGATATTCCGACTGGACAAATCAAAAATTCAGAAGCTGAAAAAGATGACAAAGCCTACTGATTTACTCGATTCCTTCGGACGAAAACACGATTATCTCCGACTCTCGATTACCGATAGTTGCAATTTCCGATGTCTGTATTGTATGCCCGATGAACCGTTCAAAAGCACACCATCCATCGAGTTGATGAACAGTCAGGAAATTTTTGAAATTTCCAAAATTTTCGTTCAACAATTTAATATCAATAAAATCAGAATTACGGGTGGCGAACCTTTGGTAAGAAATGATTTTGAGACCATTATTAAACAACTTTCTACATTGGGAGCGAATATTGGGATTACAACCAATGGTGTGCTGCTTCATAAATATTTTGATTTGCTTGCTGAATGTGACATCAAAAATCTCAATATCAGTATCGATTCGCTCGACCGGGAAAAGTTTAAATATATTACAAAAAGAGATCTTTTTCAAACGGTTTGGGACAATATTAAAGAAAGCATAAAACGTGGGTTCAATGTAAAACTAAATGTCGTTGTAATGCGAGGTTTTAATGAAGACGAGATCCCAGAATTCATCGCACTTTCTCATCATTATCCGATTGAGTTGAGGTTTATAGAATTTATGCCTTTCACAGGGAATTCTTGGGAGAAAAATAAAGTCATTCCGATTTCCGAAATGCTCACTTTGGTTTCAGAACATTTCACTTTCGAAAAGGTGGAAGACCATAAAAATGATACGTCCAGAAAATACAGAATTGATGCAGAAAGTAAGGGCGTTTTTGGTTTGATTTCCACAATGAGCAACTCATTTTGTGCTGGTTGTAACCGAATCCGCATCACATCCGACGGAAAAATGAAAAATTGTCTTTTCGGCGCAGATGAATTTGATTTGTTAAAATCTTTCAGAAATAATGAAAGTTTAACTGAACTGATCAAATTGGGAATCATCAAAAAACATAAAGAAAAAGGCGGACAATTCTCCGAAATGGAAAATGTAAACAACCAAAAAATCATCAACAGAAGTATGATAAAAATTGGCGGATAAAAATTTTGCCAACCGATAGGATTAAAAAAACATAACGATAAGATTTCAAACAATTCATAAGTAATTACCAATGAAAAAATTATCCAATTTGATTACGATTGTGATGATTGCAATCACAATGTTACAATGCAAAATATCTGAAGCAACCAATCCAGCGACCGATAATTCTGCAAAAAATTCTCAAAAACATTCTGAAGAAAAAGAAAACCACAAACACGACGAGAAAGATGATTTAAAATATGTGAGTAAAGAAATAAAAGTAACGAGGGATGTCGTAACACCATTGACTTTAACGGTCGATTCTTTAAAAAAAATGAAAGTCGTAGAACTGAAAGATTTCAAAATTGTTTGCCAGACAGGATAGACCAAAGATAGCGTAGAATCTACAAAAGGAGTTTTGCTAACCGACATTTTGGAAAAAGCAAAAATCGCATAACAAGAGCATAAAGACCGCAATTTCTACATCGTTGCAAGAGCTTCAGACGATTACAAAGCCACCTTTTCCTGGGCAGAATTATTCAACAATCCGAATGGTGAAAAAGTGTATGTATTATTTGAGCAAAACGGAAAACCGCTGAAAGAAAAAGGAGAAATGATTGTTGTAAGTCTGAACGATACAAAAACCGGTCCGCGCCACGTAAAATGGCTTAAAAGCATCGAAGTAACCCGCGTGAAATAAGTCGAAATTGTGTAAGAAATTACCTTAAAGACTTCCATCTTCCATCATCAAACATTCAACATTCATCAAAAATGAACCATTTCATCTCCGTTTCCGAAGCTAAAAAAATAATCGAAACACAAATTTTTCGTACAGAAAAAGTGACGCTCTCAATTTTAGAAGCACAAGGTTCTTACACCTCAGAACCGATTTTTGCAACATTAGATGTTCCGTCTTTCGACAATTCTGCGATGGATGGTTACGGATTTCGATTTGATGATTTGGCAGATTTTTCAGAATTAAATGTCACTGAAATTATTCCAGCTGGGATTTCAAAAATCGATTTTGTTTTGAATAGAGGAGAAGCCGTGCGCATTTTTACGGGAGCAAAAATTCCTGATGGTGTCGATACCGTGATTATGCAGGAAAAAACGACCAGAATTGTCGACCGAATTCAATTTAATGATGATGAAATTTCAAAAGGTGAAAATATTCGTTTGAAAGGTTCTCAAACCAAAGTCGGAACAAAAATAATTGAAGAAAATACGTTGGTCAATCACGCAGTCATCGGGTTTTTGGCAGGATTTGGAATTGAGAAAATAGGAGTTTACAAAAAATTAAATATAGGACTTTTGTATACCGGAAATGAGTTAGTAGAAATAGGAAAACCACTTCTGGATGGCGAAATTTACAATTCTAATACGTACACGCTTCAATCAGCTTTATCTGAAATCAATCATCAGTTTTCGTTCGTCTATCACGTAGAAGATACTGAAGAAGCAACTTTTTCTGCTATAAAAAATGGCTTAGAAACGGTGGATATTTTATTAATTACTGGTGGGATTTCTGTCGGAGATTATGATTATGTGAAACCGGCTTTGGAAAAAATAGGTGTTTCAGAATTATTTTATAAAATAAGACAGAAACCCGGAAAACCTTTGTACTTCGGAAAACTTGAAGAGAAATTTGTTTTTGCGTTGCCCGGAAATCCCGCTTCTGTTTTTTCCTGCTATCATCAATATGTGAAGCCGTTTTTGCTCGGTTGTTTTGGACGAAAAGAGTTTGATGAAGAACAAGATTTTGCCATTTCGGAATCTTTTGCAAAGAAGAAAAACAAGGATCAAACCCAGTTTCTGAAAGCATTTTACACAAAAGGACAAGTGCTCATTCTCAACGCACAGGAATCTTATAAAATGGATTCTGTAGCACAAGCCAACTGTTTGGTGGAGTTTCCCGAAGGCGCAACTGAAATCAACATCGGAGAAAAAGTCAAAATATGGAAAGTCTGAAAATCAAGGGCAGAATCTGGATTGAAACCGAATCCGGACTGAAAATCGGCATCGGAAGAGCCCGACTTTTAGAACAAATTGACGAGTTGGGTTCCATCACAGAAGCCTCAAAAATTTTGGAAATTCCGTATCGAAAGGCGTGGGGAATTGTGCGGGACATCAACGCCAATTCGTCCAAAGAAATCGTCATCAAAGAAGCAGGTGGGAAATCCGGTGGAAAAAGTTCACTCACAGATTACGGAAAAAAAATCGTGGAAAAATTCAAAACAGCCGAGGAATGTTTTATGAAATTTTCTGAAGATGAGATTTTTTGATGTTTAAAAATTTTAAATAAAATCAAAAAAATGAAAGCCATCATTTTAGCAGGAGGCAAAAGCTCCAGAATGGGACAAGATAAAGCCTCGATGATTTTGGGCGGAAAAACCTTGATACAGCACATTATCGATAATTTGTCTTTTGTTTTTGATGAGATTTTTATTTCAGGAAATCATTCAAATTATTCAATTTCGAAGGGCATTATTAAAGATGTTACAACACAAAAAGGTCCGATGGGTGGAATTCGCTCCGCCTTAGAATTTTGCCAGGAAGATATTTTTGTTTGCAGTTGCGATATGCCCTTCGTTTCTTCGGATTTGATTGAAAATATTCTTCAAAAAAAAGTAGAATACAGAATTAATGTCGTGCGTTTTGGCGAAAAAATATATCCGGTTGTGGGCATTTATCCTTTTTCTATTCTGAATGATTTAAAGAAAACCATCGATAGCGGAAACCTCAGAATGACGAGCTTTCTGGAACAGCAAAACGCTCATTACATAGATTTTGAAGACAGTTTTGAGCATCAACTTTTAAATATAAATACGCCGGAAAATTTTAAAACTGCGGAAAAAATTATTAAATCTAAATTAAAATGAAACTAAAAATATTTGGAAAACTGGCCGATATTTTCCACGGAAACGAATACGATTTGGATTCTGAAAACGTAAAGTCTGTTTCAGAATTAAAAGTAAAACTCTTCGAAAAATTCCCGGAATTGAAAGAATCAACTTTTTTAATTATCGTAAACGGCGTGAAAGCAAACGATAGCAAAATCATTTCCATACCATCAGAAATTGCCTTGTTACCGCCATATTCGGGAGGATAAAATTTAAAATTATGATGAATTTAGAAAGATACAACAGACAAATCATCCTTCCGGATTTTGGAATTTCTTCGCAAGAAAAATTGTTGAATTCTTCTGTGTTGGTGGTTGGTTCGGGAGGTTTAGGTTGTCCTGCGCTTCAGATTTTGGTTTCTTCGGGAATCGGGAAAATCGGGATTGTAGATTTTGATGTGGTTGAAATTCAAAATCTGCATCGCCAGTTTTTGTTTGATGAAAAAGATATTGGTTTCCCCAAAGTTATCGTTGCCGAAAAACATCTGAAAAACAGAAATTCCGAAACCGAAATTAAAATTTTTAATGAAAAAATAACGACCAAAAATGTCATTCATTTAATTGAAAATTATGACGTTATCGCAGATTGTACCGATAATTTTGCAACCCGATATTTGCTGAATGACGCTTGCTATCTGATGAAAAAACCTTTGGTCTATGCATCTCTTTTTCGAGATGAAGGTCAGGTTTCGGTCTTCAATGTGGAGAAGGAAGATCAAATGACCAATTATAGAGATTTATTTCCGGTTCCACCCAATCAGAGTGAAGTTCCAAATTGTAATGAAGCGGGAGTTTTGCCTACGCATTCGGCTGTTATCGGAACTTTTCAGGCGAATGAAGTCATCAAGTTATTAAGCGGTTCAGCCGAGACTTTGATTCATCAGTTACTGATTTTTAATACCAAAAATTATCAATCAATGAAAATTAAATTTAATGAAAATCAAGAAAATGCGGGACCAAAAACCATCGAAGAATTTCAAAATTTTGATTATGAAGAATTCTGTAGTCTTAATAAAAATGATGAAATAAATTCATTTTCAGAACTTCAATCGTTTTTAAATCATGACAAAAGCATTTTGATCGATGTAAGAGAAGAGGACGAACAGCCTAAAATTTCTGCAATGAAGATTTTAGAACTTCCATTTGGCACACTTGAAGAAAATTTGGAAAGATTGAATGGCTATACATCGATCTGTTTTGTATGCGTTTCAGGAATCAGGAGTCAGAAAGCGGTAAAACTTTTAAAAAGTCATTTTCCGGATAAAGAAATAAAACATTTTAAATCAGGCATAAAATCAATTTTACAATGAAAAAAATCAAAGATATTTTTATCGAAGGTCCTATCAATCCAATATTCGTTGCTGAAAGCATTACCAAGCATACGGTCAAAACCACGATTGGCGGACACAGTATTTTTCTTGGTCAGATCCGCGAAGATATGATTGACAAGAAAAAAGTTCAAGCAATACATTTTACAGCTTACAAAGAAATGGCTCTTGAAAAGGCACATGAGATCCGTGAAGAGATTATTGCAAAATATGGGTTAACCTGTGCACATATTTACCATTCGTTGGGGGAAATCAAGGTGGGTGAAATCTGCCTCTTCGTTTTCACTTCAGCTGCGCATCGTAAGGAAGCCATCAACGCCTGTGATGAAATGGTTGATAGGATTAAGAAAGAAGTTCCTTTATGGGGCAAAGAAATACTGGAAGATAACTCTCACACTTGGAAAGAAAATAAACAATAAGTATATGGTTAATATTACTCATAAAAATAATACCCTCAGAAAAGCTATGGCTGAGGCTGTACTGAGCGTTAGTTCACAAGAAACGATTGATGCGATTGTCAACAATTCTGTTCCGAAGGGCAATGTTTTTGAGATGTCAAAAACGGCGGGATTATTTGCTGCCAAAAAAACCAGTGATGTTATTCCTGATTGTCATCCTATTCCGATAGAATATACTTCCATACAATTTGAGATCAGAGATTTGGAAATTTATATCACATCTGAAATTCATACCATTTATAAAACCGGGGTAGAAGTCGAGGCGATGCATTCGGCTTCTGTAGTGGCTTTGACGATGTACGATATGCTGAAACCGATTGATAAAAATATCGAAATCAGAAATATCAGACTGATCGAGAAAAAAGGTGGTAAATCAGACCTCAAGGATTCTGGAGTGGGAATTAACGCTTCCGTAATAGTTTGTTCAGACAGTATTTTTGCAGGGAAAAAAGAAGATAAAGCAGGAAAGGCGATTATTTCAGCATTGGAGAAAAACCTCGTAAGTATTGATGATTATATCATTATTCCTGACGAGATTGTGGAAATTCAAAGCAAAATAAACTTTTACGTCCAAAACGGAATTTCCCTTGTAATAATCACAGGAGGAACAGGACTTTCGAAAAGAGATGTTACTCCAGAAGCTGTTCGTCCATTATTGGACAGAGAAATTCCCGGCGTTGCAGAAGCCATTAGAAATTACGGACAATTACGAACTCCTTATTCTATGCTTTCCAGAAGTATTGCCGGAATGATAGGTGAGACATTGGTCATTGCACTTCCTGGTTCTACAAAAGGAGCGGAGGAGTCAATGGATGCGATATTTCCTGGAATTTTACATATCTATAAAATAATAAATGGAGGCAAGCATTAAATCAAATGACATAAATCAAAATAATAAAAGACAAAACACTCTTTTATTTGAAATTCTAATCTTAAATTTGTCGTAATTCTATTATTAAAGAACAAAACGCCTAGTTAGAAAAGTTTTTTTATTTTTAAATAGAAGATAAAAAGATATTAATATTTTATTAAAAAATAAATGGATAAAAATCAATTTAAATCAGGACATCCTGTTCAAACTTATTTGATCGAAGAAGAAATAATTATTTCTTTGTTAGAAGAACTGAACAATACAAATGCAAACGAAGAATTTCAGAAGTTTTACAATCTTTTCAATCAACTGGCAACCGTTGAAAGACGATTTGAAAGAAAAGAAAATCAACTGTTTCCGTTTTTAGAGCAGAAAGGATGGACAGGGCCTTCCAGAAATATGTGGTCTTTCCACGATACAATAAGGGAAATTTTCAGGATCATCAGAAAAAATATCGATGAAAAAGATCTGGATTCTGCGATGGAAAATACAGAGTATGCAGGACAGAATTTGAGGAATCTAATAGCGGTTGAGAAAACAGTTTTGTTTCCTAACGCTTTGGATATTCTTACAGAGGATGAATGGATCAAAATGCGTGAAGGAGAAGATGAGATCGGCTGGATGCTTAGCAAGCCTCCCGCAAAATATCCTGAAGACAATCAATATGTACATCCATCAGAAGATACAGTCGTAAGAACCAATGTCGTTTTTGATGAAAATGCATCACATTTCGACGAAGGATATATGACAATTGAACAAGTGAATCTATTATTTAGAACTTTACCTTTAGATTTGACCTATGTCGATGAAAATGACAGAGTGATTTTCTATAATCGAGGAGAAGAACGTGTTTTCCCCAGAAGTGCGGGGATCATCGGAAGGGAGGTAAAATTCTGCCATCCTCCAAAAAGTGTTGATACAGTATTGAAAATAGTAGAGGCATTTCGGAAAGGAGAACAAAATGAAGCATCATTTTGGTTTAACTATAAAGAGAAGTTGATTTATGTTCGATATTTTGCTGTTCGGGATGCTCAGAAAAATTACCGAGGGGTGATTGAGATGTCTCAAGATATTTCCGAAACCAAAAAAATTGAAGGCGAAAGGAGACTGTTGGAATGGGAATGATAAATATCAATTAAATAAAATACTAATTTGTCTTTTATTTCGAAATAGATTTTTATCTTTGTATAATAAAAATAGCAAATGTTTTCTAAAACCTGTGAGTACGCCATTCGAGCTTTGATTTTTATCGCACAGAAGTCTAAGGACGGAAGTCGGATAAGCATTAAAGATATTTCATCGGGTATAGATTCTCCGGAATATTTCATTGCAAAAATACTTCAGAATCTCAGTAGAAAAGGTTTTGTGCAATCGGCAAAAGGACCCAACGGTGGTTTCTATATGGATGATGCCAATCTTGAACAGTCTGTAGCTGATATTGTGAGAGAAATAGATGGTGACAAACTATTTTCGGGTTGCGGTCTTGGTCTTAAAGAATGTTCAGAAGACCATCCTTGTCCTATTCATAACGATTTTAAGCATATTCGACAGGAAATAAAAGATATGCTCGACAATTCTAAAATCGAAATGTTTGTCAAGAATTTAGATTTAAAACTCACATTTCTAAAAAAATAAAATCAATATTATTGAATTAAAATATTTGAAAACAATAAAATTTCATTAAAATAAAATAACTTTGTTTAAGTATTTTTGAAATTAAAACCAACTATAAATCGTAAAAATTCTGAAAAAATGAAAAAATCACTCTTCCTTGCCGCTGTTTTGTCTGCTTTCATCAGTCTGAATTCCTGTAAACAAAACAATTCTACAAGCTCTGAAAATAATTCAGATACAGAGAAAATTAAAACGGACGGTTCCGTAGAACAGCAAAAATCTGTAGCACCGCCCAATGTGCCGGCTCCTGTTGGAGATCGTGCAGCAAAGAAAGTTGTCGTTCGTCTTGAAACTATCGAGAAGACTGGCGAATTGGCAGACGGTACGCAATATAATTTCTGGACTTTCAACGGAACGGTTCCGGGAAGTTTTATCCGTGCAAGGGTAGGCGATGAAATCGAACTTCACTTAAAAAATAATGAAAACAATACATTCCCTCACAACATCGACCTCCACGCTGTTAATGGTCCCGGTGGCGGTGCAGAAGCCACTTTCGTAGCGCCGGGAACGGAAAAAGTTTTCAATTTTAAAGCACTGAATCCCGGACTTTACGTTTACCATTGTGCCACAGCTCCTGTAGGAATGCACATTGCCAACGGAATGTACGGTCTCATCCTTATCGAACCGGAAGGCGGACTGCCAAAAGTGGACAAAGAATACTACATTATGCAGGGCGATTTCTACACCAAAGGGAAATTTGGTGACAAAGGTCTTCAGGAATTCGATATGGATAAAGCCATTGCAGAACATCCGGAGTATGTAGTGTTTAACGGAAAAACCGGAGCTCTTTTGGGCGATGGCGAGTTGCAGGCAAAAGTAGGTGAAACGGTGCGTTTCTTCGTAGGAAACGGTGGTCCGAACCTTACGTCTTCTTTCCACGTGATCGGGGAAATCTTCGACAGAGTGTATATGGAAGGCGGCAGCAAAATCAATGAAAATGTACAGACCACGGTTATTCCTCCTGGTGGAGCGTCTATTGTAGAGTTCAAAGCAACCGTTCCCGGTGAATATGTGATTGTTGACCACGCAATTTTCAGAGCTTTCAACAAAGGAGCTTTAGGCAAAATTAAAGTTACAGGACCGGATAACCCTGCAGTTTATAAAAAGAATCCATAATTTTTTTCTTGTTTCATTGAGGTTTAGCAAATACAAAGCAATGAGAGTTTTTGTCTTCATTTGTGCAGTCATCCTGAATTTGGGTTTAGCTTCCTGTTCACAATCTCCCAAAAGTCATCAGAGTACGTCTGTAGCAGATCATCAGTTAGAATTCATTTCCAGTTCAAAAAAAATGATGAAAATAGACAGCGGATCGTACAGAGCTTTTATCGGAAAAGATTCTAACAATATTATTAAAGTAAAATCTTTTTATATTGATAACAGCCCGGTGACCAATGCAGAATATCTCACATTTCTGAAAGCTAATCCTCAATGGACCAGAAGTAAAGTGCTTCGGTTATACGCAGACAGCACTTACCTCAAACATTGGAAAGGCGATTATCAGCTTCCGGAAAAAATAAATCCCGACGCTCCCGTCACCAATGTTTCCTGGTTTGCCGCAGAAGCGTATGCTAAAAGTGTGGGCAAAAGGCTTCCAACAATAGAAGAATGGGAATATGTAGGACTTGCAGACCGCAGTTCTAAAAATGCTTCTGATAAACCTCATTTTACAGATTTTATACTTAGAGAATACCAACAGCGGAAAAGCAATATGAATAAAGTTGTAAGACAAGGTGAACCCAATTTTTACGGCGTTTACGGTATGTACGGAATGGTTTGGGAATGGACGTACGATTTCAATTCGGTGATGATGAGCGGAGAATCCAGAAAAGACAATACCACCAACGAGTCTTTGTTTTGTGCCGGTGGCGCCATTACCGCTTCGGATCTTAGAAATTATGCTGCCTTTGTGCGTTATGCACTTCGCGGAAGTATCAAAGCTAACAACTGTCTCAACAATCTCGGTTTCCGATGTGCAAGAGATTTTGAAAATTAAAAAAAATGAAAAACTTACTTTATATTTTGTTGGCAATGGCAAGTTTGTCCTGCAGCAAAAAAAACGAAGAAATAAGTCCGGATTCCATTTATAATGTCAGTTCCAAATGGGAGAAACAGGACGGTAAAACCATTACGTTTTCTGATATGAAAGGGAAAGTTCTGGTTACTGCAATGATTTTTACATCGTGTAAAACCGCTTGCCCGAGACTCACTGCCGAGATGAGAACCATCTCCCAAAAAGTAGGAAAAACCAATCCGGAAGACATCCAGTATGTTTTGATTTCCATTGATCCGAAAAACGATACTCCCCAAGTAATGAAAGCTTATCTGGATACCAATAAATTCGATGAAAAACAATGGACATTTATCCGCAGCAACGAGGATGATACGCGGGAACTCGCCAACGTAATGGCTGTTAAATACAAAGAAATTTCGCCGATAGAGTTTTCCCACTCCAATATCATCAGTGTCTATTCCAAAAAAGGAACTTTAGCTTACCAAAAAGAAGGTCTGGACTCCGGCGATGATGACCTTGTAAAAGAAATTAAAAAACAAATAGAATTATAATCCATAAAAATCTTTAGTAATGAAAAACTTATTTTTTACAGCAATTTTGCTCTCTCTTACCATCACTTCTTGCTCAGAAAAAAAAGAACAAGTAGCAGAACAGCAGCCCACAACAGAATCCAATACAATGATGGAGGAACCAAAACCTGCAGCATCTGCTGATACTGCTTCAACAACAGCCGCAGCAAAGCCCGAAGACGAAGGCAAAGCTCTTGTAGAAGGCGCAGACTGCCTGTCTTGTCACAAGGTAGATTCGAAATTGGTGGGACCGTCTTATCAGGACGTAGCAGCAAAATATACCGATGCCGATATCGACCATCTTGCACAAAAAGTGATTGATGGCGGAAAAGGTGTTTGGGGCGATATCCCGATGACACCGCACGCCGGGCTCAGCAAAGAGAACGCTCAGAAAATGGTAAAATATATCCTTTCACTTAAAAAATAGATTAACAACTAATTCAATACTATTTTGTCATTCCGTAGGAATCTCAATTTACTGATGATGAATTACGAACTTATTCTAAATGGATTCCTTCGGAATGACAAATAATAGGCTTGAATAAAACTAAAACAGAGTTGTTTATAGTTAAATAGAAGATTTATTGATAATGAACTATATCCAATTCAAAAACTAAAAACCAGAAAATCAAAATAAAAAAATTTTAAAATAATAAAAGATAAAAAAGTATTTAATTATGAATATCAAGACAGATTTTATAGGAGAGATTGTCGCTGAAGATTTCAGAACCGCAGCAATCTTTAAAAAATACGGCATTGATTTTTGCTGTAAAGGCGGAAGAACAATAGAGGAAGCTTGTAGTCCGAAGAGTTTGGATAAAGATCAAATCTACTCAGACATAGAAAATCTTCCGAAAACGGATGGAAATTCTATCGATTTCAACAGTTGGCCCTTGGATCTTTTGGCAGATTATGTGGAGAAAACACATCACCGTTATGTGGAAGAAAAAACGCCAGTTCTACAACAGTTTTTAGATAAATTATGCAAAGTTCACGGTGGCGCACATCCGGAGTTATTCGAAATTAGAGATTTGTTTTTTGCGTCTGCACAGGATTTGGCAGCACACATGAAAAAAGAAGAATTGATTCTTTTCCCTTTTGTGAAAAATATGGTGAAGGCGAAAATTTCTAATGAAGCTATTCCGCAACCACCTTTTGGATCTGTAGAAAATCCCGTCAATATGATGAAGCACGAGCATACCATTGAAGGAGAACGATTGAGAAAAATCGCAGATATTACAAACGAATATACGCCTCCTGCAGATGCCTGTAATACGTATAAAGTGACATTCGCAATGCTTCAGGATTTTGAAAATGATCTGCATAAACATATTCATTTAGAAAATAA
Source organism: Chryseobacterium sp. HNCC26DJ239 (assembly GCF_057180445.1). Classification (NCBI taxonomy): domain Bacteria; kingdom Pseudomonadati; phylum Bacteroidota; class Flavobacteriia; order Flavobacteriales; family Weeksellaceae; genus Chryseobacterium; species Chryseobacterium sp. HNCC26DJ239. Next base: position 236,493 of record NZ_JBXUGJ010000005.1, read on the forward strand.
TATTCTCTTTCCAAAAGCGATTCAATTAGAAAAAGAATTTTCAGTAGAACACTAAATTGAGAAAAGTATGACCACCAAAAAATTATGGACCTGGCTTGCAGCCGTCATCATAGGTTCTTTTGCCGTACTGATCTACTATGGCGTAGATATTTATAGGAAAATCCCGCCTGTTCCGGATAAGGTTGTTACTACTGACGGAACAGTCATAGCTACCGGGCAGGACATCAAAGACGGTCAGAATGTTTGGCAATCTATCGGTGGACAGACTGTCGGTAGTATTTGGGGACACGGAGCCTATATTGCACCCGATTGGAGTGCCGATTATCTCCATCGTGAATCTTTGCTTCTTCTGGAAGAACTGGCTAAAAAAGAGGGGAAAGTCTATAAAGATTTACCGGATGACGAGCAGGCAAAATATCAGGTATTACTGAAAAAAGAACTTCGTAAAAATACCTTAGACGAAGCTACCAATACAATTGTGATTTCTCCTGAAAGAGCAAAAGTACAGGCAGAACTGGCAGATTACTACGCTAAAATATTTATGAATGCTCCGGAAATGGCAAAACTGAGAGATCAGTACGCCATCCCGAAAAATACGGTAAAAACTCCGGAAAGAATGGCAAAAATGAATGCCTTTTTCTCTTGGGCAGCCTGGGTTTGCATCACGGATCGTCCTGGTGACGATGTAACGTACACCAACAACTGGCCACACGATGAACTGATTGGCAATGTACCACCACCATCGTTACACCTTTGGTCCGGTTTCAGTGTGCTGATGTTGCTGGGTTGTGTAGGTCTGCTGGTATTTTACCACGCCCGAAACAAGGAGGAAGAAATCAATTCAAGGGATATGCTGCCTTTGGAAGATCCGCTCAGAAATATGAAACCAACACCTTCTATGAGAGCAACGCTGAAATACATTTGGGTTGTCGCATTGTTAATTTTAGTACAAATGTTTGCGGGTGTCATCACAGCGCACTACGGAGTCGAGGGAAGTGGATTCTATGGTTTTCCTTTGGATGAATTTTTACCACAATCAATATCCCGAAGTTGGCACGTACAATTAGCCATTTTCTGGATTGCAACATCTTGGTTAGCCACTGGATTGTACATTGCTCCCGCAGTTTCAGGCTATGAGCCGAAGTATCAGGTTTTAGGTGTCAATATTTTATTTGGAGCATTACTGATTGTTGTTTTCGGTTCTTTAGCGGGACAATGGCTTGGCGTAATGCAGAAATTAGGATATGTAGATAATTTTCTTTGGGGACATTCGGGTTACGAATATGTAGAACTGGGTAGAATTTGGCAGATCTTATTGTTAGTAGGATTAATTCTTTGGTTAATTCTAATGGTAAGAGCACTTTTACCCGCATTGAAAAAGAAAGATGGTGACAGACATTTACTATTATTGTTCACACTTTCCGCAGTAGCAATTGCCCTATTCTATGGAGCCGGATTGATGTACGGAAGACAAACCCATATGGCCATTGCAGAATACTGGAGATGGTGGGTGGTTCACCTTTGGGTAGAAGGATTCTTCGAAGTTTTTGCAACCGTTGTAGCAGCCTTTTTATTTACAAGATTGGGATTATTAAGATTAAAGGCAGCAACTCATGCTGTATTATTTTCAACCATTATTTTCCTAGCGGGAGGTATTTTGGGAACGTTCCACCACTTGTATTTCAGTGCGACGCCAACAGCAGTTTTGGCTTTGGGAGCTACATTCAGCGCACTTGAAATTGTTCCTTTGGTTTTAATTGGGTTTGAAGCTTATCAAAATTATCAGATCAGTAAATCTACCAAATGGATCAAAGCATACAAATGGCCAATCTACTGTTTCATCGCCATGTGTTTTTGGAATTTCCTTGGTGCAGGTATTTTCGGGTTTGCCATCAATCCACCGATTGCATTGTACTATATTCAAGGACTCAATACAACCGCAGTTCACGGCCACGCCGCACTGTTCGGAGTGTATGGAATCTTAGGAATTGGTTTGATGATGTTTATGTTGAGAGGATTATATCCTGACAGAGAATGGAATGATAAACTCATCGGCTGGGCATTTTGGCTAACAAATATCGGATTGTTAGTAATGGTAACCATCAGTTTGTTGCCGATAGGAATTATGCAATCCGTAGCCTCTATTAAAGAAGGATATTGGTACGCTCGTTCCGCAGAATTTATGCAGACCGATATGATGCATACTTTACGTTGGCTGCGTGTTCCCGGTGATATTTTACTGGCGCTAGGAGAGATGCTGTTGGTAATTTTCATTATCGGACTGAAAACCGGCTGGTCATTAAAAGACAAAAGATAATCAATTATTTAATCATGAGAACTGTCATTGCTTTTGTAGTGGCAGTTCTTTTTAAATTTTAAGTTATGAAAAGAAACGAAAATCTCGTACCCTTATCCCGAGACCATCATTTTGGTTTGCTTTGTTGCTGGAAAATCCGTCAGGGCATCAAAAAAGAGGTTTCTTACGAACGCATCAAGAATTACATTAATTATTATTGGGAAAAGAATCTTCATAACCATTTCAAGACTGAAGATGATGTGCTTCCGGAATTATCGAACGAGGGTTTACAGAACCAAATGGAGAAAGAACATCGCGAAATTAGCCGTTTAATTGGAAGTATCAATCAATCAAATAACCAACAGTTGCTATCAGATTTTGCTGATGCTTTATACAAACATATCCGTTTTGAGGAAAGAAGTGTTTTTCCTTATCTTGAAGAACATCTTTCCGATGAACAGATGGATACAATAGGTTTAGAATTAAGCCAACATCATCACAAAGAAGAAGATGACTATGCGGATGAGTTTTGGAAATGATCATCAATTTTAAAAAATAAATCAATGGAAATCGTATTAAAAAGAGTGTACCAAGATGCTTCTCCCGAAGATGGTTACCGTGTTTTGGTAGATCGGATTTGGCCAAGAGGAATCTCAAAAGAAAAAGCCGCTTTGGATGAGTGGGACAAAGATCTTGCACCATCAACAGAACTTCGGGAATGGTTTCATCACGATCCTTTGCTTTGGGACGAGTTTTCCCGGAAATATAAAGAAGAACTTTTGGAGCGAAATCCCGGAAAGCCGTTCCTGGAAAAAAATGGGCAACAGGAAAAAATAACGCTGGTTTATGCAGCAAGGGATGATAAAAATTGTCATCCTTTGGTTTTGAAAGACTATCTGGAACAATTGCTCAACAACAAATCAAAAAAATAACTTTGATATTAAATTAAAAACTTTAACTGAAATGAATTATACTTTAGGAGAATATCTTTATCTGGCAATGGGAGAGTGCAACGGGCACAAAGTGGTAATGGGAATTGGATACACCTACGAATATGCCGACAAAAAAGCAAAACAGTTCGAAGAAGCAAGCCAAGGAAAAGTAAAATATATTGATGTTTCAGTCGTAAAATCTGGTGACAAAGAAAAATGCAAGACTTTAGAAAGACAAGTTTAAATCTTCATTTTCCGATCATTTGTTTTTGGATTTTCAATCGATAATCATACCTTTGAAAAGGATAAGAAAGTCTTATTTTGAATCTTTCTTTTCGCGTAATTTATGAGCAATTGGATTCATTTAAAACTGTTAGTCTGTACAATTTTAATGTCAGTTATGATGTTGAATTGTAAAAAAAAAGAACCAAATTCATCTGAAAAATCCACTCAAAATTCTTTCATTTCCGTTGCGGCGGCAGCTAATCTTAGGGACGTTTTAGAAGATTTAAAACAAATTTACATCAAAGAAAATCCTGATAAAAAAGTAGAAATTACTTTTGGTTCTTCTGGTTTGCTGGTTCAGCAGATCTTAAATGGTGCACCTTTCGATTTGTTTTTATCTGCCGATACTCAATTTCCGGAAAAATTAAAAAGTGCTGGGAAAAATTATGGAAATCCGAAAATTTACGCTTATGGAAAGGTCGTTTTGTGGAGCTCGAAAAAGGACGTTTCTAAAGGTTTGGATTTGTTGCAAAATCCTGAAATAAATAAAATTGCCATCGCAAATCCTGAGCTCGCACCATATGGAAAAAATACAGTCGAAGCTTTAAAAAAATCAGGATTATATTCCAAAATTGAAAACAAAATCGTTTGGGCAGAAAACATCAGTCAAGTCGCACAATTTGCGTCGACAGGAAACGCAGATGTAGGTTTCATCGCACTTTCCAATGCTAAAAATAAAGAAATGATGAGGCGAGGAAATTTCTATGAATTATCTGAAAAAGAATGCGAGCCGATTGCCCAAAGCGGAATCGTTTTGAAAGGCAAAAGCCAAACTGAATCTCAAGATTTTTTTGATTTCATCAATTCGGAAAAAGCAAATGAAATTTGGAAACGTTACGGTTATCAAACCAAAATTTCAAAATAAATGCTCGACCAAGACTTTATTTACACCTTGCTCCTCACTGGGAAATTAGCGCTAATTACCACGGTAATCCTCATTCTCATTGGAATTCCGGTTGCGTATTGGCTTTCCTATTCTCGGTTTAAACTGAAATTCATTGCAGAAACTTTAATTTCAATGCCGATGGTTTTGCCACCGACAGTGATGGGATATTATCTTTTGGTAGCCTTCAGTCCGGAAAATGCTTTCGGGAATTTTCTTCAAAAATATTGTGATGTTCGGCTCGCTTTTTCGTTCCAGGGAATTGTGATTGCAAGTATCATTGCCAATCTTCCGTTTATGATTCAGCCATTGCAGAACGGGTTTTCGGCTTTGAATGATGATTTGCGACAAGCTTCCTACACAATGGGAAAATCGAAAATAGTTACTTTATTCAAAGTCCTTATTCCAAATATTAAAAAATCTGTTATCACTGGAATTGCGCTCACTTTTGCCCACTGTATCGGCGAATTTGGCATCGTGATTATGGTTGGCGGAAATATTCCCAAAGAAACCAGGATCGCTTCGGTTGCGATCTATGACCAGGTTCAGGCGCTCAATTTTGAGGCTGCTAACCGTTATGCATTCGTGCTTTTCATCCTTTCGTTTCTTATTTTATTGTTGATTTACAGCATTAACCGAAAAACTAATTTTACCACATTCCGATGATTGAAATTCAGATAAGACATCAAATTTTTACTTCGTCAGGAAATAAATTTCTTGAGGTTGATGAGCGGATTTCAGAAGGAAGTTTTGTGCACGTTTCCGGCGATTCCGGGATTGGGAAAACCACTTTTTTCAAAATACTTTCGGGATTGGTTGTTCCGGATTTTGGTTTCATTAAATTAAATGATAAAATTTTGCTGGATACTGCCAATAAAATATTTCTACCACCTCAAAAACGAAATATTTCATTGATGTTTCAGAATTACGCCTTGTTCCCAAATATGACTGTGAAACAAAATATCGCTTTCGCACAAACGGAAAAAGACGAAAATATCGTCGATGAATTATTAGAAAAGTTTGCCCTCAAAACCTTCGAGAATACATCGCCTTCTAAACTTTCTGGCGGACAACAGCAAAGGGTTGCATTGGCAAGAACTTTAGCCCAAAATGCTGAAATTGTTTTGCTCGATGAACCATTTTCTGCAGTAGATATTGCAATGCGAAAAGTGATGTTAAATGAATTATTGGAGTTTAATAAAAACAATAATTCCACATTTTTTGTCATCAGTCATAGTGAAGAGGAATTTGAAAGTTTTTCAACATACAATTTGAATATCATTTAATTAAAATCATAATTTTCAGCTTTAGATTCCATTAAAAATCCAAGGATTTTAACAAAATTAATTGTTAAAAATTAAAATAAGACAAAAATGTCTTATTTGTGATTTCTATCACATCTTTATTTTTATTCAGTATAAATAAAAACTATTTCTTTGTAAAAAAATTTATACTTATGAAAGTAAAATCACTTGTAGCTCTAGTATTGGGCTTATTCATTTTTAGTTCTTGTAACAGTAGTGATGATAGAGAAGAAGACATTGCAACAGCAGGAGAAATCAAAACGCATCAGTTTTTAGATGCCAGATCTTATACCAATTGGGTTTATTTTTCATTTTCAAAAAATGAAATTGTAACCGTTACCGATGTTCAAGATGACAAAAATTGGGACATTATCGCTTACGAATTGGAAAATGGAGAAATTATTTATATCCCTGAGTAATTAATGAAGAATTTTAGTGTTTGGTTAAAACTTTGCGTTTTCAATTTCTTTGTTGTGTCGGTTGTCGGCGTGATGATGAGGTACAATATGGCTTTTTCTTTACCAGGATTAACGCACAAATTTACGCAGGAAGCGCACTCGCATTTTGCTTTTTATGGCTGGGTTTCAGCAAGTATTTATCTTTTTGTTACGAAATATTTGAGTGAAATTTCCGAAAAAATAAACTTCAAAAAATACCAATATTTAATGACTGCCAACCAAATCGGTTCGTATGGAATGTTGTTCACTTTTCTTTATTGGGGCTATTTTTGGTTGTCAATCATATTTGCGTCAATTGCTTTGTTTACGGGATTTGCGTATTTTATATTTTTATTAATTGATACAAAATCAAATAGAAATCCTGAAATAATCTGGTTAAAATCAGGTGCTTTTTTTACCACAATTTCTGCAATTGGAATTTTTGGGTTGGCTTATTTTTCTTCCCGAAAAGATGAATTTGAAGTGCTTTTTAGAGCCTCAACTTATTTTTATCTGCATTATCAGTACAACGGATTTTTTCTGTTTTCGTGTGTCGGTTTGCTTTTGATTTCATTAAAAAAGTACGGCATTCAAATCTCAGAAAAATTGAATAAAACTATATTTTTCCTTTTATTCATCGGATGTTTTTTCGGTTACGGACTTTCAATTTTATGGACAGAAATTCCTGATTTGTTGTATGGATTTTTTACCATAGTTTCACTCATTCAACTTTTAGGAGCGTGGAAACTTTGGAGTTTTGTTTGGAAAAATCGATCGAAATTCTCAGGAAATCATTTCATTCAAAAATTATTATTGGCAGTTGTCGGATTTTCTTTTTTAATGAAGTTTATTTTGCAAATTGCTTCTGCTATCCCGTCTTTAGGCATTTATGCATTCAACAGCATCAATATTGTCATTGCGTATTTGCATTTGGTTTTACTATTGGGAATTAGTCTTTTTCTAATATGGAAAATAGTAGATTTGGACTATTTTAAATTTGATAAAACAGTGAATTGTGGTGTTTTATTAATGGTTTTCGGTATTGTTTTAAATGAAATCATCTTGTCATTGGCAGCTATTTTTTCCATCTTTTATATTCCGTTTTTGAGTGCAAAATATTGGTTGCTATTTGCCTCAGTTATCATTATGATTTCAATCGGTTCTTTTATCAAATCTTTAAAAGTAGACTAACTTTTTGGTAATTTCATAATCTTTTGATTCTCATTGATGTTATCGTCAATTTTCTCATATTATTTTTATTGAATTATCGATGGTTTTGATGGTGAAATTAGTATGATATAAATCCTTTTTTTCGTGCTTAAAAAATGTTGTTATTCTTGACATAACAACCTCTGAAAATCTTAAATTTGTTAGGACTTTCAGCACGGTTATTTTCTCTTGTAAGTACTATGAAATCTCGGAACTCAAACAATTAATTCAATTTATAAATAATGAACAAAAAACCTGTACACAACTTTCATATTCCTGTGATGGGACTCGCTTACACAATCGATAGTCCAATCCGTGTTGCTCAATTTGGGATCTCATCTGTAGTTTCAATTATAGATGACGAAATTGTTGAGAGAATGCGAGACTTTTATAGCAAAAAATTCAATTTCGATTTTACAGCAATTTCAATTAAATCTGAAGACCACAGAGCGGAGAGAATCACGGCTTATCTGGATATGATGGACGATATTGTGACCAAAAAGTTTAAGGATTTCAAAGAGGAAATTTCAAAAAATACAGAAACTCTCAAACAATATATTGGAATGTTGCCAAGTACTTCTGGCGTGAGAGATGGTTTGCAAAATATCCTCAACAAAAAAGATAATCTGGCGGAAAGCATCAAAAATTTCATCGATAATCATTTAAATCCAGGTGAAATAGATGTGAATATTATGACGAAAGTAGACAAGGATAATTTTGTGAAAGATGTTCAGCTTCCGACTATTTATAATGATGCACACGCTTCTTTGCGAGGTTTTGCCAATAGCAAATTGTCGTCATCCGTCATTTTTTCTGCCGGAATGAATCCAAGATTGTATAGTTATCTGGAAGAGTTTGAAGATTTTTTTCCTAATGAAAATGGCGAATTGAAAAAGAAAATCATTCTTAAAGTCAGCGATTTTCGCTCTGCGATGATTCAGGGGAATTTTCTTGCGAAAAAAGGACTTTGGGTTTCAGAATACAGAATTGAATCTGGACTAAACTGCGGTGGACACGCCTTCGCAACCGACGGACTTCTTATGGGGCCAATTATGGAAGAATTCAAACAAAAGAAAAACGAGCTTCAGGCTTCGGCTTTTGCTCTCTGGAAATCAGCCTTGGAGCAGAAAGGGAAAATGACAACTTCCGAACCTTTGGAAACCAGAATTTCTGTGCAAGGTGGTGTTGGAACTTCTGAAGAACACGAGTTTCTTTTGACCACATATAATGCGGACAGTGTGGGTTGGGGTTCGCCATTTTTGCTGGTTCCAGAGGCAACTTCTGTGGATCAGGAGACCAGGAACCTTTTGATAAATGCAAAAGAAGAAGATTATTACCTGAGCAATATGTCGCCATTGGGAGTTCCGTTTAACACAATCAGAGGCACGAGCAATGATGAAATCAAGGATATGAATATTTCAAATCAAAAATTTGGGAGTTCTTGTCCAAAGAAATTTTTGGCGCTCAGCAAAGAATTTACACCTAAAGGAACTTGTACGGCTTCCAAAAAATATCAGGATATAAAACTGAGTGAATTGAAAACTAACAGGTTAAAATTGACTGATAAACAATACGAGAAACAGAAGCAAAACATTACAGAAAAATCTTGTCTTTGTGTTGGACTTGCAAATTCTGCATATTTGGAGTTAGATATCCCGGTAAAAGGGGAGAAGCAAGGTGTTGTCATTTGTCCGGGACCGAATCTTAGTTTTTTTGATAAAGAGGTTTCACTTTCGAAAATGGTTCGTCATATTTATGGTTATGAGAATGTTTTATCAGATGATCGCCGTCCTCATTTATTCATCAATGAATTGAAACTGTATGTCGATTATTTTAAGAATGAAATTCTGGAATTCTCTGAAGAAATCACCAAATCTCAGGTGAAAAAGTGGGAGATTTTCAAAGGAAATTTGCTGAAAGGAATTGCTTATTACGAAGAACTTTTTGCCGAAACCAATTATTTCAAACCAAAATTAGATTCTATTTTTTCTGACTTAAAATCTTTCAAACTGAAATTGAATCAAATCAAAATTCCTCAATTATAATAACTGAATTCATAAATCACTTGGCACACCCATCATCTGCATCACGCTTCCAAGATCTTTTAAATCTTTGATTTTGTACTTGAACATAATCAGTATCTTTTCTTTTACAGCAACCGCAAGATGGTGGATAGGGCAAGGGTTATCTCCATTACACTGTTTAAGTCCTAAGAGGCAGGAAGTAAGAACTTCTTTTCCCTCGAAATTTTCATAAATATCTTTGATTGTCAGGTTTTCAAATTGTTCATCAGTCAGAAAAAAACCGCCCCCTTTTCCTTTTCCTGAAGAGATTAACTTTTTTTTCGTCAATTGTTGTAAGATTTTGGATGTGAAAGCGGTTGGTGTTCCGATGACTTCGGAAATATCAATAATTCCAATCTTTCTTTTTTCTGTTGCCAGTACAATACAAGCTTTGATGGCGTATTGGCAAGTATGTGAAAATATAAGCATTTGTGCAATTTATAGTCGGCAATTATAGCAACTTTATTAGTTTTTATTAAAATTCAATTTTGATACCTAAATTGCTGAAAACGACTATTTATTTTACTATGATAATGATTTATAAAAATGATTAATGAAATTAAATATGTCCTTAGTTTCCATTAGAAAAACTAAGGACATTTTTTTATTTAATTTTAAAATTCGGAGCGATTCTAAAAGCAATCCACGACCAAGTTTGCAGGTTTTTTGGTTCAGGAACATTCTTCAGATATTCCATGCTTTTTCCTGAAAACATAAACGAATGACCAAGATTTGCAGTAATTGATTTTCCGATTTTATGAGTGAAAACTAAATCTAATTCGGTTCCTAAAAAATTTGAATATTTTTCTCCCAAATTATTTAAGCCCAATTTTCCATTGGATGTAAATGCGTGAAAATTGGCTTGAAGATTAGAATTTGAGTTAAATTTATAAGTAGATTTCAGATAATAATCGTTCAAGCCAAAACTGTTGAAATGATTTGTCCCGAAATAAAAATAATCCATAAAACCATTATAAAGATGATTAGTTCCGTACAGAGGACTGAAAGATCTATTCTTGCCGGCTTCCGTATCAAAACTTCTTCCGGAAAGCCATTCTGTTCCCAAAACCACGTTAAATTTCGGTATGATGATGAAGTCTGAATTTACAGAAAATTGATAAGCAGATTTACTTTGAGCGGCTGTATTTTTTCCGGTTTGATAATAAGCAGAACCAAAAAAACCGAAATTTTCAAAATATTTTTTTGAGTTAATTCCTACGGTCAACATATCGTAATGTGTACCAGACGGGTTTTGTAAAACCTGGTTCAAAGCGACTGCGGAGAACTGTAACTTGTTTTTTCCTGTGTATTGGTAATGGATGATTTGTAGAGATTTTGTGATTTCTCCGGCTTCTGTAATATTATAAACTTCTTTGTCGGGAAGGTCATTCGCGTCATTGTCGTCATTATTGTAAGTAATAACGGTTTCTAATTTTGAACTCGGAGTTAATTTGAAAATACCTTTTAAAGCATCAAAACTTCGTCCCTGCATTGCCCAATCCAATGCCCCAATTAATCGTTCGTTGTCGTAAGAAAGAATTTGCCGTCCCAATTTTAAGGCAAATCGTTCTGAAAATTGATAATTGGCCCAAGCCTCATTCAGAATAAAATTCTGATTTTTACTTGCAGTAGAAGAGGATTCACCCCAAGTTCTTACGTCTTGTGCAGAAATGTAAACTTCCAGATTTTTATAGTAATAATCAATTCCGAAACGAGCTCTTGATACAACCGTCGTTTCTGCTGATTTTCCTTTTGGGATTAGCGTTCTTGCTCCGTTATCCAGTTCGGCTCTTGTTCTGAGGTCAATGTTCATTTTCAGGCTGTCGACTTGTGCATTTGTGATTCCAAAAGCAAAGACCAGAAAGCTGATGGCGATTTTAGTTTTATACATCTTCTTATTATTCGGTGGTTATTTTATAGGTTTTATGACAAGCAACACAGTTGTTGAGCAATTGATTGAGCTTTTCCTGAGTTAGTTGGCGGTCGTATTTCTTTTTTGCCATTTTTGCCATCACATCAAAAAGTTCGTGAGTTTGAAAGCCCATTTGTTTAAATTCAAACGGTAAAGATTTTACAAGACCTTGTGGCACCGCATCCACTTTGCAGGTTCCGGATTGTTGTCCGACTTTTGCAATGATTTCAGGATCATTTTTAGCAATTCCTTCGTTGATCTTTTGGACGCTTTCCAGAAAACCTCTCATTTCTGCCATAACAAACTCCCGGTTTTCTTTTGCCATTTTGATTTCATATCTTCCCTCTTTTTCAGCAATTACCTTTTCACCCTTGTAAAAAAATTGATAGATCAATCCCGCATTCAGAGCGATAGATATCAACAGTAAAACTGAAGTTATTTTCTTTTGCATTACAATTTTTTAAATTAATAAACGAGCTTAAAGGAAATACTAGCAAGGTCTTTCACATCCTTTTTTTGTATAGAAATGCCAGTTGACGGCGGTTGCACAAACACATCCTACCACCAAAAACCAAAAGAATAATCTGGAATCTCCAGTCAATGCTCTGGATTGTGTGATCAAAATATTAAATACGAAAGGACCAAATGCAGCCACTGCTGCTGTCCAGCCGATAACACCTGCTGCTTTTCTCGGTGATTCTGAAAAAATAACTGGAAACTGTTTGAAAGTCGCTGCATTACCTATTCCTGTGAAGAAAAATATGGCTAATACTATGAGAAGAAATCCCTGAAATTGATCCGGTGAAGTTGGGGTCAGATAACCGCCAAGAATCAATCTGGAAATTAAAATTATCAATGATATTCCCGTGAAGTGAGTCAAATATGCACCACCTATCTTGTCTGCCACTTTCCCGAAAATCACTCTGGATGCAGAACCGATTAGGGGACCGTAAAATGCAAACTGTAAAGGGTCAATGTTCTTATCTAAGGGTGTATAGAGATTTTTTATCATCAGGGGGAAAGCCGCAGAAAATCCTGCAAAAATTCCGAAGGTCATTATGTAGGTCATCGTACAATACAAGGTGTGACGGTCTTTGAAAATATCCAGCTGCTCTTTGAAAGAAGCTTTTACGGGAATACTTTTTAATGAAAACCAAGCCCAAATTCCAACGATCAATAAAGGAATCACATAGATAAATGCAGTATTTTCCAGGTAGATCGTTTTTCCGGTTTCCACGATGATTTCACCGCCGCCTAAAAATGAGAACAGTGTAAGACTCATAATCAAAGGAGAGAGTAGCTGTACCAGACTTACCCCAAAATTACCGACACCTGCCTGGATTCCGAGTGCTGTTCCTACCTCCTTTTTAGGGAAAAATAATGAAGTAGACGGCATGAAGGATGAAAAATCTCCACCTCCAATCCCTAATAAGAATCCTATCAGCATAAAATAAGTGAATGATGTTTGGGGATTCATCACAGCAAATCCTAACATTAAAAGAGGAATTATTTTGATCAGTGAACTGATGGAAATAACTTTTCTTGTTCCGTATATGGGAATTAGAAATGTATTGACGATTCTTAGAATACCACCCGCCAGTCCGGGCATAGCGGCCATCCAGAAGAGCTGGTCATCTGTGAATTGAAAACCGATGTGCGGAAGTTTGATAACGATAACACTGTAAAGAAACCAGGTTGCGAAAGAGAAAGTAAGTGCAGCTGTGGTGATGGCCAAAGTTTTCCAAGCTATCTTTTTCCCACTGCGTTTCCAAAATTCTTCATTTGACGGATCGTAGTCCGTTAACCAATTTGACTCGTTCATATTGTAGTAATTTATTCTTTTAGTTTATTTTAATCTTTGTTGTTGTTGACGTGCTCAATTCTGTCTTTAAGATGCGGTGCAGCATTGTTTGTCATTTTTTTAATAACCTGATTCATCCAGAACAATGAGATAGCGGAAATGAGAAATACGAAAATCCATGAACTGGTCCATAACCCTGAAAAATCTAATAAATATCCAAAAAGGATAGGACCAATAAATCCGCCTAGACCACCAATTAATCCAACCATTCCGCCGACAACACCGACTTCATTCGGAAAATATTCAGGGATATGTTTATAAACTGCTGCTTTACCGATTCCCCACATAATGCCGATGAGAATCACCAAGATTGAGAAAACCCAGATGTGTGCTTCAAATTTGATCAATGTGACACCTTGTGCCAAAAGCTGCTTTTTCTGTACGCGCTCGTTTTGTTTTACTAAAATTTCCTGCCATGAAAAGGATTCGGGTAATACTGAAGTTTGTTGGGGAATCTCAGGTTTTGCACTGATAGCAAATTCGGCATTATCAAGAATGATCTTTTCATTTCCAAAACTTTTTACGATTCCTGTTTTTTTTGCTGTGATGCCTTTTCCGGGAGTTAGAATCTCCATTTTCGGAAGCATCAGAAGTCCGCTTAAAATCAGTGAAGAGTATAAGATCCAGTACATCACTTTTCTAGCACCGAATTTATCTGAAAGATAACCGCCAAAAGCGCGGATAACGCCACTGGGTAAGCTGAAGGCTGATGCCAAAAGTCCTCCTAAAACCAATGAGGTTTTGTAGACACTCACATAGTAAGGCATCAACCACTGAGAGAAAGCGACAAATAAGCCGAATACTAAAAAATAATAAAGACCAAATCGCCAGACTCTCATGTTCGAGAGAGGTTCGAGAAGTTGTTTTGTAGACTTGTTTTGTGCGGTAACTTTCTTATTTTTCACAAAGAGTAGAAAGATGCATCCTATGATGACCAATGTAATTCCATAGAGTATGGGAAGCATTCTCCATCCATTCTCTGGGTCTTCGGCAGATAGATAATTAAGTAGAGTGGGGGCAAAAAATGTGGTTAAGGCAGCGCCTGAATTTCCCATCCCAAATATTCCCAAGGCACGTCCCTGCCATTCTTTTGGATACCAAGCTGATGTAAAGGCAATTCCTACGGCAAAACCTGTCCCAATCATTCCGAATAAGGCACTTAGCAGAAAGTAGATCCAATAGGAATCTGCAAAATAGAGTAGGAACAATGGAACACTGCAAAGAAGTAGTAGGGTTGAAAATACAGGTTTTCCACCGTATTTATCAGTTAAAATTCCCAAGGGTAATCTCATAATGGAGCCCGTAAGAATGGGAATTCCGAGCAGCCAGCCAGTTTCGACGACTGACCAGTTGAAAATATTATTATCTACGAGATAAGTTACGAGAACTCCGTTCAATGTCCAGCAAGCAAAACAAATGGTAAAAGCCAGTGTATTTAATACTAGAATTTTGTGAGCGGAAGATAAATTTGCATCCATTGATTGTCTTTTTTTAGATGTTTATTATTTCTTCAGCAAAGATATTATAAATAAGATATTTTTGTCTTATTTTGATTTTTTTTTCTATTTTTGTGTCATAAATCATACTGCTCGTTATCCTACAGGAAGCTGATACAGGATTTTGTTTATTGTGTGTAATGTCTCCATTAAAACTTTAAAGATGAAGCAAATCGTCGGAATCAAAATCATACTATATGTACATGATCAAAAAAGAAGCACAGAATTCTATACTGCCTTATTTCGAAGGAAGCCTCATATTAATGTTCCGGGGATGACAGAATTTATCCTATCTGATCACTGCAAATTAGGATTGATGCCCAATGATGGTATTGTAAAAATTCTGAAGGATTTTATGCCTCATCCTGATAGGGGAAATGGTATTCCACGCTGTGAGCTATACCTGCGAACAAATGGTGTAACTGCCGAGTATGATAACGCTTTACAGATTGGAGCAAAGCTCATCAGTGTTGTTAAAAGTCAGAACTGGGGAGATGATGTCTGTTCGCCTTGGAGAGAATTTTGTGAAGAATTAATTGCAACAGAAATTTTAAACTGGCGGCCTTTTAGATACATCGACTATAGATTTAAGAAAAAAAGTCAATCACCTATAATTGATTTGGATATGGGAGGTAAAGGTCTTTTTATTTATGAAGTTTTTGATTTAGTAATTAATGATGACCAAATGCCATTACTTAAAGATTTAAAGAATAAAACATCTGAAAATTACATCTGGGTTACGGATGAAGTTATTCAAACACTAGGTGATGAGAGGGGTTCGAAATCTTTTCCACATGAAATTGGACCACATACAAAGTATGCACAAAACTTAAAATGGAGTAAATAAAACATCAACTACCATTTACATAGAAAAACCTTTAAATACTTTTATTTAAAGATTTTTCTATGTAACTCTTTTTTTTAACAATTATTGCCGATTTTTATTGAGTATTAAATCGGAACTTTTTATCTATTATTTTTTTAAGTTGGTATCTTCTTTTAGGTAATTATAAATTTATAAAATTGCTAATTAATGTATTTGCAAACAAGTATTGTAAATCGTCAGCAAAAAGTAGACATTATATAGTATAAAAGTTAAGGAGTGTTTTCAAAAAAAGAATTACATTTAATTATGGAAACACCTAAAAAGAAAAGTTCCGAAAAATTCGTAAAAGACATCCGTAAAAATACAAGGAGGATTTTTACAGCCGAGCAGAAAATTTTAATCGTAATGGAAGGGCTTCGTGCAGAAACTTCTGTAGCGGAACTATGCCGACAGCATAATATTGCCCAATCTCAGTTTTATTCCTGGAACAAAGAATTTATGGAAGCCGGTAAAAAACGACTCAATGGTGATGTTATTAGAGAAGCAACGAGTGATGAAGTGTCGGATTTGAAGAAAGAGAATGCACGCCTGAAAGAGATGGTTGCCGATCTGGTTCTACGCTACGACATCGTAAAAAAAAGCTTAGACATGCTGGATTAACCCATAAATACAGAAAGTTTATGAGATTATCAGCAAGTGAGAAATACGAAATTATTCAAGAAGTTACTACGAGCGAAATTGGTGTAAAACGAACCCTGGAAAGCTTTGGGATTGCAAGAAGTACTTTCTATAAGTGGTATCAGAAATACCTTGAAAACGGCTACGATGGCTTGGAGACATCCAAAAGAACATCGAAAAGACAGTGGAACAGCATTCCGGAAGAACAAAAAGATTTGGTAGTAGAAATCGCTTTGGAACACACCGAACTTTCCTCAAGAGAACTGGCGCACAAAATTACCGATGAACAAGGTGTTTTCATCTCAGAATCCAGTGTTTACAGGATTTTAAAGCAACGGGATTTGATTCCAGCTCCGAATCATTTTCTTCTTTCAGCAGCAAATGAATTTAAGGATAAAACAGAATTTGTGCATCAGATGTGGCAGACTGATTTTACCTATTTTAAAGTTATTGGCTGGGGTTGGTACTATCTGAGCACTGTTTTAGATGACTACAGCAGGTATATCATCCACTGGGAGTTATGCGATTCGATGAAAGCTGAAGATGTGAAACGAACAGTAAATACAGCGATTGAAAAAGCAAAATTAAAGTCTAAAGCCAAACCGAAATTACTCTCAGATAATGGTTCCTGCTACATATCAAACGAACTCAGAACCTATCTGAAAGACGATTTGAAGATGAAGCAGGTTCACGGAAAGCCGATGCATCCGCAAACCCAAGGGAAAATAGAACGTTACCACAGAACGATGAAAAATGTGGCTAAACTCAATCATTTTTATCATCCTGACGAACTTGTGGAAGCTTTAGAAAAATTCGTAGAAAATTACAACAACAACCGATATCATGAATCTTTGAAAAACCTTCCTCCAGCAGATGTTTACTTCGGCAGATCTGAGCAGATTTTGGAAAAAAGAAGCCAAATAAAATCGGATTCAATCCGAAAAAGAAGACAGACACTATCCCACAAAGTGTGTAAGTAGAAAAGTTAGTCTTGGATTTTATAATCTGAGCCTTTTTTCAAAAATAAGCATAAATTGGTTTAAAACCAATCCCCAATTATGGATAGGCATTGTCCATTTTTTGGTAGCTTCTTTTAGAGCAAGATACACCGACTTTAAAACAGCATCATCCGTAGGAAAAGACATTTTATTTTTAGTGTATTTTCGGATTTTTCCATTCAGGTTTTCAATTAAATTGGTGGTGTAAATGATTTTTCGGATTTCGATTGGGAAATCAAAAAATACGGTGAGTTCGTCCCAATTGTTTCTCCAGGATTGAATGGTGTACAAATATTTACTTTCCCATTTGGTTGCAAAATCTTCCAGGGCTGCTTTGGCGGCTTCTTTTGTAGGCGCAGTATAAATGTGTTTCATATCGGCAGAAAACGCTTTTCTGTCCTTCCAAACCACGTATTTACAAGCATTTCTTATCTGGTGGACTACGCAGATTTGGGTTTGGGATTCAGGGAAAACGGAGCGGATGGTCTGGGTAAATCCATTTAAATTATCGGTAGCGGTAATCAAAATATCTTCAACACCACGAGCTTTTAAATCGGTTAAAACACTCATCCAAAAGCTGGAACTTTCGTTCTTTCCAAGCCACATTCCCAAAACTTCTTTTCGCCCTTCACGATTGAGCCCTACGGCTAAATAAATGGTTTTGTTAATGACTTTTGAGTTTTCTCGAACCTTGAAAACAATTCCGTCCATCCAAACAATCAGATACAATTCGTCTAAAGGTCGGTTTTGCCACGCAACGACTTCACTGGCAACAGCATTAGTTATCCGAGAAATTGTTGATGTAGAAACCTCAAAATCATACATCTCACTAATCTGTTGTTCAATATCCGAAACGCTCATTCCTTTAGCATAAAACGAGATAATGATATTCTCCAAACCATCGATGATATTGTGTCTTTTGGGAACTAAAGCAGGTTCAAAACTCCCTCCTCGGTCACGGGGAACTTTAATTTCGGATTCGCCAAAGGATGACTTAATCTTCTTAGTTCCATGTCCGTTTCGGTAGTTTCCATTGGTGGTTTTTTCGTGTTTTTCATTGTCAAGATGGCTGTCTAATTCAGCATCAAGCATGTGTTCTACTGCTTTTTTGTGCAGTTCTTTGAAGAACGAGGTTAAATCTTCTCCGTTCTTAAAGGATTTGTAGAAATCCTTGTTGTTTAATAAATCTTCTTTATTGGTCATAACTGTATAATGTTTAAAAATAGTAAAAAGTTATTTCCGAAAAATTTTTTGAGCTTTGAGGGCTCAAAATTTTTCAGAATAACTTTTCTACTTACACAGTTAGTAGGACACTACCTAGTAATTTGTACGAACGTCTTTTTATCGTCAAATATTACCTCTAGTACTGTTAATATATCCGTTGATATGTGTATGAAAATAGCTTCAAGTTCATTTTGTTTTTAGAAGCTTTTGGACTATAGATACTCAGATTACGCAAATAGATATTCAATAACTATTTGCTCGTTTATTTACCGAAAATTTATTTTTCATCTTTTTTGAATGCTTTTCCCTCAACATAAGTAATAATAGAAACAAGCTTGTTGTTTTTATCATAATTAAAGATTGTTCCATTTCCATTAGTAAGCGTTCCTTTCTCTAATGGTTTTCCTTGGGAAGTGTTTGTTTCTATTATTTCCCAAGTTAAGTGGCTGTTTTTATTTGCATCATATTTAAAAAGAACTTTTTGCATTACTACACCATTGTCGTAATACCAGATACCAACACCGTTTCGAAAACCATTAATGTGATTGCATTCAAATTTTAGTTGCCCGTTACTGTAATAGGTTTGAAGGTTTCCGCTTCCATTTGAAGAAATTAGATTTCCCGATTTATCATAAATAGAATTCATTTTTGTATAAGTGCCATAATTCCAGAGTTCGCTTGAAGATTTTTTACCATTAGGATGATAAAAAAACTGCTCTCCGTGTTTTTTTCCGTCAACAAAATATCCTGTTTGCATTGGGGTAATTTTATTCTTTATGGTAAAATAAAAAGTATAATTTCCCTGTGCTACATCATTTTTCCAATTAGATTTTTCAAATAAAATACCTTCTTGATTATAAAATTTCCATTCACCCTCTTTCTTTCCGTTTACTTCATTTCCTTCGCCGGAAAGTATTCCGTTTGGGTGGTACTTTTTCTGTTTAACAGTTTTTTGATTAGTCTTATTGGGGAATAATTCATCACTTGTTTTTGCCAACTGTGTATTACTATAAGCATCCCAGTCTACCCCGTCCACCATTGTGGCGGTACCATCATATTCTTCTTTGCTCCAACCTAATTTTTCCTCTTGTTTGTAGGATTCCTCAGATATTTTCGCTATCCCTGCAGATCCTTGCATTAATGTACAACTATTATACATCAAACTTCCGTAATACAACTCTCCCCATTTGCCGTTATTACTCACGTTTGCTACTCCATACTCGTCGAAGTTCCCAGCTTTGTCAAACGTATGTTCACAAATGTTCTTGCCCGATTTATCTATATAAAACCATTTTCCATTTTTTTTCACTGCGGCATACCCAAATGAAAAGCCGTGAGCGTCATTATATTGAGGTTTTATAATTTCTGCTTTTGTTTTACTGTCCATAAAGCCCCATAATCCTTTATTGGATTTAAAAGCCGTTAATTTCTGTGCTGTAACATTGCTGAAAGAAAGCGATGTGATGATAGATATTAGAAATAGTTTTTTCATAAGATGTTTTTTTATTCTAATTCAGTTATTGGTTTTCAATCTATTCCTTTGTAATGAAATTTTATTTTTTTTTGATATAACCTTTCTTTTTTACAAAACATTTACCATTTTGAGCTTGTAAGATATTCAGTAATAAGTGTATGAAATTCATTGACACGTTCATTAGGAACAAAAAAATAAATTACATCAACTTTTTCTGGCTCTACATATTGGCGAAGAATACCTACAGTATATCTATATTTATTTATTTTAAAAGGAAATGTAACCGTTACCACAGAGAAATCTTTATTTTTCTCAATAGTCTTTACCTTAAAGTTTTTTATTGCCTCATCTGGTATGTTAAAAGACCAATAGTAGTCTTTATTTTCAAAGGTAATTCTTATTCTCGATAAAAAAAATTCGTTCATACTAGAGATAAATTCTTCTCCGTTGCTGGCCTTTACCGTAAAATTGTATGGTAAATCGCCATCGTAAAAAATATCTCTTAATTTTTCTGTATATCTGCTTCTTGTGGTACTTTCTTGCTGCACCATCATTTTGAATATTTGCTTTTCGCTGTCTAATACTTCTTTTGTATAAACTCCAATTGTATCTCCTTTATCAACTGTAAATGATTTTCCGATAGGTTCAAAGGGATTATTTATGTCTCTAAAAGCTAGAAAATGCGGAATAATATGACTTTTACTATCAAGAGATTTATAGTTCGTATTATCTTTTTTATATCCTTTTTCTATTAATTTCGACATTAAATTAATACTCTTGGATCCTAAATTTACAATTACAGAACTGCATTTATAACTTTCTTCATATGTAAATGTGCAAATTACAGTTACTTCTTTATTTTCAAATGTATCTTTCCAAGAGATATAATAATTTTGTTCATAACCCAAATCATAATAATTGGTTATATTCTCTTTCGTTAGTTGATCTTTAACATCGGTTAAGAACTTCCCTAAATACTTTTCATAATTTTGCCCGAAAGCAAAGGAGCTAAGTAAAAAATAAATAGCAAAAAAAGTTTTAAATATAGTTTTCATAATTATTTTTTTAAGCGTAATTTTTTTATAATTTCCAGCAAAGCTTTTCTGTTTTTGGCTTCATGATAAAATTTTGGAAGTTTCTCAAGTAGGGTGAAATGGCTTCTGTCTTTATGCTCGCGAAGTTTTGCTGAAATATATTGTTCTAAATAATCTAAATGTTTTTCGTTATAAGCAATAAAATAATCGCCTTTAAAAGGTACTGCATACCATAAACCAACATCAAAATAAGAACTTGCGGCAACTTTAAAATTTCCAGACAATCCAAAATAGCTGAGTTCGGTATCAGTTGTTTTATTGTATCCACAAAATAAACAATATAAACGGGCTTCCTTTTTCTCGTAATCTACCGTCGCGATTGCCTTTTTTGCACATTTTGGACAAGAAACATGAACTTCTGTTTCAAAATGGGTTAAGCGAAGGTTTTCGTCGTTGAAGCGGGAGTTCATAAAAACTTATTTAGAAATTAGTTTTAAGTCTAATATATAGTCTGCAAAAAAGTAAAAGTCATCTTTTTCAGCATCAGAAGTTTTATTGTAATTTTCTTCATAAAAAAACAAATAGTGCTCTTTTTTGTGCACATCATTATTTGTAGACTTAAAAACTATCGAGAAAATTAGATTATTAGTATCAGCAAGTTGTTCGTATTCTTTTTCGGTTAAGCGCGTGACAAGATTGTTTGTAATTTCTTTTTCGATAGAAGTATTATTGGGCATCCTTAATATTATTTTATTACTTATTACATCTTTTTCCTGAGTAAAGGCAATCACAATGGTCATTTTCACATAACCAGATTCTACTTTCCAAGTAAGATACGGTAATTTTTTACTGTCAATTTTTTCGAAATACTCAATTTTATCTTGATCGAGTAGCTTTTTTACATCGGTAATTGTTTCACCTAGATATTTTTCAAAACCTTGTGCGGAAGAAAAGATGCTTAATAAAAGTAACGTAGTAAGAAGAATTTTTACGAGTATTTTCATTTTTCTGTTTTATTATAATATTATTTCTTTTTCATTTTTGCAAGTACCTGTTGGGTTATATCTGAAAATAGAATGGCAACTTCGGCCTGAAAAGCAGCTTTATTGGTTACTAAGCTGTATTTATTCGTTTTTGCAATGTCTTGAACCTGGCTTTTTATTTTAGCACTATGTGCATTAATTTCTTTAGATAATTTTTCGTAAGTGCTTCGTTCTTGGTCACTCAAATTACCAGATTGGTTGTAGATATTCAATAAAGCATTTGATTCTTCATATTTTTTTACAACATCGGGATATTGCTCATAAATAACGTTTAAATCAATATACGCAATTTCCGTAGATGGAATTTCCTGAAGGATAACGGTACTATTTTTAACAAGACCCAACTCTTTTTTTAGCAACGAAATACCATTAGGAACTTTAGTGTTTAGAAAATAGCAATCGTCAAAATCAAGAAAAATGATGTGTTGTGAAGCGATTTTCTCATACGCTTCTTTATATTTTTTGTCAATTTTTGCTCTAGATTTTTCTTCCAAGTATTTGTATTCCCTATTTAATTGCTCATTCATATCGTTGAATTCTTGTGCTAAACGTCTACGATAGGTATCAAATTTTTGTTTCTTTTCTTCTGCAGACCATGAGTCAAATTCTTTCTCTCGTTCTTTGTATACAATCTCTTCACCCACTTCTGGCCCCATTTTGAAATGATTTTTTTCAGTAAGTGCTTCCACCAATTCTTTCTTGGTAAACTCATTGTAATCCCGTAGCTCATGTTGCATATTTTTGTTGAGCGCTTCTGTACGTTCGTATCTACTTTTATACCCATCACCAGGGAGAAGCTGATCCATCTCATCTAGCGATAATTTATATTCATCACTTTTCAAGTAGGCAAATTTATAATCCGTTTGTGCTTGAAATTTGGCTGCAACAAACAAAATACTCAATAGCAGGATTCTTGTTATTTGTTTCATTGTAATTATCGTTTTTTTTAAAATTTTTAATCTGCCCAAACACCTTTTTCTACAAAATAGCCAGACTTCCTGAAATATTTGATGAGCATATCGGCAAAATCTTCGTTATTTTTTTCTTGATTAAGCTGTAAAAAAAATTGGTCGGTTTTATAAGATTCCTTTTCACCATTTTCATTGATTGTAGTAACTAAAACAGCATTTTTTTGAGTAGTAAAAAGGATGTTAATGTCTTTCTGAACTTTTTCTATTGCACCTAAATTTACCTCCTGCTTTTCGGTATAGAACTTTCCGGTAGATTCATTTTTCTTTTTTATCTCAACCGAAAGAATTTTTAAATCAGCCTGCAAGATTCTTCTCATGGTTTGCGGATCTTCTTGATATTCTTCCATTACCACAATACTGTCTTGCAGTTGATAAAACTGAACTACCTCAAACTTTTCCGCATCAGGATTTTTCTCAATTCGTTTCAGCTCCTTTTTGAGTTCTTTGTTCAATAATTTTACAAGCTTATTGTTTTGGGAATAGGCAAAAGCAGATTGTAGTAAAAATATTACTAAAATAATTTTCAAACCAATAGTTTTCATGTACTAATTTATTGTTGGTTTTTTATTTCACCTTTTTTTCTGTAAAGTTCACTAATTCTGCACTTAACAAAGAATTATATAAAGATTTATCTTGAGGTGCTTTTATTTGTGTTCCATCAATATATTTCACTTCATCATCAGCGAAAGTTAATAATTCTGATTTACTCAAAGTACTGCTATTCGGTTGAAGAGGGAACATTTCGTTTGTTGTATGTCCTTTTAAAGATTTAATAAATGTTTTTGTTTTGCTTTTCAAAGTAGCTTTTATTTCAAAACTTACCGCATATAGTTGAGATGAACTGTTGTTGAATGCTTTGGTTTCCAAAATATTTCCATCTCTAATTACTTTTACTATAATATCTGGATTGGAAGTTTTAAGCTCGATTGTTTCTATTTTGGTTTTTGTTTGTGCTTTTATACTGCTCAATCCAAAAGTTGTAAATAGTATTATTGGAAACATCAAATTCGTGTTTTTTAAATCTAATTTCAAAAAAGTTTTCATAATTATAGTTTTTTAAGATAAATAGTTGTAACAAAGGTTTCGATTGTGCTTTTACCTTTTTCAAAATTATTGAGAAGCATCCGAAAAAAAATCACTAGAAATAGTGATTTTTAACTATTTTTAACGAAAATTAATATCCATGTTCACACTAACTACCATAAAAGATGTCTGGTCAAAAATTGCCAAGCATCAAAGTGGAAATATCCCGTTAGATTTTGAAATTACGGTTTACAAAAAGCTGTTAGATCTTTTTCATGTGGGTGATTATTACTACTATATTTTTAATACAGCCCATGCGAATATCGAATTTACAAGTGACGGTTTTGAGAAGGTTACCGGCTTTAGCCCTCACGTTTTTTCTGTAGAATGGGTGGTAGAGAATATACACCCAATAGACCAACCTAGGTTCTTTAATTATGAAAAAATGGTTACCGATTTTTTTAACAAACTTCCGCCTGAGAAGGTTCTAAAATATAAAGTAAGCTATGATTACAGAATAAAAACCAAAGAAGGTAAATATAAATGGATTTTACAGCAGGTAACGACAATACAAACCAAAGAAGATGGCGCAGTAATTAGAGTAATTGGAATTCATACCGACATTACTCATATGAAGACAGATCATAAACCATCTGGATTATCATTTCTAGGTTTAGATAATGAGCCTTCTTATTTGAATTATCAAGAAGAAAGTTTACACACGGATCCTGTGGCAGAAAAATTCACCTCCAAAGAGAAGCTAATTTTGAATCTTGTTGTTCAGGGCAGAACTACAAAAGAGATTTCTGAAATACTCAATAAATCTGTGCACACGATAAATTCCCATAGAAAAAATATTTTCCAAAAGTCGAGAGCAATTACGGTAGCAGATTTAGTTTCGAAATCTATAGAAAATAACTGGGTTTAGAAAGTATATCCATGTTTGAAAAAAATATCAGTGAAATTAGATGTGAAATAACCCACTGATGTAAATGATAGTGCCAATTAAGTAATATTCATTTGAATTTCATCACAAAATAAATGCGGAGAATACCTTAATTAATCACCGTGAATCTTGCGGAGAATAATTTGTATATTTACCGCATTAATATAAATAAAAATGGCAATTTACATTCATCAGCTTAACAATTGGGCAAATTTCCAGTGGAATGAACAGGATTTTATTACGCTTTTAAGTGAAGTGAGAAATCTCCAAGGAAAGTTAATGGGTAAAGTTGAGCTACTTGGATTTGAATTAAAAGATGAAGCTAACTTAGAAACATTGATACAGGATGTTGTTCAATCTTCCGAAATAGAGGGTGAAATATTGAATCCCGAACAGGTACGTTCATCAATTGCAACGAGGTTGGGTTTAGAAGATTCAGGTTTGCAACATATAGATAGGCATGTTGATGGAGTGGTAGAAATGATGTTGGACGCAACACAAAATAATGATAAAACATTGAGTAATGAAAGACTTTATGGTTGGCATGCAGCATTATTCCCAACAGGAAGGAGTGGAATGTATAAAATTGAAGTCGCAAAATGGCGTTCAGGAGATATGCAGGTAGTTTCTGGTGGTATGGGAAGAGAAATAGTACATTATGAAGCTCCAAAAGCAGAACTTCTAGAGCATGAGATGAAACAATTTATAGATTGGTTTAATACAGAAACTCAGTTAGATCCAATTCTAAAAGCCTCAGTAGCTCACTTATGGTTTGTTACCATTCATCCATTTGATGATGGAAACGGTCGTATTGCTCGTGCGATTACCGATATGCAACTTTCAAAAGCAGATGGGGTAAACCAGCGTTTTTACAGTATGTCGGCACAAATTAAAAATGAGAGAAAGTCTTATTACAAAATCTTAGAACATACTCAAAAATACGATTTAGATATTACAGAGTGGATTATTTGGTTTCTTGAATGTTTAAAAAAAGCGATTCTATCTTCTAGTACAATTATAGATAAAGTAGTAAAGAAACATCAGTTTTGGGTTAGGAATTTGGGATTGATAAGTAATGAACGTCAACAAAAAATGCTTACCATGTTAATCGATAATTTTGAGGGAAATCTAAACACTTCTAAATGGGCAAAAATAACTAAATCATCTCAAGATACTGCGTTAAGAGATATAACCGATTTAGTGAAAAAAGGAATTTTGATTAAAGCAAATTCTGGAGGAAGGAGTACTCACTACGAATTGAAAGATTAATTTATTTGGGTTTAAAAGCATTGTCCGATATTACCAATAGTATTAGTAGATGTTTCATAGTGTGATAAAATTAGTTTTGACATGAAATTAATGATTTTGGTAAGATTTTCTTTACTTTTGTTCTAACAATCTGCAAATGCATTTTGTTAAATTTTTGAATTAATTTTGAGGATAAAACTTCTATAAAAATTTAAAAATAAGTAAGCTTTACATGTGAAATTTGAGGTGTTTTAAACTAAATTTTAATGAAATTTCAAGTAACTTTAGCAGTAACTTTAAGTTAAAATTTAGAATTCTGATAGCCTCTGCATGCCGTTTAAACGGGGTTTGTTAACGTGGTTTTGAGTAAAAACTCTCTCATAATCAGGTGGTCCTTGGTTCGAGCCCAAGTGGGACCACGTTATAAATAAAACACTTACAGAAATGTAAGTGTTTTTTTGTTTTAAAAAATTCTAAAACTTTCTTTATTGTGATTGTAGGTGGCGGTTTAAAAATAATTTTAATTCTTCTCATCTTTTTATAAAAAAGAATCTTTAGCTTCGTATTTTTAAATTTAGTTTTGAAAATAATGAATCTAAGCATCAAAAATAAAAAACTGAAGGCCGTTGTTTTTTCTATTTTGGGATTGGCAATTGTCGTTGCGGCGTTGGTTTTTTATCAAAAGAAAATACGTTACAATTTGGTGACTATTACAGAGAATAAAGTCTATAATTCCGGTGCAATTCCACCAAATGAGTTGAAAGGTTTTGTGGATGAGCATAAAATTAAAACCATTGTTGATTTAAGAGATGGTTTAATTCAGACCGAGCTGAATCCAGAATCTAAAGACCAAGTAAATGCAGAAAAAGTAGCTGCAGATAAGATTTCAGGAGTGCATTATTACAATTTGCCGGTAGACCAAGTTCCTCCGGATAGCATGGTTCAGAAGTTTCTTACGATTATGGATAATCCGGCTAATTATCCTGTTTTAATACATTGTCATCATGGAGTAGGGCGCTCTCGTTTGTTCAGCTCTATTTACAGGATTGAGTACGAAAATTTTTCCAATGATGATGCCCGAAAAAATGCAAGATTGTTTTGGGAATTCGGAACTAATTTTTCTAAAACATCAGAAAAAGGAACGTATTTGTTGAATTATAAAAAGAGGTAAGATGTTTAAATTTTATATTTTCTTAGCAGCAGGAATAATTCTCCTTGTTATTAAAATTGCTGAATATTTTATAAACAATTCGGATAAAAGAAAAATAGAAAAGCTAAAAAAAGATAGCTTTAAAATAAATGTTCAGTTAAAAGATATTACTGTTTTGTCAAATTCTTGGAGTAATGAGATAGAGCCCACGAAAAGTGAACAAAGAACACTTCTTTACGACAAATTAACGAACAATGATGTTCGGGAATCTAAATATGAAACTGTTAATATGGTTCTTTTAAACTATAATTTTAAGTTTGAAGGCAATGTATATCAATACAGTAAAACTATAAATGTTGAAAAAGAAAAACTAAGGGTTGGCTTTGTTTTTCAAAAAGAAACGGTTTTATATTTCAATCCTAAAACACATCAAATGTATTTAGATCTAGAGTTTTTAGGTGATTAATACTACAATTACTTTCTCTTCGAAGACTTTCTAATAATAATTTTCGGGGCTAAAACCACTTTTTTCTCAATAGAAACTCCCGAAGAATTGTCTTTGATGTGGTCTAGGAAAACCTGTCCTGCCATATTTCCCATTAATACCGGAGTTTGGTCTACAGAACTCATCGGAAGTTCCATAAACTGAGTAAAAGGTTCGTTTGAAAAACCAATAACCGCCACTTCTTCCGGGATTTTTATTTTTTGCTTTTTTAATTCCTGACATACCCCTAATGCGGTAGAGTCGCTTGCGGAAAAAATGGCATCCGGGATGTTGTTGCCTTTCCAAAGTGTTTTTATTGCTTCAATTCCTGCGTCTATAGAACTTCCGGTGTAGATGATGTTTTCTTCTTTTACGTTGAATTTATGATCAATTAAAGCCTGTTTGTAGCCGTTGAGACGGTTTTGATAGATTTCAAGATTCAAATCACCTGCAAAATGGAAAATATTTTTGCACCCTTGTTTTATAAGATGTTCCGTTGCCATGTAGCCTCCGCGATAATCATCTACAGTTACGGTACTAATTCCAGGGATGTCTTTTTTTCTGTCGAAAAAAATAATTGGCGTATTTGAAGTGTCTAAAATACTCTGGATATGTTGTGTATCGATAGTTGTACGCGAAACCGACATGAAAATGCCATCAACCTGCGCATTAAGAAGCGTGTTTAAATGTTTTCTTTCGATATCAACGTCTTCATGGCTTTGGCAAATAATCACGTGATAACCTTGTGTAGAAAGTTCTTCTTCTATCCCACGAATAACAGATGAGAAAAAGTTGGTATTAATGTAGGGAACGATAATACCAATATTTTTTGTTTCGCCACTTTTAAGAGCTTTGGCGAGATTATTTTGTTTATAATTCATTTCCTTCGCAGTCTTCGTAACCAGCTCTTTCGTAGCTTGGCTTATTCTGGGGTGGTTGTTTAGCGCTCGGGAAACTGTAGCCACACTTACATTCAGCTTTTTCGAAATATCATATATCGTGGCATTTTTCTTTGTCATAAATTATAAGAAATCACATTAAATCTTCCTGTAGAATCTTTCTTTAGGATGAAGCGTAAATTTAAACAAATAATGCTTACACAAAGGGTTTTAACGTGTTTTTTTTAAAATAGGTGTTTTTTTAGGTTAAATTTTCTTTAATAAATCCATTGAAGTCTAAACTGTATGTTGTTGGTAACCCCTGTAATTCCATCTTTTTCTAAGTTACTTACACCATAAACTACACCTAGCTTCCAGTATTGTGTTGCCCACCAATTTAAGCCAACGTCGTAACGGTTATTAATTCCACCATGTATTTGTTTTGTTTCTAATTTGTTTCTTCCAAAACGGGTAAAGATTTCCCATGCTCCATATTTTCCCGTTGGTTTTATTCTTCTCGCGTAGGCGGCTCTTTGATCGTAAGGTCTTTGTTCACCGCTTATAACGTAGCTACCTGTTACATAGTATCCGTTAAACTGTTGTAGTCCAAAGTCTACAGTGCGGGTCCAATTGTGTACATATTCCATTAATACTGAAAAATTTTGCATACTCCATAATTGTTCTAGACCGAGATTGATTTGGCTTGTCGCTGCAATATTTCCGGTATCAACATAATTTGAGGTTATGTTTGATTCATTTTTGTTTTTCAACCTTACAATGCCGTTCTGTGCGTCTACGTATCTAAAACTTACCCCGCTATGCATAAATTGTTTACCATCGTTTTCCCATTTAGGTAAACCAGTGATTCTTGCAGTAAACGTGGTGTTAGAATTAGAGAAACTTTCACCTGTGGAGATCCAATCTTTATAAATACCTCCAGAAGCGGTTAATCTATTGTTTAAAAAGAAATGATGGTAGATAAACCCATAATTTCTACTTGCAAAGAAAGGGTTTAGCAAACGCTCAAAGTGGGGAAGGTTGGCTGCGTCTCCTACCATTTCATAGGCGAAAGTCTCTTTTATTTTTCCAAAAGTGATATCACTGTTTTTATTAAAAGGAATTACCAATTTTAGGTCTGTAAAACCAAAAGGAGGATCGTCTTCTCTTCTGTCTAAGCCTTTATATTCCAAACTTATGAGGTATGACCATGGATTTTTAAAATTAAGCTTGCCACTAAACATCATTCTTGCGCTACGGATATCGAACCTGCTTTCCTGCTCGCCAACTTGGTTTTTACTGTCTTGATTTTGAATATTTATATTGTAGTCGAGAATCGGTGCAAAGCCAATTTTTGTTGTGAAGAATTTGGTTTTTATTTTCGTCCATTTCATATTATCCTCGCTAAGCTCCGGGATCATGTATTTTTTTGTAGTATCAGCCAGGATTTGAGTTTGGCTATCGTCGACCAAGTCGGTGTGCTGCGCTTTTACCGAGAATGATAAGCTTAAGAAACTTATCGGAATAAGAATCTTTACGTTAAAATTGATCATAGTTTATAGTTTTTGGATATATAAATATATGTATTCTTTTGCAATTATTTTGTAAAAAAATATAAAAGTAAAAATAACTCTAAAGTGTGATATTTTTTTAAAAAAAAATAACTTTACCATTTGTTTTTGCGAGAAAAGTTGTGTATTTACTACTGATTTTAAGTTGTTTATGGTTTATTCAAAAATAATTTAAACTCTTAAAACTATTAACAAAAAATAATAATTATGAAAAAAAGGATCGTTTTTCTCGGCTGTTACTCTGCAGCTCAATGTCAGTTTCTGCTCAAAAAAAACAAACATTTTTATAATCTGGGTACATGATGTTCGTATATGGAATATTAGTGCTTGCCATCTTGGTATGATGGGGTAACTCCAAATATTGACAAGCTTGCGGATCAGGTAATGATTTTTATGGATCATTGCACTCTAGCATCCTGTACGGCTGGAAGAGCATCCTTGCCGAACCGGATTATTAACTGTTTGAATACCGGGTGCCAAGCAAGGAGTATAGTCTTCTGACATAGCGATAGCAGAATTGTTAAAATCGCATAGTTATGCCCTAGGAAAGTTTGGTAAAAATCACTTTGGTTACTGAGATGAATATTTACCAACCATGCATGGGTTTGATGAATTTTACAGCATTTTATTCCACCTGAACGCAGTACAGTATGCGGAACAATATGATTATCCTTTCGGCTAATCTAGCGAATTAACAACGAAGGTTTTTCTAAAATAAGAGAACAATATATTGACAAATTTTTTAAAGGCAGGAAAGTCCTCGCTTTTTTATTGATTAAAAAAACAAATATCATGAAACAATTTACTTTAGGCGCCATTATCGTCTGCTTCTTTTGGGTAGGATTGGTAAATGCTCAAAACAACAAAAAACCAAACATTCTCATCATCTGGGGAGATGATGTAGGTATGTGGAATATTAGTGCCTACCACAGAGGTATGATGGGAGGCACCACCCCGAATATTGACAAATTAGCCAAAGAGGGGATGATGTTTATGGATCATTATGCTCAAGCTTCTTGTACTGCTGGTAGAGCAGCCTTCATGTTGGGGCAACATCCATATAGAACAGGATTGTTAACCGTAGGAATACCTGGCGCAAAACAAGGAATTCAAGCTTCGGATCCCACCATTGCAGAATTATTAAAACCTTACGGTTATGCCACTGGTCAGTTTGGTAAAAACCACTTTGGTGACCGTGATGAATACTTGCCTACCATGCATGGTTTTGACGAATTCTATGGTATCTTATATCACCTGAACGCGGCTCAGTATGCTGAACAATATGATTATCCTAAAAAAGATGTTGCAGATAAATGGGGCTTTTCAGTAAGAGGAATTGTCCACTCCAAATCGGATGGCAAAGGCGGACAAAAAGTAGAAGAATTAGGTCCTTGGGGTACCGAAGTACAAAGACATTTGGATGAAGATGTGGTTAAAGAATCAAAAAGATTTATGAAAGAGGCTGTAGATGCAGGAAAACCTTTCTTTGTATGGCACAATTTTATCAGAATGCATTACCCTACTCACCAATCTAAAGAATGAGAAGGTAAAACAGGATATGGTAAGTATGCAGATGGTGTTGCCGAAATGGATTACAATGTTGGGCAATTAGTGAATTATCTAGAAGAGCTTGGTGTTGCCGATAACACATTTATCATGTTTGCAACCGACAATGGTGCTGCTACTAACTCTTGGCCAGATGGAGGTAACCAACCTTTCCACGGAGAAAAAGGTGCTGGTGGCTGGGAAGGAGCATTTAGAGTTCCTGTAATTGTTAAATGGAAAAATCACATTCTAGAAAACGTTTCTACAGGTGAATTTATGTCTATGGAAGACTGGATGCCAACTCTTTTATCCATTTGTGAAGGTGATAAGAATTTAAAAGAAGATTTATTGAAAGGCAAAAAAGTTGGATCAAAAACTTTCAAAAATCATTTGGATGGTTATGATCAAAGTGATCTTATCCTTAATAATGGAAAATCTGTTCGTAAAGATTTCTTATACTTTACTGAAACAACTTTCCATGCAGTACGTTATGGAGATTGGAAATTTATGTTCGTTGATCAAGAAGCATGGTTCCAAGCACCTCAATTACCATTATCAACACCTATCATTACTAATTTAAAATTAGATCCATTTGAAAGAATGCACAAAACTAGAGGTTACGGTGAGTGGCAAGAGCAACGTGGTTTTATGACCAGCGGAGCTGCTAAGGTTATCGGTTCATTCATTCAATCTCTGAAAGAGTATCCACCATCTCAACCAAGTGATAGCTTCAAACTTTCTGATGCTTTCGAAAAACTTTCGGCTAATCCAGCGAATTAGCAACGAATGTCTTTCTAAAATATAGGAAGAACATAATGACATTTTTTTTAAGGCAGGAAAGTCCTCGCTTTTTTATTCATTAAAAAAACAAATATCATGAAACAATTTACGTTAGGCGCCATTATCGTCTCCTTCTTTTGGGTAGGATTGGTAAATGCTCAAAACAATAAAAAACCAAACATTCTTGTCATCTGGGGAGATGACATCGGACAATCCAATATTAGTGCCTATACAAAAGGAATGATGGGCTACCAGACACCTAACATTGATAGAATAGCTAATGAAGGGGTTGTTTTTACAGATTATTACGGTGAGCAATCTTGTACTGCTGGGCGATCATCGTTTATTATGGGGCAAAGTGTTTTTAGAACAGGACTTTCCAAAGTTGGATTGCCTGGAGCTAAACAAGGGATGAATGTAGCAGACCCTACCATCGCCGTTTTACTTAAAGATCAAGGATATGTGACTGGACAATTTGGAAAAAACCACTTAGGTGACCGAGATGAACATCTACCAACCAATCATGGTTTCGACGAATTTTTTGGAAACTTATATCACCTTAATGCCGAAGAAGAACCAGAAAATGAAGATTATCCAGGAGATATGGTACTAGCCAATGGAAAAACTTTTAAAGAAACCTACGGTCCTAGAGGTGTAATACATTCATTTGCTAATGGTAAAATTGAAGATACTGGCCCATTAACTAAAAAAAGAATGGAAACAGTAGATGACGAAACATCTGACAGGGCTATGCAATTCATTAGAGATGCTGTAAAGCAAAATAAGCCTTTCTTTGTATGGTGGAGCGGAACGAGAATGCATTTTAGAACCCATGTGAAAAAAGAATTAGACGGAATTTCAGGACAAGATGAATATTCGGATGGCATGGTAGAGCACGATATGCATATTGGAAAATTCTTAAAATTACTAGATGAACTAGGCGTTGCTGACAATACAGTAATACATTATTCAACTGACAACGGACCACACTACAATACTTGGCCAGATGCAGGAGCAACACCTTTTAGAGGAGAGAAAAACACCAACTGGGAAGGAGCTTGGAGAGTACCCGCTATGATGAGATGGCCTGGACATATAAAAGCAGGTTCTGTTAGTAATGGAGTTGTTCATCACATGGATATGTTACCAACTTTTCTTTCTATTGCTGGCAAAAAAGATGTTAAAGAAGACTTATTGGATGGATATAAATCTAGTTCACTTGGTAGAAGCTACAAAGTACATTTGGATGGATATGATGTTTCTGCCCACTTAATGGATCCTAAAAAAGTAAAGAGTCCTAGACATGAAATTTTCTATTTTTCTGACGATGGCGATTTAACAGCTTTGAGATATGATGATTGGAAACTATTATTTATGATGCAAAAATCACCAGGAACCTTAAATGTTTGGCAAGAGCCTTTTGTACCTATGAGAGTTCCTTATATTTTTAATCTTAGAAGAGACCCATACGAACGCTCTCAAATCACATCAAACACTTATTATGATTGGATGTTAAATAGGGTTTATCTTTTGGTGCCTGCACAAGCCTATGTAGGTAAATTTTTATCAACATTCAAAGAATTTCCACCAAGACAAAAAGCGGCAAGTTTCTCTGTGGATCAGGTGCTAGAAAAACTACAAAGTCCAGGAGGTAATTAATTTTGGTATTAAAATTATTTAAAGTATTTAAAGTATTTCCTAGCCAATCTGTTAAAAAGCAATAGTAATTTTCTTAAACAGAAATGAAAATTCTCAGAGAGAATAGGTGTGATTATAACAGAAACAGGATTTTAAAAGGCAAGTTAAAATTAAATACCTGCCTTTCATACTTTAATGATGTATTAACAAATAAGCATTAATAATTAAAACAAAAAAAACGACAAAAAACGAAACTAGTTAGGTGGCCTTATCAAACAAAAGCTATTGGCCAAAGCATCTTAATTCTGCTTTTATTCGCCGCCTGCAAGGGAAAGGATGATAAAAAAACGAATGAAACAACTGAATCAACAACAAGTGCAGTTGAAGAAAATCCCAATCGAGATGTTTATTGGGGAGATCAGCATTTACATACGTCGTGGTCTGCTGATGCGGGTGCTTCTGGGACAAGAGTTGGACCAGAAGAGGCTCTTAGATTTGCACGTGGTGAAGAGGTAGAAAGTAACACAAAAAAAAGAGCAAAACTAAGTCGCGCTTTAGACTGGCTTTGTGTGGCAGATCATTCAGATGCCGCAGGTGTTATTAATGCAGTTATTGAAGGAGATCCTGAAGTAATGAAAGATCCTATCGTGGCTAAATATCATGAAGATATGAAAGCTGGTGGTGCTAAGGCAGCCGCAGTGATGATGGATATCATCAACCGCCAAGCCAATGGTACGCTTCCAAAACCTTTTACAGACCCCAAGTTTGCTAAAACAGTATGGGAAAGAAATATTGACATTGTTGAAAAATATAATGAGCCTGGGAAGTTTACTGCATTTATCGCTTATGAATGGACGTCTAACTATGGCGGGGGAAATAACCTGCATCGTAATGTAATTTATCGTGATGGAGCAGACAAGGGAAAACAAGTTTCTCCAATGACTACTTTCGATTCTGAAAACCCTGAAGATCTTTGGAAATGGATGGCTAATTATGAAGCCAAAACAGGAGGTAAATTATTAGCAATTCCGCATAATGGTAATTTGTCAAATGGTTTGATGTTTCAAGAAACAAATTTGGATGGCAGTAAAATGACACCTGAATTGGCCAAACTTCGAAACAAATATGAAGTATTATACGAAGTAACACAATGCAAAGGAACAAGTGAAACGCACCCTTTATTGTCACCTAATGACGAGTTTGCTGATTTTGAAATTTGGGATAAAGGGAATCTTGTATTGAAGCCTAAAAAGCCAGGTATGTTAAAAACAGAATATATCAGACAGGCTTTGAGCACAGGTTTAAAATTAGAAACACAATTGGGTGTAAATCCATTTAAATACGGAATGGCCGGAGGTACAGATTCTCACAGTGGTTTAAGCACAGCTGATGATAATAACTACTGGGGAAAATATTCTAACGAAGAACCCAGCAAAGAACGTTCTTTTGAAAAAGCATTAGAATTCCCTTCTGGATCTATGATGGCGTGGAAACTTGGTGCATCAGGATATACTGCTGTTTGGGCTACTTCTAATACACGTGCCGCACTTTGGGATGCTATGAAGCGTAGAGAAACTTACGGTTCTACAGGGCCAAGAATGAAAGTTCGCTTTTTTGGAGGATATGGTTATACAAAACAAGATTTGACTGCGCGCAACATGCCTCAAGTTGGCTACAAAAAAGGCGTGCCAATGGGTGGAGATATTAAAGGTAAAGCAGGGCAAAATCCTAATTTTATGATTTACGCTTGGAAAGATCCTCAAGATGCAAACCTAGACAGAGTACAAGTGGTTAAAGGATGGTTGGATGCAAAAGGTAACACACACGAAAAAGTTTATAATGTAGTTTGGAGTGATATGAACAAAAGACCAATGTCTGCTAATGGTAAAATACCACCAGTAGGAAACACTGTAAATCTGAAAGATGCTACTTGGAAAGATACTATTGGTGCGCAAGAACTAAAAACAGTTTGGTCCGATCCAGAGTTTGATCCTAAATTAAAAGCATTTTACTATGTGCGTGTTTTACAAATACCTTCACCAAGATGGACAGCTTATGATGCAGCTAGGTTCAAATTTCAACAAGCTAAAGATGTTTGGGTAACAACCCAAGAGAGAGCATATACTTCACCAATTTGGTATAGCCCGAAATAAATTGATATAATGTCAATAGTATGCGTTAAAAAATGGAAATTTTCTAACGCATACATTGTTTAACAAGATATGATATATGAAAAAATGGATAAAAGAACCATTGTTGCACTTTTTGTTGTTGGGAGCCTTACTATTTGTAGTGTATAAAGCAGCTAATAACGGCAAGGATGATGAGTTTAAAATTGTGATTGATGATGATAAAATTAATCATCTTAGTGCACTTTGGGAACTTCAATGGAAACGAGAGCCAACCTCTGAAGAAATGAATCAACTTGTCGATAATTATGTACGAGAAGAGATTTTTTATCAAGAGGCTTTACGAATGAATCTAGATCATAACGATGAGATCGTAAAGAGAAGATTGTCTCAAAAAATGGAGTTCATGGCAAATGATCTTACAAAACTTATAGAGCCAGCCACAGAAGAAAATCTTAAAAAGTATTTTGATGCTAATAAAGATAAATATGTGGTACCTAATAGCTATTCTTTGAAGATTATTACTTTTAGTCCAGCAAACCACCAAGATCCAAAGAATAAAGCTAAATCAGTGTTAGAAAAAGTTAATTCTATGAATGAAGTAGCGCTTGTAAATCAAGGCGATCAACTATTGTTACCTGCTGAATTTAACCAAGCTTCAAAAACGGAAATCACGAGAGAATTGGGAGAAGAATTCTACGAAGCATTGGAGAATAAAACTTTAAAAAAATGGATCGGTCCTATTACCTCGGCTTATGGAGAACATTTGGTGTTTATTTCAGAGAAAAAAGACGCTTATGTGCCTGAAATGGAAAGTATTGCTAAGCAATTAAAGCGTGATTATGAATATAATGTGGAAACCGAGACAAAAGACAATATATATCATGATTTGAAAAAGAAATATAAGATTGTAATAGAATCTAACCGTCTTAATCAAACACAGAAAAACGAACTTTCAACTGCTTTAAACCTTGTACAAAAATGATAAAGTACTTTTTCTTGTACATGTTTTTACTGGTAGGTTTTGGGGCAAAAATTCAAGCTCACGAGATTCGTCCTGCCTATCTCCTCATTAAACAAACAAATGAGAATTCATACGACTTAATTTGGAAAGTACCACGTAAAGGCGATATGGTAATCAGTTTATATCCTGTATTTGCAGATGGATTTAAAATGGTAGAAGCAGGAGAGCGGAAAATAGCAGAAAACAGCATGGTGTTTCATTATAACCTTCAAGGAAAAACCCCATTACCCAATAGTAAATTCTCAATACACAATTTGGAAAAAACAATGGTAGATGTTCTTGTAGATATTAATTATCTGAACGGCGAAAGAACTACTATAATGTTAAAACCAGATCAACCTACTGCTACTGTACCGGGAAAAACCAGTAAATGGAACGTTACTAAAACCTACCTTGGTTTGGGAATAGAACATATTGTTTTGGGAGTAGATCATTTACTATTTGTATTAGCTCTTATCATTATTACTAAAGGCTGGAAAAAAATTCTAAAAACAGTAACGGCTTTTACATTAGCTCATAGCATTACGCTTAGTTTGGCAGCATTAGGCTATGTAAATTTTCCAGCTCCTCCCGTAGAGGCAATAATAGCTTTAAGTATAATTTTTCTAGCATTAGAAATTTTAAAAAATATTCGAGGAGAGCAAACGCTCACCAGTAGACAACCTTGGTTAGTAGCTTTTGTATTCGGGCTTTTACATGGTTTAGGCTTTGCAGGCGCACTGTCTCAAATAGGATTACCACAGACAGAAATACCTCTTGCATTGGCTTTCTTCAATATAGGGGTAGAGTTGGGGCAATTAGCTTTTGTGCTCCTGGTGCTATTGATTATTCGAATAGTAAGTTTGAAAAAGGATTGGCCTTTAGTACTGCAAAAAGTGCCGGCTTACACCATTGGTTGCATTGCTTCTTTTTGGTTAATTGAAAGAGTGCTCACTTTTTTCCAGTAAAGACGAACATTACCCACAATTAGGAA
This sequence comes from Chryseobacterium sp. HNCC26DJ239, assembly GCF_057180445.1. Classification (NCBI taxonomy): domain Bacteria; kingdom Pseudomonadati; phylum Bacteroidota; class Flavobacteriia; order Flavobacteriales; family Weeksellaceae; genus Chryseobacterium; species Chryseobacterium sp. HNCC26DJ239. The sequence continues at coordinate 274,805 of NZ_JBXUGJ010000005.1, forward strand.
AATATCAAATAAATAGAACTATTAAAACCTTTGTAGTAAAGTATGTAATATAAAATAAGGCATCACTAACTAACCAAATAGGAGAATTAGAAAGTAGAGGTCAAATAAAGGATAGAAAATTTTAATATAAATAGTCATTTTATTTAATTCATTACTAATAAAAACTAAAAAGGCAGGCGTTTCGCCTGCCTTTTTTAACTATAAAAAATATTTTGAATCTATGCCGAAATTACTTAGGCAAACCAAACCTTAAGCGTAATTAAACCAACATTTATCAAAAAGAATCATTAATTATAGAAATTTGGTTTATCAAAATTTGAAATATATTCTTTGGACTAGATTTTTAGTCAACTCAATAAATTACGATAAAAAAGAAGGCTGTCTCATCTAGAGGCAGCCTTTTATTATCTAATATGTATGTCTTTTCTACTTTGCTGTAGTACCGTCTTTTTCCATTTGGCTTTTTACAGATTTAATGACATCATCTACCATCGGCATCAGTTCGCTTCCGGCAAGTGTTTTGGTTGTACCGCTCCACAACAGCTTGTTTTTGGTTAAAGAGAAGATATTGGTTTCAACTAAATAATAAGTACTTTCGCTGTAGTAACTAGGTGTATAATATTGTGCACCGTACATACCGTACCAACCTCCGAAATAACCTCCGTAATACCCCAAATATCCTGGGTATCCTGCGTAGTAAGTGGTTCTTCCCGGAACGTAATTAGATTCTTTCTCTTTGCTTACTAAACGCATAGTGATCACTCCGTCATATTTTTCGTCGTGCAGAATTTTCAACTTTTCATCTTTAGATAAATTTTCTGTGAGGGCATTAAACTGTGCAAAGGAAGTTTTAATTAAACTAGGATTAATGGCGGCGATTTCGTTTTCAATATTTCGTCTTGTGGCTTCATTTTTCATGAGAGCGACCACCATTACTTTTTGAAAATTTTGTCCTGCAACAGTTTCACTTGGGTCTTTCCAACTGTTAACAACCGATGTGCTGCTGCAACTCGTGATAATGGCTAATGCCGATAAAATTAAATACTTTTTCATGTATTATTGGTTTTTAAATGTTTTGATATTGAATATAAATGTAATTAATTTAATTTGAAAATCAATTATATATCTTGCAAAATTGAAGTAAAAAAAATAAATATCATATTTTAGTTTAAAACGAAAAAAAAGACCAACTTTAAAAGCTAGTCTTTATGATTTATATTCGAAAGAAAAGGTTTATTTCTTCCAGATTTTTTCGATGTCTTCTAGAGAGCGACCTTTGGTTTCCGGAACCCATTTCCAAACAAAAACGAGAGATAAAACACTCATTACTCCGTAAAATCCGTAAGTGAAAGCGCCACTAAATTCCATCATAAAAGGATAGGTTGATGAAATTAAATAATTTGCCGCCCATTGTGCAGCAACAGCAATGGCAATAGCGCCTCCTCTAATTTTATTTGGGAAAATTTCGGCAATTAAAACCCAGCAAATCGGTCCCCAAGACATCATAAAAGATGCTGTATAGATAATGATAAATACCAAAGTTGCAAAACTGATGATTCCTAAATAAGAAAATATTGAAATCGCAAACATCCCAATCGCCATCCCAATCGAACCTACGATAAGAAGCGGTTTTCTTCCCCATTTATCAACCGTGAAAATTGCAATTACCGTAAAAACTACATTTACCAATCCCATAACAACCGTTTGAAGCATTGAAGCATCTTTATGAACACCCATGCTTTCAAAAATTCTCGGTGCGTAGTATAACGCAACGTTAATCCCTACAAACTGCTGGAAAACTGAAAGTAAAATTCCAATCACGATAACGGTTTTTCCAAATGCGAAAATCTCGCTTTTGTGTTCCGTAACGGTTGTTTTAATTTCGTTAAAAATTTCCTTTCCTCTCGCTTCACCATTTATTTTGGTTAAAATTTTCAGCGCTTCTTCGTTTTTATTAATTAAACTTAGATAACGTGGCGTTTCCGGAACTAAGAAAAGTAAAATCCCAAACAATGCAGAAGGAATCGTTAAAGACAAAAACATGTATCTCCACCCAATTTCGTTAATCCATTCTACGGTTTTTCCGCTTGCAATTCCCCAATTTACAAAGTAAACGACCAACATTCCGAAGATAATCGCAAACTGATTTAAAGAAACCAATCTGCCTCTAATTTCGGCAGGAGCAATTTCACCAATGTACATCGGGCAAACTGCGGATGCCAAACCAACACCAATTCCGCCAATGATTCGGTAGAAATTAAATGCCAATAAAACGCCCATAGAATGTTCACCATGCTTAAAAAATAGAAATTCTGGGTAGGCTGCTCCTAAAGCACTAATGAAGAACAAAAATGCCGAAAGCATCAGAGATTTTTTTCTTCCCAGTTTGGTAGAAATGTATCCAGAAATGGCTCCTCCAATAATACATCCAATTAATGCACTGGAAATTGTTGCACCATGAGCAAGCGAACTAAGACCCAACGGAATGATGAGGTACTCTTGAATAGATTTTTCGGCGCCGGAAATTACCGCCGTATCGTACCCGAATAAAAGTCCGCCCAAAGTTGCCACCAAAGTGAGTACTGTAACGTACGTCATATTGATTTGGGCTTTTGTATTAGACGAATACTGCGGCCCTGAATCTATTATCTGCATAGTTTAATTGAGTTTTTAATTGTGGATTTAATACAAATTACACTAATTTTTTACGAATTATACTAATTTTTAAATGTAGTATTTGTGAAACTTTTCCGTGTCTTTTGTGTTTAATTTTTATAAATATTGGTTAATTAAGCTTTCAAGGTATTCTTGTTTACCGCTTTCTCTACCAACTTCCCCTAAACTTTCTGCGTGAGTAGCCAAATCTGCTAATGAAAGTTTTCCTTCTTCGAAATCTTTACCTTTTCCAGAATCGAATGAAGCATATCTGTTGGTTCTAATCTCTGAATATTTAGATTTTTCTAAAATTTGGTCTGCTGCGATAAATGCTCTTGCAAAATTATCCATTCCGCTGATGTGAGCGATAAAAATATCTTCTAAATCTGTAGAGTTTCTTCTGATTTTAGCATCGAAATTCACACCACCACCTTGAAAACCTCCTGCTTGGATAATCACCAACATCGCTTGTGTCATTTCGTATAAATCTACAGGGAATTGGTCTGTATCCCAACCGTTTTGATAATCTCCTCTGTTGGCATCAATGCTTCCTAAAACATTGTTGTCTGCCGCTACTTGCAATTCGTGTTCGAAAGTATGTTGTGCTAAAGTAGCATGATTTACTTCAAGATTGAGTTTAAAATCATTTAATAAATCGTATTGGCGAAGGAAGTTTAAGCAAGTTGCTGCATCGAAATCGTACTGGTGTTTTGTAGGTTCCATTGGTTTTGGCTCAATGAAGAAAGTTCCTTTGAAACCTTGTGCACGAGCGTAATCTTTTGCCATGTGTAAAAATTTTGCCATGTGCTCTTGTTCACGCTTCATATCGGTGTTTAGCAAAGACATGTAGCCTTCGCGACCGCCCCAGAAAACGTAGTTTTCACCATTTAATTTCATCGTAGCATCCAAAGCATTTTTCACCTGACCTCCTGCGTACGCCAAAACATCAAAAGATGGGTTGGTTGCAGCTCCGTTCATAAATCTTGCATTAGAAAAACAGTTTGATGTTCCCCAAAGTAATTTTACACCAGATGCAGCTTGCTTTTCTTGAGCATAATCTGTGATGAATTCTAATCTTTTTGTTGATTCTAAAAAGCTGTCTGCTTCATCAATTAAATCATAATCGTGGAAGCAATAGTAAGGAACGCCTAATTTTGTGAAAAATTCAAATGCAGCGTCCATTTTTTCTGTCGCTCTTTGTTTTGGGTCTGTTGCGGTAAGCCAATCAAATTGCTGTGTTCCTACACCAAATGGGTCACCTCCTGTTGCACAGAATGTATGCCAATAAGCAGTTGCAAATTTGAAGTATTCCTTCATTGTTTTCCCACGTACAACTCTGTTTTCATCGTAAAATTTAAAGGCTAAAGGATTGTTTGATTCTCTTCCTTCAAACCTGATTTTTTCTATCCCTTTAAAGTACTCTTTGTTTCCTAATGTAACTGACATATTTTTGTATTTATTGTTTTGTAATCGATTGCATTAAAGACTGGTTTTGTCTAAATTACTTCTCATAAAATGGATGCTATATTTTAATTTCCATTTGAAAAAGCTGGGGCTCAACTAAATGTAAAAATTATCATTTAAAAAAAGAAAGTTTGTAAAAGCTTTTAGGTTTTTGTGTAATATTTGTTGGTAAGTACTTTATTGACAGTGGTTTGAAAGGTTGATATGAATGAAAAATGAAGAAAATCTAAACTGGAGATTAATTTTTATAATTCCAAAAAAGAGGAGCCAACTTCCCGAAAGTTGAATAAGTAATGTATTTATTTCCTAAGAAAACGAAAATAATAGAGTAGGCTTATCATAAAAAATACGATAAATATAAAAGCTATATTTATCGTATTCAAAATAATGTATTTTTTTTGATTAAAAAAGATTAAGAAATCTTCCAAGCTGCTTCTAAAGCAAGTTCAATCATAGGTTTTAGAGCTGTTTCTCTTTGGTCTGCCGAAATCATTTCTTTAGTTGGGATAATATCTGAAACTGTAAGAATTGTCGCAGCATTTTTACCTAATTCTTTGGCGTTGGCAAATAAAGCGAAAGCTTCCATTTCTACAGCAGGGCAGTTATATTGCATTGCAATAGCTGGAACAGCAGGGTCTTTTCTGTAAAAAATATCACTACTGTGAATGTTGGTTGCTTTAGTTTTTAAGCCTAATTCTTCAGAAGTTTCATTAATAATATTGAAAACATTCCCTTGATGCGGAAGAATATCTTCTTCAAATCCCCAAGCAAATTTTGCATACGTACTTTCGCTGGCTGCGTTTTCTACATTAAGAAGGTCAAAAACTTTTACATCGGTAGAATATCCTCCACAAGTTCCTATTCTAATGATGGTTTCTACTTCATATTCTGTAAAAAGTTCAAAAGAATAAATCCCGATACTTGGGAAACCCATTCCGCTTGCTCCAACGGTAATTTCTTTACCTTTATAAGTTCCGGTATAGTAGAAAATACCTCTTGTTTGGCTTACTAATTTTGCATTTTCTAAAAAGTTTTCTGCAATATATTTTGCTCTTAAAGGGTCACCTGGCTGTAAAACTACTTTAGCTATTTCTCCTTTTTTGGCACTTATGTGTATGCTCATAATGATGTTTTTATGCGTACAAAGGTAAGGATAATAAATATTTTGAGACCAAACCATTTCCATGTATCAACAGGATACTTAACAGGAAATTACTTCAGATATTTGACAACGAAATCGACTTAGGAAGATTTCAAAAGACATATTTTGATGAGGTAAGTAGCTTTGCTTATTTGCTGAATCGATAAAAATTCATCGCAATTACTTTTTTTAGAGTCGGAAGTAGTTGAGATAAAAATTTCGAATAGACTCTAAATAATTAAAACCTCCTTTAAAGAAATTTAAAAGAGGTTTTGTGTTTTTTATAAAGGTAAAGTTGATTGTAAATCATTGAAATTTCTGTAAATCTATATTCTTTCCTCCCAGAAATATGTTTATTTTTGTTTGATGATGGAAAATAAATCCCCGTTCTTAGACACTGTTTTTCTGCTCCGAAAAGATGAAAGCATTACAATTTTCGAAGATATTAAAGAGATTTCGAAAAAGGAAGAGCAAGATTGTACCTTATATTTTGAATCTGAATTTGAAAAAGAACGGTTAGAATTTTTATCTGACACATTAGAATACGACCGCGAAACAGCAGTTTGGGCTGCAAAAGTGCTTTATCACAGTGCACAATTGTATTTAATTCGAAAAAATACAGCGAAAGATTTATCTAAATTAATCCCAGACTTTAAAGGAAAAAGAAACGTTTCAGCTTTGCTTTCTGCAGATTTGTCTTTACGGTTTCTTCCTCAAATTTTAGTAGCCTTACAAACCGCAGATTCAAAAGACCCTTTAGTTCCAATGCTTGAAGGGATTTTGAGAAATTTCCATTATTCAGCAGTTGGATTTGAGGTGAATTTGGAAAATATCAACTGGGAAGAAGAATTTAAAGATGCAACGTATAGAAAACTTTATCTCGAAAGAATTGTCGAAAGAAAAGCTTATTCTTTAGCTGAAATACCTCACATTAATCAATTGCTCATCGCTGAATTTGGGATGTATAAAGACGAATTTTGGCGAGAATTAAAAATAGTAAACATAGAATCTGAAGAGCCACGAAGTGGCGAAATCAATAGCAATGGGTGAAGCCCATTGAAAAAAAAAAATTTAATGAAGCCCTGAAAGGGCGAAATCAATTAAATGTAAACCAAAAACAATGACTCAAAATATTGAAAAATTAAACCAAGTTCTTACCTACGTAAAAGATACTTTTGTGGGTAAAAATGATGTTGTAGATTTATTAGGGATTTGCCTTTTGGCAAGGGAAAACGCCTTTTTGTACGGCCCTCCAGGAACGGCAAAATCTGCAATCGTTCGAACTCTGGCAAAAACGGTAAAAGACGGCAAAAACTTTGAATATCTTTTAACCCGTTTCACGGAACCGAACGAAATTTTCGGTCCTTTCGACATCAGAAAACTTAAGGAAGGAGAGCTTTTTACCAATACAGACGGAATGATGCCCGAAGCTTCGTTGGTTTTTCTAGACGAAATTTTCAATGCCAATTCTGCGATTTTGAACTCACTTTTAACAGCTTTAAACGAAAAGATTTTCAAAAGAGGAAAAGAAACCAAAAACCTTCCAGCTTTGATGTTTGTGGGCGCAAGTAATGTGCTTCCGGAAGATGAAGCTTTGAATGCTTTATTCGACCGTTTTTTGATTAGAATTAATGTAGATTATGTAAACCCAGATTTGCTTCAGCAAGTGCTTTTGGCGGGAAGAAAATTAGAAAATAATATCGAAACAGACGTTCCGGAAATTCTCGCTCACGAAGTGAAAGAACTTCAAAATTTATGTAAAACTATAGATTTAAAGCCTATTTACGAGGTCTATTTAAACACTATCATCAGTCTTAGAAATACAGGAATTTCGATTTCAGACCGAAGAGCCGTAAAAATGCAAAATCTTATTGCAGCAAGTGCTTTAATTTGCGGAAGAAATGAAGCAATTTTGTCAGATTTATGGGTGTTGAAGCATATTTGGGACACCGAAGAACAGATTGAAATTCTCGAAGGAATTATCAACAGAACCATAGAAAAAGACGAGAACCCGAAGTCACATCCTCAAGCGTTGCAAAACAAAACGCCTAATCCTGAAGAAGTGATGAAAGACGTTAAAATTTTAGTTGAAAAATGGAATCTTGGAAACCTTAGTTTTGAAGAACAAAATGTAATAAAAGACAAACTAAGATATTTACAAACGCGTTGCGATTGGATTAGAAATCAAGAGCAGAAGCAGTTTATTCAACAAGAAATCGAAAGCTTATGGCAAAAGATTCTTCAAACGGTTTAAAAATTTTTTGGGCTGAACTTCCTAAAGCTGATGAAGATTTCCTTGGCGGAATTCGTGATTGGAAAAACATTCAGATTGCGACTGATGAAGACGTGATTTGGCTAAAAGGTTTTACCGATGAACAGGCGATTTCTTCTGAAATTCAGCAATTACCGAATTTGGTTTTGTATGAATTGAGAGACGGACTTTTATTCAAGAAAAACGCACTGGTTCCGACCAAAAAAATGCGCTCGGCTTTATTGTTTACGCCGATTGATAAAGCGTTGTCTTTAACTTTTCCGATTTCGAACAATAACTTTTTTGGAATCCATGAAAAACTAGAAGTAAAGTTGAAGCCAAGTGAGGAAGAGCAACCTGCTTTTGCTTTATTGAGTGGAATTTTTGAGATTAAAAACAAGGTTTTAGAATTACCAAAATTCAAACTTGAAAAATTGAACTGGATTGTAATTGATGATAAAGCTTTATTTTTCGGAACACCTTTGTTGAGTCTTCCAGGAAAGACTTTTTGGTTGAAAGACGACCATCTTTTACCAACAGGTTTTGATTTTGAATTTAAAAACTTGAGCTCTTTACTACAAAAAAAATACAATTCGGAACAAGAGCAATATCTTTTATGGAACGAAAACGGCAGCTTTGTAAAAATTGAAAAAAAGGATTTGCGAACCTTATCTGTAAGTTCATTCCGTTTCACTGAAAAAGCACAAAAATGGATGTAATTGCTTATTTTCAATCGTATATTAATTATTTCTGGGAATGGAACACAGACGAAGATGTTCCAGAGAAAAATGGTTATAATGAAAATAACCTTATTTCGATTCCAAATGTAGGGATGATCGCTTACAGAATTTATGTGATAGAAATACTCAAAGAATTAAAAGACAAAGGTTTTCCTCCTTTTGGCTCTTTACTTCTTGTTCTGTATACTCTTAATGAAGGTTACATAAATCTCGACGGTGTTTTTTATTATCTGAATAGATATAAAAAAGAGTCTGCAGAAAATGATTCTGATGTGGATTTAGCTATTAGATTTTTAGAAAATTTGAGAAATCTTGGAAGTTCATTGAAGAAAGGACAAAATAAAATTTCTCTTTTACAAACTATTTTTAAAGACTGTCACAACTGTGTTTCTCCTGCAAATTCAGGATTAATTTTAGAAATATTTAAAACTAAACCTTATATCATAGGTGAAGCATCTGTTAAAAAGAAATTAACGTCTCTTGTGGTAAATAGAGATATTAAAACTTTAGCATTACTTCAAAGTAAATTTCCCACAGCAGAATCCATCATCAACGCAATGCGTGGAATTGTAGAAATTCCCGACCTTGAAGACGAAGTTATCGAAGAAGAAACCACCGTAGAAACCGATAAAGATTTTATTCAAGAATTAATTGAAGAGCCAAAAACGTTTCAGGTTGGAAGTTTAATTAAAAGAATTTGGAGCGGTTTGAAAATTCCGATGCGACATCTTTCGCCGGGAGAACAACCAATTGGCGGTGTTTCGGATATGACCAATAAGGGAGATTTCAGCAGAATGCTTTTGTCTGAATTTGCGAATGAAGATGAAGTTTTTATGAACCGTGTTGCCAATAACGAAGCGCTATACATTCAAAGAGAAATTCCGCCGGAAGAAAATGTTTTCGAAAGAATTATTTTAATCGATACTTCCCTGAAAAATTGGGGAACACCGAAAGTTTTGGCTTTTGCTTCTGCAATTGCGGTTATCAAACATCCAAAAGCGCATTCAGACTGTAAAGTTTTTGCTTTGGGAAGCGGGATTGTTCCTGTTTCTTTAGATAAAGTAGAGGACGTTGTGGAGCATTTGAATCAGGTGAGTCCGCTTTTGGAGGTTTCAGAATCATTGCAAAGATTTTTTAATGAAGAACATACAGAAAAAGATTTGGAAGTTTTTTTCATTACCAATCATGAAAATTTAGACCATCAAAAAATTCAGAAAGTAATTCACGAAAACAGAGACAAACTTAAATTTTTGGTGACAACTTCTTCGGATGGCGAACTGAATTTTTACAAACATCATAAAGGAACAAGAAAACACGTTCAGAAAATCATGCTTCCGTTGAAAGATTTGTGGTCAAATCCGCCAAAGAAAAAGCAAATTAATCAGCAAACGACTTCTACAAGAGGGAAAAAAGCAGATGTTCCGATGAATTATCCTATTCTTTTTCCAGTTCCGCAAAACAAAATTGCTACCTTTTTGTATGAAGGCGAATTTTTTATTTTAAGTTCAAAAAAACAATTGCTGCAGACTTATTTGTCTGATAATTATTACAATAAAAACTATTACGAATACTACAATATTCATCATGGTTGTGAGGTTTTGGTAGAAGATATTTCTGTAAAACCGAAAGGTTGTTTTGCTTTGGCAAGAAACCGATTGAGACAATATATTATTTGCCAATATCAACCAGACAAAAGATTGTTGTCTAAACTTAATGTACACACAAAAGAATATTCTGAGGTTAATTTAACCGGAAAACAGATTCCACATGATTTTAAATTGATGTATTTCAATAAGAAATTTCATTTCAGAAACGAGAGTTCTCCTTGGGTTTTTGAATTGGATGTTGATGGAACAATTAATCTAGAATCTGTTAAAAATGACCATGAAATTACAAAAAGTCAAAGCAAAATTGAAAGCGAATTGCAAAAAATGGAAAGAGCCGGAATTAAGATTTTGAGTAATTTTAATAAACTCGGAATCAATTCTGAGAACAATTTGATGATTTCTCATAACGAGATTAAAAGAATGTATGATAATTCGCTTACGTTGTACAAAAATTCGCACCCTGTAAAAATCCTTGCCGAAAAAAATAAGAATAAGTTTACTTTTTCTGAAGGAAGCGAGATTATTACCGATTCTCGTGGAATGCTTACTTTTAGAAGCAATAATAAAGATATTCAAGAGTTTTACATTCCGTCTTGCGATCACGGTTTTTTAGCGATTGCGACAGAACATGAGTTTGCTGGTTCAGAATATTATCTGCCAAAAGACAGTTTGATGAAAATGAGAACAATGGAGGAAATGTACAACGAGTTTTTGAAGCCATTTATAGAACATATTTTGGATTATGGAGCTTAGAATTCAACCTTTTCCACGAAATACTTATCCGAAGAAAGGACTTTTAATAAAAGGTTCTTCGCCTTTGTTGTGGCTTCAGGAAATGGAATTTTTGGGTGTAAATTTAGAAGAAGTTCGCTCTTTTCCCATTCCTTCTAATGAACCGAATGTTTTGTATGGCTGTTTTTTAATTTTTAATCATTTTGCACCTTCAGAAATTGGTAAAAACGCCTATTTTCAGTGCTTTGAAGACCGCCTTTTTATTCCGGAAAACACTATTTTTTATCCAAAGCTGAACGAGGAAGATTGGCAAAAAATTGATGCTGAAATCGTTATTATTCATCCAGATTTTGGTTTGGTAAAACTGAATGAAGAAATTGATTGGCTGTCGATTATAGAAAACCCAAAAACAGGTAGCGAAAAAGTAATGAAAGCCTCGAAAGGTGTTCAGATTCCGAAAGAAATTAAAAGTTTCACCGTAGAAATGGATGATGCTAAAGTTTTGGAAGCTTTACAAAAATCGCAAACGCAGGAAGAATGGATGAAAGATTTGCCTTTCGACATGAAAAAAGTTTTGGCGGGAAACAAAAAAGAAATAGAAAAATACCTTAAATACATCGAAAAATATCCAGACAGAGCGGTAGAATTGGGCGTTCCTCTAGATATTTTGGGAACTTCAAGAGGGGATGGTTTTGGAAGATTTAGATTTGGAAATTCTTGGTTTTCAAATTTATTTGGTGGGAATTCAGGTGGGAGAAATTCAGAAAATTACCGATGGGTTTTTTGGACAGTTTTGGCGATTATGGGTTTAATTCGTTTGTTAACATTTATCAGCAAAGAAGATTCTGTAAAAACTGTCGAAACGTATAATGAAGTTTCTGTGAATGACGAACCAAAACCTTCAATGGTTGGTGTAGAAAAAAGAATTACCGACATCGATTTGAAGATTGATTCGATGTTTGCAGATAAAAGAAAAACGCTGGATGATGAGTTTAACGAAGCTTTGCTTTTGGTACAGAATAAAGAAAACCCTGAACTTTATGCAGATTATCTTAAAAAAGGAGGGAAGCCTTTACAAAAAATTCAGTTTGAGTATGTTAAAATCAATCAAAATGTAAATGATGCAAAAGATTCTCTTACAGATATTTATAATAGAAGAATTGATGTTTATTTGGAGGGAAATAAAAACGTTTTAAAAACTAAAATTAAAGATTCACTTCGTGATGCGGGTTCTGCTTTAGCATATAATAAAATTTTTATTGAAGAGCTGGTCGAAAAAAGAAAGATTGTGTTGCGAGATTCAATGTCTTATCGTTTCGGAATTAAAGAAAAAATAGACAAACCAACTTCGGTAAAAATTGAAAATTCAACTGTGGGAATTTCTGGTAATGCAGCTCCAAAACATACTCAGTCGGTTTCTTTGCTGGAAGTTTTCGGGCTTATTGTATTGATTATTGGAGGAATTTTTGGTTATTCAAAATTGGTTAAGAAAAAATCGCTCGACGCGGGAGGAAATAGTATTTCTAGAGAATCTAAATTTCTGCTCATCATTCTTCTGGTCGGAATGTTAGTTTTCATTTTCTATCCATTAATCAAAACCTATGGCTACAACTGGTTTGTGTGGATTTTGGTGGTTGCGATTGTGTTTCTTTTGTATCGTCTTTTTAGTGAAGACAAATCTATTTTAAACTCAGACAAAGATGAATAAGCAGAACTTTATAGATAAATTTTTTGCAGCATTCGTTGTTTTGGCGATTGTTAAAATCATCACGCTTTTGGTGCAGTTTTTCACCGAAGATTTTTGGACTGTTCTTGGCGGAATTCTCGTTTTCATCGGCATTGCAATCGTGATGGGTTTGGTTATTTCTTTTTTGGCGGGAAGAGAAGGAAATGGTTCTCTTTTCGGAAATCGCGGAATTGGCGGAAGAAGTTTTTATGTAGACGATGTTCTTTTCGATAAAATCCGAAATAAATACGAAGAATTGGCTGAAAAATACATCAACGAAAAAGATTACAGAAAAGCCGCAAAAGTATATATGAATCTTCTACAAGATAATTATCGCGGTGCAAAAACCCTTGAAGATGGCGAACTTTACAATGAAGCTGCCGTAATTTATTTATCTAAATTAAAAAACAAATCGGAAGCTGCATCCTGCTTTGAAAAAGGAAAGCAATACAAAAAAGCAATCGATTTGTACAAAGAATTGGAGCAAAAAGAGAAAGTAGGAGACCTCTACCGAGAAATTCATGATGTCACAAATTCTAATTTGTATTATCAAATGGTGATTGACGATTATGTGAAAAATAACCAAATGGTAAAAGGTTCTTTAATTTACCGTAAAAAAATGGACCAGCCGGAAGCGGCTCAGAAAATTCTACTTCAAGGTTGGGAAGCCAATCAGGATGCTTTTAATTGTCTTAATAATTATTTTGCCAACATTATTGAAGTAGAAACACTCGACCGAAGAATTAAAGAATTGTATGTAGAAACGCCTTTTGAAAAGAAAAATACCTTTTTGGAAGCCATGAAACATGAGTTTAAAAAAGACCCAAAAGTTCGAAATACCACAAGAAATATTGCCTACGAAATTATTGCAGAGAAAGTTTCGACAGGTTCTTATATTGTAAATGAATTAAAACATTTCAACCCAGAAGACGAAGTAATTTTGAAAGATATTTCGAGGTATAAAACTGGAAAAAATAAGATGTTTAGGAATTAAATAATAATTTTAAAAATCAAATAAAAGAGAAAAATATATATCTTTGCCGCAGAAAATAATGAAAATACAAAGAGCACATATCAGTTTAAATCTATGCGATCGCCCTACAGTAAAGGGATCGTTTGGGTATGAATGGATGTTGATGAATGAGGCGAAATGTGCTTGCTTTGAAAATTATTTACAATAAACCTGTAAAATTTAAATCAAAATATTGCAAAACGCCTCGAAAATCGAGGCGTTTTTTGTGTTTTTAGGAGCGAAATTATTTAGAATGAAAAAAAATAAACGAAAAAGTGAAAAATTTATAATCTATAATGAACCTTTAATTAGAAAATAAAGAGTGATAAGCAAACCGATGAGAGACAGTCATTTAGGTAAAATTGGCATCTGTACAGTTGTACGGACAGGAATTTCTTATGCTTTAATTTAAATATAATTAATTGATTTTCAGTTATTTGTATTGAAAATAAATTTGTGAATTCAAAAAAATCATATTTACTTTGCAACCGAAAATTAAAAGCAACAGATTTTTAAGCTTTTAATAAAACAAACATTTTTTAAACAAAAATATAATGAGACACTTACAATACATACTAGAACAGTTTTCTACAGACAACGGACAAAATCCGATGGAGAAAGCATGTCGTCTTGGAAGTGATTTTGTGGAAAAAAGGTGCATATTATTTAGGGTCAGTTAGAAAACTGATACGTTAAAATATACAGCGCCTCCCAAAAAGAGGCGCTTTTTTTATGCGAATAAATTAATAATCTCATAGCTCAACTGGAAAGAGCGTCGGTCTACGGAACCGAAGGTTGAAAGTTCGAACCTTTCTGGGATTACAAAGATTCATGGAGAAAATCGGCTCCGACTGTCTCTCGGAACTGGTTTTTGAAGTGAATCTAAAAAATGTGATTGAATTTTTTGAATAATTAGTCACAAAACTCAAAGAAAAAGTTTGTCAAAGCGCAGAAGTTCTTTACAAACCAAACACAAAATGATAAGGCAAGCTTTTTCTTTTTATCAATTCAAAAATGCTCCATTAGCATAGAGGTTAGTGCATTCGGCTTTCTACCGAACGACAAGGGTTCGATTCCCTTATGGAGTACAAAAGATTTCGTAGCTCAATTGGTTAGAGCATTGGTCTGTTAAACCAAAGGTTAAAGGTTCGATTCCTTTCGAAATCGCAAAAACAATTAATTATTTCAGAAAAATAAAGTTTTGTCGAGCGCAGAAGTTCATCAACCAAACACAAAAAAAATAGACAAACTTTAGAAATGAGTAATAAGAAATGTGCAATAAGTAATGTTTAACGTGAAAAATTACTCATTACCCATAAATCGATGGTTCGCCGAAGTGGGAGAGTCGGGGCGGTCTGCAAAACCGTTGCGTAAGCTGAGTGGGTTCAAAATGTGAAACATTCGTGAATTCATATTTAAAATATATAAGTTATGAACAATCCCACAACCATCTCAAAAAATATTAGCAATAAATAATGTTTAACGTAAAAAATTACTCATTACCTATTATTTATTACTCATCATTGATTCATGGTGTAACAGGTAGCACACAAGGCTTTGACTCTTGTTGTTCAGGTTCGAAATGCGAAGCATTCGTGAATACATTAAAAAAAAAAATTTTCATGAACAATCCTGATGAATCAACAAAAAAAATTAAAACTAATAACCATGAAAGATACATTAAAATTAGTTCTGGTTGGCTTGATGTCTTTCGTTGCCATCGCCAGAAGTTGTGTGAAAACAACAACAAGAGTTGCTCATTTTTCAGAACCTGCTTTAATGGAAGCAAGATACATGAAAAATGCATCAAACCTAGAAAGAGAAGGTGAAAGTTCTATCAACGCTTTCAAAGTGGTGAAAACTGCAAAAGACTCGAAAGATGTTGTGGAAATCTCAAAAAAAATAACTGAAAAAGATAGTTTGAAAACAAATGTAAAACCAGTAAACGCTTATAGAAAATGAAAACATAGCATTTACAAAAATCAAAAACAATGGAAACTCAACGGGAAAAATGGCAAAATTTAAAAGGAAATGTCTTTAGCAAACCTATCGCGGAGTTGGTAGAAGAAACCATCATCCATGAAAAGGAAATCGGAAACGAAATTAGCGTTTGCATCGGCTCCGACTCTCATGTTTATGGGGATTTTATCAATTACGCAACAGCGATTGTATTCGTAAGAAAACGAAAAGGAGCATTTGCTTTTGTGAGAAAAGATAAAGTTTTACAAAAAATCAGCATCAAAGAAAGAATGCTAAATGAGGTGAATAAATCGGTAGAAATTGCCTATTTAATCAGTCCGATTTTGGAAAAATATGGTGTTGAAATGGAAGTTCACGCCGATATTAATACAGATGCCGATTATAAATCTAATGCCGCTTTGAAAGACGCAATGGGCTACATTCTTGGGATGGGCTACGCTTTTAAAGCAAAACCATTTGCCTTTGCAAGTACCAATTGTGCGGATTTGATGGTGTGAAAAAAGTTGGAAGATGGATGTATGAAGATTGAAGTTTTACAACATCCAACTTCTATTATTTATAATAATTACAGAAAGAAAAATGATTTTTAAAACATATAATTCAATGGAAAACGCTTACCAAACCAAAGTAATCGACCAGATTAAGATGCAAGGTTATGGACACGATGTTTTCATTGTACAAGAAAAGGTGCATGGCGCAAACTTATCTTTTTTCACTGATGGAAAGGAAATTAAGATTGCTAAAAGAACCGCTTTTATTGAAAAAGATGATAAGTTCTATAATGCACAGAAGATTTTAGAACGTTACAGAGAAAATGTTTTTTCGCTTTTTGAAAAGGTGAAAAGCATCCATCCCGACATTGAATCCGTTGTTATCTACGGAGAATTGTTCGGTGGAGGTTACAAACATAAAGAAGTAGAACCCGTTGTTGATGCAATAAAAGTTCAAAAAGGAGTTGATTATGCTCCGTATAATGAGTTTTATGCTTTCGATATTAAATTGAATGGTATTACTTACATGGATGTAGAAATTGCCAATTCAATTTTCGAAGAAACTGGATTTTTCTATGCGAAAACCTTGTTTCAAGGTACTTTTGAAGAAGCGTTGATGTTCTCTAATGTTTTCAATTCACATATTCCAACTTGGTTGGGTTTGCCAGAAATTGAAGATAATATATGCGAAGGAACTATCATAAAACCTATTAAAACCAGATATTTTGGAAACGGAGCGAGAGTTATCATTAAAAATAAAAATGAAAAATGGATTGAAAAATCCAAAATGGTAATCAGGAAAGATAAGGTTGTGAAAAAGCAAGTTTATTTGACTGATTCTGCTCAAAAAATTTGGGATGAAATTCAAAAATATATTAACGAAAACCGTTTGAATAACGTGTTGAGCAAAATTGGAGAATTTGAACCAATGATGGTAGGTAAAGTGATTGGAGCTTTCAATCAAGATGTCTTGGAAGATTTCAAAAAAGATTTTCCAGACGCTTTTTCTAGCATTGAGAAAGACGAAGTGAAAAGAATTTGCAAAAAATTGAATTCCATGGTCATTGATTTCATTAAAGAAGAACTGATGACTTCAAAAACTTAGTTTGATGAATATTAATCACCATGTCAAGGTTCAAAACCTTGATATGGTTTAATGAAAATTAAAAAAAATGAAAACAAATATATTTTTTACGGCAGACCATCATTTTGGTCATGCTAATATAATAAGGTTTACCAATCGGCCTTTCAAAGATTTGGACGAGATGAACGAAGAACTCATCAAACGGTGGAACGAAAAAGTCGGGAAAGAGGATTTCGTCTATCATTTAGGCGATGTAAGTTTAGGCAAACCAGATTTTACTAAGGAAGTTTTAGATCAACTCAATGGAAAAATTTTCCTAATAAAAGGTAATCATGAAGGTTCAACATTAACTTATCCTAAAAAATTTGAATGGATAAAGGATTATGCTGAAATCAGAGTTGAAGACGAAGATCAATCCAATGGCTATCAAAAAATTATTCTTTCTCATTACGCTATGAGAACTTGGAATGGCTCTCATCGAGGAACATGGCAATTATTTGGTCATTCTCACGGAACATTGTTCGATGATCCGGAAATGCTTTCCATTGATGTTGGAGTAGATTGCCATAATTTCTATCCTGTTAGTTATGAAGAAGTGAAAAAAATAATGAAGCATAAAACTTGGAAACCGCCCTTTGCGCCGAGGAATTAATTAAGATTTTATTGATTATTTATATTTTTCATAACAACCAAAGCTTTTGAAAATATTGCTAAATGAAATGCCTTTGCGAGCTTAATAACAGTAAAATATTAAAAAAATCCTTGCGGTCATTGCGTTAAAACTTTATTATGATATATAATAGATATTCATAAATTTTCAAAAAAAATTAAATTAATTTTTACTACGCAAATAGATTGCGCAATAAGGTTTTTACTTTGCAGAAGAAATTTGAGGGAGACATAAAAAATCCCAAATGTTTAACAAAAAAAACAGTACAAAAATGAAATTTAATTTTTTAAGAAAAGAAAACAAAGTAGTCCTAAACTACGAAGGTGCAAAAGCGTTCACCATGACTCCTGCCGAAGAATTGTATAGTGCTGTTGTTACAACAGGATTATCTAACACAACATACGAAAAAGGCAATGATAGATTGCAAAGAATTCAGAAACTAATCGAGAAAAACGACCCTGAATTTGTAGCTAAATTAGCAACTTACGCCAGAAAAGAAATGTATTTGCGTTCCATTCCATTGGTATTGACAGTGGAATTGGCAAAACAAGTTTCAGGAACCGATTTGGTGAGCAAAACAGTAGATAACGTCGTTTTAAGAGCCGATGAAATCACAGAACTTTTGGCGTATTACCAATTGGCAAACCAAAGAACAGAAACCAAAAAACTCAACAGACTTTCAAAACAAGTCCAAAAAGGTTTAGCGAAATCGTTCAACAAGTTTGACGAATACCAATTCGGAAAATACAACCGAAAAGCAGATGTTACCTTGAAAGACGCCTTGTTTTTGGTACACCCAAAAGCAAAAGACGATAACCAACAAACAATTTTCAACAAAATCGTTAACGATACGTTGGATACACCTTATACTTGGGAAGTAGAGCTTTCCGTTTTGGGTCAACAAAAATTTTCGAGCGATGCCGAAAAACAAATGGCTTTCAAAAACAAATGGGAAGAACTCATTTTCAGTAATAAGTTGGGTTATATGGCAACCTTGCGAAACCTAAGAAACATTTTGGAAGCAAAAGTTTCTTCGGATGCCATCTACAAAGTTTGCAATTATTTGTCCGACGAAAAAGCGGTGCGTAACTCAAAGCAGTTGCCATTCAGATTTTTGTCCGCTTATAGAGAACTGAAAGCGATAGATTCGCCTTACCTTTCCTCTATTTTGGAGGCGTTGGAAGATGCCGTTTTGGTAAGTGCCAAAAACATCAGAGGTTTTGACTTCGGTACATCCGTTGTTATCGGCGCCGATGTTTCCGGTTCTATGCAACAACCAGTTTCGCCAAAAAGCAAAATTTTGCTTTACGATATTGGTTTATTGATGTCAATGATTTTGCAATCACAATGCAAAAATGTGGTGACCGGTATGTTTGGAGACCGTTGGAAAAGAGTTCCGATGCCAAAAAATGGTATCTTGAGAAACGTCAACGAGTTCTACAAACGAGAAGGTGAAGTAGGTTATTCAACCAACGGTTATTTGGTGATTGACGATTTGATAAGTCGAAAAGAAAAAGTCGATAAAATCATGTTGTTTACCGATACCCAAATGTGGGATAGTTCAGGTACAGGTAATTCTTTTGAGAAATCATGGAACCGATACAAAGCGATTGTACCCAATGCGAAACTGTATATTTTCGATTTGGTAGGTTACGGAAAACAACCGTTAGATGTCAGAAAAAATGATGTATACCTAATCGCAGGTTGGTCTGACAAGATTTTCGATATTCTCAATGCATTAGAAGACCGAAAATCAGCCGTAGAAATTATCAAAAAAGTAGAGCTGTAAAAGGCTCTGCTTTTAAAACTATTTTTTTAGAAGCTATTTCCCGCTTGAAGTTTATACTGAGCGTAGTCGAAGTGCTGTATCTTTTTTGCCAACGCTTTTTTACAAAGCCATCGCAAAAAAAGGATGTCGCTTCAATCGGGGCTAAAACAAAAACACAAATAATGAAAAACCAACCGATGCCGTAAGAAAAGAAATCCTTCGACTTTTAATTGAAACATAGTCTTTTCGCAAATTGCTCGGTTTAATATAACCAATGTCGTATATAAGAGTTACTTCGATCAAACTACCAATTTTGAACACAAAATGTACTCTTATAGAATGTTACTTGGTTTTTTTTAAAAAAATACAACTACGTAAAAAGAATGCGTACTTCGATTATAAATTTGTCACAGAATTCAAAACAAGAACAATGAAACATTATAAATCATTTCATAAAGGAACGCTGTATTGAGGTTAAGCTCAATACTAATGAAAAATAACAAAAAATTAATGAAAGCTTTTGGAATCAATGAATATCAACTCATTGACTTTCCAAAAAAGATTTCAAACGTTAAAATCTCTAGAATTTTATACGGAGATAAAATGGGTTGTTCATGGTGTTTTCCACACGGAATTGAAACAATAAATTCGAAAGAAATAAAATTTCAAAAAAATTGGAAAAAATTCAGAAAAACTCGATGGAAAAAATAATAAACAAGTGCCGTAGACAAGCGTTACTTCGCTCACAACGACGGGGTCGCAGGTTCGAGCCCTGCCTTTTCCACTAAAATTTTCGGAAAAGTAGCTCAGATGGTAGAGCACGATAATACGCTTATCGACTATCGCCTTGTTTTTAAAAATAAATCAAGTGTTGTTTCAGAATCATACTTCGAGATTTGAACATTCGGTCGCAGGTTCGATTCCTGCCTTTTCCCTCGCAAAGGAGAAGTAGCTCAGTTGGTTAGAGCAAATGCACGAACGATTCTGGTATTATTACCTTGATTAAAAATAAAAGAGTGCCGTAGAAAAGGCTTACTTCACGGTATAATTTTGGTTCGAGTCCAATCCATTTCTTCGGAAATTGGGTAGCTTTTTTGAGTTTTGCCTCTTTTATCATAATATTATTTATTAAAAATTTTAAGCAAAATTTTGTCATATTCGTTTGGTTTTTATAACTTTAGTTAAATTAATAACAAAATATAATATGGGAAAATTTGTAATTTCAACAAGAAAAAATGGCGAGTTTAAGTTTAATCTAAAAGCTGGTAATGGCCAAACAATCCTTTCAAGTGAAGGGTATACAACAAGAGCTGCTTGCGAAAACGGAATTGAATCTGTAAAGAAAAATTCTGCTGATGATTCTAAATACGACAGAAAAACATCAAGCAACGACAAGTTTTATTTCAATTTAAAAGCGACCAATGGTCAAGTTATTGGAAGTAGTGAAATGTATGAGTCTTCGCAAGGAATGGAAAACGGTATTGAATCTGTAAAAAATAATGCTCCGAATGCGAGCGTAGAAGTTATTGAATAAATTTATTTAAAACATAATTTAGAAATGCTTCATGTGAATGAGGCGTTTTTATTTGGAAGAAATTTGGTTTTAAGCCTGTTTTTCTATGTTTACAATATAAAGGGTGCCGTAGAGAAAACTTACTTCGGTTAATCTTATGATTTTGGTTCAACTCCAAAAAATAGACAGAAATGTTTATAAATACAGTTTTTTCGAAATTTGCCTCTTTTTAAATTAAAGAAAATAAAAGTGTCGTAGAAAAAAGCTACTTCGTTACCATTTGAAGGGGAGGAATAATGCAGTCGGTAACTCCGGCAAGATTATCCGGTTCGATTCCGGCTTAACGTAGCCCCAATTGTTTTTTTTGCTTTTTACCTTTTATTTTCTAAAATTTCAATCCTTTCCAAAATATTGGAGAGGATTTTTTATTAATTTGAACTTAATTTCAGTCTTTATTTAGTGAGATATAGTTTGTAGATTTGTATATTGTAATAAATTGTTTACAGAGATTTTAATGTTTATAAAATACTGTAACCAAATTTACATTCTGGTTGTCTTTGATGCAATAAACTCAATTTTACGAAATCATGCTGAAAATATTTTTAAACTTTTTAATTTTTCTCATTACCGTTATTTTTTCTCAATTTTCTGGACAGTTTTATCAGATTTTACAAGTGGTAAAAACAGATGGTTATGAAGGTAAGAATTTTATTTTAGAAGGAAAAATATTTTATAATGACGAAATTTCAAATAACTCATGGGTTGTATTGAGTGCGCTTCCTCTAAATGAAAAAGGTATTGGAATAAGAAATATGCTTCATAATGAAAATGCGGGTACTTTTTACAAAAAAGGAGAGTGGAGTTTTTACGAATTGAAAGGGAAGCTCGATAAAAAAGCAAAAATGATGGCGGTAGGAGTTTCGGTTGCCGGAAAAGACAGTTATTATCTGGATGATTTCAAATTATATGTTTTGGATGGTAAAAATAAGATTGAAATTCCTTTAAAAAACAATGGTTTTGAAGAATCTTCTCTAAATTCTTGGCAGTCTTATACTATGGTTGAAGGTACTGAACTTTCAATTTCAAATGAAAAGTTTTTTTCTGGAAAAAATTCTTTGTTTATAGATAGTTCTAAAGCGATTACAAAGCCGAGTTTTGGAAACAACAAAGATATTGGAAAGTTTGTTGAGGTTAATGGAGTTAATCTATACTACGAAATTTATGGAGAAGGTGAGCCTTTATTGTTGCTTCACGGGAATAATTCTTCAATGGGAAGTTTTTACAACCAGATAGAAGCTTTAAGTAAAAAATATAAAGTAATTGGTTTAGATAGTAGAGGTCAAGGGAAATCTTCTTCGGATGATAAAAAGCTAAGCTACGAATTGATGGCTGAAGATGTAAACGCTTTCCTAGATAAACTAAATCTTCAAAATGTAAATATTCTTGGATGGAGCGACGGAGGAAATATTGCCGTGATTTTAGGAATGGAACATCCTGAGAAAGTAAAGAAAATGGCAATTATGGGAACTGTTTTGTACAATAATGAAACATCTGTTTTTCCTGAGATTAATAAAATTTTGAACCAACAAGTAAAAGAAATGAAAGATAAAGGAGTCTCTGAAAATGATATGGATTATCGTTTGAAGAAGCTTCTTCTAACGGAACCGAATATCAACCCTGAAAATTTAAGAAAAATAAAAGCCCCAACTTTAGTAATGGCGGGCGAACATGATTTAATTCTTGAAAAACATACCCAATTAATTGCGGATAAAATTCCGAGTTCAAAATTGCTAATTTTTAAAGGAGGTGATCACGAAGCACCTGCAAAAATGCCTGAACAATTCAATAATGCAGTTATTAATTTTTTCGGAAAAATATAAAGGGTCTATTATTTCAATTGGAGAAAAAAGATGAGCTTTTCTCTTTTCTCTAAAATTTCAATCCTTTACAAAATATTGGAGAGGATTTTTTTACGACATAACTAAAGGCTTGTTTTTTGAGGTTTTTGGCTTTATTCATTTACAAGACATACCTTTGCAAAGCATGGAAAATTCTTTCAAACTTTTCGATTTTTCTCAGAAAATCAATTATAAAAACGAAATTTTAGCAGGTCTTACTGTCGCTATGACGATGATTCCTGAATCTCTTTCCTTCGCTATTTTGGCGGGGTTGTCGCCTTTAACGGGGCTTTACGCTGCGTTTATCATGGGTTTGGTAACGGCAATTTTTGGTGGCCGCCCCGGAATGGTTTCTGGTGGAGCAGGAGCAACCATTGTAGTATTGATTGCATTAATAAAATCGTATGGAGTAGAATATCTTTTTGCTACCGTTATTTTGGCGGGTCTTTTACAAATTTTTGTAGGCGTTTTTAAACTTGGAAAATTTGTGAGGCTCATTCCGCAACCGGTTATGTATGGTTTTTTGAACGGTTTAGCGGTCATTATTTTTATGGCACAAGTTGAACAATTTAAAACCATCGATGTAAACGGTGTTTCAGGATGGCTACAAGGTTCTGCTTTGTATATTATGGCGGGATTAACGGCTTTAACGATTGCTATCGTGTACGTTTTTCCTAAAATTACAAAAGTAATTCCGGCTTCTTTGGTGGCTATTTTGGTGGTTTTCGGAATTGTTTTAGGTTTCGGAATTAATACCAAAACTGTTGCCGATATCGCCAATGTAAGCGGAACTTTACCCACTTTTCATATTCCAGAGTTACCTTTTACTTTAGAAACTTTAAAAATTATTTTTCCGTATGCTTTGGTAATGGCGGGTGTTGGTTTAATAGAATCCCTTCTTACATTATCGATGGTGGATGAGATTACTGCGACAAAAGGAAATACCAACAGAGAATCTATTGCACAAGGTTTTGCGAATATTTCGAATGGGTTCTTTGGCGGAATGGGAGGCTGCGCAATGATTGCGCAAACTTTGGTAAATCTTAATTCGGGCTCTAGAGCAAGACTTTCGGCGGTTATAGGTTCGCTCACTATTTTACTTATTATTTTAGTTGGAGCACCATTTATTGAAAAAATTCCGATGGCTGCACTGGTGGGAGTAATGATGATGGTGGCGATTGGTACTTTTCAATGGGTGTCATTTAAAATTGTCAATAAAATGCCAAAATCGGATATTTTTGTAGGAATTACCGTTACCTTGATTACTGTTTTCTTGCATAATTTGGCTTTGGCGGTTTTGGTAGGCGTTATTATTTCTGCTTTGGTTTTCGCTTGGGATAATGCTAAAAGAATTAGAGCAAGAAAATATGTTGATGATGATGGCGTAAAGCATTACGAGATTTTTGGACCGCTATTTTTTGGTTCCGTGGCTTCTTTTAATGATAAATTTGATCCTGAAAATGATCCGAAAGAAGTAATTATCGATTTTCAAGAAAGTAGAATTGTCGATATGAGTGCCATTGATGCTTTAGATAAATTGTCTAAAAGATATACGCAACTTGGAAAAACATTGCATTTAAAACATTTAAGCGAAGATTGTCGGAAAGTGCTGAGAAATGCAGAAGCCATTATTGAAGTTAATATTCACGAAGATCCAACGTATAAAGTGATGGCAAAAAGAGGATTTTAAAAATTCTCTATTTTTAGATATTAAATAGAAAAGGTTTTACGC
Organism: Chryseobacterium sp. HNCC26DJ239; assembly: GCF_057180445.1. Taxonomy (NCBI): domain Bacteria; kingdom Pseudomonadati; phylum Bacteroidota; class Flavobacteriia; order Flavobacteriales; family Weeksellaceae; genus Chryseobacterium; species Chryseobacterium sp. HNCC26DJ239. Next base: position 299,269 of record NZ_JBXUGJ010000005.1, read on the forward strand.
TATGTAAAACCTTTTTTTTTGTGTTTAAGTGAGAGGGAATTTATTTATATTTCATCAGTAGATTCATTTTTCTGCGGGTTTGAAAAGAAACCTTATACGCTATTTCTCTTATTTTTTGAATTTTTCCGACTGGTCTAAAGATGTCGAGATTTTCAAAAGGATTAAACGAAAGCAGTTCGTTGTCGCAAAGACTGGGGTTTTGTACAGCGTTTTTGTTAAATTTTACTTCACCAATTTTAATGGTGGCTGAGTTTTTCCACTCTTTATGAAGTAGATTGATGGGTTGATCTTTAAGATTATAGCATATCTTAATCAAAACATCGGCTGTGTATTCGTTGTCTTTCAAAAAAGATCTTATTTGTTTTCTTTTGTTACTTTTTTTTAGGAATTTACGGGGTGTGTTTTGCGGCTTTAATTTAATTTTAACCATCTTATCATCAAATCTATAGGCTCCGACAGAGTAAAAATTGTGCGAGAGAATAAAGTCATTTCTTTTTTTTACAAAACGAAAAAAATATCGAAGAAAGGAAAGATTGAAAATTGAAGGTACAACGTGATAGGCACTAAATAGTAGTGGAATAATAGATTTTATTTTTTTGATATAAAAACGATTGATATTGGTAAAAAGTTTTAAAAATACCGAAACCGAATTGATAGGAAGTAAAGGGAAGTTTACCAACGGATAATTGGCAATTGTTCTTCCCGAATCGTCTTTTATCTTAAATGCAAAACCATAAGCCGGGAAAGGGTTTTGTTTTCTACTGATTTTGAAGTTGGCATTCGAAATTCGGGCAATAATTTCGTAGTTTTCTTTATCGAAAATGTATTTTATATCATCTTGTAGATCGGGATTTATGTGAAACTCGCCTTTTAATACAGCATGAGCTTTAGAGTGTACATTTCGCGTGGCATAGTTCACATCACTTATTTCCGCAGATTGCTCTACAAACTCTTCGATGCTTTTTTTTGCTTCTTCTAGTAAAGTTTTTTCATCGTAAGAAAGTTGGTCAAAACTTTTATTGTATTTTAAGTGATTTAGCATAAATAATAATTACCCAATGATAACCCCAAGTTTTTAAATGTACATTAAGAGAATATTAAAAAATTTTTAATGTTTGGTATACTTGATTGTGATGCATTGAAAATGAGTGTTTTTCTGCAATGAAATTTATATTTTAAAAAGCTAATATTGCTTAAAACTTATTACCAGTTGCTCATCGTGTATTGCATATAATTAAAACTTATCTTTGCAAAAAAATACTATGGGAGTAGCAGATATTTTAAAAAGAAGAAAGAAAGAACTTGCCGAGAAAAACTTGAAAGAAGGGCAAGAATACATGGAAGAATACGGTAAAAGAGAAACCGTGGTAAAATTACCAAGCGGCTTGTTTTACGAAGTAATTACTGAAGGTGATGGTGCAAAACCAGGTCCAAAATCTACTGTGAAATGTCATTACCACGGAACTACAATTACAGGGAAAGTTTTTGATAGCTCTGTAAAAAGAGGAACTCCAGCTTCTTTTCCTTTAAATAGAGTGATTACGGGTTGGACAGAAGGTCTTCAGTACATGACGGTTGGAAGTAAATACAGATTTATCATTCCACCACATTTGGCGTATGGAGATCAAGAAATCAGCAAAGAAATTGGTCCAAACAGTACCCTAATTTTTGAGGTCGAATTGTTAGGAATCAAATAAATGTTAGAGCAAAAGCATGTAAAGCATGCTTTTATTTTTTAAATTAAATGTAATAAAATTTGTTACATTAAAAAAATATGTATCTTTGCAAAAGAAAATGAACAATACAAGATTTGCTACTGCGATACACATCATGACTATTCTGGCTAAAAGTCCGGGAGAGTGGCTTACGTCTGATTGGATTGCGGGTAGCATCAATATCAATCCTGTGATTGTTCGAAAAGAATTAAGCGTTCTTCGTGAAAACGGATTAGTTATTAGCAGGCAAGGAAAAGAAGGCGGTTGCCAAATTGGGATGAATCCTTCAAATATTAGAATTTCTGATATTTATGTTGCTGTAAAAAATTCTGAAGTTTTGGGTAAAAAAAATCAAAATCCTAACCCAATTTGTAACATAGGAAAAGATATTAATGCAAACTTGAAACATTTGTTTAACGAAACAGATCAGCTTGTTATAGATTTCTTAAGCCAAAAAAATCTAAACGATTTTGCCAATCAGTTTAAGTAAAAATTTTTTTGAAATAAAATGTAACAAAAAATATTACAATTTAAATTATAAAATAGAATATTATGAGTAAAAAAGTAGCCGTAATTGGTGCAACAGGTTTTGTAGGAAAACAAGTAGTAAACGAATTATCAAACAGAGGGTATCAAGTGGAGGCTTTCGCAAGAGATATTACGAAAGTAGAAGCTAAAGAAAATGTGGTTGCAAAAAGTATTGATGTGAATAATATTGATGAATTAGCAGAAGCTTTGAAAGGAAACGATGCTATAATCAGTACTTTCAACGCTGGATGGACAAATCCTAATTTATATGACGACTTCTTAAACGGTTCTTTAAATATCGAAAAGGCTGTAGAAAATTCAGGTGTAAAAAGATTTATTACGGTTGGTGGAGCAGGAAGTTTATACATCGACGGAAATCAGTTGGTAGACGGACCAGATTTTCCTGCGGAAATTAAACCGGGTGCAACTGCTGCAAGAGATTATCTGAATAAAATTAAAGAAAATACAACGTTGGATTGGACATTCTTTAGCCCTGCAATCGAAATGCACCAAGGAACAGCTGGTGTAAGAGTAGGAAAATACAGAACCGCTCTTGAAAATCCAGTTTTTAATGAAGAAGGAAGAAGTGTTCTTTCTGTAGAAGATGTTGCCGTTGTTTTGGTGGATGAGTTGGAGCAGAATAATCACATCCGTGAAAGATTTACAGCAGCTTACTAAGTTTTTTTTAAAATTACATACTTTTAAAGTGAAAGTAAAAATGTTTCGGCTCGCCGTAGGCGAGCCGAAACATTTTCATAATGAACAAGTTATAAAAATAATATTTCTAATAATTTTCGGCGGAGCCAAAGGCTCCGCCGAAAATTCAATATCTCAAAACTATAAAGTCATAAATAATTTAGGATTTACAGGAGTATTATTTTTGTGTACTTCATAATGAAGGTGTGGTCCTGTAGAACGGCCAGAATTTCCAGATTTTGCAATTACTTGTCCTACTTTTACTTTGTCGTTTGCTTTTACCACAAGCTGAGAAAGATGTCCGTACAAAGTAGCTAAACCATTACCGTGGGAAACAATCACACAATTTCCGTATCCGCCTTTTTGTCCGGAAAAAATTACTGTTCCGGCTGCAGTTGCGATTACATCAGAGCCGAAAGCGACAGCAATGTCCAGCCCTTTATGAAACTGCATTTGGTCTGCTTCAGCAGGTGCATTATTTTTTTCAATTGGTTTTGTAGCCACTGTTGAGGTTGTAGTGGGAGCTGTATTAGAGGCAACAGTAGTTTTGGGAGTAACCATTACCTTCACTTCTCTTTTATTTCCATTGTCGTCTGTAATTTCAATAGTTCTTTCTACAGGTTCTGCTTTAATTTCTGGCGACGGAGTAGTAACAGCAGCGGTTGCAGCAGGTTTTGTTGCAGAAACAGAAGCTAAAACTCTCTTAAAAGGAATCGGGTTCTTTCTTACCCCGAAATTTGAAGAAATATATCCGTCAGTTGGCATTCCTAGAGGAACTTGCTGGAGTTTTATCTGCAAATCCATAAGATATTGGCTGTATCTGTTTGCTTTTTTTGAAAGATAAACCGAGTTAGAAATACTGTCTTTATCAAGTACTTCAAGTCTGCCGTTTACAATATTTTTTGATTTTAAAAAAGAATTTAGTTCAGACACGGTTTGGTCTACAATTCCGAGGTCGTTTTTCATCTTTAAAAAATCTACACTGTCTTTCTCAGTATTTATTTTTACTAGATTTACCTCGTAAGTCTTGTCGTCTTTTTGGTTAAATAGTTTTGCAATCATCACGCTTTGCCCAAAAACAATCAATAAAAGTATTCCAATCAATACGGTTACTTTTTTTCTGTTGGCTAAAAAATTCTTCATTTTCTTTCTCTTTGAAGCTGTTTAAACTTTAAGGGTGCAAATTTACTCAAAATATTTTTTTTCAATTTTTTGTTCATGGTTGAAATTATTCTCATTACCAAACGTTATTTTTTATGCTAAATTGTTTCCGATATTAATTTTTGACAAAGTTTTTAATAAAATGTATTTCAGACTTTCCTTATTTTAAGGTTTTAATATATTTGCAAATTCACAGTATCATTATGGCGAAGAAAAAAACAAGTACAGATTCCGGAACCAAAAAAACTAAAATTGAAACCAAAGTTGGTGTTTTAGGAAGCGGAAGTTTTGCAACAGCAATTGTAAAAATGCTGGTAGAAAATTGTAAAACAGTACATTGGTGCGTAAGAAACGAGTTTGTAAAAGGTGCAATCGAGCTTCGAGGGCACAACCCAACTTATCTTACAGCAGTAAATTTTAATCTAAAAAACTTAAAGCTTACCACCGATATCAACGAGATGGTAGAAGCTTGCGATATTATAGTTTTGGCAACACCTTCTATTTATCTTTCAGATTCGATGGATAAACTAAGCTGTGATTATAACGATAAAGTTTTTGTTTCGGCGATCAAAGGAATAATTCCTAAGGTAAACAACGTTGTTGCACATTATTTGAAAGACGAGTTTAAGATTGGGTTTAGAAATCAGGCGGTTATTGCAGGGCCTTGTCATGCAGAAGAAGTTGCGATGGAAAGACTTTCTTATCTTACTGTGGCCACGGTAGAAGACGAAACTTCACAAAAGCTTCTCAATGTTTTTTCTTCGGATTTTATAAAAGTTCATGCAAGCAAAGACATCTTAGGAAACGAATACAGTGCAATTCTTAAAAATATTTTCGCAATTGGAGCCGGTATTGCAAGCGGTTTAGGATATGGTGATAACTTTACAGCAGTTTTTGTTTCTAACGCGATACGTGAGATGGAAACTTTCCTTGAAGCCATTTACGAAGCACCTAGAGATGTAAATGAAAGCGCCTATTTAGGAGATTTACTGGTTACAGCATACTCTTTGTTTTCAAGAAACAGAAACTTAGGCAACCTTATTGGGAAAGGCTATACGGTAAAATCTGCAATCCAATCGATGAACATGGTTGCAGAAGGGTATTATGCGGCAGATTCAATCTATCAAACGGCGCAACAAAAGGGATTAAAACTTCCAATTATCGAAACTATTTATAGTATTTTATATGAAGGCAAAAATGCCGAAAAACAGTTTAAAAAGCTTACCGCAAAGCTAAACTAATATTTTTTTCGACTAAAAAAAGTAAAATATTTTAGATTCATATATTAAAAATCTCCCTGTTTAAGGGAGATTTTTACATTATTGCTAAAAATTAAGTAAAAAGATTTGTTTTTTATATCATAATTGTTTGGTTTTTATTTTTCTTTGAAAAATTGACCATTATCAGTTTAAAAATCTATTCTCAATTTTAGATTTTAAAAACTTTTCCCGAAATTCGTGCAAATTTTTTAGAATAATGTCTCATACGCTTATCAGCAGAATACCAAAAACGAAATACGATGTCGTAATGATTGGCGGAGGTATCATGAGTGCTACTCTTGCTACCATCCTTCATGAGCTTGATCCTCAATTGAATATTGCTATTTTTGAACGATTAGGAAGATTTGCAAAAGAAAGTACCGCCGCTTGGAACAATGCAGGTACAGGTCATGCCGCTTTTTGCGAACTGAACTACACACCACAGAAACCAGACGGAAGCATCGATATTGCTAAAGCAGAAAGTATTGCAGAGCAATTTGAAGTTTCAAAACAGTTTTGGTCTTATCTAATCGACAAAAATTATATTGATACACCAAAAGATTTCGTAAACTCTTGTCCACACATGAGTTTGGTTTTTGGAGAAAAAGATGCAGATTTTCTAAAGAAACGTTTCGAGAAAATGTCGCAATCTGTACTTTTCTCAGAAATGGAATTCACAGAAGATCATGATAAACTTCGTGAGTGGATTCCTTTGGTAATGAGCAAAAGAAATAAATCTGAAGTTCTTGCAGCAACTAAAATGGATGCAGGAACCGATGTGAATTTCGGAACGCTTACCAGAAAAATGGGTCGCCATTTGATGAGAAGTACCAATGTTGAATTATTTCTTTACACAGAAGTAAAAGATATTGATCAGGTTGGTAAAAGCTGGAAATTGAAAGTAAAAGATCGTCTTGGGAAGACAAAACACGAAGTTGAAGCGGATTTCGTTTTCATCGGAGCAGGAGGGTATGCTTTACCGCTTTTAGACAGTTCAGATATTAAAGAAAGTGAAGGTTACGGAGGTTTCCCCGTTTCTGGGCAATGGTTGGTAACACATAATCCTGAGTTGGTAGAAAAACATCAGGCAAAAGTATATACACAAGCTTCTGTAGGCGCTCCGCCAATGTCGGTTCCTCACTTAGATTTAAGAATTATTGATGGGAAGAAAGCTTTGCTTTTCGGGCCTTTTGCAGGTTTCTCTACTAAATTCTTAAAAGAAGGAAGCTACCTAGACCTTCCGGAAAGTGTAAATACAAAAAATATCAGGTCTTTATTTGGCGCTTGGTGGCACAATATGCCGCTTACGAAATATTTGATTCAGCAAGTTGCGATGAATAAAGCTCAAAGAATTCAGCATTTAAGAGAGTTTGTTAAAGACGCTAAAGAAGAAGATTGGGAATTGAAAGTTGCCGGACAACGTGTTCAAATCATTAAAAAAGACGATGAATTGGGCGGCAAACTGGAATTTGGAACTGAGGTTGTTACCAACAAAAACGGTACAATTGCCTCGTTGCTTGGCGCTTCTCCAGGTGCTTCTACTGCGGTAAGTGCCATGGTAAATGTTTTAGAGAAATGCTTCCCAGAAAAAATGAAAGGGGAGTGGAAAACAAAACTTACCGAAATTATTCCTTCTTACGGACAAAAACTCGCAGAAAACCCTGAGCTCACAAAGAAACTTAGAGAATTCAGTAAAGAAAAATTAGAACTTGATTTTTAATAAAATATTTTAAATAAATTGGCAGTCATTATTCGTAAGGCTGCCAATTATTTTTAGAATCATTATGGTAATCGAAGAAACATTAGTAAAACCAATTATCGAAAAAGAACTTTTACAGTCTTTAAAAGCAAAGACTGAAGAAGAAAAACAGGTTATTGTACACTGCTGCTTTCCGGCGTCTCCGTCGTTGGGAAACCTTATCCGTATTTGGAAAACTACCTATCTTATCGATAATCATTCTGATCATAAAAGTAAACTTATCCACGCCGAAAATATTACGCTTTTTCCTAATTGGACAGCCGTTCCGTTTATGAAAGATTTTTGGTTTACACTTATTTTTTCAGGGCTTCCGAAAGATTGTAAGAGTTTCGATTTTCAGGAAGTAATTCCGGAAGAAGGAGGTTTTTATGTGAAATCAATTAAAAGAAATGAATCAGACATTTATAGAATTAAAATCTCTGAATAATTATGAAAAAAATAGTTTTTTATCTCCTGATTTTTTTAATTCCGGTTTTAAATTTCGCTCAGAAAAAAGAAATTAAAGACATTCAAAAGTTTCAAAAAGAGCTTAATAGAGGATATTTAGATAAAGATGAAACTCCTTTAAGAGGCGATAATTTTACGAATTTTAAAGCACATCCTTTCTTCCCAATTGATTTGAAGTATCGTGTTACGGCGAAGTTTGTGAAAAACGAAAGCCCAGAACCTTTTGAACTTCCAACTTCTTCTGGAAAGTCTAAAAAATACCAGCAATACGCCAAAGCTTACTTTACAATTGATGGTAAAGAATATGTTTTAAACATTTACCAAAGTTTAGATTTAATGAAAACTGAGAAGTATAAAGACCATCTTTTTCTTCCTTTTGGCGATGCAACGAATAATAAAGAAACGTACGGCGGCGGAAAATACATCGATTTGAAAATTCCGAAAGGAAATACTATTGTGATAGATTTTAACCAATCGTATCATCCGTATTGCGCTTATAACGCTTATGATTACAATTGTCCTGTTGTTCCCGCAGAAAATAAATTACCAGTGGAAATTAGAGCAGGGGTGATGTATGAAGATGTTTATCATCATTAAACCTTTGTTATTCGTAAATCTGCTGAATAATTTCTAAAGAATTTGGAATTCTAAAGTCGCTAAAATGATAGTGATAATACACCAAAATACTGTCTAGCATTGCTTTTCTTTCCGATGATGCAATTTTTACTTCGTAAGGGTTTTCAGATTCTGAAATATTTTTCCAAACCCAAGAGATTTCTTTGGTAAAGAGATGATGTTTTCTTTCTGAATAATAATTTCCTGTTTCCGGGTCTAAAAAATCGAAACTGCTTGAAAGTGGCTCAATTCCTTGAATTTTAAGTAAAAGAACGAGAAAAATAAGATGAGCCCTGTAGTTTTTTTGGTCTAATTCAAGGTTGAAATTGGCAATCGCTTTAAAAATTTGCGAATTTGAATTTTCATGCTTCAAAATCTGATTCAGAAAGTCTGAAATAAAGAAAACGATGGTATTGGCTTTTACATCTGTGTAAAAATCGTAAGAATTTTCGAGTTCAAACTTTACAACCGAATTGATTTCTGCACTGCTTTTCGTTTTTCTACACTGAAAATTAAGCAAGGTTAAAGGCAATAAAAGCGCCTTTTTTTTATTTTTTTGTGTGAAAACAGACTTTAGAAAAAAGCTCTGAAAGCCTTCTTCTAAAGTAAAACAATGCAAAATAGCATCACTGTCTCCGTATTTTAAAAGTGAAAGGATAAAACCTGTTTGTGAAATCATTTTTAGTTCACTACAGCAATTTTAGCGGTTGCTTTATCGGTTCCGTCTTCGTTGGTCATTAGCACAAAATAGATTCCAGAAGCCACTCTTTTGCCTTTTTGGTTGTTCAAATCCCACTCGTAATATCCAGTTCTAGACTGTGCAGAATGTACGATATTTCCTGCAGCATCTGTAATTCTAATGTTGGCAACTTCAGCCAAACCTTTAATGGTTACATTTCCTTTGTATTGCGAATATACAACCGGGTTTGGGTAGACCAAAACATTACCAAAATTTGATGTTGTTTCGGCTACATCGCCTTGGTAAGTTACAATTCCGTCATAAGTTACAAAGTAAACTTTTCCTGTTTTTTTATCGACTTTAATGTCTGTAACCGAGTTGGTTGGTAAAGGTGAGTTTTCTTTAGTGAAATGTTTTATGGTACGTTCTCCGTTTGCAGAAAGGTAATAAACTCCGCCGCCATCAACCGAAATCCATTTTTGGTTTCCTCCATCTACTTCAATTGCAAGAATCTGCGAATCTCTGAAAAGCTCTTCTGCAATACCATTTTGCTCAATTACAACAGCTTCAAGTTGAGGGTTGTTTTTAACTTCATCGGTTGCATTGGGAAGAATTCTAATTCCAAGGTCGGTTCCAATCCAAGCATCTCCTTCTTTGTCTATGGCTACAGAAATAGAGTTTGCAGGAAGATTATTATCTGATCCTAATAAATGCGTCGTATCGTCTGAAATGCTTACTGATCCTTTATAATCATAAGCCATTATATGTTGTGATCTTGGAAGTGGTACCCAAAGTAAACCTTCATGGAATATGGGGATTTGTACAGCAGAACTAGTTAAAATGATGCTATTCACTAAAAAGTCGTCATTACTACGGCTATAGGGAGCAATTGCGGGGTTGGCTCCTGTAGCAGTTGTGAAAGCAATAGATAAGAAAATGTTATTTTGATCGTCGTAAGCAAAACCAACTGGTCTATACGTATAAATATCAGTAGCCCCTAATTTATAATATTTTGTAACAGCAAAATCTTTTGAAGTTGTATTATATTTCATTTTATATACCCCCATTCCGTCCCAAATGCTGTAGTTGGTAAAAAAAACATCACTTGGATTGGCTGGATCTTGCATAGCATCTATGACATTAATTTTATTGGGATTTCCAATAAAAAAAGATGGGTAAATCCATTCTGTACCTGTGAAATAGTAAAAACCTGGATTTCTGTCATTATCAAGTCTTCCGTTGAATCCATCTGTTCTTCCTCCACTTGAAACAAGAAGCTGGTCATTATCCATTAATCTTATTTTGTAAGAATAATTGAAATAAGGACCACTTGGTTTAAATGAATTATTATCTTCATTTTTTATTCCAGATAAAGCGGTTCCGAAATATACTTTACTAGAAATCCTAATAGCAGTGTTGCATTCTTCTCCAGGAGAAGCACTTCCAATTGAAGTTCCATTGCTATCAAAAGAATATACTCGGTTGTTATCGGTTACGGTTATATAATTTGAGCCTGTAACAATATCTTTAATGCTAGTAAAAGTTTGTGAAATTGGAGTGGTAACACCATTATTAATTACATAAGCATTTGTAGCGGTTGAGTAAGAGACAACGCCTTCAGAATCGATTTGTGTGAAATTTCCAGATTGCACCGTTGTCCACGTAGAAAATACAGGAAAGGTTGTATTCAAATCATGGCTTTTCAAACCTGTTTTGGTTACAGAATATACTTTATTTCCAGAGATTGTTGCCTCGTTGCTTGCTTCGTAAACACCTGCTGTTACGAAAAACGCAGAGTCTGCAAATTCTTTTTGTTGAAGTCTAAAAATAGAAACTCCATAACCAACAGAAATTACAGCTTGGTTTCCAGTAATTGAAATGTGATTAATTTTTTTATCTCCCGCATAACCTGTAGCCATCGGAATATCCATAATATAAGATACTCCATTTGGTGTAATTACATCAAGAGCACCGCTTTCGTAGCCTACCAAAGCAATTTTAGATTGTGGGTCGTAGTCGAAAGCAGAAATTTTCACTTCGTGAAGACCGCTTGCTTTAGAAATTTTAGAAATCTCTCCGCTGGAAATATTGTAATAAAAAACTCCGTTTTCTGTAGCGGCAATAATTCTTCCATTGTCCTCTTTCATTGCGAGTACATTGTTGTATGAAAAAAGGTCTGCCCATTTTTTTGAAGTAATATTTTGAGCATTTACCAAAGGCAAAGCTGCCAAAATGCCGAGAGAGATTAAAAGTTTTTTCATATTACGCTATTATACTGCTGTCAATTGCTTGGTTGTTCCAAGAAATATGTTTTATGTTTTTGTTTTGATCAAAAAAGAAATCTATTCTGCCTAAAAGAAGTCCCGCCCAACCTACTTGGTTCACCAAAACCTTTTTACCTTGTCGGTTCATGTGAGTTTCAGGTTCAGGAAGGAAGGTATGAGTGTGACCTCCTAAAATTAAGTCAATATTTTCAGTTTTTGATGCTAAAATTTTATCACTAAGTTTTTCAGGGTCGTTTTTGTAATCGTACCCAATGTGAGAAAGGCAAATCACCAAGTCACATTTTTGCTCATTCTTTAAGAAATTTGAGTAATGTTGCGCCACATCAATCGGGTTCTTCCAGATTGTTTCGCCATATTGCTTTTTTCCAACCAAACCTTCAAGCTGAATTCCTACTCCAAAAATTCCAACCTTGATTCCGTTTTTATTGAAAATTTTATACGCTGAAGTTTTTCCGTCTAAAATGGTGTTTTTAAAATCATAATTAGAGCAGATAAAAGGAAATTTTGCATTCGGCAAAACCTTTAAAAATCCGTCCAAACCATTATCAAAATCATGATTTCCCATGGTGGAAGCATCATATTTCATCATCGACATCAGTTTGAATTCCAATTCGCCACCGAAAAAATTAAAATAGGGTGTTCCTTGAAAAATATCTCCAGAATCCAAAAGTAAAACATTGTTTTCTTCCCTTCTGATTTTCTGAATTAAAGTCGCTCTTCTCGCAAAACCTCCTTGGTTGGGATTTTTAGTATAAGAAGAATCGAAAGGCTCAATTCTGCTGTGTTGGTCGTTGGTATGAAGAATGGTAAGTTTTGTAGCGGGTTTAGAAGAATGTAGATTCAATTCTTCCGCCATCATCAAATTCGGAGCTAAAGACATTGCCAAAGTTCCACCACCAATTGTTTTTAAAAAACGCTTTCTATCCATTACTTTTTCCCGATAAAATTTAAACGTACCTCTTCTTTAGGATTAATTTGTTGATTTTTCTTGAAATATTCAATAAATAAATCTCTTAATTTAATTCCGGTAGGAATCATTTCTCCTTTGCTGAAAAACTTCATATTATCGCCTCCTAAAGCCAGATAATCTGAGGTTGCGATATAGTAATCCTGATTCGGGTTTACCGTTTTTCCGTTAATTAATGCTTTTGAAACTACTTTATTGTTGGTTTCAATATACAATTTAGAAACCGGGTTGTTGGTTTCGTTTTTAGCATAATAATCAAAAAGTCCTTGTAAATCTGAACCTTTAAATTTTACGATAATCACTTCATTTTCAAAAGGCATTACTTCGAAAACACTTTTCAAAAGAATATCTCCTTTCCCAATTGTGGTACGAATTCCTCCAATGTTAATTAATGCAGCATCTACATCTTTTTGAAGGTTTGTTTTTGCCCAAACTTCGGCACCTTCGTATGTAAAATCTGCCAAAAGATTCCCCAAATTGCTATTGTCGCCCTCTTTGGTAAGGTCTACAGAGGTGAAAGAGATTTTTTGGTTCATCTCTTTATTCAATTTTTCTGTGTAAGGAGCGATAAATTTTGCAAATTCCTCATCATTTTTCAGCTCATTATTAATAGAAATATTTTGCTGAGTCTGCACACTAGAAACCTGTAACGATGCCGTTTTGCAGGAAATGAGTGAGACCAAGGCAATTCCTAAGAATAAGAATTTATTTTGCTTCATATCTTTTAGTATATGCAAATATAATTATATGTATAATAAATCATTAAGTAAATATGATAAAATCTTGGTGTAAATGATTAAATTTGGCAAAATTAATTTTTTAACAGATGAGTATTTTAAAAGGACTCGGTGTTGCATTGGTAACACCTTTTAATGAAGATTTATCCGTTGATTTTGAAAGCTTAACGAAGCTTGTCGATTTTAACATCGAAAACGGAACCAATTATTTAGTTGTTTTGGGAACTACAGCAGAAGCTGCAACGCTTTCGGCTGAAGAGAAGAAACAGGTAATCAATCACATCATTAAGGTCAATAATAAACGTGTTCCGCTGGTTTTAGGAATCGGTGGAAACAATACGCTTGAGGTTAAAAAACAAATCGAAGAAGCAGATCTTTCTGAGTTTACAGCTGTGTTATCGGTTTCTCCTTACTACAACAAACCTAATCAGGAAGGGCTTTACCAGCATTATAAAGCTTTAGCTTCTACAGGTAAAAACATCATTATTTACAACGTTCCTTCAAGAACCGGACAAAATATTGATGCAGAAACTACTTTGCGTTTAGCAAACGAATTCCCGAATTTGTTCTTGATTAAAGAAGCAGCGCCAAATATTCTTCAGTATTTCGATATTTTAAGAAAGAAACCTGAAGCTTTCAACCTGGTTTCTGGAGATGATGAATATACACTTCCAGTAACTTTAGCGGGTGGAGCAGGAGTGATTTCTGTAATCGGACAGGCGTATCCTAAAGAATTTTCTACGATGGTTCAGCTGGCTTTCGACAAAAAAGTAGATGAAGCATACGAAATTCACAACAAATTGGTAGAAATCACAAGATTGATTTTCGCTGAAGGAAATCCTTGCGGAATTAAAGCGGTTCTTACCGAAATGGGAATCATCAAAAACTATTTGAGACTTCCATTAGTTCCTGCTTCAGAAGGACTTTATGCTAAAATTAAAGCTGAAATGAGTAAAATTTAAAATTTTAGATTCGAAATTTATAAATCAAAGTGAAAAGTGTAATGCTTTTCACTTTTTTAATCTAAAATATTAACCGTAAGTATTTAACCATAAAAGTCACAAAAGCTTATAGAGTTTAATTATTGAAGATGAAGAGTTCAAAAAAGCATTATGTTTAAGAAAATAAACTGTGTATTTTGTGAACTTTTAAAAAGAAAACTTTATAACCTAAATATTAAAGAAAATTTTTGTGACTTTTGTGGTAAATAAAGTATGAAAATTATCAAAGCAACTCAAGAAAATATCCCATTAATTCAAGATTTGGCGAGGAGGTCGTGGGAAAATGCTTACGCAGAAATTCTATCGCAAGAGCAAATGAATTACATGTTGGAAACCATGTATTCTGAAGCTGAAATTAAGTCGCATTTACAAAATCCGAACTATCATTACTTTCTTGTTTTTGATGAAAATACCAATGTTTATGACGGTTTTATAGGTTTTGAAAATCATTACGAAGAAAATACGACTAAACTTCACCGTATTTATCTCGTTCCTGAAAGTAAAGGAAAAGGTTTAGGCAAAAAAACACTTGAATTTTTAAACGAAAAAATAAAAGAAAGCGGAGATTCTCGCGTTATTTTAAATGTAAATAAACACAATTCCGCACAAAAATTTTACGAATCTCAGGGATATAAAATCTACGATGAAGGTGTTTTCGATATTGGAAATGGCTTTGTGATGGATGATTTTTTGATGGAGAAGAATATTCAATAGGAACGGGCTTTAGCCCGTTTTTAAATTTTTGTAATTCTAAAAGGCTTTAGCCAAAATATCAAAACTACGAAATCTTACTCCACTTATTTTTCCCTTTATAATTCTGTAAATAGTAGTTTTTAATCACTAAATTTTCAGTTTTTTGTAATAAAGGGTCGTTTTCTAAAAGTTTTTCAACCAAACTTTTGGTGAGTTTAATGATGGAAGCATCATTCACCAAATCCAGTTTTTTAAAATCTACAACACCGCTTTGCTGTGTTCCCAAAATATCTCCCGGACCGCGCAATTGCATATCAACCTCAGAAATTTTGAAGCCGTCATTGGTTTCAGTCATGGTTTTTATGCGGGTTCTGCTGTCTTTCGATAATTTATCGGAAGTCATTAATATACAATAACTCTGTTCTGCGCCTCGCCCTACACGACCTCTCAACTGATGAAGTTGTGACAAACCGAATCTTTCAGAACTTTCAATCACCATTACCGAAGCATTGGGAACGTTTACCCCAACTTCAATTACCGTTGTTGCAACCATAATTTGCGATTGTCCCGAAGCAAAAAAGTTCATGGCGGCATCTTTTTCGTCGGGTTTCATTTTTCCGTGAAGCATCGTGACATTGTAATTAGAGAAATTATCCATCACGCTTTCCAAACCTTCCATTAAATTTTTATAATCCAACGTTTCAGATTCTTCAATTAAAGGATAAACGAAGTAGATTTGTCGCCCTTTTCGGATTTCTTCGTGGCAGAAATTATACACATAAGCTCGGTCTTTTTCTCTTCTGTGAGCGGTGATGATGGGTTTTCTTCCAACCGGCATTTCATCAATCACAGAAACATCCAAATCTGAGTAGAAACTCATTGCCAAAGTTCTCGGAATTGGCGTTGCTGTCATCACCAAAATATGTGGCGGAATTTTATTTTTTGCCCAAAGTTTCGCTCTTTGTGCTACGCCAAAACGGTGTTGCTCATCAATAATGGCTAAACCAAGGTTTTTAAATTTTACCTTATCTTCTAAAACCGCATGCGTTCCGATGAGGATGGAAAGTTCCCCATTTTCCAACTCTTCATGAATGATTTTTCTTGCAGAAGCTTTCACAGAACCCGTCAAAAGACTGACTTTAATTTCTGTGCCTTTCAGTAAGTCTTTAATTCCGTTGTAATGTTGTTGGGCAAGAATTTCGGTTGGAGCCATCAAACAACTTTGAAATCCATTATCCATCGCAATCAGCATTGTCAATAAAGCGACCATTGTTTTACCAGAACCTACATCTCCTTGCAAAAGTCGGTTCATTTGAATGGGCTTTTTCATATCCATTCTGATTTCTTTTAACACTCTTTTTTGTGCGCCAGTTAAATCAAAAGGAAGATTATTTTCGTAAAAACCTGTAAAATAGTCGCCAACAATTGGGAACGGATTTCCTGGAGATTTCGTTTTGTGATGGTTTTTTTTTAAACCAAAGCCAAGCTGAAAGAAAAAAGATTCTTCAAATTTCAAACGGTAATCTGCCTTTTCAAAATGCGACTGGTCTTTGGGAAAATGAATGTTTAAATAGGTATGCTGTCTCGATAAAAACTGATAATGCCGAATCATATAATCGGGAAGGTTTTCCTGAATAAGACTCGGGATTTCTTTACAAATGTGTTTTAAAATATTCTGAAAAAATTTCTGTCCCAAATTTCTTTTCGTAAGCTTTTCTGAGCTTGGATAAATGGGTTTTAGGCGTGTTTCGCTTTCTTTACTTTCTTCGGCTTCAATTTCTGGATGTGGCATCGAAAATTGATTGTTGAAGGCATTAATTTTCCCAAAAATATACACTTCACGGTTAATTGGGATTTGTTCTTTCAACCATTTTGAATACTGAAACCAAACCAAATCCATCGTTCCGGTGTGATCGTTGAATTTTGCCGAAAGTCTTTTTGTTTTTCCGTTTTGAATTTCCTGAATGGAAGTGATTTTTCCTTTAAGCTGAACATCAATCGTCGTTTCGTGAAGCGTTGCAACGGTGTAAATTTTACTTTTGTCTAAATACCGAATCGGGTAGAAGTTCAGAAAATCTTCCACAGTAGAAATTCCCAACACATTTTTGATGAGTTTGGCGCGTTCGGAACCGATTCCTTTTACAAATTCTATGGGAGTTTCTAAAGTCAGAATATAATTTTGAGGGACGAATTTCGTGAAATTTTAGAAATAAAAAAAGCTTTCATGTTTGAAAGCTTCTGTTGTATTTTACTGCCTCACGCAGATTCCGTGGATTAGGTAGATTTTTAATTGCCATGAATGCACCAACTTCGTGTATTCGTGGTAATTTTAAAGGCTATCCACCAATTCCCCAAAGCTATTACTCTTTTATTTTCGATTTAAATTTCTTTTGGAAATCTTCCCAATCTTCTTTTGTTTTGATTTTTTTAAAAATATTTTCCGAGATTAAGGTGAGGTAGGGTTCTAATTCTTTTGCTGAAAGTTCGCCTTGCAAAATAGTGATTGGGCCGCCTGTTTCATCAAGAAAAACCGTACTTGGTACTGCATTCACATTCATATATTGAGTAAACTGGTGAAGCGAATTTCTGCCTTTTTTTTGAGCAGAATTTTCGTTGGAGAATTTTCTACCATAAATTTCGATATCTTTTTTTTCTTCCGCATTAAATTTTACCGGATAGTAATTTTCATTCAAGTATTGGAAAATTACTTCGTGACTATAGGTTTTTTTATCCATTATTTTGCACGGGCCGCACCAATCTGCATAAAAATCGATAAGTATTTTTTTTGGATTGGTTTTTTGTGCTTCTAAAGCTTCTTCAATCGTCATCCATTTTACCTGTGAAAAAGCAAAAACAGACTGAACGATGAAGAGAAAAGCAAATATTTTTTTCATATTTTTTGGTAGTTTTGGAATGGGTTAAAATTTACACCTTAAAAATTTAGATGGTAAAAGTATCAGTTTGTTAAAACATTAACGGACTTCCTGCATTAATTTTTTCACCCAAGGAGCAATTACAATTAATACAACACCAGCAATTACAGCGTACAAACCTAGTTGTTTGTAACCTTCTGTGTAAGTAATAAGTGCGTCGTAATTGGTAGATCCTTCTTTTGCATCAACCAAACCTGCTCCAATAATTCCCGCAACATATTGTCCGTAAGCGGAGGCAAGAAACCACATTCCCATCATCATTCCTTGAAGATTTTTGGTGGAAAGTTTCGTCATGATTGATAAACCGATAGGAGAGAGGCATAGTTCCCCCAAAGTAATGACTAATAAAGCTAAGGTAAAGAAATTTAAAGAAGTAATTCCTTGTAAATCTGCGAATAATCTTGTTGCAAATAGTACATAATATCCTAATCCTAAGAAGATAAAACCAAGCCCGAATTTAATAATCGTGTTCGGTTCAATTTTTCTTTTATTCATCCAAATCCATAGTAAACCCAGCAATGGTGCTAAGAAAATAATGAAGAATGCGCCTCCCGAATTATTAACTCCATTTGGGTCTAAACCTAATAAGTCTTTATTTAAATTTTTAGCCGCAAAAATACTTAGCGAACCACCGCTTTGCTCGTAAATTCCCCAAAATAATATAGAAAAAACAATGAAAATTAAAGCTGCCCAAAGTTTATTTCTTTCTGCGGGAGTTACTTTAGACATTTCGAAGAAAAGGTAAATTAAAGTTAATGGTCCTACAGTCCACATGAAATAATCGGTGTATTGAGGAACAGAAACCATTACTAAAATGATAGGAACAAAAATGAGAGACAAAATGTAAACACCGTATTCTTTCCATTTAGGCATGGGAGCAGATTTTACTTCCTGCATCGGATGTCCTGGCTGTAAACCGATTGTTCCTAAACTTCTTTGTGTAAAAATGAAATTAATAAGACTGATAACCATTACAATAGCTGCTAAACCGAATGCAATATTCCAACGAAGAGCTTCCGGAATTAGATTAGCAAAAAATTCACCTTTACCGATGGCGATACATAAATAACCTCCTAATAATGCACCGAGGTTAATTCCTGCATAGAAAAGGGAGAAGCCGGCGTCTGCTCTTGGATCATTGGGTTTGTAAAGTTGCCCAACCATTGATGAAATATTAGGTTTGAAAAAACCCGTTCCAACGACTGTAAACGCAATACCCCAAAAGAAAAAATCGTGTGGATTGGCTGCGAGAATTAAACTTCCTACAATCATTAAAAGCCCACCCCAAAATAGGGATTTTCTGAACCCTAAAATTTTATCTGCAAAAAGACCTCCTACAAATGTAAAAGCGTAGACAAATGCCTGTGTAGCTCCATATTGTAGATTGGCTTCTTTTTCATGGAAATTAAGCTGAGAAATCATAAAGAAAACGAGCATACCGCGCATTCCGTAGAAGCAGAAGCGTTCCCACATTTCGGAGAAAAAGAGGCTCCAGATTTGTTTTGGATATTTTCCTTTAAAGTCTTGTATTTGTTCGAGAGTTAATGACATATTTTTACTTTGATTAAACGAAAATAAAAAAAACCTCCGACAATGCAGAGGTTTATGTTGTATAATGTTGAAGAGTTTAGTTTACTCCGTGCATCATTTTCTTTAAAATAGGTGAGATAAGTGCCAAAATTACAGCAGCAATACCACATAAAACCACAAATACCATAAAGAATTCAAACAAGTTGTGAATTTCAAATCCTACAAAAGTTGGGTTTTCTAAAGGTAATTGAGCTTTCTCGAAAGCAGCAACTTGCTCGGCATTCAAGGTTACTTTTTTATCTAAAACTTCCTGTAAGTTTATACCAAGTTCTTCCGCTTTTTTAAATTTATCTCCTGTTGCTGGAATTAATGCTCCTAAAGATCCTGCTAATGCATATCCTGCAGCATTCGAAATGAAGAATACTCCGTATAGCAAAGATGCAAATCTTTTTGGAGCCAATTTTCCTACTAAAGATAAACCGATTGGAGAAAGACAAAGCTCACCACATGTTTGGATGAAATAAAGTAACATTAACCATTTAATAGCCAATAATCCTGAATTACCTAAATCTTTTACGTTATGAGCGATAATAAAGTAGCTTAATGCAATTAAAGCCAATCCCATTGCTTGTTTCATAGGAGATACAGGCTCTTTTCCTTTAGCTCTCAGTTTATCCCAACATAAACTGAAAGGAACAGCTAATAAAACAACGAAGATACCGTTGAAAATCTGCACCATTGAAGGTGGCATGTTCCATCCGAAGATGCTTCTGTCTGTTTGGTTATCTGCAATGAAGGTAAGAGATGAACCTGCCTGTTCAAATGCAGCCCAGAAGAAAATAATAAAGAATGAAACAATGTAGATTACCCAAATTCTTTGTTTTTCAATTTTGTTTTCAGCAGAAGACATAATCAAAAATGCTAATGAAATACCTGCAGCGTAGATGAAAGGATAAATAATTCCTTTGATTAACTGCCCCATTTCCATTGCGTTAAAGCCAAATTCTCCTACCAATAAATATCTGAAAACGAAGAATAAGATTACAAATAAAACTCCGGTAATTCCCAAAGCACTTCCCGAGAATTTTGCTGTTTGAGTTTCTCCTTCTTCAAAGTCTTCGCTTGTATTATTTTTAGGTAAACCACCAATTGGTCTTCCTTCTGGTGTTACAACATATTTATTTTTAAGAATAAAGAATGTGATTGTTCCAATTACCATAGCAATTGAAGCTGCTAAGAACCCCCATTTGAAAGCAAAAATATCTCTTACCCCAGTTGCCGCATCTTTTACGTCACCTACGTAAGGGCAGATAAACTGACCTAAAAACGCTCCAATGTTGATTCCCATGTAGAAAATCGTAAAGGCAGAATCTAGTTTAGATTTTTCTTGTTTTGGATAAAGACTTCCCACCATGGATGAGATGTTGGGTTTGAAGAAACCATTACCGAAAATAATGATAAACAAAGCCAACCACATAAACATTTTTGCGCTATCAATGTTTGCAGAGAATGTAGATGCACTGATGAATAGTAAAAACTGACCAATGGCCATCAAAGAACCTCCAATTAAGATTGCATTTCTGTTACCAATGTATTTATCTGCGATAAAACCTCCTAAAAGTGGGGTAAGATAACAAAGTGCTAAAAATCCTCCATAAATAATTGCGGCGTCTGCTTCTCTGATAAGTAAAGAATTTACCATAAATAGAGTAAGTAGAGCTCTCATTCCGTAAAAATTGAAACGCTCCCACATTTCCGTTCCGAAAAGTACCCACAATCCCTTTGGATGCTTGGTCTTCGACTGAACTGCTGTATCCATATATACTTGTTAAATTTTTGTTAAGACCCACAAATATAGTTTTTTTTGTGTGTTCAGCAAGGTTTTAATTCAATTAAAATAAAAAAGCTACAGAATCGTACTGTAGCTTTGTGTATTTTGTAGAGATAAAGATTAATGACCTTTTTCTTTCATAATTCTGTTGAGTCTTTTCAGCATTGAAAGTCCCAAAAGTGTTGCAAAAATGAGCAAACCGAAGTTTACAAGGAAATAATTGGTTTTGTCTTCATAGTTGTACCAAGTACTTGCAAGAATCCCTGAAAGTTTGTTCCCGACAGAGTTGGCAAGGAAAAAACCACCCATCATTAAAGCGGTAATTCTTGCGGGAGATAATTTAGATACAAAAGATAATCCCATTGGCGAAAGGCAAAGTTCTCCCACCGTAATTACTCCATAACTTGCAACCAACCACCAAGGCGAAACTTTTACCCCTCCATTTGAACCTGCATTTACTGCCAAAACCATTACCAAACATGAAAGTGCTGAAATAAATAATCCCAAAACAATTTTTGTTGGCGTTAATGGTTCTTTTCCTTTTCTTCTTAAAAGTGACCAAAAAGCCACAACAACAGGTGTTAAAGCAATCACCCAAAACGGATTGATAGACTGGAAAAGTTCTGTATTATAAAGGAAAAGCTTTTTCTCAGGGTTTTGTTCTAAAGTAGCGCGTTTTTCAGGAGAAATATTTTTAAAGTAAACATCTTTTCCTTGTTCTTTCTTGGTGTTTCCGTTGTCGTCTTTTTGAGCACGGAATTGGTCGTCGTAAACTGTAACTTCTTTCGTTTCGTAGCTTTTTCCTTCCACCATATAGATGTCTTCCAATGGTTTTTCAAGTGATGCAGAAACACTTCTGTCTGTGTAATAATTTGCCCATCTTGTAAGCGCTGTTCCGTTTTGTTTGAAAACCGCCCAGAAAAACATACTGATTAAAAATACCGATAAAAGCGCTCCAATGGAAGGTTTTTCTTCTGGTTTTGCTTTGAAGTACAACGATCCATAAAAATAGATAACAGGAATACAAGCGAAAATAAAAGCGTCTGTATTGTCGCTTCCAATTAAATTTCCAGGAATAAACCAACCTATTGCACCAAAAATAATGGCAGGTAAAAATACTTTCAATAAAATTTCAGAAAGCTTGGTGTCTCCTTCTTTTGCAGGTTTCATTTGTGCTGCATGAATGTAATGTTTTCTACCGATGGTAAAAATCACCATTCCGATAAGCATTCCAACTCCGGCTGTGATGAAAGCTTCGCCCCATCCGTATTTGTTTCTCATAAACGCAGCGATAAGGTTGCAAATAAAAGCTCCAATGTTAATCCCCATGTAGAAAATATTGTAACCAGAGTCTTTATTGGCTTTGTAAGGCTCTTCAGAATAAAGATTTCCCAAAAGAGTAGAAATGGTAGGTTTAAAGAAGCCATTACCAATGATAATTAAAGCCAAAGACGAGTAGAATAAAGTTAAATCTTTAAAAATACCCATCCCAATATAACCTGCAGCCATTAAAATTCCGCCTAAATAAATAGATTTAATGTATCCTAAAACTCTATCCGCCAAAAAGCCGCCGATAAAAGGAGTAAGATAGGTTAAGGCAATGTAGGTTCCGAAAATATCGTCCGCAGTTTTGTCGGGAAGACCGAGTCCGCCTTTTAAACCAGTTGGCTCAATTACATAAAGAACAAAAATTCCGAGGATAAGATAATATCCGAAACGCTCCCACATTTCTGTGAAAAAAAGAAAGGGTAATCCTTTTGGGTGTTTAGCTTTCATTAATGAAGTTTTAGTTTGCCAAAAATAAGATTTTAGATGTGAAATGAAAATTTTTCTTCAACAAGTGTACTTTTTCTTTAAAAGTGAATTGGGTTGGCGCGAGCGAAGCGAGCGTCAAAAAAGTTAGTATTAGAAATGTGTGTTAAAAAAAATCACCCAAAATTTTGAGTGATTTTCTTCTTTTAGTTTGTTGTTTCAAACTTTTATCTTTTACAGATTCTCCAAAATAAAATCCGTCATTTTTTGATATAATTGCGGTCTTGTTTGTCCGCCATAAATTCCGTGGTTTTTATCTGGATACGCCATAAATTCAAATTGTTTTTTGTTCTGAATTAAAGCTTCCGAAAACTCCATAGAATTTTGGAAATGCACGTTGTCATCAGCAGTTCCATGAATGAGAAGGAATTTTCCTTTCAACAAATTCGCATAAGTTGTTGGTGAGTTTTCGTCGTAACCTGCAGGATTTTCTTGCGGAGTTAATAAAAATCTCTCCGTGTATACAGAATCGTAATATCTCCAGTTAGTTACAGGCGCAACCGCAATTCCCATTTTGAAAACATCTGCACCTTTCGTCATAGCCAAACTCGCCATATAACCTCCGAAACTCCACCCAAAGATTCCGATTCTAGATTTATCGATGTAAGATTGATTTCCGAACCATTTTGCAGCTGCAATTTGGTCTTCAATCTCATATTTTCCTAGGTTTTTGTATGTTACTTTTTTGTATTTCGCACCTTTGTAACCGGTTCCTCTTCCGTCTACACAAGCAATGATGTACCCTTTTTGAGCCAACATTTCAAACCAAAGTGTATTTCCGTTGTCCCAAGAATTGGCAACTTGTTGAGAGCCTGGTCCAGAATACTGGAACATGAAAAGCGGATATTTCTTGTTTTTATCAAAGTTTTTAGGCTTAATAATCCACGCATTCATTTGGTCTCCTGCTTCGTTTGGAATTGTGATAAATTCTTTTACTGAGAAATTATCAGATTGTAATTTTTGAAGTTGTGCTTCGTTGTTTTGAAGTTCTTTCAATTGCTTTCCGTTTCCGTCTTTCAATACAAAAGTGTACGGTTTTGCAGCTGTAGAAGAAGTTTCAATGAAATAGTTGTAGTTTTTACTAAAGTTTGCCGCGTTATTTCCTTCAACATTAGAAATCAACTGAGATTTTCCGTTTTGAATATTGATTTTTGAAACTACTTTGTTGATGCTTCCTTTTTCTGTAGTTTGAACGAAAACTTCCTTCGTTTTTGGGTTGAAACCATAATAATCGGTTACTTCCCAGTTTCCTTTAGTAACTTGTTTTTTCAGTTTTCCATCTTTATCATACCAATATAAATGTCTGAAACCATCTCTTTCAGAAGCCCAAAGGAAAGAATTGTCTTCTAAAAACTCTAACGTAACATTGTCTGTATCAATCCACTTATCGTCTGTTTCTGTAAATAATTTTGTTGCCTGACCTGTTTTTGTATCAACTTTCAAAATATCAGAAGCATTTTGAGTTCTTTGTGAAGTAATTAAAACAATTTCATCAGGATTTGCCGTCTGAATAACATTTGGAATGTAATAATTCTTAAAACTATCCAAATTTACTTTTGTCTTTTTACCGTCTGCTAAATGATAAATATGCGCAGAAGCAACTGAATTGTTTTCACCTGCTTTTGGATATTTGTAACGCATTTCTGTTGGGTACAAAGATTTTCCGTACATAGGAATGTAGATTTCCGGTACATTTTCTTCAACTAATTTTACAAACAAAATATCAGCAGAATTTTTTGTCCACTGATACAATCTTGCATGCCCGAATTCTTCCTCATAAACCCAGTCTGCTAAACCATTAAGAACTTTATTTTTTACACCATGTTGCGTAATCTGAGTAATTTTTCCTGAATTTAAATCCTGATAAAAAAGATTATTGTCTACAATAAATGAAACTTTTGAAGCATCGGGAGAAAATCTCGGTTCCTGAACTGGTTTTCCATCATTTAAACTTAAAACTTTACCTGATTTTAAATCTTTTACATCATAAACACCTAAAAAAGAGTGTCTGTAAATGGGCTGACTGTCTTTTAGCAATAAAATTTTAGATTCGTCATCAGAAAATTCGTAGCTTTCAAATTGTCCGTCCACCAAATTTCCTTCTTTTTGAGAAGTTTTGTAAGAATATTTTGCAATACCACTTTGCTCGATAACAAGATAGTTTTCACCATTTTTCATCGAAGTAATTCCTGCAATACCTTTTCCACGGTAATATCCTGAATAGATTTTGTCTAAAGTAATTTCCTGCGCATTGATGTTCTGAAAAACAGCCACAATGCTAAGTGTAAGGATAAGTTTTTTCATTTTTAAATTTAAAGGATTCCAAATATAATCATTTTGCGAAAATCTCTGAAAATGATTATCAATAATATCACTTTTGGCAATAAAATTGAATTACATATACTTTCAAAATAAAATAATTATGGAAGCGAATATTGAAAAAAAACTAAATCGTTACGAGCTGGAAAATCAGATTGTTTATACAGGTTTTGGTAAGTTTGAGGAGGCTGAAACTTATGCATCTGCTCATAATGGAAATTTGGTGGAAGTAGCCTTCAAAGATGGAAACGACAATCCTGAAATTACAGATAATGAAGCAGGATTATTGGATAAAAAATTGCATTATTTTGTATATGCAGGTTCGGAATATAAATTTATCCATTCTTCAGATCCGGGTTTTAAAAAATATGCAGACGAATTGCAAAAGATAAAAGCAGATAACGACAATTCAAGCCCTGAAGAAAGATATTTTGCCAACTTTGAAATTGAAAATTCTGAAGACCCGATTATTGTGATTAAAAATGATCATTTTGAATCGGTTACCTCCAGAGAGCGCAGTAAATATTTAAAACACGCCAATGTTTATGAATTAGGCGTTTTGTTGAACAAATAATAAAAAAGGAAGCCAGAATAAAATATTTTAAAATGACTTCCTTTTTTCAATTCATATTGATTTTTTTTATAAATTTATAAAAACTATCTCTATGAAAATTAAGACATTAATGCGCCGTATTTTTTTAGGCGTTCTTTTCTTGTTGCCTTTTTTTGCGCTATTTTTAATATTTGAAAAAGTGTGGCACAAGTTTTCTGCCGTAAGCGAAAAGGTAGAGCATGTGGTGGGTGAGAATATGGTTTTTGGACCTTATACCGTAACTATAATCGTGGTTTTGCTCATCTTGGTGATTTTCTATTTTGCAGGGTATCTTACAGATTATAATATGTCGTCTCGAATACATGATGCAATAGAAAGGAGTTTTTTAGAATATATCCCGGGATATTTGGTGTATAAAAATAAGATGAGCAATACATTAGAAGCTACATCTGGAGAAAGAATTCCTGTTTATTTTTTAAACGAGGCAGAAAATAAACCGGCAATTCTAATTGAACAAACAGAAACTGAGGCTCTTCTTTTCATCCCAGGAATACCAGATACCAACTCAGGTGAATTGGTTATTACTGCGAGAGAAAATGTTGAGTTAGCCAATATGGGCTATAAAGAATTTCTAAAATGCCTTCAACTTTCGGGAAGGGGGTTGTTGAAAAATAGAAAACCGTTGTCTTAATCAGGCAACGGTTTTCGTTTTTTTATGCATTGTAAATGATTTTGTAATATTCATCAGCCATTCGGTCAGAATTAAACTGGTCTTTTACGTCATTCATTGCGTTGTATTGTATTTTTCTCCACTTATCCGGATTTTCGTAATAGGTAGGAAGAATTTCATTTTCTAAGATTTCATACAACTTGTTAAGGTCGTAGTTATCTTGTTCATAAACACTCATATTGGCATAATCTGCTTTTGGAACTACGAACGAGTTTTCGCCATGTTTTGCAAATTCAGGAATCCAACCATCATCGGTAGAAAGATTTACACTTCCGTTCATAGAAGCAGTCATTCCTGAAGTTCCCGAAGCTTCTCTTGGAACTCTTGGATTGTTTAGCCAAAGATCAGACCCCTGTTTTAAAGATCTGCTCAGAGAAAGTTCGTAGCCAGTTAAAACCGCCATGTTTTTATGGTTTTTACTTTCTTCCACCAAATAATTAAAGGTAGAAATTGCAGAATAATCCATCGGATAGGGTTTCCCTGCCCAAATAATTTGAATGGGATATTTTGGATGGTTCAAAAGGCTGTAAAGTCTAGATTTATCGTGCAAAAGTAAATCTGCTCTTTTGTATCCCGCAAATCTTCTTGCCCAAACAATTGTGAAAACATTAGGATCGAAAAGGTTTCCGGTTTGGTCTGCTACAATTTTGAAAAGTCTTTTCTTCAAATGTTTTTTTCTATAATCGAAAAGTGTTTCGTTGTTTTCGTCTTTTGCGTTGTAAAGTGGTTTGTCGCTCCAATATTTGAATTCCTGTGCGTTGGTAATCGATTTAATTTCACAAATTCCGTCGTATTTGTTCCACATTTCTCTTGCAACTTCACCGTGAAGTTTAGAAACTCCGTTGGCAATTTTAGCTAATTTTAAAGCGCATAAAGAATGGTTGAACCTATCATCATCTGCTCCTTCAATGCTTTTTACTTCTTCCATGCTTAATCCAGAAAAGTAAGACATGTCGTAGCAAAGCCTCAAATTGTGCTTTTCATTTCCTGCTTCTTCTGGTGTGTGAGTAGTAAATACCAGTTTTTCCTTCACTTTATTAATATCGCCATTCATTCGTTTTAAAAGGTGAAAAGCGGCAGGTAAACCATGTGCTTCATTTAGGTGGTAAATATCTCTATCTGCATTAATTTCTTCTAAAAGTCTTGCCCCTCCTTTTCCTAAAAGAATATATTGCGCCAGTTTTGTAGATTCATTGGCATCGTATAATTTATGAGAGATTGTTTTTGATACATAATCGTTTTCCGGAACGTCTGTAGAAAGGAAAAACATTGGCGCGGTGTTGAAAGTTTCAGGATCTAAATACCAAACTTTTACCCAAACAGGTGCACTGTGAATTTCAATTTGAAATTTAATTCCGGTGTCTTCCAGAAAACTGTACATTTTTTTTGTCCAAGTAGGTTGGAGGGTTTGGTCGTGATTTCTAGCTTGATCGTAGTACCCGAATTTCCAAAGAATTCCGATTCCTATCATATCTTGTTTCAGATTGTATGCACTTCTCATATGTGAGCCGGCCAAAAAACCAAGACCTCCAGAATATATTTTTAAAACTTGCTCTATGGCAAATTCCATAGAAAAATAAGCAACTTTCTTTTTGTACTGCGGGTTTACGCTGTAAGGTATTTTGAAGTTTTTAAAATCCATTATTTGAATACGTTTTTTTTGAGACGACAAATGTAAATATTATCAAAGTAAAATTTTTATTAATTATTTAATAATTTAAATCTGTACTCATGGTATTAATGAAAAAAAATCATTACATTTATGATGTAAAATTTTGAAAATCAAAATGTTTGCGCTTATTCTGTTTGTTTAATTTTCAGCTAAATGAGAAGCTTATGAAAAAGACGTTTTCTGATGAAGATCTTGTAAAGAATCTTAGCCTGTATTATCTCAACAGACATCTTAATAAAAAGCCTATAGAAAAATATCATCGTAGTATTGATGCGTCTCAGTTACACGATCGCGAGAAGTACAAGAAAAAAGCAGAAATTTTGCTTCTTAATTCTTTTATGCATCATTTTCCAGATGTTAAATTTGAAAATCTTACTTGTGAAAGCCCAGATTTTATCGCCAAGCTTCATGATAAGAAAATTGGCATCGAACTTACCGAAGTTATCAATCATCTTGAAATGAAAAAGGTAGAAAGCTGCTTAAACAAAATTTTCCGTCAGGCAGAAATATTATTAGAACAAGAAGACACCACGAAATATCGTGGTGTTTATTTTTTAGAATTTAATGAGCTTTTAAAGGTTGAAAAACTAGAATTTCATGAAGAAATTATATTTGATATCTATAGAAGCATTAAAAGGAAAAAGCCTACTGGATGCGTAAAGAAAATTAGAAAATCATCTCACAGACGCAACGTTTTTATAACGCATGAGTATAATTTGAATCTTTTTGATGAGCTTTGCTCAGAAAAAATTCTCGAGCTTATCGAAAAGAAAAACGAAAAATTTCCATACTATGATACTTCTGTAGACGAGTGTTGGTTGATCATTGTTTCTGATATGAATTCTCTTGCCTCTCGATATACTTTTATACAGAATAAAGAATCGTTGCAAGAAGTAGAAAGCCCATTTCATAAGATTTTTCATCTTGAAAACTTATGTGGCAATATTACCAGTATAAAATCGTGATTATAAATTCGATATTGTTAAAAATCATTTTGAATCAGTGTTTTAGTATTAAAATTATGTTGCTTTTTTTGTGTTGCTTTGTATATTTTGTTAAATTTGATACAAACTAATACAATTGGGTATGAAAAAATATATACTTCTTTTTTTACTTCTTGTTTCTAAAATTTTTTATGCTCAATCAGATTGTGCTACAGCGCTTTCAGTTTGTGGCAATGCTACTATTACTTATAGCCCAACAGGAGTTGGGGCGGTGAGTGAAACAATTGGAAGTTGTATTACATCAGGCGAGCATAATTCTATATGGTATAAAATTACTATCGCAGTTGGAGGTACGCTTACTTTTGATCTTTCTCCTACGGATCCTAGTGCAGATTATGACTGGGCTATTTTTGGGCCAAATGCAGTTTGCGGAAATTTGGGTTCTCCCATTAGATGTAATGCTGCAACGGTAATTGGTGTTGGTGCAAATACAGGATTAAATATGACAAGCACCATAACTAATGCGGCAGGAGGATCGTCGACTCCGTATTGTATGTATATGACTGTAAATGCAGGAGAAACTTATTATTTGTTTTTAGATAATTGGGTAGGAGCAGGTAGTACAACGGTAGCGCCCTTTTCTCTTACATGGGGCGGAACAGCGGTTTTGGCTTCGCCATTTACCAATCCAACATTGCAACCATATCCTTTTGTAGCACCTGGAGCACCAGCTGCAAATCCTACTGATCCTAGAGAAGTATTAATCTGTGTTAATCCTGCAGTTTTTGATTTTAGCACGCTTTCGGCAGGGATATTAAACAGTAATGCAAACTTTGTTATCACATACCATACTTCCCAAAATGACGCTATTTCAGGTGCAAGTCCTATTACAACACCAATTTTAGTAAATACCACGTCTACATATTATTATAGTATACATTATCAGGATCCGACAAACCCGACAAATCCTATGAACTACTGTAGACAGTTAGGTGCTTTTAAGTTTAAGCTCGGCAGTATTTCTGCTCAAGATGCTTCTTTGCAGTCTTGTGCGTTAGAAACTAATACAAATTCAGCGACTTTCAATCTTACTTTAGCAAACGTTACCTCTCAAATTGGGGCAACGAAAACGTACTATAGCTCTCTAGCAAATGCGCAGGCAGGAACCAATCCTATTGCAACACCTACAGCTTATGTTTCAGGAAGTGGAGTTGTTTATGTAAGGGTTTCTGATGCAGCGGGATGTTATACAATTGTGAAAATTACATTAACCGTTACTCCGCCGGTTTATTCTACCGTTTTGAAGGATCAAAATATTTGTATTGATGATCGTGCAACACTAGATGCGGGACCGGGCTTTACGTCGTATTTATGGAGTACAGGTGCTACTACGCAGGTAATTTCTGGGGTTCCCGTAGGTCTTTATTGGGTAAAACTTCAAAGCGGAAATTGTTTTTCAATTCAAACTGTGAGAGTATATCCTATTACACACCCAATTATTGAAAGTGTAGATGTTTCTTTCGAAAAAATCACTGTAAATGTTAAAGGAGGAAAAGCGCCTTATAAATACTCTATGGATGCGGTAAATTGGCAAGACTCGAATGTGTTTACTGGAGTGAAAAGAGGTCAGCGTACTGTATACGTGAAAGATGCAAACGACTGCCAAGAAATACAAATTGAAGTTACAGTTCCTAATATTGTAAATGTAATCACACCAAACGGCGATGGAGCCAATGATTATGTAGATTATTCTGCATTAGCATATAAAAAGAATCTTGTATTCACAGTTTATGACAGATATGGAAATAAAATTTTCGAAGCAGATAAATTTAATGATTATAAATGGGACGGAACCGCAGGTAATAAAAAAATCCTTACTGGAAATTACTGGTTCTCCTTCACATGGAATGAGCCTGTTGGAAATGCTCCTGTAAAATATTCCGGGTGGATTTTAGTAAAAAATCGAAACTAATTTTAAAAAATAATAAAATGCCGTTACTTAGTGAGCGGCATTTTTTCTGTTTATGCATCAAAATCAATAGAATAAATCGATTTACAAGTATTTTCTAAAATCACTATCTTTGCAGCCACAAATTTTAATTAATCTAAATGTCTCATATTCACAGAACTGCCGCATATCACACATTGGGCTGTAAACTTAATTTTGCAGAAACATCTACCATTGCCCGCCAACTTACGGAGGCAGGTTATGATAAAGTGAGTTTTGATGATAAAGCAGATGTTTATGTGATTAATACGTGTTCGGTTACCGAAAACGCAGATAAAGAATGTAAACTTCACGTAAAAAGAGCAATGAAAGCCAATCCCGACGGTTTGGTGGTAATTGTGGGATGTTACGCACAATTGAAACCGGAAGAAATTTCTCAGATTGAAGGGGTAGATTTGGTTTTAGGAGCTAAAGAAAAGTTTAATATTCTAAGCTATCTTGATGATGTAAAAAAATCTGAAAGTGAAGGTGTTGTGCATTCTTGCGAGATTGAAGAAGCAGATTTCTTTATCGGAAGTTACTCTATTGGTGATAGAACCAGAGCTTTTCTGAAAGTTCAAGATGGTTGTGATTATAAATGTACCTATTGTACAATTCCTTTGGCGAGAGGGATTTCACGTTCAGACACCATTTCTAATGTGCTAAAAAATGCCAGAGAAATTTCGGCAAAAGATATCAAAGAAATTGTATTAACAGGTGTAAACATTGGTGATTACGGAAAAGGCGAGTTTGGAAACAAAAAACACGAGCATACTTTTTTAGATTTAATTAAAGAATTAGACCAAGTAGAAGGTATAGAGAGAATTCGTATTTCTTCAATCGAACCGAATTTGTTGAAAGACGAAAGCATTGATTTGGTTTCTAAAAGCAGAAGTTTTGTGCCTCATTTCCATATTCCTTTACAATCGGGAAGCGACGATCTGTTGAAGAAAATGAAACGCCGTTATTTAACCAAATTATACAACGACAGAGTTCATAAAATACGAGAAGTAATGCCTCATGCGGCGATTGGAGTAGATGTAATTGTTGGTTTTCCAGGAGAGACAGAAGAACTTTTCATGGAGACGTACAACTTTATCAATGAGCTTCCTATAACGTATTTGCACGTATTTACTTATTCTGAAAGAGAAAATACGGAAGCCGCAGAAATGGATGGTGTTGTACCTGTTTCTGAACGAAAAAAACGAAATAAAATGCTTAGAATTTTATCTGAAAAGAAAAAAATGGCGTTTTATCAGGAGCAATTAGGAAAAACACTTCCTGTTCTTTGGGAGCACGAAAATAAAAGCGGCAAAATGTTTGGCTTCACCGAAAACTATGTAAGGGTTTCTAAAGATTTTGATGCTGCTTCTGTTAATCAAATTGAAGTTCTTCGTTTGGAAAATATTCTTCCGGATGGCACGGTTTCTGTGCGGTCATCTTTCGAAAGTTTTTTGGCGAACGCTTAAGACTTATTTTATCCCAAAATAGATAACTATAGAATATTTTTTGGTTAAAAAGTAGGTTGCATTGTAGTTGTTTCGCAGAATTTCTTTTAAATTTAACGTATAATCTACAATCTACATTTTTATGAGAGATAAGTTTTTATCTTGGGGAATTGTGGTGCTTATCGTTGCATGGGCTACTGCATTTCTTATTAAAGGACCTTTTTGGATACCAATTCTACTTACTTTAATCTATTTATTAGGAGTTTACAACACGTATCAAAGCAAACATGCAATTCTTCGGAATTTCCCTGTTTTAGGCTATTTCAGATATTTTTTTGAAAGTATTTCACCCGAAATGCAACAATATTTTATCGAAAGAGAAACAGACGGAAAACCATTCCCTAGAAATCAACGTGCTGCAGCGTATCGAAGAGCGAAAAATTTAGGTGATACCGTTCCTTTTGGAACTCAACTAGAGATAAATCACAGAAAATACGAAGGAATAAAACATTCTATTTACGCGAAATCTCCATCGGAAGAACTTCCAAGAGTTTGGGTTGGAGGAGAGCAATGTAAACAGCCGTATCATGCTTCTTTACTGAATATTTCTGCAATGAGCTTTGGTTCTTTGAGCGACCGTGCACAAATTTCTCTAAATCGAGGAGCTAAAAAAGGAAATTTCTATCACAATACCGGTGAAGGAGGTATTTCGCCTTATCATTTGGAAGGCGGTGATTTGTGTTGGCAAATTGGGACAGGTTATTTTGGTTGTCGTAATGATAATGGAAAATTTAATCCAGATCTATTTAAAAAATATTCTTCACTTCCTAATGTGAAAATGGTTGAAATTAAACTTTCACAAGGTGCAAAACCCGGTCATGGAGGTGTTTTACCAGGAATTAAAAATACTCCGGAAATTGCAAAAATTCGCCACGTTACACCTGGAATTACAATTATTTCGCCACCATCTCATTCTGCTTTTTCAGATGCGACGGGTTTATTGAAATTTGTTCAGCAATTGCGCGAGCTTTCTGGAGGAAAGCCCATTGGCTTTAAATTGTGTATTGGAGATACAAGGGAGTTTGAGGATATTTGTTTAAAAATGAATGAACTTCAGATTTACCCTGATTTTATTACAGTTGATGGAGCAGAAGGAGGAACAGGAGCTGCTCCGCCAGAGTTTTCAGACGGTGTTGGAATGCCTTTAGAACCCGCTTTAATTTTCGTAAATCGTACCTTGAAAAATTTTGGTTTGCGTGATAAGCTTAGAATTATCGCAAGCGGAAAAGTTTTAACAAGTTTAGATATTCTTAGAGCCGTTGCAATGGGTGCGGATATGTGTAATAACGCACGCGGTTTTATGTTTTCTTTAGGCTGTATTCAAGCGTTGAGGTGTAACAATAATAAATGTCCGACAGGTGTTGCTACGCAAGATAAAATGTTAATTAAAGGGCTTGATGTGTCAGATAAAGCAGAGCGTGTTTATCATTTTCATAAAAATACCCTGCATACTTGTAATGAATTAATTGCCGCTGCGGGAAGAGGTTCTTACGAAGAAGTCGATGCTTCGATGTTTATGAGAGGAGATGAGTTTGAGCATCTTTCCGACCATTATTTCCCAGATATTTTAAGTAATGTGAGAAAATAAAAAAAAGCTTCGTTGAAAAACGAAGCTTTTGTATTTTTATTTGAGTTTTTTACAACTCGTCTGTAGTTCTTGCTCTAGTTTTATACACTTGTACGTTGAAGATAAAAGATGCATTTCTAAAGGGAGAAGCGCTTGTTTGGCCAAAAGCATAATGCTCATCTCTAGCATAAGCCGCTCTTGAAGGCACAATAATTACCCCCTGAAGATTATAATTTTGATCATCGCCCACGTCAAATGCTTTGAATTTTCTAATAGCTTCTTGGAATCCTTCCATTTCGTAATAACTTCTAGATTTTCCACTAGCAGTCATAGTTGCTTCTTTTACATAGTAGAAAATTGGATCTACAAGAGGATTTCCAGTCTCGTCTAGAGGAGTATATCCTGAAAAATTTGCATTTGTAATGAATGATACATTTCCGTCACTTAATCCAGCTAAATACACTTTTGATCTCATCATAAGTCTCATTACATCGGTATTGCCGATTACAGTTCCTGGATTTGGCTGTGCATTAGGTCTAATAATATAGATTGCTCCAGAAGCTGTAGTTTGAGGATTTAGATCTTTTAGTTTCGTTTCATTATCGTCTGCTGTTGAGCTACTGTCAAAAGCCTTAATATTTCCCTGAGAATCCATATAGTTATTCTCTAGAAATTTTGCGATGGCTTCATCATCGTACGAATTTTGTACATTGATGTCTTCTGGTTCTTTATAAGTTTCTACCTCGTCATCTTTTTTACATGCTGAAAAACAAAGTGATCCGGCGAGTAGGTA
The DNA here is from genome assembly GCF_057180445.1 of Chryseobacterium sp. HNCC26DJ239. Classification (NCBI taxonomy): domain Bacteria; kingdom Pseudomonadati; phylum Bacteroidota; class Flavobacteriia; order Flavobacteriales; family Weeksellaceae; genus Chryseobacterium; species Chryseobacterium sp. HNCC26DJ239. Next base: position 333,990 of record NZ_JBXUGJ010000005.1, read on the forward strand.
TAAAAATATTTTCTTCATTTTAAAAACTTTACTTACTTTACAAATAATATCGACAAAAGTATAAAAAAAAATATGAGAATAGATAAATTTTTATGGAGTATTCGTTTTTATAAGACTCGAACGGTCTCCACAGAAGAAATTAAGAAGAATAGAGTTTCGGTGGGAGGATCTGTTGTAAAATCTTCAAAAGAGGTAAAAGAAGGAGATGTTATTCAGATTAGAAAAAATCAAATCGATTATAAAATTAAAGTCCTACAGATACCGAAAAGCCGCATAGGAGCTAAACTTGTTCCGCTACATATTAAAGACGTAACAGATAAAGAACAGTATGAATTGCTGAAGCTACGGAGAATGTCTCAAGATTATTATCGCGGTAAAGGGGAGGGAAGACCAACCAAAAAAGACCGACGTGATATGGATGAGTATACAGGAAATGATATTGCTGCAGATTTTACTGATTGGGACGATTTCTTCGGAGAAGCAGATTCTGAAGAAGAAATTAAGGATTAATACATAAAACTTTACCTTAAAGGTAAAGTTTTTCTTTTATTTCTGCTACTACATCTTCAGGTTCTTTATTGTCTGTATTGATGGTAAACTGAGATTTAGAATAATAAGCATTTCTCTCAAAAAGATGCTTTGCGATAAACTCAGGGAGATCTTCATTAGGGATTCTTGCTACTAATGGTCTTTTCTCTTTCTGTTTAGAAAGTCTTTCGACAAGTGTATTAATATTTGCTCTCAAAAAAATACTTTTAGAGTTGAGATTAATAATTTCCATGTTATTGTAATAAACGGGAGTTCCTCCGCCAAGACTTAAAACCATATTTTCTTCTTTTGCGAGAATTTCCTCGAGTACTTCTCTTTCTGCCTTTCTAAAGTAAATTTCGCCCTTTTTTTCGAAAATTTCAGGAATAGACATCTTCAACCGCTTAGAAATCTCTTTATCTAGGTCTAAAAGTTTAAAATTAATTTTTTCGCTTAATATTTTGGAAATGTGAGATTTGCCACTCCCCATGTATCCGACTAGTGAAATTATCATGAAATTTTTTTAAACAAATTTGCAAAAAAGTTTTGAGATAAAGAAAAAAGCTATATCTTTGCACCACTTAAAACGAACGACGTTACAACAACGAAAAACGTTTAAAATAAGTGACCGACTCGGTAGCTCAGCTGGTAGAGCAATACACTTTTAATGTATGGGTCCTGGGTTCGAATCCCAGCCGGGTCACTAGCGGAAAATTATACTTTTCAAAGTAAATTTGACGCCTGCGTGGTGAAATTGGTAGACACGCCATCTTGAGGGGGTGGTTTCCTAAGGATGTGCTGGTTCGAGTCCAGTCGCAGGCACAAGCAAAAAAAATGTTTGTTAACATTGTATTTATATTGAAATAAATCATATATTTACGGAGTTAAATTAACGTGACCGACTCGGTAGCTCAGCTGGTAGAGCAATACACTTTTAATGTATGGGTCCTGGGTTCGAATCCCAGCCGGGTCACGAGTTTACTGAAAAGTAAATTTTTTTCATATTAATATTTTGTGATTTGGTGTTTCAAAGGCTTCTTTCCAGAAGCCTTTGATTTTTTGTTGTTACATTGGTAGGTTGTCAATCAATCTTACACCATCTACTATAACCACTATAAAAGCTCTGTAGTTTCTATCATTATAGAAAAATTCGGCTTCCTTAAGAGTTTTTTCGTCTGCAATTAAAAAATACTCAAGTTGCATATTTTGCTGGTTATCAAAAATGTCTTTCACTTTTTTTTGGATAATTTCGTAAGAATCTTCTTTAAACCAAATTTTTACTTTAGATAGAGTTTCAAAAATTATTTTTGATGCTTCTCTTCTGTTTTCGGTAAGTCTTTGGTTTCTGGAGCTTAAAGCAAGACCGTTCTTTCCTCTGAAAGTAGGAACTCCGATAATTTTTACCGGCAAACCTTTCATTTCAACCATTTTCTTAATGATGGCAAGTTGTTGGAAGTCTTTTTCGCCAAAATAAGCGCAGTCTGGCTTTACTTGCTTAAAGAGTTCTTCAACCACTGTTCCGACGCCGTCAAAATGACCTGGGCGAGATTTTCCCTCCATTTCGTTTTCTAAACCTCCAAAGTTGTATTTTTCACTTTTTGTTTGGTTGGGATAAATATCTTTTACTTCTGGGATGTAAACTGCGTCTACAAGACCGGATTTTTTTAAAAGATCAATATCCCTTTCGATATCACGAGGGTATTTTATTAAGTCTTCTTGGTTGTTAAACTGCGTAGGGTTTACAAAAATTGATGAGATAACAAGGTCATTTTCTTTTCTAGCCTCTTTATATAAAGATAGATGACCTTCGTGTAGGGCACCCATGGTTGGAGCGAAGCCAATTTTTTTGCCCATTTCTTTTTGTCTTTCAATAAAATCCTGCAGTATTTTTTTACTTTTTAGAACTTCCATATGTTTTTTTAATAGTTTATTCAAAATTAATAAATAATGGCGTAATAAAAGTAGAATTTCTTTAACAGATCAGGGTTTATTTATCGTAAAAAAATGTTAATTAAATTAATGTTGAATGTTTTTTCGTAATTTTGCACTTTATAGCATTTTTAAATATAGATTATAGTTTATGCCCAATCAGAAGATATTGTACATTACTACAGAGATGTACCCTTACCAAGAAGATACGAATTTAGCGGCGGTGGTAAATAAAATGGCGCTTAAAATGCACAATGAAGGCAATGATGTAAGAGTTTTTATGCCAAGATTTGGACAGATAAGTGAAAGGAAATTTCAACTTCATGAGGTGATTCGTTTATCAGGAATGAATATTATCATTAATGATTTAGACCAACCTCTTATTATAAAGGTTGCTTCTTTACCAGGTGAAAGACTTCAGGTTTATTTTATCGACAACGAAGAGTATTTTAAAAGAAAACAGACTTACTTCGATGATGAAGGAGTTGCTTTCGATGATAATGACGAGCGCGCCATCTTCTTTGCAAGAGGGGTTATCGAAACCATTAAAAAACTAAATTGGGTTCCAGATGTTATTCATCTAAACGGATGGATGTCTTCTTTTGTGCCAATTTATCTTAAAACTTATTATGCATCAGACACATACTTTAAAGATGCAAAAATTGTTCTTTCTGTTTATAACGAAAAAGATTCGCAATTAAGTTCTACAATTGCAGAGAAACTTAAGTTTGATAATATTTCAGACTTAAAAGCGTTAGAAAATCCTACTTTCGAGAATATTGTTGTTGAAAGTATGAATTATGTAGATGTTGTGGTAAAAGGGGATGAGTTTCTTAATGAAAATCTTGATAAAGGATTTAACGAAACGCAAACTTCAAAATCTGAATACCTAGACGTAGATTCAATCAATACATTATATTAAAAATACATTAATGATTAATAAGACAAAAAAAGTACTTGCAGTATTGTCGATGATAATTTTTGGGAGTGCATTACTTTATAATTGTGAGCCAGAAATTGATAACCTAGGTGAACAATTCTTTGAGGGGCAAGGTACTACGGGTACGGAGCTTTCTGAAGATCTGATTGTATATAATATTGACAATAATGACTCAATAAGAGCTGATTATTCTCGATTAGCAAGTGCCGTAATTGGAGCTTACTCTGAACCACAGTTTGGATTGCAAACAGCTTCATATTTTACTCAAATAAGAATGAGTTCTTATGATCCTGATTTTGGAACAAATGCTGTTATAGATTCAGTAGTATTAGTACTTAAACCTAATTATGAAACAAGCTCAGATTCTTTGGTAACAACAACTAATGAATCATATGTTTATCCAGACGGAAATGCCGATGCTAAATTAGAATTGAAAAAGGTTCCTGTAACAAAGTACGGAAAAACTAAAACAGGAGGAAGTATTACTCCTTTAACTCTTAAAGTGCATGAGGTTACAGAGTTTATGGGAAGTTATAATGATAAAGTTTTTTCTAATAAAAATTTCACAACAGGTGCAGAGTTGGGTTCTAAAGTGTTTGATGGATATGCTAAATCTGTTACTATTACAAAAGATGCTAATAACGAACAGGTTTTTGCATCTACTAATGATATAAGAATTCCTTTAGATAAAGCCTTCTTCCAAAATAAAATAATTGCAAAAAAAGATCAGAGCGAGTTGCAAAATATGTCTAATTTTATTAGATATTTCAGGGGGTTAAAAGTTTCTATACAGGAAAATAATGGATACTTGTTTTCTATAAATCCTAATGATACAGGAACTCAAATTATTATGTATTATAAGTACGATAAAGTAGATAACGGAACTACCACAAGACCTCAGACAACTTTTTCTTTATCAATAGGTGCAGGGAATGCTCATACTTCGCTTGTAGAATATGATAGATCTAATTCTGAAATTAATAATTATCTTTTAGGAAATCAGAATACGACCAAGCTTTACGCTCAAGGAATGGGTGGCCCTTCAATCGGGATTAAATTTAAGCCTGAGACTATTAATAAATTAAAAAATTTATATCAAAATAATAAAGCCGCCATTGTTTCTGCTAAAATTAGATTGTATACAGATGCTCAGAATTGGAATAACTCTTTATTAAAGCCAGCTGAGCTTACATTTGTTCAGAAAGATAAAGATGAGACTACTGGAAAAGAGACTACTAATTTTACTTCAGATTATTTAAAGTTGATAGGTACAGCTAATTATATTTATTTAAGAACAAAGGATTTAGATAAAAATCCTGGATATTATGAATTTACTGTTACCCAGTCGATAAAAGATATAGTTGAAGGAGGTGTGGATTATACAAATAAGTATTTTAAAATTGATATTGCTCAATTTTACCGAAACTCAGATAATACAACTTTTTCAAGTTATAGCAGTACAACTAGAGCTTTTGCCAAAGAAAGAGTGGTTTTTGTAGGTTCAGATCCATCAAACGATAAGAAGATTCAGTTAAAAGTAATTTACGGATCTAAATAATTTTTTTTGAATAAAACACAATATATAAAATATATAATTTATGTGCGGAATTGTAGGTTATACAGGTTTTCAAGATGCTTACGACATTGTAATTAATGGTCTTAGAAGACTTGAATATAGAGGGTACGACAGTGCAGGTATTGTACTAGAAACTCCAAATAATACTTTAGAAGTTAAAAAAACAAAAGGTAAAGTAGACGATCTTGAAGGTATTGCTACTGAATTGAAAGGAATAGCAAAAATCGGAATGGGGCACACTCGTTGGGCTACACATGGTGTTCCAAGTGATAGAAACTCGCATCCGCATTTATCAAATAATGGTAAAATTGCAATCGTTCATAACGGAATCATAGAAAATTATGATACGATCAAAATTATGCTTACCGAGAAAGGTTTTACTTTTCAGTCTGAAACAGATACTGAGGTTTTAGTAAACCTAATTCAGTATTTTATGGATGCCAATTCTGAAACAGATTTCCCTACTGCAGTAAGGTTTGCTTTGAACGAAGTTTATGGAGCCTACGCAATTACTGTAATGCATGAAGATTATCCCGGAGTACTTGTTGTAGGAAGATTAGGTTCTCCTTTAGCAATTGGAATTGGTGATAAAGAGTATTTTATCGCTTCTGATGCTTCTCCTTTCGTAGAATTTACAAAAGAGGCCATTTATTTAGAGGAAGGTCATATGGCAATTATTTCACTTGAAAATGGTGTAGATATTAGAACAATTGTAGAAAATTCGAAAATTCAGCCAGAAATTCAAGAGCTAAAACTAAGTTTGGAGCAAATAGAAAAAGGAGGATATGAGCATTTTATGCTTAAAGAAATTTTCGAACAGCCAAAATCTATTCATGATACCATGAGAGGTAGGCTTCTTGTAGGAGAAGGAGTAATAAAAATGGCTGGAATTTGGGATCACATTGAAAGATTCAAAAATGCAAACCGAATTATCATTATAGCTTGTGGTACTTCTTGGCATGCGGGTTTAATTGGTGAATATTTAATCGAAGAATTCGCAAGAATTCCTGTTGAAGTAGAGTATGCTTCAGAATTTAGATATAGAAACCCTATCATTACCGATAAAGATGTTGTTATTGCAATTTCTCAGTCTGGGGAAACTGCAGATACGATGGCTGCACTTAAGCTTGCAAAAGAAAGAGGTGCCTTTATATATGGTATTTGTAACGTTGTAGATTCTTCAATTGCAAGAATTACAGATGCCGGTTCTTATACACACGCAGGTCCTGAAATTGGTGTAGCTTCTACAAAGGCATTTACAGCACAGCTTACTATTTTAAGTTTAATTGCTTTAAAACTTGGAAAACACAACGGTAACTTAGGAAATGCAGAATTCATGAGTTTAATAGCAGAATTAGATGCAATTCCAAAAAGAATTGAAGATGTTTTAACAGCTACACATGAATTAACTCAAAATATTGCGAAAGACTTTGTAAATGCTACAAATTTCTTATATTTGGGAAGAGGTTACAACTATCCTGCAGCGTTGGAAGGTGCATTGAAATTAAAAGAAATTTCGTACATCCATGCAGAAGGTTATCCAGCAGCAGAGATGAAGCACGGCCCAATTGCTTTGATTGATGAAAACATGCCTATCGTAATTATTGCCCCTAAAAAAGGACATTATGATAAAATTGTAAGCAACGTCCAAGAAATTAAAGCAAGAAAAGGAAAAGTAATTGCTGTAGTGAACAGAGGAGATCAACAGGTAAGTGCAATGGCAGATTATGTAATTGAAATTCCTGAAACTTCAGAGTGCTTCTCACCAATTGTAGCTTCAGTGCCTTTACAGTTGTTAGCTTATTATATAGCAGTGTACAGAGGTGCAAACGTAGATCAGCCAAGAAATTTGGCAAAATCTGTAACAGTTGAGTAAAAAAAACTCTTGGAAATAAAATAACTTTAGATTTTTTTCGTTATTCTAAAAAAAATCTTAAAAGTTTCTTAAAAAAATTATATATTTACGGCTTAATTATAAAAATTAACATGAAAAGGATATTTCTTTTATTAGTGTCTGCGTCGGTAGCATCGGTATCTTGTTCAAGTGGTGGAACTTCTTCTGTTGGGAAGCCAGGAACAAAAGGGGAATTGATACCTAGAGAAAAAACATCATCATTTGTTGCGGAAAGACCATACGGTATGGTTGCTATCCCAGGAGGTTCATTTGTTGCAGGATTAACAGATTGGGATCCTACAAATAATCCTGAGAAAGCTCAAGCAAAAACAGTTACAGTTTCTTCATTCTTTATGGATGAGGCTGAAACTACTAATGCAGAATACAGAGTATTCATTAACTATGTAAGAGATTCTATCGCAAGAACACTTCTTGCAGAAGCTGCTGGTGAAGGTGGTGAAGGAGGTGGAAAAGGCCAAGCAATTGGAGATTACGCTTACCTTGCGAAAAAAGAAGAAAACCTTACGCCATACCAAGAATATCTTGAAGGATCTGGCGGTGGTAGAGAAGATTTCGATGAGTCTAAAAGACTAGATTGGAAAATTCCTTTGCATTGGAATACTTCTAAATATCCTGATGTTGAATACGCTGAAGTTTTAGAGTCTATGTATTTGCCAGCTTCTTCAAGAGTTGGAAGCGAAAGACTTTTAGATGTAAGTAAATTAAAATATCATTACAGATGGGGAGATATGGATGCAGGTATCGCTGAAGAGCAAAGAGGTGCAAACTTCTTAAGAAGCGAAAGTATTGCAATCTATCCAGATACAACTGTTTGGAAAAAAGATTTCCATTTTACATATAATGAGCCATTGTTCGAACAGTATTTTTGGCACAAAGCATACAAAGATTATCCTGTAGTAGGTGTTACTTGGGATCAGGCAAGAGCTTATTGTAACTTCAGATCTAAGTTGAAGTCTGATTATAACGAAAGCTTAAAAAGAAGAAAACAAAAACCAATTTCTTTCAGACTTCCAAACGAATTCGAGTGGGAATATGCTGCAAGAGGAGGTATGGAAAATGCAACTTACCCATGGGGAGGTCCTTATTTAATGGATGATAGAGGTTGTTATTTAGCAAACTTTAAACCAAAAAGAGGTAATTACATGGAGGATGAAGTAAAAGGTACATACACTTATACTGCTCCTGTAAAAAAATTCAAAAAGAATGGTTTCGGTTTGTTTGATATGGCAGGAAACGTTTCTGAGTGGACAGATTCTCCTTACAACAACTCTTCTTATACATTCTCTTCAACTTTAAATCCTTCTACAAAAGATAAAACTGAAGTTAAAAAAGCTGTAAGAGGGGGTTCTTGGAAAGATGTAGGTTATATGTTGATGACAGGTGCTAGAGATTGGGAAAGAAAAGATTCTGCTAGAAGTTACATTGGTTTCAGAACAGTACAAGATATTCCTGAAGCTGCTGTAAAAGCTAAGAGAGTAAGCAAATAATATTACCATTTAATTATTATATCAAATTATTAACAACTCATTTTAAAAAAAACTAACGTATATGTTTAAGACTAAAGATGCGTGGATGAATTTCTTTTATTCATTCGGTGCTGCAATCGTAATTCTTGGAGCTTGGCTTAAAATTACTCACATTACTCTGGGACCAATTAATGGTAATATCGCACTAACTGTAGGTTTGGTGACTGAAGCTATTATCTTCATCATTTTCGCTTTTGACCCTCCTAAAAATGAAGAGTCTTATGCGTGGGAAAATGTTTACCCAGAATTATTAGATAAGCATGCAAATCCAAACCCATTGCATTCAAATGTATCAGCTAAATCTAATGTAAACCATATGGCAGAATTAGAAAATTCTCTTTCTGGTAAATTAGATAAAATGCTTCAAGATGCTAAACTTGATGTTCAATTATTCGAAAGCTTAAGAACAGGAATCAACAAATTTTCAAATTCTGTTGAGCAAATTAACCAAACAGTTGATGTATCTGCTTCTACTCATAAATATAACGACCAATTGAATAAAGCTGCTGAACACATGGAAAGCATGAATGCTCTTTACGCTATGCAATTAGAAAGCGGAAGAAAGCAGTCTGAATTTGCTTCTAGATATGTAGCTGATATGGAGAAATCTGTAGAGCAGTCTCAGAAATTTAACGAAGAATTACAGGGATTAACATCTAACCTAAATAACTTAAACAGAGTTTATGGCGGTATGCTTACTGCAATGAAGTCTTAATTTCTTAACCATTTATAGTATTTAATTAATTAAAAGAAAAAAGAATGGCAAAAGGAAAACAGACTCCACGTCAGAAGATGATCAACCTAATGTATTTGGTGTTCATCGCTATGATGGCCCTCAACATCGATGTTGAAATTATTAGGTCGTATTATGATTCTACTAGAGCTCTTAAGGAAACTAGATTTTTAACAGAGCAAAAGAACGAAGATATTTTCGAAAAAACTCTTGAAGCTAAAGCTCAACAAGTTCCAGATACTTACGCACAACCATGGGCACAGTATAAGGTAATGAGAGATAAGATTAATGTTCTAGTAAAATCTGCTGAAGATATTAAAGTCCTGCTTAAAACTCAGTCAGAATTCCATGATAAAGATGAGACTGGAAAAGACATGGACGTAAGTGAGAATTTCTCTGCTTTAAATAATAACGAAGCTACAACTGAATATTTCTTTAAAGAAGGTGATGAAAATTCACCATCGGCAAAGGCTTTAGAATTGAAAAGTAAAATGGATGATGTAAGAAATTATATCAACACTACTTTCGGTAATAATCCTCAGTTGCAAAAATTAGTAGAGAGAGCGAACAAGTCTTTATCTGCAGAGTATGAGAAAGATAAATCTCCAAATGGAAAAACTTGGTTTCAGAATAAATTCTATCACCAACCGCTTATTGCTGCGATTTCTAACTTAGAAATTATTCAAAACGATGCTAGAAACGTACAGTCTGATGCATTAGCTTTAATGCTTCAAGAAAAAGTAGATGCTAGTATTAAATTTAACCAGTATGAAGCTATTGTTTCTGCACCTACTGATATTGTTTCAGGTAAAAAAGCAGAAGCTGTGGTAATGTTAGGTACATACTCTAACAGTGATAAAATCAGAATTTCTGGTGTAAGCAGACAAGAAAACGGTAAAGGATTCTTGCCACTAAACACTGGAGGTATTGGAGAAAGAAAAATTGGAGGTACAATTACACTTACTGATGCAGAAGGTAAAGTACAATCTTACCCTTTTACACATACTTATAATGTGATCGCTGGTCCTCAGGAAGTTAAATTGGAGAAAGGATTACTATTATCTGCGGATAAGATGAATGTAATGTATAGAGGTTTAGAAAACCCTGTATCAGGTTCAATCTTAGGTGCTGATAATTCTAAACTTACTTTAAGTGCTTCTGGTGGAGCTACTGTAAGAAGTAAAGGTAATGGTAAGTGGGATGTTATTCCTCAATCTGGAAATGTTGTTCAGTTAACTTTATCTGGAAGAAACCCTAGCGGACAAGCTGTTTCTCAGGTATTTGAATATAGAATTAAAGGTATTCCAAGACCGCAAGGACAAATTAGAGCAAAATCTGTTAATAATATGCCAGCTAGTTCGATTCCGAACCAAACTGTGACAGCTGCTTTACCAGATTTCGACTTCCCGGTTTCATTTACTGTAAATAGCTTTATCTTAAAATTACCAGGAAGAGCAGGTACAATGATTCAAGGTAATTCATTATCAGCTGCAGAAGGATTGATTAAAAATCTTAGACCTGGTGATGTAGTTTATATTTATGATATTCAAGCTACAGCTACAGGATTAGGTAATCAGAAATTGAAAGAAATCTCTCCAGTGGTAATTAATGTTCAATAATATTTATTTGAAAAATTCTATTATGAAAAAATATATAAGCAGTCTTTTAGTAGTAGCCTCTGGGTTTGCTTTTTCTCAGACTATCTTAAATGCTTCTTCGCCTGAACAGTTTAGACAGATGAGAGCAGATAACATGAGAAAAGTAGGAGATACTGTGATTAGTAATAAAGTTACTCCTTTGGAATATGGCTTTGTTGATGATAAAGATATCTTAAAAAGCATGATGGTTTGGGAAATTATCGACATGAATGATAGAATCAACCAACCGTTTTATTATGATAATCCAAATGGATTACTTTCTAAAACCACAAGATCATTGTATCAGATTTTGTTAGATGCTGCATTAGATGGAACAATTTCAGAAGTATACGAAGATGAAGATTTTTCTACAAAATCTACTCCAGATGGTATCAGAAAGAAACTTGAAAGTGTTAGATTAGATGATGAGGCTATTGAAATCTTGAATAGTGGTCGTCAACTAACTGAGGCAGAAAAGAAAATGTATACTGACTATATTAGAACTACAACTGAAAAAGTTAAGGTTTTAAAAATTATGGGCATGTGGTTTATCGATAAAAGAGATGGCCAAATGAAGTACAGACCTCTTGGTATTGCTGCAATGGGACCAGATCCTTCTGCTGTTGGTAGAACTGGTATTGATGGTCAGCCGTTAAGCATTGGTGAGGAACTTGTAGATCTTTTTTGGATTTATTATCCTAATGCACGTGATATTCTAGCTAATAATTACGTATTCAACAAGAATAACTCATCTGCTGATATTTCTTTTGATGATGTAATTAATGCAAGAAGATTCTCTTCTGTTATTTACAAATCTTCTAATGGTATTGGGGAAGGTAAAATTTCAGATTATATTCCTAAAAATGCTGAAGAGCAATTGGCGGAAAGCAACAGAATTAAAGAACAAATTCTTCAAATGGAGAATGATATGTGGAATTATTAATTTCCGCTTGATATTTACAGAAAACCTGAGTATTTTTACTCAGGTTTTTTTATTATGGATAATGTAGATTATATAATCGTTGGAGACGGCTATGCCGCTTTATTTTTTGCTCATCATCTTTTGAAGGAAGGTAAGTCTTTTAAGTTATTTTCTGAAGACAAAAAAGGAGCTTCTCAGGTTTCTGCAGGAATTATAAATCCTGTAGTGCTTAAAAAGTTTACAACATTTTGGAAAGCACAGGAGCAAATTGATTATTTATCTGAGACTCTTCTAGAAATTGAAAGGTATACAGGAAAGAACTATCTTATTAAGCGAAATATCCATCGTATTTTTCATGATGAAAATGAAAAAAATCTTTGGATTAAAAAATCAGAGAATGATGATCTTAAAAATTTTCTAAATCCTGAGTTTACCTCTTTGCCCATTGTTCGAAATGTTTTTGGAGCAGGGAGTGTAGATAGATCAGCGCGTTTAGATGTAAACGGTTTTTTTAATGATTTTTTGTCTTATTTAAAAGAACAAAAATTTTTAGTTCAAGAAAAATTTGATTACAATACTCTTAGAATCGAAGAAAATATTTATAAAAGTTTTACTTATAAACATGTTGTATTCTGTGAAGGCATCGGAGTACAAGAAAATCCTTATTTTAAGCATATTCCTGTTGTACCAAATAAAGGACATCATATTAAAGTTAAACTGCAAAAGCAATTAGAGACCCAGGTTACCATAAAGAAAAAGCACTTTCTTTTCCCTTTAGATTCAGATTTATATTTTTATGGTGGAACGTATGATAGAGATCAACTTCATTCAAAAATTGATGATTCTGCTGTTGAGCAGCTTGTAAATGGTTTATCAGAAATTTATCCTTATGATTTTGAAGTGAAAGAGGTAAGCTTTGGCTTTAGACCTACTGTAAAAGATAGAAGACCGATTTTGGGTAAGCATTCTGATTATGAAAATCTATATGTCTTCAATGGTTTAGGCGCTCGAGGAATCCTCAACGGTTGCTATTTCTCCAAATATCTTTTAGATTTTATTGAGAATAACAAACCGTTATCAGAGGAAGTTTCTCTTGATAGATTTAAATAAAAAATAATAAAATCCATCCGATCAGACTAAGAAGCTGATGGATGGTTGTTCTTTTTTGTTTTAAAAAGAACCATGTTGTAATTCTTTTTAACGAAAGTGATTTCTTTGTTGGTTTCTGTAAGCTGATATTGATTATCAGAAGTAGAGTAGGTATTACTTTCAAAATCTTTTTCTAAAAGATAAACGCTCCCGTTGAATTTTATCGTTTTACGACCTTGTTCGTCTGTACTAACGGAAAGTTTGTCTCCCAGGTTATCCGTGTAATCCTGAAATTTAGTGGTGCTTTCTTGTGCAAGTGGAGTATTTGTTTGAACCTCCACATCTTTCGAGGTTGTATTGCAACTAAGTAAAATACTTGCAATAGCCAAAGTAAGTAACTTTTTATACATATTGTGTTCGTTTTGAATGTTTGGTGTGCGTTTGCAAAATTACTAATTTTATGCCAAACAAATGTTAAATTTTATTAAAATAGCATATTCTTATTATTTTAATAAACTTTTTTTGAGAATTATCTATTTTAAAAAGAAGTGTATTCATAAAAAAACCGCCTGTAAACAGACGGTTTTCGCAGAGAGGAAGGGATTCGAACCCTCGATACAGTTACCCGCATACTAACTTTCCAGGCTAGCTCCTTCAACCACTCGGACACCTCTCTCTATTCGAGAATGCAAAAGTAAACTATTTAAGCGGATTTGCAAATAATTATACCACAATTACTCTGTGATTTCGCCACAAAGACTTCGTGAAAAATTTTCAGAGAAACTTTCTTGATAATTAGGATTGTCAATAAGGTGCATAGATTTGGTAATGGCGCATTCCGCAGTCATATCTTTCCCGCTAATGGCACCTATTTTAGCAAAAACATTAGAGTTTTCATATTTACCAAAAGAAATGCCACCAGAAATACATTGGCTCACGACAACGATTTCAGTTCCGTTGTTACGGATTTGTTGTAAGGTTTCTAAAGTTTTAGGACTGCTAAAAATAGTTCCAGAACCAAAAACCTGAAGAATAAGAACTTTCATTTTTGGAATTTCTTTAAAATGATTCAAATTCATTCCCGGGAAAATTCTCCAAAATAAAACATCTTCAGAAATATGATTATCCACATAGAATTCTACCTTTTTTTCAGCACGAAGCAAATTATCTTTCACAATATTAAGATGAACTCCAGATTGCCCTAAAATTGGGTAATTCGGACTTGCATACGCATCAAAATATTCTGCAGAATACTTCAAAGTACGGTTTCCTCTTAATAATTTATATTCAAAATAAATGGCAACTTCTTGTATTACCGCTTCGTTTTCTTCATACAAACTTGCGTAATACAGACTCGTAAGAAGATTTTCTTTCGCGTCGGTTCTTAAATCTCCAATGGGAAGTTGCGAACCAGTCATAATTACAGGTTTTGTTAATCCTTTCAGCATAAAACTCAGTGCAGAAGCGGTGTAAGACATCGTATCTGTCCCGTGAAGAATTAAAAAACCATCATATTGATTGTAGTTGGCGTGGATATAATTGGCGATAATTTTCCATTCACTCGGTCCCATATCCGAAGAATCTAAAGGTTTGGCGAAAGGATGCACAAAAACTTCGCATTCCATCAACTTCATTTCGGGCATTTTTTCAAAAATATTTCCGAAATCAAAGGCACGAAGGCTTCCGGTTTCATAATCTTTTTCCATACCGATGGTTCCGCCGGTGTAGATTAATAGGACTTTTCTTTTCATGCCATCAAAAATACAATTTTTAACATAATTATTTTACTGATTTTTTTGCGCCAATTTCTGTCTGAGTTTATCCTGAGCTTGTCGAAGGGTTCCCGCTTTTTTACTGATCGTACCTCCTCATAAAAAGAGCTCCACTCAAGCTAGGGCGCAATTGGGAAGCATTAACAGACTTCAGTGATTAGATTATTAAAAGTTTAATTATCTATTTATTTTTCATTACCGAATTCGAAGCCATTGGCAAGAAGCGAATGGCTATAAGCTAATGACAACTATTTTTTAGCCCATCAAATTTCTTATTTTTGCACCATGAAACATGAGCAAATCTACGAGTACCTAAAACAGTTTTTAACGGAGGAAAGATTAAGAAAAATTGAGCATTTTGCACCCGAAAGTTCAGATTACATTCTTCCGGTGGTGGAAGATGTGTATCAGTTCAGAAATGCGGCGGCGATTGTACGTTCCACCGAAGCTTGTGCTTTTCATAAAGTGGTGGCTTTGCAGGAAGAATATAGTTTTGAACCCAATCTTCGTGTTACAAAAGGCGCCGATACTTGGGTGGAAGTAGAAAAAATGCCAAGAAATATGGATTCTTTTCAACAAATTAAAGACAGAGGATACAAAATGGTGGCGGTTTCTTTAGAAAAAAATGCAAAATTTCTACCTGATTACGAAATTACTCAACCTATTGCTTTGGTTTTCGGAACTGAGATGGAAGGAGTTTCTCAAGAAGTTTTAGACTTTGCAGACGAAACTTTGGCAATCCCGATGTATGGTTTTACGAGAAGTTTTAATGTTTCTGTAGCTGCTTCGATTTGCTTGTACGAATTAAAGCAAAAACTCATCAAATCTGGGATTGATTATAAACTGAACGACGAAAAATTATTAAAAATGAAAATTCGTTGGGCGGTAAATTCCATCCGAAGTGGAGAGCAGATTTTTCAGAAATATTTGAGAGAAAATCAGCTTGAATTTTAAGTGCATACTCGAAGCCATTGGCAAAAAGCTAATCGCTATCAGCTTCTTAAATCATTTGAGTATAATTCCACGCGGCGACAAAAACTCCAGCGGTTTCGGTTCTTAATCTTTGGTTTCCAAGAGAAACAGCTTTAATTCCTTTCTCGGCTAAAAATAGAATTTCTTTATCTGAAAAGTCGCCTTCCGGACCAATCATAAAGGTGTAGCTTTCTATTTTGGGAATCTCGTTCAAATGAATTCTTTCCAAATTTTCGTTGCAATGTGCTACGAAAGTTGTTTCAGAATCAATATTTTTTAAGAAATCAGAAAGTTTAATCAAATCATTAATCACAGGGAAATGGAATCTTAAACTCTGTTTTGAAGCTGCAATCGCCTGTTTTCTGATTTTATCGATGTTAATATTTTTACGCTCAGTTTTTTCAGTTTGAAGAATCGTAATCTCAGAAATGCCCATTTCCACAGCTTTTTCTACGAAAAACTCGATACGGTCTATATTTTTTGTCGGTGCAATCGCAATATGAAGTCTCGGTTTGAAATTTGGCGTTTCGGTTTGAATATTTTCAACGTTAATTCCTGCTTTTTTACCTTCAATAACTAAAGTTCCGGAAGCTAAATTTCCCTTTCCATCGGTTACGTGGATTTCTTCACCCTCTTTCATACGAAGAACTTTTACAATGTGTTGTTGTTCTTCATCATTGATGATCACAGATTGGTTGTTGATTTCGCCAAAAAAAAGTTTCATAAAAAAAGGTTGTTATTTTTTAAAAAAAGATTTCGTTTTCACTAATAAAAGCAACCCCAGTTTTAATGGTCGTGTAAATGTCGCCTTCACAATCTCTGTACGAACACATATAAATTTCTTCAACCCAAAGATTATTCAGAAAAATTAAATTTAGATATTCGTTTTTTCTTAAATTATTTTTGATGGATAAATAATCTCCCTCTTTCGGCTCATAAGAAAAGCTGAAAACATTCTCAGAATTCAGTTTCTCGATTATTTCTTCTTTCACGTTTTGAATAAAACCTGTTTCTGAGCAAATCATCTGAAAATCATCTTCATCAAATTCTGCAGTAGTATCATTTTTACCGGTAATGGTTTCCAAAACCCAGTAATATTTTGAATTTTTCTTAGATTGTGTGCCTAATATTTTTTCTTCTAAAAGTATCTTCATTACAAATCGTATTTTGAAGTTGCTGTCGTTCTTAAGTCGGTAAATTCGCCTCTTTCAAATTTGAGTTGAGCTACCATCGCAATCATTGCTGCGTTGTCTGTGGTGTATTCGAATTTTGGAATGTAAATGTTCCAGTCTAGTTTTTCGTGGTTATTCTGCATTACTTTTCTTAATTCAGAATTGGCAGAAACGCCTCCTGCAATCGCAACTTCTTTTACATTAAGGTCTTTTGCTGCTTTTTCGAGTTTATTCATCAAAATTTCTATGATGCATTTTTGTACCGAAGCGCAAATGTCTTTAAGATTTTCTTTAATGAAATCAGGGTTTTTCTTTACCTCTTTTTGGATAAAATAAAGAACCGAAGTTTTTACTCCACTAAAAGAATAATCGTAATTTTCTAATCTAGGTTTGTTGAAAGTAAAAGCATCGGGATTTCCTTCTTTTGCTAAACGGTCGATAATAGGACCTGCAGGATAATCGAGGTCTAAAATTTTACCAATTTTATCGAAAGCTTCACCGGCGGCGTCATCAATAGATTTTCCGATAATTTCCATGTCGAAATAATCTTTCACCAAAACAATCATCGTATGACCGCCACTTACCGTAAGACATAAAAAAGGAAACTTTGGAGGCACAGGATTTGCATCGTCGATAAAATGTGCCAAAATATGTGCCTGAAGATGATTTACCTCTATTAAAGGGACATCAAGACTCATGGCCAAAGATTTTGCAAATGAAGTACCTACAAGCAAAGAACCCAAAAGTCCAGGCCCTCGCGTAAAGCCTATCGCAGAGATAGTATTTTGTTGTATATTTGCTTTGACGAAGGATTTTTCGACAACAGGAATGATGTTTTGTTGGTGTGCTCTGGAAGCAAGTTCCGGAACTACACCGCCATATTCGTTATGGATTTCCTGGTTGGCTGCAATGTTGGAGAGAATGGTATTTCCTTTGATAATCGCTGCTGAAGTGTCGTCACAAGACGATTCGATACCTAAAATAATAGAGTCGCTCATCATAATGGCAAAGTTAGAGAATAATAACGAAAATAAGAACAAAAAATCGGTAACAGAAAATCTGGGAGATCAGGTTCATAAAACTGTTGAGAATGTTCAGGAGTCTGTAAAGGAGGCTTCAGATTTCGCTGCAGAAGCCATTAAACATCCTGTAGATGCCGCACAAGAGATTGGGAAACAGGCTGCAAAAGATATTGTAAGCTACACGTGGTGGGCAAAACTTTTGCTGGTTCTTTTTTGGACGATACTTTCCGTCGTAGTTCTTGCTTTCATTGCAATTAATTTACCTGTTACGCAAAGATGGGCTGCAGATCAAGCTTTACAGATTGTAAACAAAGATTTTAAAGCAGATATGTCTACAGAAAGTGTAGATGTAGATTTCTTTGGTGATGTTACGATTAAAGGTTTAAAAATAAAAGATTATAAAGGATATGAGTTTATTAAAGCTGAAACCTTTGTAGCAGATTCAGATTGGCTTTCTTTGGCATCAAATATTGGAAAACACAATTCTTTAAGTTTTAGCTCTTTAAGTCTGCAAAATGCAGATGTAAAGGTAATTACTTATAAAGGGGATAGTATTTCGAATTTTATACGTTTCACAAAACTTTTTGACAACGGTAAAAAACGCGATCCCAATAAACCTGCATTCGAACTGAATTCTCGTGTAGAATTGGTAAATGCAAAGATTTCTATTGTAAATCAAAATTCTCCTGGTGAAAAAGGAAAGTGGTTAACTGCCAAAAACGTTAATCTTCACGCGCCTAATGTAAAAATCAACGGGCCAAATATTTATGCAAGAATAAATAATTTCTCCTTTGTTACAGAACGATGGGGGAAATCTCATTTTGTTGAAACGTTTTCTACAGAGTTATCTCTTACTCCAGATTTTCTTTCTTTGAAAGATCTTACGATGAATACCGATCATAGTCTTTTGCAGGGTGATATTAAATTCAACCTAAATAAAGGTTCGTGGGCATATTTTGTTGATCGCGTAAAGTGGGAGATGGATATGAAGATGGGAAGCCAGCTAAGCGGATACGACATTAGTTATTTTGTGACCAATTGGGATAATTATGTGCCTTTTAATATGTCTGGAAAAATGACGGGTACGCTTAATAATTTTACTTTAGATAATTTTTTAATCCGAAATCCTACAGTAAATATTGCTACAAAAAAGATGGATGTTACCAATCTTTTGAAAGGCAATTTTTTATTTGATACTAAAACGCTTTCTGCAGATTTTACTTACATCGATCTAAAGGCGATGGTGCCCACATTTGTTTCAAAGAAAATGAAAAATTTTGCCGATGATTTCGGTAGGTTAAAGTTCAACGGAACCGCAAGAGTAAATCCCAGAGAAGTGTACGTTTCGTCTGGAGATTTAATTACTGGGATTGGACAGGCGAAAATATCTAATTTTTCTTTAAGGGAATACAGTTCTCCTGTTCCGAAATATTCTGGAATTGCGGTGGTGAACGATTTAAACACTTCTGTGATAACAAAAAATAAAGCAGTAGGTTTAATTTCAGGTAAATTTGATATTAATGGAGAGAGCTTCGATGTAAATACGATGAGAATTACCACAAAATCTCAGATTTCCAGCATCGAAATTTTAAATAAAGAAATTAATAATATTTATCTAGACGGCCGTCTAGACCACAGAAAATACAATGGTCTTATTACTATAAATGATGAGCAGGTAAAAGGGAAAGTAAAAGGGTTAATAGATTTTAGTACCTCAAGAACTTTTGCGGATGTAAATGCGGATATTCAATCTTTAAATATTAACTATTTTACAGGACAGGCCGGTTCTCAAATCGTGAGCGGAAAAGTAGATGGGAAAATTGCAATGTCTAACATTAATGACCTAGGTCTTGATGTAAATATAGATAATGTAAACTTTGCAACCGGCGGAAAACGCTATCATATTCCTCATGCTAAAATAGCCACACATGTTCAAGGTGGTAATCGCGTAATAGATGTAAAAGCTCCAGGAGCCATTGATGGGGAAATTTCAGGGAAATTCAATCTTGCAGATCTTTCTGGGATGGTGCAAAATGGTTTAGCTAAAATTCTAGTGGGACCACCGCCGAGAAAATTATATCGAGGGCAGAACTTTACTCTTAATTTTGATGTAGAACAAGGCTTAATTGCGCTTTTTGTTCCCGATGTGCAGCTTTCCCAAGGTGCTAAAGTTGCTGCGCATTACAATGGAGACAGTAATCATCTTATTTTGGATCTGGATGCAGCTTCTATGAAGTACATTATGACCAAAAAACAGGAGATTTCTGAAGCAGACCGTGCTTTGGCAGAAGCCAATCCAGATTATCAGATTAATGACCGTCTTATGGTAACTCGAGATAGTGCGATGGTTGATAGCATTAAAGTTCGAATTAATACGGCAAGTCTCGACCAACAGATTTTTGCTAAAATTAATAGATTAGAGTACAATAAAAACGTTTTAAAAGATATTACGCTTACAGGCAAAAACGAAAACAATACGCTGCTTAAAATTTCTACCAATTTTAAACATGGTAGTTTGCAGGATGAGCAAGACGAAAATCTTAAGAGCTATGCTGTGAATTTTAATCAGACCAGCAACGAATACGGAGATTATGTTTTCAGATTTGATCCTACTGAGGTTAATTTTAATGGGGTAAAATGGGCGATTGATACAGATCCTTCGTTAGACCATTCCATAGTGTACAGGAAAAAAACCGCAGATTTTGAAATTCGAAACCTAAGAATTTATTCAGATGATAGTTCACTTAGAATAAATGAATCAACCTTTAAATCGGCAAAAGATTTTTATGTGGATGCCGAAGTAAATAATTTTGCTATCGAAAAAATTCTGGAGATGACTCCGGATGGCAATACAATGGATATTAAAGGTCTTGCCAACGGAAATGTGAAAATTAGGATGGATCATACTGCACTTCAGCCGTTAGTAGATCTTACGGTAGATGATATCATGATGAACGGAAACGATATGGGAGATATCACGATTTCTGCTACCAATGGTTTTTCTTTGAATGTGTATGATGTTGATGTAAAAGTAACTTCTGCCGGAATTATTGGAAATAACAATCTTCATTTAACAGGTACAGTAAATAATAATACCGCTACACCAACCATCGATTTAAATGCAAAATTAGATGAGTTTGATCTTGCCTTTACCCAACAGTTTGTTCAGAGTGTTTTTGGAAACATGAGAGGGAAAGCAACAGGAGATTTAAAAATTAGCGGTACTTTAAAAGAAATTGATTACAGTGGTAAGATAGATCTTAAAAACTTTGGGCTTAAACTTCTTTTCACAGGTGTAGATTACTCTTTTGATGATACTACCATAGATCTTACAAAAGGTTTAGCGATTTTGAATGATATTGGTGTGCATGATGGAAGAGCAAATTCTAAAGGAACAATTTCAGGTTTAATAAGATTCGAAACACTTTCATCTATGGGAGTTTCTCTCCTGATGAGAGCAGATAATTTATTGATGCTTGATACAACTCAGAAAGATTTTGATCTATTTTGGGGAAGGGTTTATGGGCAAGGTGAACTTTATGTTGATGGGCCTGTTTCTGCGCTTAATCTTTCAACTCCTAACATGAAAGCTTTGAATGGTAGTAATTTTACCTTCAACTCGGCCTCTACCTCGAATGTTGAAGAATTTAAAATGCTTAGATTCTTGAAAGAAGGTAAAAGCGGCCTTGTTGTTTTAGAAGAAAAGAAAAAAAGCGGCGCCAATATGGAAATCGACTTTAATCTCGATGTTGATAAAGGTACCAATGTAAATGTTTTGGTGGGAGATGATGTGGGTAGTCTTAATGTAAGAGGTTTCTCGGATGACTTAAGATTTAGAATGAGTCGTAACGGCAATATTGAAATGTTGGGAGAATACAGCGTAGATAACGGAACTTTCGTTTCTAAAGCAATTCTAAACCGTACATTTCAGATCCAGAAAGGGAGTAGTATACATTGGGATGGAAATGCGATGACGCCTACACTTGATATTACGGCAAACTATATAAGAATGGTTTCTAATGCGGGAAGTTATCTGAATATGGGAAGTTTACAACCTATTTCGATTTTGCTTCAGGCAAAAATTACCAATACATTAAATGATCCCGAGATAAAACTTGGCGTTACCGCACTGGATGTTTCCAGCCAGGTGAAAGAAGCTCTCGCCGCAAAAATTAATCAGACAGAAGGTGAAGATGTGCTTCAGTTTGGCTCTATTCTCCTTATGAATAGTTTCAATACTTCTAATACGGTGAATTTTGGAGCGACAGGTGTGGCTAATTTTGCCGAATCTAACGGATATAATATGCTTTTAAGGCAGCTTGGTTCTGTATTTAATACCATCAGTAGCGAGTTTCAGATTGATTTGAATTATGTAAAAGGCGATCAGTTTTCAAACACCGGAGATCGCGCCAATGCGGGAGTAAGTTTCGCGGTTTCGCCTAGGGTTGAAATAAAAACAGGACTTGGTATACCATTAAATCAATCGGAAGGTACAACGGCGAATTATCTTTCAGGAGAAGGTTCTATTGAGTACGATATTTCTAAGAAAAACGATGGTGCATTGGTCTTAAGAGCCTATTCTAAGCCAACAAATATCGGTGTTGGTACTGGTTTAGTAGTTACAAATGGAGCTGCAAATCAAGCGTATGGCGGAGGTATTGTATGGAGTAAAAGTTTCAATTCTTTATTTAAAAAGAAGAAAAAAGATAAAAAGCAACCTGCAAAGATTGATTCAGTAAAAACAGATTCCGTAATTTCATCCAACAAATAATCGTAAAATCATAATGATTTTTATCATACCTGTTAATTATAGTTAATATTTGATATTTTTTTTTCAGTTAAATTATTTTTTATAATTTTGTAAAAAATTTATGGATTTTTTAGGAAAAATATAATTTCACTATTATGAACTATCAACTGGACGAAATAGACAAGAAGATTCTTGATTTCTTAGTAGAAAACACAAGAATGCCTTTTACTGAAATTGCTAAGCAGATGGATGTTTCTGCAGGTACAATTCACGTAAGAGTAAAGAAAATGGAAGATGCGGGTATTATTTTGGGATCATCTTTGAGCATTGATTATGGTAAACTAGATTACCATTTCACGGCTTTCATCGGTATCTTACTTACAAAATCAAACCGTACGCAAGAGGTTTTAAAAGAATTATCTAGTATTCCTAATGTAATTGAAGCAAGTGTAATCTCAGGAAAATATAACATTTTCTGCAAGGTGAAAGCTAAAAATACAGACGATGCGAAGAGAATTATCTATCAAATTGATGATATTCAAGATGTAATGAGAACTGAGAGTATGATTTCTATGGAAGAATACCTTAGCGACAAAAACAGATTGATCAACGCAATCACGATTTAATTTTTAAGACGATATAAATATTCAAAAAGAACTTATGATTTTTTTTCATAAGTTCTTTATTTTTGCACCATGGAAGAATATAGCTACTTTGACGAAGACCCTAAAAAAGGTTGGGGCTTCATTCTTACACTTGCCGTACTGCTCCTTTTCACAGGGATGGGTTTTGGGATAGATTTAGATGAGTTTTTGCAACAAGAAACACTCAATATTCCGGTTTGGTATTTTTATGTAATCTTCGGAATAGATTTTTTAATGGCGGTAAGTCTCGTACTTATGTATTTTTACCGCAAAGTAGGGCTTTTTGCTTTTCCTACTTTTTTAGTACTGCATTTCTTTATGCACAACTATTACCTTTCTACATTTTTATATACAGATGTAACCAATTTATTTCTTTTTACAGGGTTTGGGATGCTTGCAATTATTCCAAAGTGGAAATTTTTCAAATAATTTTTTTTCTGAAATTTAATATTAGAAAGAGCCTTTTTTTCTGATTAATAAATAAAAACCTTATTTTTGTACTTAAATTTTTAAAATTACTATGGCAGAATATACTTTTCG
This sequence comes from Chryseobacterium sp. HNCC26DJ239, assembly GCF_057180445.1. Lineage (NCBI taxonomy): Bacteria > Pseudomonadati > Bacteroidota > Flavobacteriia > Flavobacteriales > Weeksellaceae > Chryseobacterium > Chryseobacterium sp. HNCC26DJ239. The sequence goes on from NZ_JBXUGJ010000005.1 coordinate 357,657, forward strand.
TGAGGTGATTGCGCAGGCAATGAGCGAGGAAATGCGTAAAGACGAGTCTATCTTTTTGATGGGTGAAGAAGTTGCAGAATACAACGGTGCGTACAAAGCTTCAAAAGGAATGTTGGATGAGTTTGGTGCAAAACGTGTAATCGATACCCCTATCGCAGAGCTTGGTTTTACAGGGATTGCAGTAGGTGCAGCGATGAACGGTAATCGCCCTATTGTAGAGTATATGACTTTTAACTTCTCTTTGGTAGGGATCGATCAGATCATCAATAACGCGGCAAAAATTCGTCAAATGAGTGGAGGTCAGTGGAACTGCCCAATCGTTTTCCGTGGTCCTACAGCTTCTGCAGGTCAGTTAGGAGCAACGCACTCTCAAGCTTTTGAAAACTGGTTTGCAAATATTCCTGGTCTTAAAGTAGTGGTTCCTTCAAACCCTTACGATGCGAAAGGATTATTAAAAACAGCAATCCAAGATAACGATCCAGTAATCTTCATGGAATCTGAACAGATGTACGGAGATAAAATGGAAATTCCTGAAGAAGAGTACTATTTACCATTAGGAAAAGCAGATATCAAAAGAGAAGGTACAGATGTAACTTTAGTTTCTTTCGGTAAAATTATGAAGTTGGCGCTTCAAGCTGCTGAAGATATGGCTAAAGAAGGTATTTCTGTGGAAGTTATCGATTTAAGAACAGTTCGCCCACTAGATTACGATACGATTTTAGCTTCTGTGAAAAAAACAAACAGATTGGTAATTTTAGAAGAAGCTTGGCCTTTTGCGTCGGTTTCTACAGAAATTACTTATATGGTACAGCAGAAAGCATTCGATTATCTAGATGCTCCTGTTAAGAGAATTACAACTCCAGATGCACCGGCTCCTTATTCTGCAGCTTTATTTGCAGAATGGTTCCCTAAGTTGGAAAAAGTAAAAGAAGAAATTAAAAAAGCAATGTACGTAAAGTAATTGTGAAACGATTATAGAGAAAAACTTCCGAAAGGAAGTTTTTTCATTTATTATATTCATCGATAAAAATTCTCGGGGTTATTATTTTAGTATAAATTTGCCCCTTTAAATTTTAAAATTGCTGTTATGGCTGAAGTTACAGAAGGTGGTCATCATTTTGACCTCAAAAAGCTTTCTTTTATTGGAGTTCTAGTTTCATTAGGTATTGTTTTCGGAGATATTGGTACATCGCCACTCTACGTAATGAAAGCCATCGTAAATGCTAGAAAAGAAGGGGCTTTGATGCCAATGAATGAGTACGTAGAAGGTGCGCTTTCGTGCATTATCTGGACGCTTACTCTTCAGACTACGGTAAAATATGTTATCATCGCTTTAAGAGCAGATAACAGAGGTGAAGGAGGTATTTTAGCACTTTTTTCACTCGTTAAAAATCTAAAAAAAGGCTGGCTTTATCTCATTGCAATTGTAGGAGCGGCAGCTTTGGTTGCCGATGGAGTAATTACACCTTCTCTTACCGTAATGTCGGCGATTGAAGGTCTTGAAATTTATAATCCTGAAACTCCTGTAGTACCAATTACGATCGGGATTTTAATTGTAATCTTCTTTGTGCAGCAATTTGGAACCAGCTTCATTGGGAAGTTCTTCGGACCAGTGATGGTAATTTGGTTCTTGGTTTTGGGAGGTCTTGGAATCTCACAACTAGGACAAAATCTTGAGATTTTACACTCTTTCAATCCGTATTACGCATATAAGTTAATTGTAAACTCACCGAGTGCTATTGTTATCTTAGGAGCAGTTTTCCTTTGTACAACGGGTGCGGAAGCTTTGTACTCAGATTTAGGACATTGCGGAGCTAAAAATATTAGAATCAGCTGGGTTTTTGTAAAAATCATGTTGATTTTAAACTATCTTGGGCAAGGAGCTTGGTTGTTAAACAACTATTCAGATTCTCATACGCATGAAGTGAATCCTTTCTTCGGAATTATGCAAGAATGGATGATTGTTCCTGCGGTTATTTTGGCAACGGCTGCTGCAATTATCGCAAGTCAGGCTTTAATTACAGGTTCTTTTACCATCTTCTCGGAAGCTATGTCTTTGAACTTTTGGCCCAACCAAAAAATTAATTATCCTTCTGGGGTAAAAGGGCAAATGTACATTCCTAGAATCAATTGGGGATTGTTGTTGTTTTGCATTATTGTGGTTTTACACTTCAAAGAATCTACCAAAATGGAAGCAGCATACGGTCTTTCTATTACCGTAACGATGTTGATGACTACTTTATTGTTGGTATTCTGGTTGCTGAAAAAGCGAATCAATAAATTACTTATTCTAGTGTTTGCAATTGTATATTTAGCGATTGAATTAGGTTTCTTTAGCGCGAATATCATCAAGTTTGCAGAAGGAGGTTGGATTACGGCAGTTCTTGCAGGTTCTATCGGGATTTGTATGTATGCGTGGTTTAATGGAAGACGTATTAAAGGAAGTTTCATCAAGTTTGTAAAACTTTCAGACTATGTCTCTATCATTAAAGATATGAAGCTGGATAATACAATACCGAAATATGCAACCAATTTAGCATATCTAAGTAGAGCGAAATTTAAAGATGAGGTAGAATCTAAAATTATTTACTCCATCATCAAAAAGCAACCGAAAAGAGCAGATCATTATTTTATCTTAACGATTACCAATCAAGATGATCCGTATGAATTCAAATATACAGTAGATGAAGTTTTACCAGGAACGGTTTATAAAATCAACTTCCTTCTTGGTTTTAAAGTAGATAGAAGAATCAACGATTATTTTAATATGGTCTTGAAAGATCTAATGGCAGACGGAACCATCCCTTCAAGAAGTAGCCATCCTTCGCTTAGGAATTATAACATTCCGCCAGATTTGAAATATGTAATTATTGATAACACATATATCAACGATATTCTATTAACGGTTAAAAAGAAAATTATTCTCAACCTTTACAACTTTGTAAAATATATCGGAAGCGACGACTTTAAAGCATGGGGAGTTACCTCTCACAACGTAGTGGTAGAATCTGCTCCACTTACAGAAGAAGCCTACGCAAGCAGCCAAAAGATTCAGCAGGTTGGGTTTGAAAGGCATAATTCTTAGAATTGGAAGCACCTGGAAAAGGCGGTTTTCTTTTCAATAAAAAATCTATAAATTTGTAGTATAAATTTTTTAATGGATACTTTACAAAAAGAAAAAAATATAACTCTAATAAAAGACGTTTTACGTAACTATTTATTAGAAAAAGGTTTCAGAAATACTCCCGAAAGATATACTATTCTAGAGGAAATTTACAATATGGATCATCACTTCAATGTTGATGATCTGTATTTGTTGATGATGCAAAAAAAATATCACGTTTCTAAAGCAACCATCTATAATACCATCGAGATTTTCCTTGATGCTGGTTTAATTCGTAAACATCAGTTTGGCGAAAAAACCCTTACATCTTCCTCTTACGAGAAATCTTATTTCGATAAACAGCACGATCATTTGGTGGTCTATAAAAAAGATTCGGATAAAGAGATTGAAGAGATTATAGAGTTCTGCGATCCTCGTATTCAGCCTATTAAAGAAGCTATAGAACAGGCTTTTGGCGTAAAAATTGATTCTCATTCGCTGTATTTTTACGGTACCAAGAATGATTAATTGATGAAGATATTTTGTTTTCTATTTATTTTCCTTTCTGCTTTTTTTAGTTCACAAGGAAAACTGCAACCTGCGCAAAGAGACCCTTTTTTGCAAAACCCAACACCTGCAAAATCTGCACCTGGTAAAAAGGTGAAGATTATTAATGCAGATGAAATCTCAAAAAAAACTAATGTTTACGATGGGAATCAGTTTCTTAAGGGCAATGTGAAAGTAGAGCATCAAGGTTCTATTCTCAGCGCAGACATCATCGTTATTTACGAGGAAGAAAATTTCGCAAGAGCCATGGGAAATGCAAGGCTCGAAAACCCAGACGGTTCCGTAATTACAGCTTCCGAAATGGAGTATGATGGCAATACCCAAAAAGGAGTTGCCAAAAAAAACGTGGTCTTAAACGACCCAAAAGGTACGGTTATTAAAACTGAAACTTTATATTACGACAGATTAGGAAATCAAGCCTATTACAATACAGGAGGTACTATTAATGACGGTAAAAGTACAACGTACTCAAAAACTGCGTCTTACAACTTGGTCACTAGAGAAATTAATCTTGTAGACAATGTTACGATTAAAGATCGAGAATATACTTTAGTTGGGAAAAATGTGGTGCAAAATCAAAACACCAATATTGTAACCATTAATGGCTACACTACCATTACCAATAATAAGAACCCTAAAAACCGAATTATCACAGAAAAAGGTACTCATAACATGAATACCAAAGAGTCTTTTCTCACCAAAAATTCAAAAATTTATTACAATGATAAAATCTTGACTGGGGACGAGATGTACTATAATCAATTAACAGGTTTGGGTAAAGCAACGGGAAACGTTACGTTGGATGATCCTTTAGAAAAAAGATATATCAAAGGAGGGTACGGTGAGATTTATGAGAAGAAAGACTCTTCCATGATAACCAAAAATCCGTACGCTGTAAAAATTTTAGAGAAAGACTCTATTTATTTTGCCTCAGAAAAAATTCTTTCCTATCAAAAACCGGATACTGCAGATGCAACAAAGAAGAAAAGCTTTTTAAGAGCCTTCAAAAAAGCCAGAATTTATAAGTCTAATGCGCAGGGAAGAGCAGATTCTATTGCTTTCAACGAAACGGATGGAATTATGCACATGTACAAAGAACCTATTCTTTGGAGTGGTGAAAAGCAAGTAACAGGTGACAAATTAGAAGCGTACTTCAATACAGGAAACGAGAATATAGACTCTCTGAAAGTGATCGGAAACGCTTTAGCCATAAGCAAAGTAGATTCTTTGAATCTAAAAGACGAGTTTAACCAAGTAAAAGGCAAACTGATGACCGTCTATTACGAACAAGGCGAGCTTAAAGAAGCGAAAGTAATAGGAAATGCACAGGCGATATCTTATGCTGATGATGTAGATTCTAAAACAAAAAAACCTGTGAGGATTGGGATCAACCTTTCTTCTTGCGGAATAATTGATGCGTTGTTTGAAGAAAGAAAGCTGCAAATAGTTGCCTGCAATATCGGTGCAGAAGACGCCACTTATCCCATGAGTATGATTGAACCCGAAAAACGCAAGTTCCCCGACTTCAACTGGAATACCAAAGACCGAATACGGAAATGGCAAGATATTCTGGTAGACACCCCGAACTACGAAGAAACCCAATACGAACCGGAAACCGCTCTTTACGACAATGCCCAAAAAGTCATCAACGATGCCAAAGCAAAAGAAGAAGCCAAAAAACCGAAGAGAGTAAGGAAATAAATAACAAGACCGCCGAAAAGCGGTCTTTTTTGTTTTCAATTAAAGCATTTTAAAACGAAACAACTTGCATAATCTTCCGCTAACAGTATTTATAGATGCTTTTCTGCAAAAAAAACTATACAAAACACTTTTCTCCAGTGGAGCAATATCTGTGTAGAAAATATTTCCTTAACCGAGCGGAACTCCGTAGGAGTTCAAGTTCATTATATAAATGGTGAATGAGATTGATGAATGATTGATGAAACTCTTGTTAAACAACACGGTTGCTGAACGAAGTCGAAGCAACGATGAAGCTATCCAGACTTCGGAGTTTTATTTTCAACCAATTAATAAAACACTTTCCACCCAATCTTTTTATCTTTGCTTTGCAATTTAAAAGGAGATTATGCAAACAGATTTTTTTAAGTATCAAGCGCAAACTACGCAGTTTGCAGCAGGTTTTGAAGTAGAAAAGGCAGTAGGAAGTTACATTTATGGTACCGACGGAAAAAAATATCTAGATTTTGTAGCCGGTGTCTCGGCGAACACTTTGGGACATTCTCACCCGAAAATTGTAAATGCTATTAAAGAACAGACCGAAAAATACCTTCACGTAATGGTCTATGGCGAATATGCGCAGGAAAAACCTGTTGCGTTGTGCCGTCTTTTGGCTGAAGCTACACCAGAACCGTTGGAGATGACGTATCTTGTTAACAGTGGTGCAGAAGCAATTGATGGCGCTTTAAAATTAGCCAAAAGATATACCGGCAGAGAAGAGATTATTTCTATGAAAAACGCTTATCATGGGAATACACATGGCGCACTTTCTGTGGCAGGGAATGAGTATCATAAAAGAGAATTCAGGCCGTTGCTTCCTTTGGTGAATTTTATTGAGTTTAATAACGAAGAAGATTTCTCTAAAATTACCGAGAAAACTGCTTGTGTTATTGCAGAAACTATTCAAGGGGCGGCAGGTTTTTTAATGCCTTCTGAAAATTATTTTAGAAACTTAAAAAAGCGTTGCGAAGAAGTAGGAGCGCTTTTAATTTTAGATGAAATTCAGCCTGGTTTTGGAAGAACAGGGAAGTTGTTTGCATTTGAACATTACGGCATAGTTCCCGATATTTTGGTGATGGGAAAAGGCATGGGAGGTGGCGTTCCTGTGGGAGCTTTTATGAGCTCGCGTGAAATGATGGAAACGCTTTCGCATTCGCCAAAGTTAGGTCATATTACTACTTTTGGAGGGAATCCTTTGATTGCAGCTTCAAGCTATGCAACGTTAAAAGAAGTATTGGAAAGTGGTTTAATGGAAGAAACGGCAAAGAAAGAACAGCTTTTCAGAGAATTATTGGTACATCCGAAAATTAAAAATATCAACGGAAAAGGTTTGATGTTGGCGGTAAATTTGGGAGATCCAGAATATACGATTGCGGTGGCAAAAAGATGTATGGAAAAAGGGTTAATTGTTTTTTGGCAATTGTACCGAAACGAATACATGAGAATTTCGCCTCCTTTAACCTTGTCTGAAGACGAAATTAGAGAAGGATGCGCAATTATTTTGGAGGTTCTAAATGAATTTTAGGTAAGAATACATCGTAATAATTGGTTTTATGATAAAAATCATAAAGCTTTCATAAAAAATTAATCTCTGTTTTGTTAAATCAAAAAATTAATTTATATATTGCGACACGATTAAAACAGTGAATATATGGCGAAAAATAAAGTCCATTATGAGTTTCCAATGCATTGTCTATCAGAGATTCTGTACGAATATCTGGCTACTGCAGAAGGATTGTCGGAATGGTTTGCGGACGATGTTGTAGAGAAAGGTGATGATTTCTTTTTCAGTTGGGGAGGCGGTCCTGCTGAGAAGGCTACTCTGATCAGATATAAGCCTGAAGGATTCGTGCGTTTCAGATGGGAAGAAGATGAAGGTACCAAGAACTTTTTTGAAATGACAATCGTAATTGATGATATTACAGAAGATCTTGCATTGAATATTACTGATTTCTGTGAACCAGGAGATGAGGAAGAAAATGCGATGTATTGGGAAAATCTTATCGAAAATCTTAGAATAAAACTAGGCGCAGCTTAGGGTACAATATCACAACATAAAACTGATGAACGATTTATCGTTCATTATTTTTTTAGTTTAAATTCAGAAAAATTGGAAAATTATATTTTTAGTTCGGGAGAAGCAGAGTTGGCAAACAGAGCATTTACGCTGGGCGATGCGGTGAAGGTTTCTTTTTTTATAAGAAACTCTCAGTTGATTATGGATGAAGAATGCTATTTCTTTTTAATGGCTTCGATGCGAAAAATGAGACTGAACATTCCGTTAAGTTACACGTTGGAGTTTTTCCAAAATCTTTTTACGCAAGAAGTAATTGAAGGGAAATCTGTACAAAACGGAATCATCAACTTTTTGGTGTACAGGAATAGAGATGGGGTAACGGTTTCAAAATCTAGTGTTTCTTATTTTTATGAAGTGGCGGAGGTTTCTGATGTTTTAGACATTCATCAAAGAGCTTTGGAGCTTGATTTGATTAAAGAAATCAACGTGAATACAAATCTTTTGAGCAACATTAGACTTCATTCGCCAGAAAACATTTATGGAAGCATTTACGCTGAAGAAAATGATTTAGACGACGTTATTTTCCTTAATCCAAACAAGAGAATTGCTCGTACAACGATGGGAAATCTTTTGTTTTTGGAAGAAGATGTAATTAAAATTCCTAAACATACAGAAGGAGCTTACATTTCGCCGTTGCTGGAGAATTTCGTAACCTTCATTCATAAAAATAAATTGGCAGATATTCAGGAATCTGAAATGATTGCTTTTGAATCTCAAAAAGCCGAAGAAATTCTTTTAATTTCAGACGAAAAAGGTATTTTCTCGGTTGGAAAAATTAGAAATAAAACTTTCGCCACAACAAAATTCACAGACCTTGTGAAACAGTGGAGAGAGAGCCTTTAAAATTGACAAACCCGGTAAACAACGACGAAAGTCCTTTACCGGGTTTTTTTTCTGCACGAGTCAGAATTTGTATTTTCTATTTATAATTCTCTGAAAATCTTATCGAATTTTTTTGCGACTTCTTTTTGTCCTTCTTTGCTCGAAAAGTAATTTCTGTCTTTTGTATTGTTCAAAAATCCGAGTTCTACCAAAACTGCAGGTGATTTTGATTCTCTTAAAATATGAAGATTTTTTTCAGTAATGGAGCAATCTCCCAAAGTTCCCGAAATTACTTTAGCTAAATTTTTCGATTCTTCGCTTGCTTGAGTGTAAATTTCGTGGCCAGACCTTTCAGATTCTACTTTCGCACTGTTGTTCATATGAAGAGAAATAACAGCGGTAGGATGTAGCTCGTTTATTTTTTCTGTTCTTCCAGATAAAGTAACGTATTCATCACCGTTTCTCGTCATTACAATTTCGTAATCGTTGTTGTTTGTATTGAAGTTTTTAATTTCATTAGCGATATTCAGAACAATATCTTTTTCCAGAATATTTTCTCTTTGTGCGCCAAAATCATTTCCACCATGTCCTGCATCCAAGACAATTACTTTTTTATTGATGGGCGTAAAAGATAAAAACGAAGCTGCAATTAGAGAAAATCCAAACAGTTTAAGTGCTTTCATATCATTAAGTTTTATTTATCCAAATAACGTGATTTTGGTCTTAAAAATTAGTTAAAGCAGACTTAAAATTTTGTTAATATTTGAAAATGAGTTACTTAAAGATTTAGTTCATCGAAATGTCTTCCGGTGAATTTGCCCAAAGAAGAAACTCGCCTCCCAGATTTTGCATAATGGTTTTCCATAAAGTATGATCGTTGGGAAGTGTGTAATCTAGATTGTAAACATCTACAACCGTCCAAAGTTTTCTTGAAATTTCGTTTTCAAGTTGTCCGGCAGACCATCCAGAATATCCTGAGAATATTTTTAAATCTTCCACATTCAATTGATTGGTCATTACACCACTAATCACCTTTTCTACATCTTCAGTAAGGTAGAAATGGTCATTAATTTCAGAATAATTGTCGGTAATTTTTTCACCTTTAATGATGAAAAAAACTTTATCATTTTCTACAGGACCACCATCGTACACATCAATTTTAAATTCAAAAATATTTTTGAATCTTGTACTCATTTTAGTGTTTCTTTTGTTGAGGATAAGCCCAAAACTTCCATTCTCATTATGATCAATCATGAGCACTACAGACCTCGAAAAAATATCCCCTGAAATATCAGGCGTAGAGATTAATATTTTACCTTTGTACGAGTAATTCATACTCAAATGTAATAAAAATTCTTTATGGAAAATCTGCACGATAGGAGAAAAACATACGAAAAATCTCAACTTATTGAGAATGAGATTAAACAAAATCCGTTCGAACAGTTTAGGGATTGGTTTTTGGAAGCTACAGAGAATCCTATGATATCAGAATCTAACGCAATGTGCGTGTCTACGATAGAGGAGGACGGTTGTCCGCGAAGTAGAATGGTACTTTTGAAGTCTTACAACTATGAAGGTTTTGTATTTTATACCAACTACGAAAGCCGAAAAGGGAAGTCTATTGAGAAAACGCACAAAGCATGTCTGCATTTTTTCTGGCCTTCTATGGAAAGACAAATTATTATTAAAGCAAATCTTGAAAGAATTCCAGAGAATCTAAGCGATGGTTATTTTCACTCTAGACCAAAGGGAAGTCAGTTGGGAGCTGTAGTTTCGCCACAAAGTACTGTAATTCCGAATCGCGAATTTTTAGAAGAAAAACTTAAAGATTTGGAAAACGAATACGAAAATAAGGAAGTTCCCAGACCAGAAAACTGGGGAGGTTACATCGCAAAACCTTATGAGATTGAATTTTGGCAAGGAAGACCCAATCGTTTGCACGACCGCATTATTTATAACTTAAAAGAATGGGATTGGGAAATTTCCAGATTGGCACCGTAATAAGATCAATTTAAATATAAAAAGAGAATATGTAAAACTGCATATTCTCTTTTTTAAATATTTAAGTAAAGCGCTACTTCCGATTTAAAATAATTATTTTTGCAGCAAATTATTCGTATGCAAAATTATTTAGAATTCAATTTTAAAATTTCTCCGCTTCAGCCTTGGAACGAGATTCTTATGGCAGAACTTATCGAGATTGGTTTCGATAGTTTCACAGAAGAGCTTGAAGGTATTTTAGGATACGTTCAGAAGGAACTTTTTAATGAAGAAGAATTGAAGGCGCTTCCGCTGTTTCAAAACGAAGAGGTAAAAATAGAATATACTTTCCAAGAAATGCCCAATATCAACTGGAATGAAGAGTGGGAGAAGAATTTCGAACCTATTAATATCGATGATAAAGTATTAATTAGAGCAGAATTTCATGAATCAGTTCCTGGAATGCACGAAATTATTATTCAGCCTAAAATGTCTTTCGGAACGGGGCATCATCCAACGACGCATTTGATGATTCAACAAATGATGGATATCGATTTTAACGGTAAAAAAGTACTTGATATGGGTTGCGGAACTTCAGTTTTAGCAATTTATGCCAAACAAATTGGAGCTGGAGATACAAAAGCGATTGATATTGATGAATGGTCTGTAGAAAATTCTAAAGAAAACGCAGTAAGAAATGGGGTGGAGCTCGATATTGAATTAGGAACAGCTGATAATTTAGGAAAAGAAAACTACGATATTATTTTAGCTAATATTAATAGAAATATCCTTATTTCTGATATCCCGACTTATGTTTCTGTTTTAAATGATGGCGGGAAATTGCTTCTTTCAGGGTTGTGTTTCTTTGATGTTGCTGATATTTTGGAAGTTTGTAAAGAAAACGGTTTAGAACTGAAAAAACAGCTGCAAAGAGAAGAGTGGGTAAGTCTTCTTCTTGAAAAATAAATAAAAAGCGCCCATCTCCGAAAAGATGGGCGCTTACTCAAACTATATGGAATCAAAATTAGGAATATTTTCGGCAGACATATTCTACGTTCGTATTCAGTAATTTATTTTTATTAAGAAAGTATTCCAGATTCTGAAATTCTTCCGTGGTGGCGTTCAAATACAATTGAAACGAGCCAAAATCATTACCATTCACGTATTCCACATCTGCATTCAAAACTCTGTAGCACATTCCCATTTGGTTGCAGATTACGTTTAGGAGATAATCAAATTTCATTTTCCCGTTCAATTCTACTTCCAAGATTAGTTCTTTTTTGCTAATGTTCAGTTTTTGTGGCAAAGCCTGCAGTTTTTGTGTAATCATGCTGATTTTTTTTAGATTAATGACTCAATTCTTTCGTACATAAATTTGTTTTTGTTTTAAATACAGGACAAAAGTAAAAAAAAATATTAGTCCACCAAATTTGTGGACTAATAAATGTGATATTTTAACAAAAAAAAAAGAAACCATAATGGGTTTCTTTCGTAATTATAATTCTTTGATGCGCATGAGTTTTTCTGAAGCAGCCAAACCGTTTGGGTTGCAACCTGGCTCTCCTTCGGGAACTTTTAGATTTTTTTTATCGTAAAAATTTTGCCAGAATTCGTTGGTTTTTCCAGTTTTTGGGTCAATAAACGTCATGGGTTCAAGTTTGAAAATATGGTCTTTTCTAAAAATTCTTTCAATAAAATCTGAACAATAATAAGAGTTTTCGTCTAAAATATAATTGAAATTATAAGGCTTTCCGAGCATCGTGTTTGCTTTTTCTAAAGCAGTAGAAATTGTATTTTGAAACTCGGGTTTTAGTCGATAAACTACAATATTTTGTTTGTCTTCTTTTTGATTTTTAATGAAATCTTTTAAATCTTGTCGGTTTGAACCTTTTTCTGGCGAAGCATGCAGCACAAAATATTTTCCGTTTTTGATTTCTAAAATTCCGATGTGGTCAAATTTTTCGCTTTCTTTTTTTTGAGTAACATTATTGATTGCTCCAGAAAGTCCAGAATTTGTTGCGGTCACGAAAAGCAAATCTCCATTTTTAAGGTCAGATTTTATATTGGAAGCGCAGTTAAAAAGTGTAAGAATTAAGGCTAAAAAAGTAAAGAATTTAGCGTTTAAGATTTTCTTCATAAAGATCAATAAACTTTTGTACTGTTATTTTTGTGCTTAGTTCTCCAATTAGTTCTAAAGGAATTTCGTTGATGTTTTTAAACCTCACACACGATTTTCCCATGTCGAGCTTCCTTTTTGAATGTTTTGGAAATTCTTCCGTAAACCATTTTAGTAACTCGGGATCAGAATATAATCCCATATGATATAATGCGATAAAATTTTTCTGAGAGGCGATACTCATGAAGGGGAGTGGTTGTTCTGGAGTGCAATGATATCCTGCAGGATAGGTTTCCAGAGGTACATTCCAGCCAATCATTCCGTAGGAGCATCCTTCTTTGAAACCTTCTGGAAGATTTTTGTGAATGGTTTGATATAATTTTGTAAATATTTCTTGTCTTTCTTCTGGGATTTTCGAGATATATTCTTCTATGGTATCAGTAAATATTTGCATGATGTATTTTTTTTTCAAATAAACAAAATTTTAATAGAATAAAAAACGGTTGTACATCATCTGTACAACCGTTCATATAATAATTCAAAAATAATTTATTTTTTGATGACTTTCGCAGTTTTTTGCGAACCGTCTTTAAATTGAATGTTCAATAGATATAATCCTGCATTAAGTTCAGCTATACCTAAAACACTGAGTATGTAAGAAGGTAGTGTTTTTCATAAATACTTCATGATTTTTTCTTGCACAAAAGTATTAAATAATTCAGTAAATTGTGAATGTGTTTTGTTTTTTTTTTAAATGTTTTAGCTAAAATGGTTTGTTGTGTATATTGTATATTCGATTTTTGTATTTAAAATTTATTTTAATTTAATTTTTGATGATTTAAATATAAAATATGTGGTTTGCATGGTATTGATTAGTACTTTGATTAAATCTTAAACTAAGACAAAATAATTTCATATTTTTGCGCATACAAAATTCAGACAATGCCTAAGATCTCAAACAGAGCGCAGCACATGCCACCTTCACCGGTAAGAAAATTGGTTCCATTTGCCTTGAAAGCAAAACAAAACGGAACAAAAGTTTATCATTTAAATATCGGACAACCAGATATTGAAACTCCTGAAACAGCTCTTAATGCTTTAAAAAATATTGATCTTAAAGTATTAGAATATGCTCTTTCTGAAGGTAATTTAGAATACAGAAAAGTTCTTACAGAATATTATCATTCTTTAGATTTTACAGACCTTACGCCAGATAATTTTATCGTTACCAACGGTGGTTCTGAAGCTTTGAATTTTGCTATTTCTACACTTTGTGATGATGGTGATGAAATTATTATTCCAGAACCGTATTATGCAAACTACAATGGTTTTACAAGTACGTTTAATGTAAATGTTGTTGCAGTTCCTTCAACAATTGATACAGGTTTTGCACTTCCTCCAGTAGAAGAATTCGAAAAGAAAATTACCGATAAAACCAGAGCGATTGTTATTTGTAATCCAGGAAATCCAACAGGTTACCTTTATACAAGAGAAGAATTGCAAAAATTGGCAGAAATTGCCTTGAAATACGATATCGTAGTTATTTCTGATGAGGTGTACAGAGAATATGTTTATGATGGGAAACAGCAAATTTCGATGCTTGCTTTCCCAGAATTAAGCGAAAACTGTATCATTATCGATTCAGAATCTAAAAGATATTCAATGTGTGGTGTGAGAATCGGTTGTATGGTTACACGTTCTAAGAAAATTCATGATGCGGCAATGCTTTTTGCACAAGCGAGATTGAGTCCAGTTTTATTGGGGCAAATTGCAGCAGCAGCAGCGCATCAAAACGATGGAGCTTATATTAGAGCAGTGAGAGAAGAATATACTCACAGAAGAAACGTTTTGGTGGAGCAGTTAAATGCAATTCCGGGAGTTATTTGCCCGAAACCAAAAGGAGCTTTCTATTGTGTAGCAGAACTTCCTGTTGATGATACTGAAGTTTTCGCACAGTGGCTTTTAGAAAAATATTCAAATAAAGGAGAAACCATTATGGTGGCTCCTGCAGGTGGTTTTTATTCTGACCCAGAATTGGGGAAAAAACAAGTAAGAATCGCTTATGTGCTTAATGAGCAAGATCTTCGTAGAAGTGTTGAAATCTTGAAAGATGCTCTAGAAAAGTACAATCAGGAAAAATAAATTTTTAATTTACAATACAATGTCAGCAATAAAAAACGCAGGGTTGAAGATGTTCTTTCCGGTATTTTTATTGCTGATTTTTTCTTGTAAAGATTCCTCAAAAAAAGTCAAAAATACTGGCTTTGAAACCATAGAATATGTTGTTTATTCTCAAGTTGGCGGGAAAGATGGAAGTTATAAAACTGTAAAAGTTACCCAAGATTCTATTATTTTGAATAAAGGTGAAACTGCTTTAAACCTTCATAAAACCTGGAAAGCTAAGCTTTCTAAACAGCAGAAAAATTCTATTTTTAATCAATTAAAAGTTAATCAACTTGCTTTTATCAGAAGTTCGGAAAGCAAGCAGTTTAAAAAAGAAATAGATGAAACCTTTCAGGTGAAAACTACCAAAACTTCTCATGTTTTTGTGAATGCTTTTAATGATGAAGAAAATTACAAGCAATTGAAGAATTTTAAAACCGAACTCGAAAAACTTATTCCAAAAGAATACGGATTATGATGAAAGAAAATTTCTCTTTACAGCCTTTCAATACCTTTGGTGTAGCGGTTAATGCTAAATATTTTGCTGAAGTAAATTCTGTTGATGAATTGCTTCAAGCTCTTAAATTCTCAAACGCTCAAACACTCAAACTTCTCTTTTTAGGAGGTGGAAGTAATCTTTTATTTACCAAAGATTTTGACGGTTTAGTCATAAAACTGAATTTGAAAGGAATTTCAGAGGAGATTTTAAATGAAAACGAAGTAAAAATCACCGCTCAAGCTGGTGAAAATTGGCATGAGTTCATTTTGTATTGTTTAAAGAAAAATTATGGTGGTTTAGAAAACTTATCATTAATTCCTGGAAATGTTGGAACTTCTCCCATGCAAAATATTGGTGCGTACGGAACGGAAATTAAAGACGTGTTTGTAAGCTGTAAAGTTCTGAATATCGAAACTTTAGAAACTGAAATTTTCGACCTTGAAAAATGCAGGTTTGGTTACAGAGATTCTATATTTAAGCAAGAGGGAAAAGGGAAATATGTGATTCTGGAAGTGAGTTTTAAATTAACCACTCAAAATCATCATGTTAAAATTGAGTACGGTGCGATAAAATCTGAATTGGAGCAGTTAGGAATTGATATTTCTGATGTTTCAAAAGTTACTATTCAACAGGTTTCGCAGGCGGTTATCAATATTCGAGAAAGTAAATTACCCAATCCAAAAGAGATAGGGAATGCTGGAAGTTTTTTTAAAAATCCTACGATTTCTTTATCTCAGTTTGAAGAATTAAAAGAACGTTTTCCGAATATTCAAGGGTATCCAAATGGTGATGTTGTGAAAGTTCCTGCAGGTTGGCTTATTGAGCAATCGGGTTGGAAAGGAAAGCAAATCGGAAATGTAGCTTCACACAAACTTCAGGCTTTGGTGATTGTGAATGCAACCAGAAAGGCAACCGGAAAAGAAATCTACGATTTCTCGTCACTTATCATAAATTCTGTGAAAGAAAAATACGGAATCGAGCTCGAAAGAGAAGTGAATATTTTGTAAAAAAAATAAATGAAAAATCCCGACTTTTTATTAAAATGAAAAGTCGGGATTTTTTTTGTTTATGGGTTTGAAATAATCAGTGTAGATGGGATGTCTGAAAGCCAAAGGTTTTTAGTATCGATTAGGTTTTTCCAGCTTTTACTGCTTACGAGCATTAAGTCTTGGGATTGAAGGAAGTCTTTCTCAATGTTCTTTTCATTATACAATGTGATGTGATTGGGAGCGACTTGCTCAATGCTTCTTATGAGTTCTTTTACTTCGATATTATTTTTTATTTGCCCACCGGCGTCTAGAATAATAATTTGAGAATTGTTGTTGTTGATAAGTCTTTTTGCATACTCTAAAAGGTAAAAATCACTTAAATTAAAAATAGGGATAAAGACTTTGTCGGCAGCGGTGAAGTTTTTTTCAACCATAATTCCTACAGGGATGTTTGTTTTGTCTAGAATTTGGAGGGTGAAATCATCAAAAGGAGAATTGTTAAAGATAGAGCCTTTTCCTTTTACTGTATTAATAAGCTTTTCTGGATTGATAATTTTGGTTGTAAAACCGAGTAGTCTTCCTAGTAAACTCCCTTCGTACATGGATTTTCCGAGCATTATTAGAAGGAGGTCATAGTGTCCTTTTTTCGATATATTGGCTAGATCACTCTCGATGTCGTTGGAGGCTTTAAAAAGTGTGGTTACTTTTACATTGAGCTCCTGTGATTTTTCTATTACATTTTTAAATTGCTTGTTTTCATACTCGTTAATATCGTAAGCGTGCATTTCTTCAAGCGGAGCGATATTCATTGCGGTAATACTTTTGTTTCCGTTCATTTTGTTGGTCAAATCATGGGCTAGTTTTAAAAGTGTACTCCCAGATTCTGGATTTTCAAAAGAAAGTAAAACTCTATATTGTGCATCGTGATTGTCTTCACTCTCTTCATTTGATTTTTTAGATTTAAAAATAAAATTGATGAGGTCTAGAGTGGGTCCCGTCATAAATGTTGTGAACAATGCCATAATTACCATCATTGCAAAAATTTGAGGGCTTAAAACGCCTAGGTCATATCCTATATTGAGGACGATTAGTTCCATTAAACCTCTAGTATTCATCAATGCTCCAATGGTAAGACTATCTTTCCAGTTGATGCCTAGGAATTTTGCTGTTAATGCGCTGCCTGCAAATTTCCCCACAACAGCGGTTGAGATTATAAAACCTGCAATAATCCATAAGTGGCTATCATTTAATAGCCCTATTTCTGTACGCAAACCTGTAAACACAAAAAATAGAGGGAGAAGAAGTACTAATGCTATATCTTCAATTTTTTCAATAAATAAAGTTCTGAATTTTGCATTTTCTGGCATTATAGCTCCTGCCATGAAAGCACCAAAAAGAGCGTGGATGCCGATAACTTCTGTTGCGTAAGCAGAAAGGATTAAAGTAAGAAAAAATATGGCAACCATTGGTTTATTGATGTTGTTTTTGCTTGCTTGTAAGTCGCCAATTCTTTTGAGAAAAGGTCTTACGATTTTAATCATTAAAAAAACATATGCTATTGCCATTAAAATCACATATATAGAACTGGTAAAAGAACCTGCTTTTACAATTGCAATTACTGCTGCTAGAATACACCATGCGGTAATGTCATCTGCTGCTGCGCAGGTAATTACTACGGTGCCAAGTTTTGTTTTTTGAAGGTTTCTTTCTTGAACAATTCTTGCCAAGACAGGAAAAGCCGTAATGCTCATTGCGATTGCTATGAAAAGAGCAAATGAGGTAAACTGAACTCCTTCTGGAGCAAATTCGCGGTAGATGAAATATGATAGCCCAATACCTAAAGCGAATGGTATAATAATACTTGCGTGACTTATTACAACGGCGTCGTGTGCTTTTTTACGAAGAACGCTTAAGTCCAGTTCCATTCCAACGATGTACATGAATAAAATTAAACCAATTTGGCTTAAAAACTGAAGATTTCCAAGTGATTCTTTCGGAAATAAAAATGCGGAAAATTCAGGGAAATACATGCCTATAAGTGATGGTCCTAAAACAATACCTGCAATCATTTCCCCAATTACCGAAGGTTGTTTTAGTTTTATACAGATCCAGCCGAAAAGTCTCGCTACGAAAATAATCGTAACAATTTGTGCTAAAAGTAAAGCTAATGGATGGTGTAGGTTGGAAAGGAAAGATTCTCTGAAATTTTCCCAAGATGTACCATTGTTTGTTTTTGCAACTATGTTTTCCTTAAGTTCTAAAGTTTGTCCTTCCATCATGAAGAAATACATAAGACATGAAAAAACGGTAATCGTTGCAGTGTAAAATATGATGTTTCTGTATTTTCCCCAATTCATAATTCTATTATTTTCCTGCAAAGTTCATGAGTTTGTTTCGCAATAAAAACAATTGGAAGTTTAAATGTAACAAAGATGGGAAATTCTGTAATGAAATTTTTACATTTCGTTACTTAGTCTTTTAATTAAGATATTTTTAAAAGTTTCTCCGAGCTGAAGCTTTGCAGGGCTTTGTGTCTCGTCTAGAAAAGTGGTTAAGATTTCATTTCCGGCAATGGCTTTTATTGCTGTAATTGCGATAATTTCTTTTTTGTTTACTTGGGTGAAATCTTTTGAAGGAAGCATTTCTAAAAGGGTCTTGAAATTTAGATTTTTTAGAACGATAGAAGTTTTATTATTTAAGTAAATTTCTTTGTCTCGACTATCTATGTCGGACGTTTTAATGTAAAGAATCTGTTTTGTAAAAATCATCGATCTGCCTAGATTGCTATTCCATTCTATGAAATCATTCTTTGCGGATTGCTGTAATTGTTGTTTTGCTTTATTAAAAGCTTGAATGAGTCTTTCTTTTTTTATAGGTTTTCTGACGTAATCTACTACATTTAAATCGAATGCTTCAGCTGCATATTCTTTGTAAGCAGTGGTGAAAATGATTTTTTTATTCTCAGAAATAATATCTGCAACCTGAAGACCAGTTATTCCAGGCATCTCGATATCTAGAATACAAAGGTCACAATCAATTTTTTCAATTTCATTTAAAAATAAATGAGGATCGTTGTAGGCTTTAATTATTTCTATATCTTCAATTTGCTCACAGAGTAATTTTAGATAGCTTATTGCCAGTAATTCGTCATCTAGAATAACGCACTTTATCATAGAAATCTTTAAGATTTAAGGTGAGTTCTGCGGTGAAAATACCGTTTTTTAAACTTCTTTCGAGATTGTAATGATTTTTGTAAATCATTTTCAGACGTTGTTCAAGAGATTGGCTTCCAAAACCACTTTTTTCTTTATTAAGTGTGTTTTTTTGTGATGCTTTATTGGATGTTTTCATTTTAAATACACCATTTTCTAGTTCAAGCTGAATAGAGATGTAAGAATCCTGAGATAAAAAATCGGTATGTTTAAAAGTATTTTCGATAAGATCTACAGAAATAAGAGGTGCGAAAATTTGTTCACGGAAAATAGGGTCTGAGGTATCAATTTTCGATTTTATTCTGAAGTCGAATAATGGGTTGATTTTAATTCTATTAATTTCAATTAAGCTCATGGCAAAATCAAGCTCTTCCTTTGGGCTTACAAAGCGGCGATTGCTTTCGTATAGGATATAATCAAGCACATTAGCTAATTTGTCTAGCGACATGTAGGTTTGATAGGCGTGTGATTGTACGGAGTTTAAAATGTTTTTGAACAGGTGTGGGTTTAGTTTTGCTCCAATTTGCTCTAGTTGCACTTCGTTAAGCCTTTTCTCTAAAAGTTTTGCATTTTCAGTAACTTGAATGTTTTTAATTTTTAGTCGTTGATTTTGACTGAAAAAATAAATGCAAACAGCTAAAAATGCGAAAATGGCAAAAACACCAAAAAAAATGACATAGTCATGAATCATGTAGTAATTACCATTCATAGTCGATAGGTTTGTTTAGTGAAATTTTACCTAATTTTTTTCAGTGTATTGAACGTTGCTTTTTCTTCGCACTTATCAAAAGTGATTTCGTATTTCGGGTTGTTTTCTGGATAAATTAAAAGATAATCTGGGCAAGGTTTTTTCTGAGCATGGCTTTTGTCGAAGTCAATTTTTCCTTTGGTGATAATACTGTCTTTAATAAATTTTTCATCGATTTTTAAAGCGGCCATTTCATTTTTAAAGCTTTCAGAATAAGTGAAGTCTTTGGAAAGGGTTTCGGCAATTACTCGGCTGTTCGGAAGGTATCCGCTGCAGCTTGCTCCTTTTTTGTTTAGAATAAAAAATACGATAACAAGACCGGGAATAAGCCCAATCATATAGAATTTAAGTTTTTTCATTTAGAAAATTTTTGAAATTCCGATTAATAAAAGGAAAATCATTAAAAAATTAAAAGGTTGATGTCGTGATAAGTAAGCCCGAAACGGTCGCAAATTACTTTTTTGGTATGTCTGCCTTTGTACATATAAAGACTTTGCTTCATTTCGTTTTTTCTAAGAAGCATGTTTTCAAAACCACCTTCTTCGTCGTAATTTAAAATGTAAGAAAGGAAAAAGTTTGAAATTGCTTTTGTTGTTGTTCTCGGCATTTTTGAGGTCAAGTTTGGTAAACCGCAATGAATGACGCCATGTTTTATGATGTAAGGGTTTTCCATCGTGGTAAGTTCGGAAGTTTCAATTACTTTTCCGTTGTCGATGGTAATGTCGATTATTACTGTTCCTTTTTTCATTTTTGTTACCATTTCTTCGGTAACAATTGGGGTCATGTTAAGTCTTGGAAGTGCTCCAATCACAACATCGGCACGTCTTAAAGCTTTTTTAAGCTCTTTTGGGTCGATAATTGAAGTGGGAACTCTGCTGTCTACTAATGTATGAAGTCTTCTTAATTTTGAAAGCGAATTGTCGAAAACTTTTACACTTGCTCCAAGCCCGATAGCCGCTTTTGTGGCAAACTCTCCCACGATACCGGCTCCAATGATTACTACTTCTGTAGGTCGTACACCTGTAATTCCTCCCAACATTAAACCGTTTGAAAGTGCTAAAAGTTCTGATGCGTACAAGATTGATACAGAACCCGCGATTTCACCAATCAATCTTACGAGCGCAAGCTGCTTATATTCATCAAAGATAAATTCAAAAGCAATAGCGTTAATCTTCTTTTCTGCCAGTTTGCAAAAATATTCTTTATCTCTAAGGTTTATTTGTAAAGCTGAAACAAGGTATCCATTGGGTTTGAAATACTCAATTTCTTCTAAAGTTGGTGGGTTTATTTTTAAAACTAAATCCTGTCCAAAGGCTTCCTTTGGGTCTGTAGTAATTTTTGCTCCCGATTCAGAATATTGAAGGTCTGTAAAAAAAGAGCCTTGTCCTGCACCAGATTCTATAATAATCTCGTGGCCATGTTCTACCAAAACCTGTACGGCATCTGGAGTAATGCAGGTTCTTCTTTCGTTTAGACAGGTTTCTTTTGGAATTCCTATGCTGAATTGTTTACCTTTTTTAATAACCTCAAGTTTTTCCTCTTTGGGCATTAAATCTTCTTCGGTAAACGGGGTGAAAATATTAGTAGTGCTCATTCTTTAAAGATAGATTATGACTAACAAAATAAATTAAAAATCAATCGGTTTCACGAGGCAAATATACAGATTATTTATTCGAAAGTAATTTCTCTTGTTTCTCCATTGTTTTCAATTTTCATGGTATGAAAATTTAAACCTTCAAGCTCGTCTTCGTATACTTCGGGCCATTCTATAATACATAGATAAGAATTATCTAGGTATTCTTCGATGCCAATGTCATAGACTTCATCAATATTTTTCAATCTGTAAAGGTCAAAATGGAAAATTTTTCCTTTTGGAGTACTGTATTCGTTTACAATAGAATAAGTGGGCGAGTTTACCTCGTCTTCACTTCCGATGTTTTTCAAAAGAACCTGTGTAAACGTTGTTTTTCCTGCGCCTAAATTTCCCTTTAATAAAAGGATGTTGTGTTGTATTTTAGGAAGAATCTCCGACACAACTTTTTGCCAGTCGCCAAGAGAAGAAATACTGAATGTTACCATGGTTCAAAAATAAGATTTTGAAGCGAATCAATGAAATTTGATTGATTTGTGAAATTTATTTATTAATTATAATTGTTTACGTTTAATAAATTTCGATAATAACAAATTTACAAATAAAATATTTAATTAAAAAATGGTATTTAATGAAAAATAATCTTTACTATTTTGTATCTTTATCAAACAAAACAACAACGATCGAAAAAAAATAATCATCCTGCTCTTTGCGGAGTATTTTATTTGATGTTTTATTGATGTTGCAGTAGAGATATCACAACTTGTTTTATTTCAGTAATTATGGTGAAAAACCATTTTGAATATCTGGTGATAGTTACTGTACTGTTCTTTAATAAACGTCGATAATCAGGAGATTTTATTAGGGTTGCATACTTGGTAAACCCGAAAAACTAAATTTATTACCTTGCACAAAGACAGATCAGGAAAAAAACTCTCTGATCTGTTTTTTTTGTTGCTATGAGTAATATTTTGGTAAAAGTCAAGCGTATTTTCCAATTTAAAATTATTTACTTTTGCCTTAATGATTTCTAAGCAGACCATAGATAAAATATTTTCCACAATCCGAGTAGAAGAGATTGTGGGCGAATATGTGCAGTTGAAAAGAGCAGGGTCTAATTTCAAAGGTTTAAGCCCGTTTGTGGACGAAAAGTCGCCAAGTTTTATTGTTTCTCCAAGTAAACAGATTTGGAAAGATTTTTCTACAGGAAAAGGAGGAACGGCGATTTCTTTCTTAATGGAAATCGAAAATTTTACTTATCCTGAAGCGTTACGACATGCTGCCAAAAAATATGGTATCGAAATCGAAGAAGACCGACAGGAAATTTCTGAAGAAGCAAAACAAGCGCAAAGTGATCGCGAACTTTTGTATAAAATACATGAAATTGCAAATACTTATTTCCAAGAAATTCTTTGGGATTCGCAGGAAGGGAGAAGTATAGGTTTGTCTTATTTCAGGGAACGAGAGTTGAAGGATGATATCATCAAAAAATTTCAACTGGGGTATTCTCCCGAAAAGAAAAATTCTTTCACCGAATTTGCTTTAAATAAAGGATATTCAAAAGAAATTTTAGAAAAATCCGGACTTTCTATTTTTCCTGAAAATTCTCCGGCGGGAATTGATCGTTTTCGCGAAAGGGTAATTTTTCCGATTCATAGTTTTTCGGGAAGGGTTTTAGGTTTTGGAGCGAGAATTCTGAAAAGCAATGTAAAAACTGCAAAATATCTCAACTCTCCGGAAACCGAAATTTACCATAAATCTAATGTCCTTTATGGCTTGAACCAAAGTAAACAGGCAATTTCTAAGAAAAATGTCTGTCTTTTGGTGGAAGGTTATATGGATGTGATTTCGCTCCATCTTTCAGGTATTGAGAATGTTGTGGCGAGTTCCGGAACTTCTTTAACAACGGAGCAGATTAAACTGATCAAAAGACTTACAGAAAATGTAACGATTCTTTTTGATGGCGATAATGCTGGAATTAAAGCGAGTTTCAGAAGTATTGATATGCTTTTGGCGGAAGGAATGAATATTCGTGTTCTTCTTTTCCCGGAAGGTGATGATCCTGATTCTTTTGCGAGAAAACATCCACAAGATTATGTGGAGAAGTTTATCGAAAACGAAGCGACAGATTTTATTGATTTTAAGGCTGAAATTTTACTTAAAGACGCTGGAACTGATCCGATCAAGAAAGCTGAAGCGATTCGAAATATCGTAAAATCGGTTTCTTTTGTTCAAAATGCGCTCAAAAAGGAGGTTTATTTAAAGGAAGTTTCGAATAAGTTTGGTTTGTCTGAGCAAACTTTGTTTAACGAATTAGATATTCAAAAACAGGTTACTCAAAACCAAAATCAGCATCAAAATCAAGTAAAAGAAGCGCAGAAACCTTCGAAATTAGAGATTGTACCTAAGCAAACCGAGCTTGAAGATTCGGTGCAGTTCAATATTATTCATCAAGAAAATAAATTGATTGATACCATGTTGATGTTTGGTGATATGGTTTTGGAAAGAAAAGACGCGAATCAGCAGAAGTATGAAATCACCGTAATTGAAGAGATTTTACATCATTTTGAGGATGAAAATTATGAGTTTCAGATTCCGATCAATCAAAAAATCATTGAAAATATTAAAGAAGGTATCGAAAAAGAAGAGCTTCGTGCTGGGAATTTCTTTATCACTTTAATGGATGAAGATATTACGCTGAAAGTTGCTGATGCCTTGCTTTCGCCAGACGATTTGAGCAATTGGTCTACGAGAAATATTTTTCCACCTGCGCTTGGTGATCATTTAGCGGATGAGGTAGAAGCTAATATTTTGATTCATAAATATTATTATATTCATTTTTTAATCAGAAAGCTTACACAAGAGCTTGAGAATTTTAGAGAAAATGATCCACAACAATATTTTGATTCTTTAAAGAAAATTATGATGCTTACAGAGTTTTCAAGACAACTCGCTGCAAAACTAGAATGGTCGCCGATTACGAAAGTGTAATCGTTTTGATTTATTAAATAAACAACGCTTTAATTTCATCCATTTAGTTTGTAAAAACTAAAATCGGGAAATGATTTTTCCTTTACATTTTTATTACACATTTTTTTTAATTCTGCCATATTGTCCTTACATTTGTTTGGAACGATATTAGTCAAACAAAAAGAAAAGATAATTTAATTACCTATGGATATTAAAAAAGAATTTAGAGATTTCTCTACAAAACATTTAGGAAACAATGGTTTGGTAACCGATCAGTATATGGGAATGTTCAACCCAACCAATCTTACGCCTTATATTATGGAGGAAAGAAGAATGAACGTTGCGCAAATGGACGTTTTTTCTAGATTGATGATGGATAGAATTATTTTCCTTGGAACGGGAATCGACGATCAAGTGGCAAATATCGTAACGGCGCAGCTTTTATTTTTAGAAAGTTCAGATCCGTCTAAAGATATTCAGATTTACATTAATTCTCCTGGAGGAAGTGTTTATGCAGGATTGGGAATTTATGACACGATGCAGATTATTAAGCCTGATGTAGCAACAATTTGTACAGGTATGGCTGCTTCAATGGGAGCGGTTTTATTGGTTGCAGGTGAAAAAGGGAAGCGTTCTGCTTTGAAGCACTCAAGAGTAATGATTCACCAACCAAGTGGAGGTGCACAAGGTGTGGCTTCTGATATGGAAATTAACCTAAGAGAAATGTTGAAGCTTAAAAAAGAATTGTACGACATTATTTCTGAACATTCTGGGCAAACTTACGAATGGGTAGAAAAAGCTTCAGACAGAGATTATTGGATGACTTCTACCGAAGCAAAAGAATTTGGTATGGTAGATGAGGTTTTACAAAGATCTAAAGAAAAATAGTTTTAGCTGAAATAAAAAAAAACTCACTGTTGAAAAGCAGTGAGTTTTTTTGTGAAAGATTTTATTTTTAGATTTCGGCGCGGGCGAAGCCCGCGCCGAAATCTAAAAATAAAAAAAAAAGCTGCATCATTTCTGATACAGCTTTTGTGTAATATAATCTTGTTGATTATTTTTTCTTAGCTCCTGCTACAGCGTTTGCTAGCTCTGCACCTGCTTTAAATTTAGCAACTTTTTTAGCAGCAATTTTAATTGGTTTTTTTGTAGCTGGGTTGATTCCCTGTCTTGCAGCTCTCTCAGAAACTGAAAAAGTACCAAAACCTACAAGAGAGATTTTTCCGTCTTTTTTCTGTAATGTAGAAGTTACGTTAGACATAAAAGATTCTAAAGCAGCCTTAGCTGCAACTTTTGTAATTCCTGCGTCTTTTGCAATTGCGTCGATTAATTCAGACTTGTTCATAATTTTTTATATTAAAAGTTAGTTTGTTATAATAGCAAATTTAGTATAATTTTCATATTGTGCAAATATTTTAGCAAAACTTATTAAAAATTTCATAAAAACCAAAAAATGATTGATTTTTGATTATTTTAAAATTCTAGTAAAATACGCATTTACAGCGGCTAAAATTGTGCCAAATGCCCTATATATAATGTTTTATGATTTTTTATAATTTCCTTTTTCATTTTATTAAATCCGAAATTTGTAAAAACAATTGCCGATTTTAAAAATATGGTTGCATTTATCTTAAAATTAGAGTGATATGGTTTAATAATCAGTAATTAACAGAAAGTTTATATTCAAAGATTTTGTTGTGTTACAAAACCGATTCTTTCTAAAAAATAATTAATAAATTTGCACCATGTTAATAGAAGTATTTAAATCTAAAATTCACAGGGTAAGAGTTACGGCTTCAGACCTGAATTATATAGGAAGCATCACGATTGACGAAGAGCTTATTGAAGCTGCAGGTTTGGTGGTAGGAGAAAGAGTTTATATCGTAAATGTAAATAACGGTGAACGTTTTGATACTTACGTAATCAAAGGAAAAAGGAAGTCTGGAGAAGTTTGTCTTAATGGTCCTGCTGCAAGAAAAGTTCAGAAAGACGATATTATCATTATCATCGCCTATGCGCAGATGTCTCCTGAAGAAGCAAAAGATTTTCAGCCGAAAATTGTTTTCCCAGACGAAAAAACAAACCTTCTTACCTAGTTTTACATGGAAGAGAAGAAAAAAAATCCCCTCAAAAGTTTTTTAACCATCATTATTTCTTTAGCGTTTGCTGCGTTTTTTCTGTGGCTTGCTTTAAAGGATTTTGATTTTAAATCTTTCAAAGATTCTATTTCTAAAGCCAATTATTGGTGGGTTGCTTTTGCCGGAGTTTTCGGGCTTTTGGCGTATTGGTTTCGTGCAGTTCGTTGGAATTTGCTTTTGGAACCGATGGGCTACACAACCTCTACCTCGAATGCGCTTTGGAGCATTTCTTTTGGATATCTAATGAATCTTACCATTCCAAGAAGTGGGGAAGTAGCGCGTTCAACCGCTTTGTATGGTGTTGAAAAAATCCCGGTTGATAAATCTTTCGGAACCATTATCCTTGAAAGAGTAATCGACTTGGTTTGTATGATAGGTTTTTTGATTTTGACAATCATTTTTAAAGGAAGTGTAATTTATTCATTTGTTGAAAATGCAGGAATAAAAATTAATACAACCAAAGTATTGCTTGTTGTTTTGGCTGGAATTGCTGGTCTTGTATTTTTCTTTGCCTTTAAGAAAAAGCTGGCTCAAATTAGCTTTCTTAATAAAATTATTCAGTTTATTGATGGCATATTTCAGGGAATAGCTTCTATCGGAAAACTAAAACAAAAAGGTAAATTCATTTTTTACACCGTAGGAATTTGGATTTCGTACTACATGGCGGCGTATTTGGTATGCTTTGCGCTTCCCGAAACTTCAGATTTTACCATTGCAGATGGCTTTTTCATCATTGTTGTAGGTACTTTGGGAATGATTGTTCCGGCAAGTGGCGGAATTGGCGCTTTCAACCTGGCTATGAAATACGGTTTTATGACACTTTTTCTGGCTATGGGAAAAGACGGAGATCAAGGTTCTGCGCTTGGTCTTACTTATTCTTTCATTTCTCTGCCTTTACAATTGTTTTTGATGATTGTAATGGGTGGGATTTCAATTCCAATGTTGGCAAAAGAACGTAACAAGTTATCAAATAATTAAAACGAAAATTTGAATTCGTTTTTAGAAATAAAAAAATCCTTTTCTGTGTGAAAAGGATTTTTGTTTTTTATGACTGATTTATTATTTCGTTAAATCTAAACCACCAAAATTTCCAGAACTCATCATGAGATAAACTCCATTGGTTTTGTCTAAACTTTCCCAATATTGATGCAAATCTTCCGCATTGGTAAATACTTTCAAGCTCTCATTCTTGAATTTTTCTTTGATTAAATCTGGCGAAATAGCTTCCATTCTTTTAATCTTCAAAGCATCTTCAGAATAAAAAACGATGGCTTCTTCCGGCCCGTCCATTGCGTGGTCGTATTGCTCCAGAAAAACAGGATTCAAGCTAGAATATGTGTGAAGCTCGAGGAAAGCATATTTTTTTTGATTTTTAAACTGCTCACAAAAAGCTTTTACCGCAGCTTTTACTTTGCTTGGAGCGTGTGCAAAATCTTTATAAAGTGTACCGCCGTCGTTTCTTTCTACTTTTTCAAGGCGTTTAGAAGCTCCTTTAAAGCTCATAATAGCTTCATAAAACTCCTCATCCATAATTCCTAAGGTGTGGCAAATATGTCTTGCTCCTTCAAGGTTTAAAAGGTTGTGAGCACCAAAAACAGAAAGCGGAACATCGCCCATAATTTCCGTTTTCAGTAAAACTTTACCATTGCTGATTTCGTATTCCGGAGTTTTGTAAGGCATTTTTCTGAAATAATTTTCAGCATTTTCTACCACTTTTACCACTTCTGCATCTTCTTCGTTGTATACCAAAACTCCACCTGGAGTAATACTTGCTACAAATTTTCTGAATTGCTCGATATAATCATCAAAGGTTTTAAAAACGTTGATGTGGTCCCATGCAATTCCACTTAAAAGTGCAATGTTGGGTTGGTAAAGCAAAAATTTAGAACGTAAATCGATGGGTGAAGAAAGGTATTCATCTCCTTCCAAAACCATGAAATCGTTGTCTTGCGTAAGTTTTACCATACAATCAAAACCTTCCAATTGAGCTCCAACCATAAAATCTACATCTTTTTGATGAAAATTTAAAACGTGAAGAATCATAGAAGTAATCGTGGTTTTACCATGAGAACCTGCTATTACAACTCTGGTTTTGTCTTTAGATTGCTCGTATAAAAATTCTGGGTATGAGTATATTTTTAAACCTAATTCTTTTGCTTTAGCCAATTCAGGGTTGTCTTGATGGGCGTGCATTCCTAAAATAACGGCATCTAAATCTGAAGTGATTTTTTCAGGAAACCATCCCATTTCTTCAGGAAGAATATCTTTTTTTTCTAGCCTAGATTTAGACGGCTCAAAAATTGCGTCGTCCGAACCTGTTACTTGGTATCCTTTATCTTTTAATGCAATGGCTAAATTGTGCATCGCGCTTCCGCCGATGGCTATGAAGTGGGTTTTCAATTTATTTTGTGTTATTTACGTTATTGTCTATGATTTTTTGAAAAACTTCTACAGAATTTTCCCATTTTACCTGGTCTACAGCCATTATCAGGCTTGCGTCTGTTTTACTGCCAGAATTTTCGCCCTTTTTGACTGTAAGAATAATGGAAGGTTTGTTGTAAACTTTCTTTCTGTCTTCAAGGATTTTTCTGAATTGGTTTTCGCTTAAAACTTTCTCGATATTCTGTAGTTCTGTGTCTGAAATTTTAAACTTTTTCTTTGTTTTTTTGTCTTTAGATTCTAAAGAATAAAGTACGTTATTTCCTTTAATTAAAAGGTTTTCGTATCGAGAGACAGCGCTTTCACTTTTCGAATAACTATAATCGAATTCTGAAAAAGCTTTTTGTGAATTACAAGAAATAAGAATCGTAAGGATCAGAAAAATTGAGAGTATTTTTTTCATTTTTTTGAGTTTTTAAGAGTTGGTTTCTTGTGATTTTTTAGCCTTTAATTCTTGATCATAGGTGTGCAAAACGTTGAAATCTTCTGTCTGCTCTATAGCAGTCATAATTTTCAGAAGAATATCGTGAGAGTTTTCGTTGTCATAATCAATATCTAAAGGCGCTTTAAACTCCATAGTAGGTTTTACTCCGGTCACTTTTACACGAAGACCTTTCTTATCAAACGCTCTTCTAAAGCCATTTATTTTAATAGGAATTACAATTGGTCTTTGGTTCTTTACCAATTTTGCAGTTCCTCTTCTTCCTTGCGCAAATGCGGCGGTGGTTCCTTGCGGAAATGTTGCAACCCAACCGTTTTGAAGTGCTTTCATGATGTTGTCTACCTCGCTCATGTCTACCATTCGGTTTACATTTTTACCTTCGGCTCTCCAGGTTCTTTTTACTGTTACTGCTCCTGCAATTTTGAAAATTTTAGGTAGAATTCCTTTATTCATTGTTTCTTCTGCGGCAACGTAGTAAAAATCGATCTTTGGGTTGAGCAGATAGATCGGGTTTTTAATTGTATTCAGATAGCCATTGTTTACTGCGCAAAATGCATGATACATCGCTGCAACATCGGCGAAATAGGTTTGGTGATTGGATACGAAAAGAACATTAGAATCGGGTAGGTCTACCAAATGTTCTGTTCCGGTGATTTTCAGTTTATTGAATCCGTTAAATCTTCTGTAAGATACGAAACCCAGTATAAAGATGATCAACCTTTTTAAAAAATAAGGAGTTCCGAATGCATCGGTAAAGATATTTTTTTTGGCCATATTTAGTTAAAAAACAATGTTGCAAAGTTACATTTTTTTCAGCAACTGACTGAATTCACTTAAGATCATTGCAGTGGCTCCCCAAATAATATATCCATTAAAATTGATGACAGGTACATTGTTGCCATTTGCGGCATCAAGATTCATTATTTCAGGTTGGTCGGGAAGGTTGAGAAAAGAAGTGATTGGAAATTCAATAACTTCTACTGCTTCTGATGCTTGTAAGATAAACTCTGGATTTTTTTTGGTGTAAGAAATGAATGGATACACATAGAAATTGCTCGGCGGAATGTAGATGGGCGACATTTCACGGATAATTCTTACATAGTGTTTTTCTAACCCGATTTCTTCGGATGTTTCTCTAATTGCAGTTTGTGCAAAGTCTTGATCTAGCTCTTCTCTTTTGCCTCCTGGTAAAGAAATTTGCCCGCTATGACGGTCGTGCTTGTTTTCTGTACGCTGTATGAGCGGAAAATACCACTCATTATCTTTTATATATAAAACAATATTTACGGCTGCAAATTTCGGGTTTTTAGACAAAATCTGGTCGTAGGTAAAAATAGGACGGGATGGAGGTGAAAAAATTCCATGGGCATATTCGCCACCCAATTCTGTTTGCTTTATTTTATTAAGAAGGTTTTTTCCGAAGCTTTTCATAGGGTAAATTTACTAATATATCATAAAATTTCCGAGAGAAAGTATTCCAAATAATATACCGTATTTCTACTACAAAAAAACTAACTGTAATTAATGAACGTTTTCTAACCAAAATGTGAAGTAAATCTCAAGAATTCAATGATTTTTGAAATTTACTGTTTACACATGATTTTTCGCCTTTGTGAGAAAAGTAGATTTGTAAAGTTTTAAACCATAAAAATTTACACAATGAAAAAATTAGTTACAGGTGCTTTAGCACTACTAGCAGTAAGCATCACTTACGCTCAAAGTACAAACAGTACAAACACAGTAGATCAAACAGGTAACAATAATGTTGCTAATGTTTCTCAAAAGGGAATTCAGCAGAAAAATGAATCTAGCCAAACTGGTAATAACAACACCGTGAATGTGTCGCAAAAAATGCAATACAATGAAGCGATGACTACTCAAAGCGGTATTGGAAACAGTGCGTCTGTTACACAAGGTGTTGCTTGGGCAAACAAAAACTATGTTACTCAAGATCAAGACGGAGTGAATAATGTTGTGAGTGCTACTCAGGATAAAACCTACATGAATGAAATTACGCAAACACAAGATGGTTTGGTAAATAACGCAACTGCTTCACAAAGCTCTGGCTCTAGAATGTACATCGATCAAGTACAAAACGGAATAGGGAATAGTGCTTCTGCTACGCAGGTTGGAGATAATAGTTTAGCTAGCTTAAGTGCAGATGCTAATGATATCTATCAGTCTCAAAATGGTCTTGGAAACAGCGCTGTTGCATCTCAGGAAGGATGGAAAAACGATGTAGACCAAGTTCAGGTAGGAGTTGCAAATGAGGCAAGTTCAGACCAGGTTGGGTATTTTAATACAGCAACGCAGTCTCAAAATGGTTGGTTTAATTCAGCTGAATTAACACAAGACGGAGATCAAAACTCTGCTAGCCAAACTCAAAACGGAAATGGTAACGACGCCGCTCTTTCGCAAGATGGAAATATGAACATGGCGGTTCAAACCCAAACAGGAAATTCAAACGACGCAAGTGGCTCTCAGACAGGAAACAGCAACACATTGACTTCAACTCAAACAGGAAACGGTCATATGGTTTTAGTTTCTCAGGAAGGGAGTTCCAACCAGTCATTATCAACTCAATCAGGGCTTAATAATGATGCGTGGGTTTATCAAAACGGAACTTCAAACCAATCTACCCTTACACAAGCGGGATCTGGTAACTATCATATGGGAGTACAAGCAGGTAGTGGAAATTCTATTGTAGTATCACAAAATTAGAGTTTCTTAAAAATGTATAGGAGAGCAATCTCCTATACATTATATTTTTTTGGAGATGAAAGCAAATTACTACATATCAATTTTTCTGATGATTTTTTGTTCTTTAATGCATGCTCAGAAGAGTGTTTCTTTTGAAGAGCTTAATTCTCAGAATGTTTTACAACTTTTTGGCAGTTCTGGTGCTTCAAATAGTGGCTCTGGTTTTACCACGAGCGTGGTTCAGATTGGGAATTCTAATGATGTGAAAATTCTCGATCTAAATCCAAAACAGGTTTCTATCACCCAGATTGGAAACGAAAATCAGACCTTATTTATCAATACCAGTAATAAGCCAAGCACGGCCACAATAAATACCGTTGGCAATTCAAATTATATTGATATGGTGGGAAGTAACAGTATCTCAGAAAAGATGAAAATCAATATCCACGACAGTAACATGATTATTTTTATCAGAAATTATTAAAATGACAAAACAATTTCTATGGATAATCTCACTATTTTTTTGCTGTAATTTTTTCTCTCAAACCAATAAAGAGATTGGCTTAAAAGCCAAAATAATTACAGAAAGCGCAGACGGTCTTTGTAATATTATTGCTACAGCAGAAAACCAATCAGATTTCCATTACCCAATCAATTACATTCTGCTATCTATAAAGAGGGGAGCTTCTGGCAATACTTCATCTAATAAACAAGAAGGGAAGTTTGTTGTAAAACCGAATGAAACCTTAAAACTTTCTGAAGTAAAAACCAATCTCGAGAAAAAAGATGTTCTTAAAGTTTTCCTTTTTATTAAAGACGAAGAAAATGCAAAAGTGATTTCTAAAGACAGTATAGAAATACGCCCTGAAAAAAACTTACAAAATAGTACCCGAAAAATATCTGAAAACGATATTGCGCTCTATGGTCTTACAATAGACGAAACCAGAAGCAAAAACGGAAAGTACTATTACGATCAGTTTTACATGCAGTATCTGCAGACAGATGCAAAGTTTCCGGGAACAGTAAAGATCGTCGAGATACCAGGAATAGGGCAGAGCACTAGAATTTCAGTTTTGTACAACGAGCAAGAAATTTATCTCTTTAATACATCTCCGGATGAAGAAGCGATGAGTCGCGAAGCTCAAGTTACTTTGGAAATTCTTAAAAAGATGATTTCGCCTAAGAACGAATTGCAACGCACCTCAACTAAAAATCTTTAACACAATGAAACTCTTATACATAACTACAATATTATTTCTCGTATTTACCAACGTCTCGTTGCGTGCGCAACAGTTGGTTTACAAACCCATAAATCCCGCTTTTGGCGGCGATACATTCAATTATCAATGGTTGCTAAGTTCGGCAACGGCACAGAACCAATTCGATAATGCTTCAACTTCTTCCCTCTCTTCCAGTTCTAGTTCGCTCGGAAGTTTTACCGATAGTTTAAACAGACAGCTTCTCAGCCAGCTATCAACCAAGCTTTTTGGTGATCAATTTGGTGATGGAGACATAAAACCGGGAACTTACATTTTCGGTTCTATGTATTTAGAGGTTACACAAACCGGAACAGGATTGCTGATAAAAATCTTAAATACGGGTACAGGAGAACAATCAGAAATTATTATTCCGGGACAAAGTTAATTTACCATGAAAAATACATACTTATATCCAAAACTTTGGGTAGCATTTCCCATGTTTTTTCTGGTAATGATTGGCTGTAATTCGTTACTGAATTATCCATCGAAAAGCGAAAAATCTACTTTGGGAGAAACGACTAATTTTACTTCAAAAATTAAAAGTTTACCATTACCTAACGAAAAAGTAGTGGTAGGAGTTTACAAATTCCGAGATCAAACGGGGCAATATAAAGCTGCTGATAATGGGGCAAATTGGAGCACGGCAATTCCGCAAGGAACCACCACAATTCTTATCAAGGCTTTAGAAGACAGCCGTTGGTTTAGACCTATAGAAAGAGAAAATATAGGCAATCTTTTAAATGAAAGACAAATTATAAGGTCTACAAGAAAAGAATATATGCCAAATCAAAGTAATGAATCTGGCAATTTGCCGCCACTTTTGTATGCGGGGATTATTCTTGAAGGCGGTGTAGTTTCTTACGATACTAATGTTGTAACCGGTGGTCTTGGTGCTCGATATTTTGGTATCGGAGCCTCTACGCAATACAGACAAGACCGAATTACAGTTTATTTAAGGGCGGTTTCCACGCAAAGTGGCGAAATCTTGAAGACGGTTTACACATCAAAAACTATTCTTTCTACAGGGATAAGTGGAAGTTTTTTTCGATACGTAGATACCGAAAGATTAATGGAGGCTGAAGTAGGAATTACACAGAACGAACCTGTGCATCTTGCCGTAACCGAAGCCATCGAAAAGGCTGTATATGGTCTTATTGTAGAAGGTGTTCGTGATAATATTTGGGGGAACAGAATGCAAGATAGCAGCAAGTTTACCAATGTTATCAAAGAATATAATGCAGAGCAGACAGATAATGATATGAAAGTTCTCGGCAGAAAAATGGCAGATAATGAAAGAGCAAAATTAGCGATATACGGCATTGCTGAAGCTACACAGATACGTGGTGATTATGTAAATCCTAAAATGCATCCAGGAGCAAAAGCTGGGATAAAATATTTCTTTAGCGATCATCTTAATATCGACGGAAATGCAAGTTATTTTGTTTTTGAAAATAAAAACCTTTTTTGGAGACGTGGGGTTTCTACAGATGTAAATGTGGAATATTTGCTTTTGCCCAAAAGTAAGTTTACTCCTTATGTTTTTGGTGGAGTAGGATGCGTGTTTTACAGTGATAAAAACTTCTTCAAATCTCAATTTGGGGGTGGTTTAGAATATTTAGTCAACCGAACTTTTGCTTTCAGACTCAATACGCAGTATGATTTGGGTTTTAATGATGATTGGGATTTCAAAGTACAGGGAACGAGGAAAGATCAAAGCGTGAGAATTGGTTTAGGGATGAGTATTTACCTAAACCGACGAACTTCAAAACCAGTAAAAACAACAAATCCATGAAAAATTTATTAAAGTATATTCTATTTCTGATGCTTAGCTTTACCATAAGCTGTAGCGAAGATCTTGTAGGTGAAGCTACAAAAGGAATTATTAAAGGAACTGTGGTGAAAAAAGGAACAAACGCCCCGCTTGCCAATGTTAAAATTTCTACAAGCCCTACAACCACTACTACATTTACAGCTACAGACGGTAGTTTTAGCATTGAGGATGTTCCGGTAGGCGATTATTCTGTAAAAGCAGAATACAATGGGTATGTTACAAGTTACCAAGGTGTAAACTTAAAAAATGATGGACAAACCGTAACGGTCGTTTTTGAAATGTCTGATGATTCTACCTTAAATTCGGCTCCTTCAATTCCTGTGCTCGTAAGTCCTGCAGATAATTCCGTAGAGCAACCTTTATCTCTTAATCTTTCTTGGACTTGTACCGACCCTGAAAATGATAGCCTAAAGTTTGATCTTATCATAAAAAACGCCAACAATACCATCGTTCAGAATATTAATGATTTATCGACGAAAAATTATAATCTCACGAACCTTCAGTTTAATAACACTTATTTTTGGCAGGTTGTTGCTTCTGATGGAGTAAATCCGAAAGTATATAGCGAAATTAGACAATTCAAAACCATTACAATGCCTTCCAATAGATTTCATTATGTAAAAAAAGAAAGCGGAAACTATTACATTGTATCGGCTAATGACTCTAATGTAAATTTTAGTCTCACGTCTACTTCACAAAATTCATTGAGGCCAAGATTGAATAATGATGCCAATAAACTTGCTTTTCTGAGAAATATTGGAGGAAATTTTCAAATTTTTACCTCAAAAAGAGATGGTTCTGATGTAATGCAGGTTACAACAGTTCCCGCAACCGGTTTTAGCAATACCGAAATCGATTTTTCTTGGAACAAAGTAGGGAGCCAGTTTATATATGCGAATTTCGATAAACTTTATCGTATAAACAGTGACGGAACTGGCCTTTCTTTACTCTACACAACACCAGATGGAAGCCTTATCTCGGAATGTGACTGGAGCTATGATGGAAGTAAAATTGCCCTTAAAACTAATAATCTAAGCGGTTATGGCGTGAAAATTTATATAATTAATATGAATGGAACTGTTATTCAGAATGTGTTGAGCGGAGTAAATGGAGGTGCAGGTGGTATTAATTTTTCTACAGATGGAAAAAAATTGCTTTATACAAGGGATGTTGCGGGTTTTGAAGCGCTACAATACCGACAGTTAGATTCGCGTATTTTCTTGTATGATTTAGAAAATAATACGCAACAGGATATCTCTACTCTGAGCCAGAAAATGAATGGAAGCAATGATTTAGACCCCAGATTTTCTCCAAATGATGCGGAAATTATTCTGGTAAATACTTCAAACGATAATATCTCTGTTAAAAATATTATAAAAATTACTCTTGCAGGTATTGGTGGGAATTTTCCTCGAACAGTACTGTTTTCTGATGCAGAAATGCCAGATTGGGAATAAAACAGTACATTTTTTAGATAAAAAAAAGTCAAAACCGGAAATTTGGTTTTGACTTTTTTGTTTCAGCAAGTCAGAAAACTTTTTTACTCAATAATGTTGTTTTCTAACGCGTATTTTACAATTCCAACCGAGTTTTTCACGTTCAGTTTTGTAAGGATTTTTTTTCTGTGAGTTTCTACTGTATTAATGCTTATAAAGAGTTTGTGCGAAATATCTTTGCTGCTGAGTCCGTCGCAAATCAGTTTTAAAATTTCGGTTTCTCTTTTGGTAAGCGATTCTTTTGCCTGAGTAGATTCAAAATTTTTCCCGTTGCTTACAAAGCTTATCATTTTTTCTTTTGCGTGCATGCATAAGAAGATTTTGTCTTCCTGCAAAGATTGTACACAGTCTATAAACTCATCAAAAGAGCTTCTCTTATCGAGATAAGCCGTAATGCCTTTGTTGAAAAGTTTTCTGATGGCGTTTACATCATAATCATCACCAATGATAATAATTTTTACGTTAGGATTTCTTTTTTTGATTTCGTCAGTCGCTTGGTAAATTTCTGAAAGCACCATAATATTTGAGCTAAACATTAAGATGTCGAAATTGTTGCTTTCTAAATAATCTTTAAGTTTTAGATAACAACTGCATACTTGAATTTGATTAAGAATTTTGGTCTGTGAGAGTAATTTAGATAAACCTTCTGCGTACAAAACAGGTTGATCAAAGATTATTAAATTTGATTTCATCGTGGTGCCTTAGATAGCCATAAAATTATGAAAAAATATTTAATTACGTATTATTTTAATTGATAAAATGCTGAAAAATACCCTTTTTGTGGTATATTTTTATAATAATATGTGTTATGTTGAGAATTTTTTATATGAAAAAAAGAAAAAGCCTTTCAGTCTTCTGAAAGGCTTTTGTTTTTCTAGTTAGAATAGCTTGCAAGTTCTTCTTTTTTTGAGTTGTAAACTCTGTATTCAAGATACTTGAATGAATCTCTGGGTATTACTGTTACCCATTTTTTGTACTTTATAAACCATTTCATCTGGATACTTTTAATACCTTTTGTAAGGTAAGCTTCCACGAAAGGGTGCACATGTAAAAAGAGTTTTCCTTTTTCTTTTTGTAAGATCGTTCTTAAGGTTTCTCCCATTTTTTCTACAATTACAATAGGAGCAACAATTTCGCCGTCTTTGTTAGGATTTTCTTCTTTAGTGTCTATTTGTTTTTCTGGTCGGTTTCTCTGTCTTGTAATTTGGATAAGCCCAAATTTACTCGGAGGAAGAATTTTGTGACGCGCTTTGTCTCGCTTCATTTCTTCACGAAGATGTTCGTAAAGGTCTTTTCTGTGTTCCGGGTTGGTCATATCGATAAAGTCGATTACGATAATACCTCCCATGTCACGCAGTCTTAGTTGTCTTGCAATTTCAGTGGCTGCCATTTTGTTCACATTTAGTGCGTGTTCTTTATTGGCAGTAATCCCTGCAGTAATATTGTTTCCGGAGTTTACATCTACTACGTGAAGAGCTTCTGTGTGTTCTATCACAAGATAGGCGCCTTTAGAGCTTGGTATATTTACGTGTTTCCCAAAGCTTTGCTTCATTTGCTTTTCGACATTGTAGTATTCTAAAAGCGGAATGTGAGAGTCGTAAAATTGTACAATGTTTTTTCTTTCCGGAGCAATTACTTCTAGGTAAGATTTCATTTCAGCTACCATTTGCTCATCATCACAGATGATATTTACAAAATCTTGGTTGAAATTATCTCTAAGAATTGCAGATGCTTTGTCGTCTTCGCTTAAAACTTTTGAAGGGACTTTGTTTTTTTGGATGTTTTTAAAGGTGTTTTCCCATTTCTGAACCAATTGGTTCATGTCGTTGTGAAGGTCTGCAACTTTTTTGCCTTCTGCAACTGTTCGGATAATAACGCCGAAACCTTCAGGTTTTATACTGTCGATAAGGGTTCTGAGTCTTTCTTTTTCTTCCGAAGTTTTTATTTTTTTCGATATGGATACTTTATTGTCGAATGGGATTAGCACAAGAAATCTTCCCGTAAGAGAAATTTGTGTAGAAATTCTTGGCCCTTTTGTAGAAATGGGCTCTTTTGTAATCTGTAGAAGAACGATATCGTCTTTTGCAATTACTTTGTCTACTGTCCCGTTTTTGTCGATTTCTGGTTGTATTTCAAAATTCTTCAGTCCTGAAGTATTCTGTCTTTTAGAAACACTATCCTTTAAAAATTTTTTATAGGTAAGAAACTGCGGTCCCAGATCCTGATAATGTAGAAATGCATCTTTGTCGTATCCAATATTTACAAAAGCTGCATTAAGGTTCGGAGCTAGTTTCTTTACTTTTCCTATAAACAAGTCGCCTACTACAAAGTTATTTTTGTCTTCTTCCTCATGAAGTTCACAGAGTCTTCCGTCTTCCAGTAAAGCAATTTTGGTGAAATCGTCTTCATGCGAGACCAATAGTTCTTTCTTCATTTTGTTGTAAGATAAATTATATAGATTGAGGGAGTGTTTTTTCGAAAAATATTGATTTTTTAAATTTAATAAATAAATCAATATATCGTTAAAAAATCTTTAATAAGATTATTTATCTTCCTCTTAATCACGCTTTGCACAAACAAAAATATAGTCGGTGATTTTTAAATATATAAAAAACACCAACTATATTATTATATTAAAAATCTCGTAAGAGATTATTTTTTCTTATGTCTGTTCGCTCTTCTTCTTTTCTTTCTTTTGTGAGTCGCTACCTTGTGTCTTTTTCTTTTCTTTCCGCTTGGCATAATGTTAATTTTTTAATAACTAGTTAATATTCTATTTTTTATTTTACTGCAACTTTAGTCTTTACTTTCTCCACAAAAGATTTTGAAGGCTTGAAAGCTGGAATGTTGTGTGCAGGGATTTCAATTGCAGTGTTCTTAGAAATGTTTCTTCCCGTTTTAGCTGCTCTGGTTTTAACGATGAAAGATCCAAAACCTCTTAAGTAAACATTGTCCCCATTGTACATAGAAGTTCTGATCTCCTGCATAAAAGCTTCTACAACTTTCTGTGTTTCATTCTTTTCAGTTCCCAACTTATTTGAGATGGTGTTTACCAATTCTGCCTTTGTCATTTCCTTGTATAATTTTAAATTTTAGGTGTGCAAATTTAGTTAAAAAAATTGAATATTAGCAAATTACTAATAAAATATTTTTTGGCGTAATCGATTGGTATTATATGAAGATAACATCAAATATTCTTTAATTATTATGTCATATAAACGTAAAGTTATTTTTGGGATATTCGGCAATGGCTATCAAGTCTATATTTTTTGGTTAATCGGTTGCTTTTTGGAGATTTAATTTTATTATCCAATCATCAATTATTTTTTTTGATTTTTCTTTTACGTAATTCTGTATTCAGTTGAATAAACGGAGCTTCCGAATTGCAAAAAATATAATTTAAATTGATGTTTTTACAAAATATTTTAGGCAGACATTTTTATTAAATAGATAATGCTTTACATTTTTTGTTTTCATTTTTTTAAATAAATTTTCTTTAATTATAAACCTTTATTTTTTTTCATTTTTAAATCAAATTTCATAGTGAAACTTTATTAAAGTACTTTTTAAAACGGTTTCAAGGGATTGTTTGATAAAAACGCGTTGCAAAAAAACACTTTTTCATATATTTGTTGACTATGGAAAATATCGAGGCAACACAAGATAAAAGGCTTTTTCTCATCGATGCGTATGCGATGATTTTTAGAGGGTATTACGCGTTAATCAGAAGTCCGCGAATTACAAGTTCAGGGTTAGATACTTCAGCAATTTTTGGATTCACCAATTCACTAATAGAATTAATCAGAAGAGAAAGACCAACACATCTTGCTGTGGTTTTTGATGTGGGTGAAGCAAGTGTTAGAACTGCGGATTTCACCGAATATAAAGCCAATCGTAGCGAAACTCCTGAAGCGATTAAAATTGCTGTTCCTTATATACACAGGATTTTGGAAGCGATGCATATCCCATATCTCGGTGTTCCGGGTTATGAAGCGGATGATGTGATTGGAACCATTGCTTGTAAAGCGGAAAAGGAAGGATACACTACTTTTATGGTAACGCCAGATAAAGATTTTGCACAATTGGTGACCGATAAAATTAAAATCTACAAACCAGGTTTAAAAGGGGGCGATATTGAAATTTTAGGTGTAGAAGAAGTAAAAGCAAAATACGAAATTGAAGATCCTAAACAAGTCATTGATTTTCTTGCGATGATGGGGGATGCGGTAGATAATATTCCCGGATTACAAGGTGTGGGTGAAAAAACTGCCATGAAATTCCTTAAAGAATACGGAAGCATTGAAAATCTTTTAGCCAACACACACGATTTGAAGGGCAAAATGAAAGAAAAGGTTGAAGCTTCTGCAGAATTAGGTATTTTATCTAAAAAATTGGCAACAATTATTTGCGATGCCCCAATCGAATTCCATCAAGAGCAGTACGACCTCGAAATTCCAGATTTTGAAAAAGTAAAAGCGGTTTTCGAAGAAATCGAGTTCAGAAGATTGTATGAAAATCTTTACCGTGCTTTTCAAAAAACAGAAACTCCAACTCCGAAAACTGAAAACGAAAATAACGAGCAAGAACAAACGCCTCAGCAAAAAGTGGCGGCTGCAGTGGGACAACTCGATTTGTTTGCAACGTATGAAGAGCTAGACCAGGCAACTTCAAGCAAAGCAACTATTGAAACGAACGATCATTTGTACCAATTTTTAGACAATCCTAAAGCTCAGAAAATTTTAGTTGAAAATCTTTTGCAGCAAAAAGCGGTTTGTTTTGATACCGAAACAACTTCTCTAAACGAGCTGGAAGCAGAATTGGTTGGGATGAGTTTCTCTTATAAAAAAGGTTTGGCGTATTACATTCCGTTTTCTGAAAATCAAGAGGAAGTTTTAGAAACTTTGGAAATTTTCAGACCGTTTTTTGAGAAAGAAGATTTGGTGAAAATTGCACATAATCTTAAGTACGATTATAAAGTTTTAAAAAAATACAATATCACGGTAAAAGGTGCGATGTTCGATACGATGATTGCGCATTACCTTTTAAATCCGGACGGAAGACATGGGATGGATTATCTTTGTGAGGTGTATCTAAATTACAAACCGGTTTCCATCGAAACGATTATCGGGAAAAAAGGGAAAAAACAAGGCAATTTCAGAGATGCAGATTTGCGTACGCAAACCGATTATGCAGCCGAAGATGCAGATGTTACGTTCCAATTGTACGAATTGCTTGCGCCACAATTAAAAAAAGAAAATTTAGAAGACCTTTTCTTCTCTATCGAAATGCCTTTAATGGAAGTTTTGGCTAAAATGGAACTTGCCGGGATTTCTTTAGATGAAAAATGGCTCGCTCAGGAAAGTATTGATTTAGATAACGATTTAAGAAAATTAGAAGCAACAATTTTTGAAATTTCTGGTGAAGAATTTAATATGAATTCACCGAGACAATTGGGCGAAATTTTATTCGAAAAAATGCAGCTCGACCCAAAAGCAAAGAAAACAAAAACCGGTCAGTACGCAACTTCGGAAGATGTTTTGCAGAAATTAGCTTCAAAACATGAGATTATTCAACATATTTTAGAATACAGAACGTATCAAAAGCTGAAATCTACTTATGTGGATGCATTGCCGTCGCAAATTGAGCCGCTCGACAACCGTGTACATACCAATTTTTCGCAAACAACGGCTGCAACAGGTCGATTGGCGAGTGTAAACCCGAATTTGCAGAATATTCCTATCCGAACTTTGAGAGGGCAACAGATTCGTGGTGCTTTTGTTTCGGGTGAAGGTAAAAAACTGATTTCTGCCGATTATTCTCAGATTGAATTGCGTTTAATCGCTGAAATTTCTGGAGAAGATAATATGATTAAAGCTTTCCAAGACGGAGAAGATATTCACGCTTCAACAGCTGCGAAATTGTTTAAAATTCCTTTGGAAGAAGTGTCAAAAACGCAGAGAAGTCAGGCAAAAACGGTGAATTTTGGAATTATTTACGGTCAAGGTGCATTTGCTTTAGCAGAACAGACAGGATTGTCTAGAACGGAAGCAAAACAAATGATTGAAGCGTACTTTGAAACGTATCCAAAACTGAAAAAATACATGGCTGAACAGGTTGATAAAGCCCGCCAAAGCGGTTATGTGGAAACAATTTTAGGAAGAAAACGCCATTTGAAAGATATCAATTCTAACAACTTTGTGGTAAGAGGTCATGCAGAAAGAAATGCGGTGAATGCGCCTGTTCAGGGAAGTGCGGCAGATGTTGTGAAGATGGCAATGATTAAAATTCAAAAGGAGCTTGAAGAGAAAAATTTAGCAACAAAAATGCTTCTTCAAGTGCATGACGAATTGGTTTTTGAATCTCCAATTGAAGAAGTTGAAACAGCAAAAGCTTTAATTAAAACCCAAATGGAAAGCGCTATCGAAACACAAGTTCCTTTGTTGGTAGAAGTTGGAGTAGGAGATAATTGGTTGGAAGCGCATTAAAAACAGCTTTTAATACAGATAAAAAAATGATAGCATCAAAAAAAGATGCTATCATTTTATTTTAATACTCAATTTCAATTCCTCCTAAATAAACCAGAGAAAAATCGTCTGTTTCTACAGATTTTGGTTTTGGAATTTGTCCTTGGCTTACGAAAATTAAAGAGTTTATATCGAATTTCAAATTGCTTTCATTGATTTTATGCACCAATTCTGGAAGCCATTCGTCTGCAAAAGAGTAGTCTGCAAATTTTTGGTAAAGCGTGTAATCGCCTTCTGCAAAGCCGTACTCAATGAAATCTTGGTCAAACCAAATGGTGTCTTGCGATTCTGCAAACCTAGAAATATAAACGTCGTCAGAATCTTCCTCTAGGTAAAATTGCTCGTCTTCATCTGCGAATCTTTCTAAGTCTTCTTCTGATTTGAAATTTCCTACCCAAAAATCTAAAATCTGTGTGTCCATAAGGTTTAATAAATGTTTATTATTGAAGTTTCAAAGGTATGATAATAGTTTGTGGTGGTAAAATTTTATTGAAACGATTCGTTGCATAAAAAAATTGAAAAGAAAGATTTTTTTACTTTCTGCTATTTTTAATAAAGGAATGAATAATCTTTTTTTAGTACTTAAATTGATTTTATCTTATCATCAATTTTTTTTGTGAGCTCACTTATTTTTAAATTTAAGGTAGAGTGGAAAAAAAGACAAGAAAAACAACTTTAATTAAAAAAAAATTCAGAAATTTATACTGTGATAATTGTAATTATAAAATTACAATTGAATCGAGTTTGTAAAGTAATAGGAAAGTTTATGACAATAAATTTATCAATATTGTGTATATGTTTAATTTTTTGTAAAATATAATGTAAATTTTTCTAATATTTTCTGTTTAAAATCACAAATTATTTGTAATTTTTAGCAAACAAATTCATTCTGCCTACCTTTAATTTTGCATTATCAAGTTTACTCTTATATAAAGAAGGAATCTAAAAACACAGTTA
The DNA here is from genome assembly GCF_057180445.1 of Chryseobacterium sp. HNCC26DJ239. Classification (NCBI taxonomy): domain Bacteria; kingdom Pseudomonadati; phylum Bacteroidota; class Flavobacteriia; order Flavobacteriales; family Weeksellaceae; genus Chryseobacterium; species Chryseobacterium sp. HNCC26DJ239. The sequence goes on from NZ_JBXUGJ010000005.1 coordinate 402,017, forward strand.
GTACCACACAACATGATAAATGTTGATGTAATAATAAGAGTCGACTTGTTTTTATTTATAAAGAAATGTTTTTTTAGATAAAGTTTTTAAATAATATAAATTTATAAGCTTTAGTTTTTAGTTGGGGCTGCGTTTTAATTAGCGCAGCTTTTTTATATTATTACTTTACCTCTAAATCCTCTTGCTGCATAATAAGATTGTACGCCATTATGGTATAGAAATACAAAATTATAGCGTCGGTCACAGAAGAAAGCACCGCCGCGGTTTCTTATTTCCTCTGGTGTTTGTATCCAACTCGAAGTTTTTTCATCGAATTCACCTAGAGTTTGTAGTTCTCGATACTCTGCTTCGTTTAAGAGTTCAATGCCCATTTCTTGGGCTGCGTTTATCGCAGAATCTTGCGGTTTGTTTTCTTTTCTTGCAAGAAGAGCTTCATGATCGTAGCAAAAACTTCTTCTTCCAGAAGGGCTTTCTTTAGAACAGTCGCAAAAAACTACGGATTTATCACATTTAATAACGTCTGGTTCGCCACCTGTTTTTTCCATTTGCGCAATACTCCATAATTTTTCTGGATTTTGAAGAAGAAGATTTTCAATTGAATTCCAATCTAGATTTTTTAGGTTAAATCTGTTTTTTTCAATCCTAATTTTTAAAATTTTAAGAATTTCTTGAGATTCGAGGTTGTTTAATTTTTTGGAAGCCATTTTGTGATTTGTTTTTAAAATACTGATGAGGTAAATTTAATAAAATTAAAAAACTCGGTATATGTATTCGATTTTTTCTAATACAGGTTTAGTTTTTTAAAAAAATTATAAGAATAGCAGTTCGGGTTTTTTCGATACATTTGTAATCTCACTTATTACAATAATGAATAATTATCCACATAAAGAGGTCGCTTCGGTCTCAGAATTATCTGAATTTCCTTATATCACAATAACAAACGACGAAAATAAAGTAAGAATTTACACTTTACAAAATGGTCTTCAAGTATTTTTAGCTCAGAATTTTGATGCGCCAAGAATTCAGACTTTTATCCCTGTGAAAACGGGAAGTAATAATGATCCTTCGGATAACACAGGTTTAGCGCATTACCTTGAACATATGATGTTTAAAGGAACTTCTAAATTAGGAACAATAGATTGGAGTAAAGAAAAGCAGCTTTTAGATGAGATTTCTGATTTGTATGAGCAGCATAAAGCGGAGCAAAATCAGGAAAAGAAAAGAGAGATTTATCGCAAAATAGACCAAGTTTCTCAAGAAGCCAGCAAATATGCGATTGCGAATGAATATGATAAGGCTATTTCTTCATTGGGAGCATCTGGGACCAACGCGCATACTTGGTTTGACGAAACTGTTTACAAAAATAATATTCCCAACAACGAGCTTGAAAAATGGCTGAAAATTGAAAGAGAACGATTTTCAGGAATGGTTTTAAGGCTGTTTCATACCGAGTTGGAATCTGTGTATGAAGAATTCAACAGAGCTCAGGATAACGATTCTCGATTGGTAAATTATGAGTTGATGGATGCGCTTTTTCCGTTGCACCCAAATGGGCAGCAAACGACTTTGGGAAAAGCAGAACATCTTAGAAATCCTTCTATGAAAGCAATTCATAAATATTTTGATGAATATTATGTACCAAACAATTATGCATTTGTACTTGTAGGAGATTTAGATTTTGATGTTACAATTACTTTAATTGATAAATATTTTGGAATTCTTCCCTATAGAGAGCTTCCGCCAAAAAATAAAATTGTTGAAAAACCAATTACCGAAATTGTAAAAAGAACAGTACAAAGTCCGACCACTGCAAGAGTTCAATTGGCTTGGAGAACGGATAGTTATGGTTCTCGTGAAGCAATGTTGGCAGATATTATCGCAAATATTTTGAGCAATCGTGGAGAAGCTGGTTTGCTTGATCTTAATATCAATCAGACCCAAAAAATGTTGTGGGCGCAAGCTTATTCTTTAGGTTTAAAACAGTATGGCTATTTTTCTTTGGTAGGTGTTCCAAAAGAATCAGATACACTAGATTTTGCGAAAGAAATGATGCTTGATCAGATAGAATTAATTAAGAAAGGAGAGTTTCCGGATTGGATGCTTCCTGCAATAATTAATGATTTCAAACTGCAAAGAATGAAAGCTTTGGAAACCGCAGAAGGTTTGGCTACAAATCTTTACGATACCTTTATTAAAGGCAGAACTTGGGAGCAGGAACTTAATGAAATGAACGATTATGCTTCTGTAACCAAAGACGAAGTTGTTGCATTTGCACAAGAATTTTTTAAAGACAATTATGTTATTATTTATAAAGAAAAAGGTACAAACGAGAAGCTTTTAAGAGTTGAGAACCCAGGAATTACTCCTGTGAAAATCAATAGAGAAGCGCAATCTGAGTTTCTTACAGAAATATTAAATGATAAAACAGAAGATATTCAGCCAGAATTTATTGAGTATCAAAAAGAAATTTCAACAGATTTCATAAAAAATAAAAAGATAAGTTTCGTAAAAAATAAGTACAACGACATTGCGCAAGTTCATTTTATTTTCCCAATGGGAAGTGATAACGATAGAGATTTGGGTCTTTCTACGCAAGTTTTACAATATTTGGGAACAGAACGCTTTTCGCCAGACGAGTTGAAAAAAGAGTTTTTCAAAATTGGTGTCACCAATGATTTTAAGACCACCAACGACCAACTTACGATATCTTTAACCGGTCTTGAAGAAAATATCGAAAAAGGAATTTCTTTGCTTCAGCATTGGATGCATGATGTAAAGCCAGATCAAGATATTTATCAAAATTTTGTGGAAACAGTTCTTGAAAACAGAGCAGCTGTAAAGAAAGATAAAAACAGAATTATGCAAGCGCTTACCAATTATACAAAATGGGGGGCACATTCTAGATTTACAGATATTATTTCTAAAGAAGAGCTACAAAATTCTTCAGTTGAAGCTTTTACCAATCGTTTGAAAAATTTATTCGATTATCCGTATCAGATTTTCTTTTATGGTAAAAATCAGGATAATTTTAAAAACTTTATCATCAATTATATTTCAGATGAAACACAGCAAATTCCTTCTAAAAAAGAATATTTGGAACCCGAAACTGGGGGAAATGTTTTCTTCGTGAATTACGATATGGTTCAGGTTGAAATGAGTAAAATCGCACGAGGGAATACTGTAAACACCGCAAATTTTGGAAAAATAAACGTGTTTAACGAATATTTTGGAAGAGGACTTTCTTCTATCGTCTTTCAGGAAATTCGCGAGAGTAAAAGTTTGGCGTATTCTGCTTACGTTTCTTACGCTCCCAATTCGGAATTGTCGCATCCTGATTATGTTACGACATACATCGGAACTCAACCAGATAAATTGATGATTGCCGTCGATACAATGGCAGAATTAATGTCGGAACTTCCGGAAGTTCCCGTTCAGTTTGAAAATTCAAAAAATGCCGCTTTAAAGCAGATTGCTTCAACGAGAATTACACGTACCAATATTTTCTTTAATACGTTAAGACTTCAGAAACTGGGGATTAATTATGATATTCGAAGAGATATTTACAGCCAGATTCAAGCGCTTAATTTTAATGAAATGAAAGAATTTTACAACTCTCACGTTAAAACTTTACATTTCAACACGGCTTTATTAGGGAAAAAAGAAAACCTCGATGTAGATGCAGTTCAAAAAATGGGCGAATTCAAAGAATTAGAACTGAAAGATATTTTCGGACATTAAATTTTTAATATTTAGGGAAATTTGCGAGGCGGCAATCGAAGATTGCCGCCTCGCAAATTTAATATTGTAAATCGTTTACGTTAACGCACAATCGCCATCACCATCTTGAAAGTTTGGGTTGAAATTTTTTGGAAGTTGTTCAATCATTTTTTCGTGAAACATATACCTTCTTTCAAAATTTCGGCTGTGAATTTTCGGAAAACTCTTTTGCTTTTCAATTTCTTCGTTGATGAAAGTTTGATAACTGGTGATGAATTTTACGCGATGTTTTTCAGAAAAATACGCTAACAATTTCACGAAATTTATGTGGTCAGAAATTGAAAAATAATAAGGAATTTTCAGATTTCCATCTCTTAAAAGAAGCAGGGCACAAGTTTCTATGTGATTTTCAATGTTGAAAATTTTAACCCAGAAATATTTAAATTCATTCGAAAAACTAGAGAAAAGATAGCGTTCGTCTTTCTTTTTACCCTCTAAAATCCACGGATTTTCAATAAACCAATTCATTTCTTCCGAATTTCTGTTGGCTTTGAATTGCGATAAGAATTTTTCACTTTCTGAATCTATTTTGCTGATAATTTCAAAGCGAAAATTCGGCTTTGTAATCAAAGAATTTTTGATTTTTAAGACAGAATTAAAACCTAAATCAGCAATTTTAAAAAGCGGTCTAAAATGACTCAGTTTCGGTTTTTTCGCGGGAATCATCTCTTGAAAATTGGTTTTCAGGTAAAATCTTTTCCCAATTTTCGGTTGAATATATTTGAAAACTTTGATTTTGTTGTACAAACTTTCCGCTTCGGGCGTGAATTCTGTAATGGCGATATTTCCGTTGTAGAGCTCAAAGGCTTTGTCTAGAAGTTGTTGCGCAATTCTTTTTCCCCGAAAATCGCTGCTCACAAAAAGTGTACTCAGCCAACCGTATCTGAAAATTGTATCGTCAATAAAGAAAGAATCGGGGAGAATGCCTAAATAACCGGCTAATTTTTCACCTTCAAAAGCGAGAATTAACAAAGTCTGTTCTTCATTTGCTTTTGGATTTTTAATTTGAGATTCTGCACGATGTTTTGTAATCGGTAGAAACTCGTACGATTGGTATTTTCCGGAAGAAATAAATTCCTGTAAAGTACTTTTGTTAAAGGTTTTTAGCTCAATCATTTTCTTACAATCGTATTTTTATTGAGGTATTTTTTTAATCTGAAATAAGCGATTTCTTTTTTTAGAATGACTTCCGCATTTTCACCAGTTTCCATAGGAATTCTTTGAAAATTTCTTTTTTCAGAATCTAATTTTATACCTGCACTTCCAAAAGTGCAAAACATTTCTTCTGATGTAAAAAGCTCATCGAAAAATGCCTGTTCTACGCCAAAATCTGTAAATGGAAAAGCAAAACTTTCTTCATGAAAACCATGTTCTTTCATGTAATTAAAAGACGTTTGGCAATCATTGAGCTTTTCTTGCAAAGAAATCTCGTTGTACAAAGGATGATTCCAGCCATGAGAAGAAATTCCGAAGCCTTTTTCTTTGATTTTATTGAGTTGTTCTACGCTTAGATAAGGTTTTTGCTCTTTTAAAAAAGCAGTGAAATCGACATTTAATTGATTTGAAAAAGCTTTAAGTTCTGCTGTTTGATGATGTTTTAATTGTAAAATGGAATCTTTTTTTTCTCCCAATTGAATCGATTTTTCATAAAGCAAACTGGCTTTACAGCGAAACATTAACTCTTTGTTATCGATAAAAGCTGGGTTGATAAAATTTATGGCATAAATTCCTTTTCGCTCTAAAATGGAAAGAATAATGTCGTAAAATTCTCTGAAACCATCATCAAATGTGAGTAAAGCAATCTTTTTTTTAGGTTTAAAATTACCTTTCACATAATCTTTAAACTCATCAAAAGTTATCCATTGAAAATGTTTTGAAAGCGTGTCTAAATCAGCTTCAAATTCACGGATGTTTTTGTATTTGATAATGTGTTTCAAATGAGGAAGGAAATCATCAGAAACGCAGTGATAGACCGGCAAACAATAGTTTAGCGGGAAATTTTTTGAGAAATTTCCGTTTTCAAAAAGAGCGAGAGAATTGATGATTTGTTTTTTTAACATCTTAAGGTAAAAATAAAAAAGAATCTGCTTAAAAGCTAATGTTTTAAGCAGATTCTATAATTATTTTAAGTTTCAGAAAATTATTTTACAACTTTCATTTCGTCGATTAACCATTTAGAATTGGCAAATTTATCGATGATGAAGAGAATATACTTCGTATCTACCATAATATTTCTGCTGAATCTTGGGTCGTAATTGATGTCGCTCATCGTACCTTCCCATTGTCTGTCGAAGTTTAAACCTACCAAATTACCTTTCGCATCCAAAGCCGGAGAACCAGAGTTTCCGCCAGTTGTATGGTTGGTTGCCGTAAATGCAACAGGAACGTCGCCGGTTTGGTCTTTATAAATTCCGTAATCTTTTTTGTTGTAAAGGTTTAGTAATTGCTGTGGAACATCAAACTCGTAATCTCCAGGAACATATTTTTCTACAACTCCAGCTAAATGCGTTTGATAATCGTATTTTACAGCGTCTCTTGGCGAAGAACCTTTTACTTTTCCGTACGTAACTCTCATTGTAGAATTGGCATCTGGGAAGAATTTTCTATCCTTATCGGTTGCCATTTGCTGTGCCATAAATTTCTTTTGAAGCACATCTATTTGAGACTGTAAAGAAGTAAATTTTCCGTCTGCAGTTTTTGAATAAGTTTCTTTTAAGTTTAAGAGAAGCTTATAAATTTCGTCATTTTTAATTGCTTTTACCAATTGTTCTTGGTTCGAGAAAGCTTTATCAATATCAGAAGAAAGACTTGCTCCGTTTACTGTAGAACGACCTGTAATTACCGAATTTTTCGATAAAGTTTCGATATTTTGAAGATTTTGAGCTTCATTTTTATATTGGTCGAAACCTGTAGGAAGGAATTTTGCCTCAGTTTTATTGGCGTACAATGCTAAAAGCTTCGCCGTTACTTTTGCATCCAATTCTGCACTGTAATCTTTGTAGAAAGCAGCAAGACGGTTTTTGAAAGATTCTGTTGCTTTTTGGTCTGCTTTTCCAGATTCTACGGCAGAAATGTAACCTGAGAAAAGATTTGCCAATGTTAAAGTTTCAGCATTTCTAATGGTTTCTGTGTAGTAAGCATTGTTTAAAGCATAAGGAGCTTGCTCGTTGTAAAGTTGAGTAAGCTGGTCTAAAGTCGCTTTAATTTCTGAATTTTTAGAGATTAAAGTCTGCTCATAAGCTGCTTTTTTTTGTACCGCATTAGATTTTTTTAAACCTTCAACTTCGCCAATCCATTTTTTCCAGTAATTGGCAACAGAAGCGTATTTAGAAGCGTATTTAATACGAGTTGCATCGTCTGCACGCATTTTTTCATCTAAAGTTTTCAAAGCTACATCGCGCACTGCAATTCTTGCAGGGTCTGTTTCTTTCATGATTTTATCTACCGCAATCGAAGGAAGATATTCTGTAGTTCTTCCCGGGAAACCGAATACAAAAGTGAAATCATTTTCTTTTTTATCTTTTATAGAAATCGGAAGAAAATGTTTCGGAACGTAAGGCACGTTGTCTTTAGAATACTCTGCAGGTCTGTTGTTTTTATCTGCATAAATTCTGAACATCGAAAAATCTGCCGTATGTCTTGGCCAAACCCAGTTGTCGGTATCCGAACCAAATTTACCAATGCTTTGTGGCGGTGCACCCACTAATCGGATGTCTTTAAAAGTATCGATAACGAAAGCGTAGTATTTGTTTCCGTAATACATCGATTTTACTACCACTTTCTGCCCAGATTCGGTTTTGATGGTAGATTGTACTTTCTGGATGTTTGCATTTATTTTTGCTGCATCAAGATTTGGGTTTCCTTCTAAAACCTGGTCTGTAACTTCTTTAATATCTACAATGAAATCTACAGTTACACCTGGATTTGGAAGTTCAGTTTCCATGTTTTTAGCCCAAAAACCATTAGAAAGTAGGTCGTTTTCTACGGTAGAATGCGCCTGAATTTGCCCATAACCACAATGGTGATTCGTTAAAAGTAAACCTTTTGGAGAGATAATTTCTGCGGTGCAACCTCCGTTGAACTGTACCACCGCATCTTTAATACTTGGTTTTTCTGTGTTGAAAATATCTTTGGCAGAGATTTTCATCCCAAGATCTTTCATTTCTTTTTCATTCAGCTCAGTTGGGATCCACATTCCGCCGTATTGCTGTGCTATTCCTAGAGAAAAACTGAAGAATGCAGAAGCAATAAGAATATTACGTCTTATCATTATAAAAATTTTCGCCTAAATTACGCATTTAAAGTGGTCTGAAAAAAGAAATACCCTTCTGAATTTTCTTCAGAAAGGGCACTGTGTTTTTTTAGTGTTTTTAGATCCTAAAATTTAAAGTTTTTTATTTGCAAAGAAACGTCGTTTTAGTGGGCTAAGAAATGAATCATGGTTAAAAAATTCTCTTCCTTATTCTGCTCAACGCTTGCGGAGTTACGCCTAAATAAGAAGCAATATACTTTAACGGAATTTGCAGTATATATTCTGGGAAAGTTTCCATGAGGTTAAGATATCTTTCTTCTGCGGAATACAGAAGAAAGGCAATTTCTCTTTGTGCTTTTTTTACATAAAGTTGTTCTGCAGAAATTCTTCCCAGGTAATTTCCTACTTGGGTGGTATTGTAGAGGTTATGAATATCTTTATAATGTATTCTGTAAACTGTGGTTTTTTTTAAGGTCTGAATACTGTATACACTTGGTTTTCTAGTGATAAAAGAATCGTAAGCACTGGTGAAAGAATTCTCTGCAGTGAAAGAAAATGTAATTTCTTTAACCTCGTTTTTTACAGATTTATTAATAAAAAACCTTACAATTCCTTGGTCTATAAAGTAAAGATAGTTTTCTACTTCTCCGGCATTGGTGAGGTTTGTTTTCTTCGGGATTTCTATTTTTTCGAATTTACTGATGTGATATTCGGCTTCTTTCTCTTCCAAGCGCATGATATTCACATAAAAATGAAACAATTTTTGCATTTTGGTGACGGGCAATTTGTAATTTCTTTTGTTACAAATATAAACGATGTTTTCTTTTGGAATGTCCTATTTAAGAGAAAATTTTAGTTTTTACTGTATATTACGTATTTATACCTAATCAAAAATTATTGACAGTAGTAATGTTTTCAGAGAATCTTTTATCATTGTTGAGAGAATACTCACTGTTTTTTCCGATTCTTTTGAAAAAAAACTTTTTGAATTAACGCTTTCAGGGTTTCAAACCCTGAAAGCGTTTTTGTAAAAATCATGAGTTTACTACCCAATCAAATCCAAAAACTGTTGCTCGTCTAGGATGGTGATGGTTCCGATGTCTTGGGCTTTTTTCAGTTTGCTTCCGGCTTTTTCGCCTACGATAAGATAGTTGAGGTTTTTTGAAACCGCGGAAATGTTTTTTCCGTTGTGTTTTTCTACCATTTCTTCGGCTTGTTCTCTGGTGAAAAGAGATAGTTTTCCTGTGAAAAGAAAGGTTTTTCCTTCTAAAACGTTCGATAAAACTTCGTTGGTGTTTTCACCTTTTTCCAATTGAACGCCATAATTTTTCAAGCGTTCAAGCATGAGAATATTTTCAGGATTTGCGAAGAAATCTACGATGCTTTCAGCGATTTTTATTCCAATATCTTCTACTTGACAAAGTTCTTCAGCTGTGGCATTTTTCAAATCTTCAATCGTTGGGAAGTTTTTCACCAATTTTTTAGCAACGGTTTCACCCACATGTTTTATTCCGATTCCGAATAATACTTTTTCAAAAGGAATTTCTTTAGACTTTTCAATCCCGGAAATAATATTTTGTGCCGATTTTTCAGCCATTCTTTCCAATGGAAGCAGTTGTTCTTTGGTTAAAGCATAGAAATCTGCAGGGTTTTCAATCAGTTTTTCTCGGTACAATTGCTCAATGGTTTCGCTGCCTAGATTTTCGATGTTTAAGGCTTTTCGAGAAACATAATGAATCATTCTACCCACAACTTGTGGCGGACAATGCAATTCGTTCGGACAATAATGTATCGCTTGGTCTTCAATTTTTACCAGTTCAGTTCCGCATTCCGGGCAATTTTTGATGTATTCAATTTCTTGGCTTTCTGCGCTTCGTTTTTCTGTGTTTACGCCAACAATTTTGGGGATAATTTCGCCTCCTTTTTCTACGAAAACAAAATCGTTTTCGTGTAAATCTAGCTTTTTGATGATGTCTTCGTTGTGAAGAGAAGCCCTTTTTACGATGGTTCCCGCCAATAATACGGGTTTCAAATTGGCAACAGGAGTAATGGCGCCGGTTCTTCCGACTTGGTAAGAAACGCTTTGTAATTCGGTTTCTACTTTTTCGGCTTTAAATTTATATGCCATTGCCCAACGTGGCGATTTTGCGGTGTAGCCCAATTGTCTTTGTTGTTGTAACGAGTTTACTTTCAGTACAATTCCGTCGATTTCAAAAGGGAGGTTGTGTCTTTCTGTATCCCAATAGGTGATGAAATCTTTTACTTCCTGAAGTGTTTTGCACAATTTCGCCTGTTGTGAAGTTCTGAAGCCCCAAGATTTAGATTTTTCTAAAAGTTCCCAATGCGTTTCTGTAGGAAATTCTTCTGAAATAAATTGATAAAGTACCGCCGAAAGCCCACGCTTTCTAACTTCTGCGCTGTCTTGCATTTTCAGACTTCCACTGGCGGTATTTCTTGGGTTCATAAATAAATCTAAACCTTCTTCTTCACGCGCTTTATTTATTTTATCGAAGTTTTTTCGGGTTAAATAAATTTCGCCACGCATAAAAAATCTTTCAGGGAAATCTGCCGAAAGCTTCAACGGTATGTCTGAAATCGCTTTTACATTCGCCGTAATTTCATCTCCTTGAAAACCATCACCACGAGTAACGGCTTGAGACAATTTTCCGTTTTCGTACAAAATAGAAATGGAAGCACCGTCGTATTTCAGTTCCGCAACAAATTCTACGGGTTCGTCAATAGTTTTTATGATTCTTTTTTCCCAATCTTCAAGGTCATCAAAATCGTAAGAATTATCGAGAGAATACATTCTAAACTGATGCTGAACCGTAGGGAAAACTTTCGTAATTCCGCCTCCAACACGTACCGTGGGAGAGTTTTCGTCATAAAATTCAGGGTGTTTTGCTTCTAAATCCTGAAGCTCTTCTAAAAGCATATCAAAATCGTAATCTGAAATGCTTGGCGCATCTAGAAGGTAATAATTTTGGTTGTGCTGCTCCAGTTCGTGGCGAAGTCTTTCTATTTTCTGCTGAATGTTTTCTGACATTGGAAAAGTATTGTTTTTGGCAAAAATAATAAGATAATATTAGAATGTACTCTAGAAATTTTAATATTGTGTTGATGAAATATTCAGATACCTTTAAAACAATTATAACAAAAACTGCTTTATTTTTGCATCTCAATTAAATAGATTTGATTCTTATGAAAAATATTATATTAGGAGTAGCATTATTAGGAACTATTACTTTGAAAGCTCAAACTCAGATTATCGCGCACAGAGGTTTTTTTAACACGCAACCTCCAACAACCGAAAACTCAATCACGTCATTGAAAAATGCGCAGCATTTGAAAATTTACGGTTCAGAATTCGATGTAAGAATGTCGAAAGATGGTGTTTTGGTGATTAATCACGACGAGCATCACGGGAAAATGGAGATTTCTGAAACCAATTTTAAAGATTTAGCAAAAGAAAAACTTTCGAACGGTGAAAAGTATCCTACTTTGAAAGATTATTTGAAAGCCGGTAAAAAAGATAAATCTGTAAAAATGATTGTTGAAATAAAACCTGCGAAAACAGAAGCTCTTGAAAATGAAATGGTAGAAAAAACCATCAACATGATTAAAGATATGAAGCTTGAATCTCAATGCGAATATATTTCTTTCAGTTTGCATATTTGTAAGGAAATAAAAAAGTTGGCGCCCGACTTTAAAGTTCAGTATTTGAGAGGTGAATTGTCGCCTAAAGAAATTAAAGAAGCTGGTTTAGATGGGATGGATTATCACTTTTCAGTTTTCGAGAAAAACCCTACTTGGATTTCTGAGGCAAATGCTTTAGGGTTAATTACCAACGCTTGGACAGTAAATGATGTTGAAGTTTTCAAAAAATTAAGACAACAAGGCCTAAAGTTTGTTACCACCAATACACCAGACGTTTTTAAAACTCAGTAAATTTTTACTTTTATATATATTAGATTTTAAACAAAATGCCTTTCAATTGTATTTGAAGGGCATTTCTGTGTTTTGTAGCCAGAAAATAAAGATATGATTTCAAAATAATATGCAGAGCATTAAATATTATTAATGTCTCTAAAAGAGTATAAATCAATAGGATATGTTTTTGTTTTCACAGTACGTTCATATAGCGTTTAATATCTTTTTAAAATATGTTAAAACTCTGTTAAAGTCATCCTGGGTAAGTCCGTCTAATTTTGCGCAATAAAAAATTGAAATGCGTAAAACTACTCAAAAGGTCGTCACGTTATCGCTTCTAGGATTACTGAGCATTAATGTTGCGGCGCAGCAAAAAGCAAAAAAAGACAGTGTGAAAACCATCGATGAGGTGGTGGTTACAGCTTTAGGAATTAAGAGACAGGATAAGTCTCTTGGATATGTGGCAGAAAAGGTAAATTCTGAAGTTTTTGAAAATATTCAAAACAACAACTGGGCACAAGCAATGGAAGGTCGTGTTGCGGGGTTAAAAGTACAAGGTACGAATGCGGGACCACTTGGCTCATCAAGAATCACTTTGCGTGGCGAAAAATCTTTTAGCTTAGATGGAAATTATGCACTTATTGTAGTAGATGGAGTTCCGTTGAGTAACTCTACTACAGGAACGGGAACTGCGGCTTATGGAGCAGGAACTGGTGGAGATTTGCCTATTGATTTAGGAAATGGTCTAAACAGTATAAACCCCGATGATATTGAATCTGTTACAGTATTAAAAGGAGCTTCTGCTGCGGCACTTTATGGTTCTAGAGCAGCCAACGGAGCGTTAATGATTACCACAAAATCTGGGAAAACCAAAAATGGTAAAGTAAATGTATCATTCAACTCTTCTTTAAGTTTTGATTCTGTATTAAAATGGCCAGATTATCAGTACGAATATGGGCAAGGAACTTTAGCAAAGAATTCTGCGGGTCAGTTTTTCTATTCTTATGGAGCTTCCGCAGATGGAGTTTCAACAGGAGGTACAAGTAGTGCTTTCGGGCCAAAATTTGATGGACAGTATTATTTTCAGTATGATCCGAATGTGATGGGGCAAAGTGCAACAAGACAGTTGTGGAGACCGTACACAGATAATATTAAAGGTTTTTGGCAAACAGGTACTACATCTTCCAATAATGTAGCTATAGAAAGCAGTACAGATAAAACGAAGTATAGAGCTTCTCTTACCTATCTTGCAAATGAATGGATGATGCCCAATACAGGTTTCGACCGTTTTAATGCAGCATTTTCATTAGATCACAAGCTTACAGATAAGTTTAGAATTTCAACAAAATTCAATTACGCTAATACGAAAAGTGATAATCTTCCGGCTACAGGGTACAACAACCAGTCGATTTCATATTTTATGATCTTCCAAAATCCGAACGTAGATTTAGCCTGGTACAAACCAATCTGGAAACCAGGGCAGGTAGAGGTAGATCAAATTCATCCATTCAGTTCGTTTATCGATAATCCTTACCTTATTGCCTATCAAATGCTAAACGGGGTTAAAAAGAAGATGATTACCGGAAATATTACGGCAAACTATGATTTTAACAAGAATTTTGGCGTAATGATGAGATCGGGTATCGAAATGCTAGACGAAATGAGAACTACAAAAAGACCGTACAGTTCTGCCAATTACCTGAAAGGTTTTTATCGTGAGCAATACATTAGAAATAATGAATTCAATAATGATTTACTTTTTACCTTTAAAAAGAATTTCAACAAATTTAATATTTCAGCCAATGCTGGTGGAAGTGTGCGTTATAACGAATATGTTTCTAATGATTACCGAGCAGAAGGTTTGAAGGTTGCTGGTGATTATAGTTTAAACAACGCAATTTCATTAATAACGAAGGTTCCAAGACCAAGCGATCAACAGATGAATAGTGTGTACGGATTATTAAGTACCAACTACGATAATAAAATTTTTGTAGACATTACAGGAAGAAATGATTGGAGTACGACTTTATCTAAAGAAAATCGTTCGTTCTTTTATCCGTCGGTAAGTACGAGTTTTATTTTATCAGACATTTTTAAATTATCTGGTTCTAAATTTAATTACTGGAAACTTAGAGCTTCTTGGGCTAAAGTAGGTATTGCAGGATTGCCTTACCAGTTAGATAAATACTATACACCAAGCGATTTTATTGGTTCGGTTATTACTCCGGATATGTATCCTAACCCTAATCTAGAATCTGAGAAAAATACCAATATAGAAACAGGGATGGATTTTGCCTTTTTCAAAAACAGGTTGAATTATAATCTTACCTTCTATCAAAATGATACAGAGAATCAGATAATTCCTGTTACTGTACCTATAGAAAGTGGGTATTCTAGCAGAATTATTAATGCAGGGAAAGCCAGAAACAGAGGGGTAGAGATGAGTTTAAGCGCAATACCTGTAAAATCCCAAAATTTTAGCTGGAATGTAAGTGGAAACTGGTCTTTGAACAGAAACAAAATATTATCTCTTCCAGATGAATATGCAGGACAAAGCGGATATACAATCTCTACTGTTGCAGGTGTATTGTATTACAATGCAGTTATAGGAGGTTCTTTGGGAGATTTGTATGGTTTCAAATTAGTGAGAAATGCCAATGGTGAAGTGGTATATGATGCGACAACCGGTTTGCCTGCAAGACCAGATAAAATCGAAAAAGTAGGCAACGCATTCCCGAAATGGAGAGCTGGTCTACAGAATGATTTTAAAATCAAAAACTTTACAATAAGTTTCTCATTCGATGGTCAGTACGGTGGGATGGCGTATTCGCAAACGCATCATAAAATGTCTGAGCAGGGTAAACTTCAGCATACATTAATGGGAAGAGATAACCCTTCTGGAACCATCGTAGGACAAGGTGTTGTACTTAATGCAGACGGAACGTACAGTCCTAACACAAAAGCGGTTGGTTTGGCAGCATATTACGGAGACTATTACAGACGTGCCAATATTGAAACCAATACTTTCGATACTTCTTTTGTGAAATTAAGAGATGCAAGAATCGCTTATTCATTCTCTAAAAACGTTATCGCGCCGCTAAAACTTACAGAACTTACTTTGGCAATTTTCGGTAAAAATCTTTGGATGTGGACAGAGTTCCCAATGTTTGATCCTGAAGTGGCTTCTCTGAATGACTCTACCATTACTCCTGGAGCAGAAATAGGGCAGTTGCCTTCTGCAAGAACAGTAGGCTTTCAAGTTAATTTAAAATTCTAAGATCATCATTATGAAAAAAATAATTTTATCAACCACCTTAGCTTTATCATTATTTAGCTTAAACTCTTGCGAAAGATCTTTCGAAGAAATAAACAATGATACGAGTAAAATTCAAAAACCTTCGGTAGGAAGCTTTCTTGCTCCAGTACAATACGCAATGGCATCTTACGGATACAATAGAGCAGACGATTTTACTTTCGACATTATGCAGATTGCATTAGATTTTCCAAGTGAAGGAAATACTGTGAGCCGTTATTATCTTACAGAAACTACAGGGAACGGATATTGGAATACGAGCTATAAATGGCTAAAGCAAGTGCAGGAACTAAAAACGGCTGCAGAAAAAGAAAACAACGCAAATTATCTTGCGATTTCTAAGGTGATGAATGCTTGGATTATGGCTAATCTTACCGATACATTTGGAGATGTTCCGATGAAAGAAGCATTACAGTTGGAAGAAAACATCATGAAGCCAAAATATAATAGCCAGAAAGATATTTATGTTTCTCTCTTGGATGATCTGAAAGCTGCAAACGCTCTTTTTGATACAACAAAAGCACTGTCTGAAACAGATCTTTTTTATCAAGCCAACTCTAATGCCGCCAATATTTTGAAATGGAAGAAGTTCTGCAATTCTCTTTCATTAAGATTATTAACCAGAATTTTGAAAAGAAACGGAGAGGTAGATGTTTACCAAAGAATCACCGAGATCGTAAATAATCCTACAACGTATCCAGTTTTTCAGAATAATGCAGAAGGAGCTGTTTTGGATATCTCTGGTGTAGCGCCACTTTTACCACCTATAGCAAGGCCGCAAGATTTTACTGCTTACAGAGCTTCAGGAGAATTTTTTACACAAACTTTGGTAGATAATAATGACCCTAGATTAAGTATGTTTTTTACGCAGGCTAAATCTATTCCATCGAACGCAAATATAGGTTACAAAGGTGCTCCTTCGGGATATGCATTAGGTTCAACATTCAATTATCAGCCTTCAAATCTTAATCAAAATTTGGCAAAAGCGCCATTAAAAATTTTAGTAATGCCTTATGCAGAACTTCAGTTTATCCTTTCTGAACTAGCTTTCAAAGGGGTGATTTCAGGAAATGCACAAACATTTTATGAAAACGGAGTAAAAGCAACTCTTGAACAATGGGGGGCAACAGTTCCTGCAAATTATTTTTCTAATCCTAAAGTTGCTTATAATAATACATTAGAAAGAATTATGCTGCAAAAGTATGTAGGGCTGTTTTTTGTAGATCAGCAACAATGGTACGAGCAAAGAAGAACAGGTTTCCCTGTCTTGCCAAATAATGGAGGGCTTTTCAATAATGGGCAAATGCCACAAAGAATGCTTTATCCTACCAATACAAAAATTCAGAATTACGACAACTATGTGGCGGCAAGTCAGGCAATGGGTGGTGATAATATCAACACAAAAATGTGGTGGAATAAATAAGTCGTATTAAAAATAATCCTAATTAAAATGAATTTAAAATATATCATTCCTGCGTTATTGGTTTCTTCAGTGGCTTTGGCGCAGACTTCTGCATCAGGTTATGTGTTTGAAGATTCAAACAAAAACCAAAAGAAAGACAGCCGTGAAAAAGGATTGGAAAATGTTGCTGTTTCCAATGGAGTTCAGGTGGTGAAAACCGATAAAAACGGAAAATATTCTCTTCCTGTAATCGATGGGCAAACGATTTTTGTGATTAAACCTTCGGGTTATCAAGTGCCTTTGTCAGAAAATAATCTTCCAAAATATTATTATCAATACAAGCCAAACGGTTCGCCTTCTCATTTCGAATATAAAGGAAGTATGCCGACTGGAGCATTGCCAAAGGAAATTAACTTCCCTTTGAACAAACAAAACGAAAGCAAAAATTTCGACATCCTTGTGTTTGGTGATCCACAACCGAAAACTGCAAAAGAACTTGATTACTTCAAGCGAGGAATTGTAAATGAAGTGAAAGATAATAAGCAGAAAGCGGTATTGGGAATATCTCTAGGAGATTTGGTTTGGGATGATCTCAATCTGCAAAATCCTTACAAGCAAGCGATGAAAGAAATTGGTTTGCCGTGGTATAATGTGATGGGAAATCATGATATGAACTACGATGCAAAAGAAGATTTCCTTTCAGATGAAACTTTTGAAGCGAATTTTGGACCGGCAAATTATTCTTTCAACTATGGAAACGTTCATTTCATCGTTCTTGATGATATTTTGTATCCAGACCCAAGAGATGGGAAAGGATATTGGGGAGGATTCCGCCAAGATCAAATGCTTTTCGTAGAAAACGATTTGAGGCATGTAGAAAAAAACAAATTAGTTGTGGTTTCCTTCCATATTCCTTGGATTCATAACCATGAAGATAATTTCAGAAATGAAGACCGTGAAAGAATGTTTAATGCACTTTCTCCGTTTAAAAATGCTTTGCTTTTATCAGCACATACGCACATTCAGCAACAATTATTTTATGGAAAATCTGAAGGTTGGAATGGCGAAAAAGAGCTTCACGAATACAATGTAGGAACTACTTGTGGAGATTGGCAATCGGGAACTCCAGACGAAGCTGGCTTGCCAACAACAACGATGAGAGATGGTACTGCAAAAGGATATTCGTTCATCAGTTTTAATGATAATCAATATAAAATTAAATACAAAACAGCAGGCAAACCGGAAGATTATCAAATCAATCTTTATGTTCCTAAAGTAATTCCTTTTCCTTCAAAAACCTCTGCAAAAGTACTAGTAAACTTCTTTATGGGAAGTAAAAAAGACAAAGTAGAGTACAGTATCGACGGAGGCGAATGGAAAGAAATGGAATATACAGAAACTTTCGACCCTGGTTTTGTAGAATCTGTTCTAAAATGGGACAGTACAGAAAAATTATTCCCAGGAAGAAGACCTTCTAACCCGGAATTGTCTAAACATATTTGGACTGGCGGATTTGGGAATAAATTAACCCTAGGAAAACATAAGGTTCAGGTAAGAGCAACCGATATGTACGGAAACAAATTCTCTGCAGAAGACGAATTTGAGGTACAGAATGCTGTTCTTATTCCTTAGAATTTCAATTTTACTATACTTCAATTGGGGCCGGCTTCAGAAATGTTGCCGGTTTCGGTTTTTTCAGAGTGCAATCGTTTGTATAGACCAAATAAATTGGATTTATTCTTTTGTTAAACAATTGTTTAGTATTTTTGTACCGTTAAATTTATAAACTAAATTATGATTTTAAAAGGTAAAAATGCAATCGTTACAGGAGGTGGAAGAGGTTTAGGAAAGGCTGTAGCATTGGCTTTGGCGAATGAAGGCGTAAACGTTGCAATCACAGGAAGAAATGAAGAGAATCTTAAAATGACTGTGGACGAAATCAAAAAAACTGGTGTTAACAGTTTTTATGCAGTTTTTTCGGTAGATAACGAAATTCATGTAAAAGCAGGAATTGAATCTCTTGTTCAGCAAATGGGTGGTGTAGATATTTTGATTAATAATGCAGGAATTGGTGATTTCGGAAGCATCGAAAATATGTCGTCTGAAACCTGGGAACAAGTAATAAAAACCAATCTTTTCGGGGTGTATTACGCTGCAAAAGCAGTTTACCCTTTCATGAAAGAAAATGGTATTGGAGATATTGTAAACGTAGCTTCAACAGCTGGTTTGAAAGGTGGCCCAAACATGTCGGCTTATGCAGCATCAAAAGCTGCGGTGATTTCTTTATCACAATCGATGATGGCAGAATGGAGAAAAGAAAACATTCGTGTGATTACTTTAACGCCGAGTACAATTGCTTCAGATATGTCTATTCAAGGCGGTTTAACGGATGGAAATCCTGACAAAGTTCTTCAACCGGAAGATTTCGCAGAATGGGTAAGAGATATCTTGAAAATGAACAGAAGAGCATTAATTGCTAATGGTTCTATTTTTTCAACAAATCCGTAATATTTTTAAGCCAAAAAATATATATGAAGGCGAACATTCAATTGAGTGTTCGCCTTTTTTTTGATGATATTGTTGAAGAAGAAAGTAATCAAAATAAAGTTAAATGTTTGAAAATTATATCATTGTAAAACAAAATTAAAGTCCCGAAGGGACGGCTTATTAAAGGATAGGATGGAATCCTATCAAAACTCCGTATTTAACAAAAAAACTCACAATTTCAAGTGAGCGCGAAAGGATTGTCTTCGCCGAATCTTCGATTTCGAACCTTTGACCGTC
>NZ_JBXUGJ010000006.1:0-345751 GCF_057180445.1 Chryseobacterium sp. HNCC26DJ239
TTAATTGTTAATTGTTAATTATTAATTGTTGGGTTGGAGGGTTGGACGGTGGGTGCGTTGGTGAGTCGGAGGGTTGGAGGGTTGGAGGGTTGGAGTGCTACGTTGGGGGTTGTTGTAATATAAATCTAATTGTAGCGGTAAGAAAATAACCTATCCTTTATTACTCATTACCTATACTCATATCCTAGCCCCCATGGGAACGGCATCCTTTTGTGAGGAGCCTCGACGAAAAAAAGATAGAGCGCTGCGACTACGCTCAGCATAAATTAACAGCGGGAAACAGCTTCTAAAAAAATATAAGGGATGAGTGGTGAGTGATGGGTTATGGTGGGAAAAGGGGATGTACTAAAATAGTTTTGTGATATACTTATATATATAATAGCCAATAAGGCAGCCGATGGTATCTGCAACTAAGTCTAGGGTTTCCATGGAACGACCTAGGTGCATTTCTTCTTGTAAAATTTCTGTAAGGAAGGCGTAGATCAGGATGATCTGAATGAAATATGAGAATTTGATTTTGGGAAAAGCAGCAATGAAAAGAAAACCCAATGCCGCAAATATACTAAGGTGTAAAACCTTATCGATCCCATTGAACATAAACCAATACTCATGGTTTTCTTGTCCGGGTTTGAGGAGCATATAAGTAAGAAATGCCCAATAAATGGGCAAAATCTTACTAAATATTGTACGAAGCTTATCCAATGATAGCTTGATATTCTTCTGCAGTAAGCAATTCTGACTGATCTGCTCCTTCAGCAACTTCCAATTTGATGATCCATCCGTTTCCGTATGGGTCTGAATTTAAAAGTTCAGGTTGATCTTCAAGCTCTGCATTGAACTCGATTACTTTCCCAGCAATTGGAAGGAAAAGGTCTGATACTGTTTTTACTGCTTCTACACTTCCGAAAACGGCTTGCCCGTCAAGATCTTCGTCTACTGTATCTACATCTACATATACGATATCTCCCAACTCGCCTTGTGCGAAGTCTGTAATACCGATAGTAGCGATGTTTCCTTCAATCTTGATCCATTCGTGATCTTTGGTGTACTTTAGTTCTGCAGGTGTATTCATTTTTAATTTTTTATAGCGACAAATTTATTTAAAATTGATAAATGGTCAAAAGAAAAGTTTCATTTTTATTTAGGTTGAGACTTTGGGTAACGAGAAAGGCTTTATAATAGGCTAAGGTTTAGGGTTTAGGGTTTAGGGTTTAGGGTTTAGGGTTTAGGGTTTAGGGTTTAGGGTTTAGGGTTTAGGGTTTAGGGTTTAGGGAAGTTAAAGCTTTGGAATGTATAACCAAAAATAAAAGAAAGACTTTTTTAAAAAAAATTTCAGCACATATCAAAAAGTTGGTATGCTATAATATAAAATGCAGACACAAGAATTGAAAATGCAGATACTAAAATTGAACTTGCAAACGCTATAATATAAAATACAGACACTAAAATTGAATTTACAACCGCTATAATACAAAATGCAGATGCAGGAATTAAAAAGGCAGACGCTATAATTATAAATACGGAAGCTAAAATTGAACTTGTAACCGCTATATTATAAAACGACTATGCAATAACTGGAAATTGGGATGCTCTAAATTTTGATAGGATTTTATCCTATCCTTTGCTAAGTCGTCCCTTTGGGACTCTCTGGCATTTTGCTATTTTTTTTTAATTCAGGCTTGAGTTCCTCAATTAATTTAAAACCAAAGCTTCGAAATAAATAATTATAAAATTTAAAAGAAACAAAAATCCCTTTCAGTTTTGAAAGGGATTTTTTTAAATATTTTAGAAACCACCGGCATCTCCGAATGTAAATGTTGCCGAGATTCCGGCTCTTACGGTAGACAGCGGGAAGGCTGTTGAAATTTTGTATTTCGAAGTCATCTGTTCGTAGAATACTCTAAGATTTAAACTTTCTGATACGTTGTAATCTGCAGACAGTTTAATATTCATTAATCTTTGACCTCCGGTTACCTGAGAATCATTTAGCAAAATATTCATGATACTGGTTTGGCTGTCTCTAAGAGAAATGTCGCCTCTTATATTGAGATCTGATCCTTTATTTTTTCCTCTTGTATTGGTATTTCCTAATCTGAAGTTTTTCACAATGTATCCTAAGCGAACAACATATTCTGAATTGGCATCTTCAGTTAAAGTATGGTTTACCAAACCAAGCAACAACATTCTGTTTCTGTTGTACTGAATACCAAACTGCATATTATTTCTCATGGTAACATCTACTCCAATAAGAGGTGAGAAAGATTCTACATAACCCACTTGTGAGAATGTGAACGGATTGATGTAATCATTATTCACATCCAACCCTCCTACATTATTAAAGTAATCAATACTTGCCTGAACTCCCGTTGCTGTATATGTTGCACTATAGCTGTGAAGAAGGTCAAACTTGGTAAACTGACCGTTTATTACAGGAATATTTCTTAAACCAGACCATGTAATTTTCCAGTTCGGGATAGGTATTCCAGCTTTTGTAGGATTTCCGACTTCTTTCGGGCTTCTTCCTTCTACCGCCGCTCTGAATGCAGGAATTAACACATAAGCATTAGCAATGCTATATCCCGGTGCAAAACCATCGGCTCCAGGAGCACCTCCCAATTGCTGCGAAATCTGCATTGCATTCTGTCTTATGGCAGCATACACAGCCATTCCATCTTTAAAGGAAGTACTTGTAATATTTACCGTATTAGAATACGTTACCATATCTGTTGCAAATGTGAGGTTTGGATTGGCATTCCCAAAACCGTCTCTGTAGTTGAAACCTGTCTGTGAGAAATTTCTATTGTAGGTTTGAAGAACATTAAAATCTATCCTCAAATCATTAATCGGCATCATTTGTAAATTCATCCTCAAATCTCGTGTCGACATTCTCACGTAAGGATCAATCATATATTCAGAGTCGCTTACCCATCCATTTTCTATAACTGTTCTTCTGATATCCGCCTGTGAACCCAAAAGGAAACCAATAGTAGGACCTCCAACCGTTTGCCCTACTCCATACCAATTTGGCGCAGAGATAAGACCAGGAAGTACCGTACCATTATTTTCTGAATACGTAACATCTAATTGCTTAAACGAGGTTAAGAAAAACGCAGCACCTTGCATTACAGTAAGTCTGTTCTTAAACTTATATTTTTTGTATGCGTATCTTTTCTTTTCCCACGCTTGCGTATAAGAGTTGTTTAGAGAATCTATCTCTCTTTTTCTTTTGCCTAAAGTTTCAGTAATTCTTTTGAAATAACTGAACTGCCCAAAGAATCTCGGTAAATCTGCCGATGCATTCCCTTGAATGGTATTGGTATTCTGCCCAATTGATCCTAAACTTCCATCCGGACTTGTAAGCAATGCTGTAGATCTTGCATTCCAGTTATAGGTGAAACCGTAGCCAACCTCAGCATCGATAAATTCTAAGTATGGTAAATACTGGAACGGCAACTTATAATTCAGCTGAACTCTGTGATTGTACAAAACAGGTCTTCCTGCTCTGAATACATTTCCAAAGATGGAAGAATTATCCATTGTATTTACATCAATCTGATCATTTAAAGTTCTAGTTGCAGAGTTGATTTCCAGTTTTAATGATTTTGTAAAATTAAATCCTAAACCATATTGCCATCCAAAATAGAAGTTTCTGTTTTTGATCGCTGCGAAATCTTCTCCTAAATTCCCACTTAAAATAGCATCTACATTTCTAAACTCAAGCTCGTTATAATTTCTATCAATCTCCGTTCTGAAAGACAATCTTGTCGGAATCGGGTTGAAATTAAACTCTTTTACCCATTTCAAATATTTCGTAGATCGCGCGGTATCGCTAATCATTTTATTGAACGGCTTAATAGCCCAAGGTTTAAACTGATAATTATAATCAATATACCCTCGTAAATACTGTCTGTAATTTTTCTTGGTATAAATATCTCTGTAATGATCGTCGTTGTAAACAGCAGTTACCGAAATGTTTTCAACATCGTAAAACTTAGGTTTTTTGTCTGGGTTTACTCTTTCTTTGTGCATATTTACCACACCAATACTTCTTTGCTGTGTGTAGGTTCTTGCCACTTTCTTCAGTTCTTCACGGTTGGCCGCTTTGCTGAATTCTACATCTGTATCCAAAGGATTATACTTAGGATCTTCAATAGTTTGTGCATAAGAATAGTTCACCGGAATCTTCATCCCAGATTTTTCAGGTAAGAATTTATCTACATTTACCGCTGTATTGATGTTGAAAGCAGATTGTGTAGACTGCGTTCTTTCAGCAGGTTTAGAATCGATGTTCCCGAAACCAACTGAAGTATAAGAAGCACTTGTATTTACCGTAGCAAAATCTCCAAGGTTGAAATTTAAGCTTGCATTTCCAGCATAACCGCCGTCGTTTTCAATTTCAGAAAGACGAATTTCGTTTACCCAAAGAACTCTACCATTTGCGCCAATACCGCCTCTTTGATTATTTCTAATACCAATCATAATGGTGGTAATATTTCCTAAACTTGGGCGCCCTTTTATATAAATTGCTTTATTGTTATCTCCGAATTGAGCATCTTTTCTTCTATCTACAATTCCTGTAGGGAAGTCTTTGTCTCTCCTAATTTTAGCATCTACAAAATCCTGAATATTAAAATTCACCTCATTTTCTAATGGCCAAATTTCTAATGCTGAAGTAGCTGTATTTGCAGTATACTTTAATGAAGATTCATATTCATAATAGTTATCTGATGCATCACTACCAAAACGAATAAAGAATTTTACATTTGGATCAAGTATAGAAGTAGTAGGTAAATCTAGGTTTTGAGCACTTACAAAAAGCTGTAACTTTTTATATCTTCTCATATCAAGACTTGTATTTTTAAATACTCCTCTTGCTTCATCACTCATATTTCTCACTTTTAAATAAAGTGAAGATTCGTTTTGTCTTTGTGCACCTGCATTTCCGCTTAACACCTGTCTGTCGATTCCCGGAGGCAAAACATACGGAGGTTGGTTCAACGCATTTTCTTCAATGTTTACACTTCCTACTTCGAAGTTGTCATTCATTGTAGCAGATCCTGTAGTTCCTTCATTTGGAGAAGTTACTGTAGTACTTGCAATTTGGTTAGGATATTTTCTCCAATCTGATCGCACCAAATCCATAGTTCCGAATCTTAAAGTAGAAACGTTATCAAAACCTGTTAAAAGCATTCTTGCAAAACGAACGTTGTTCAAAATAGAAGCATCTTTATCTCCTCCTGCTCCAGTTTCGTTATATTTTGAAACCGGAATTCTGAATAAGTACCATTTCACATCGTCAGTTTGCCCATTTTGGAAAGTGGCCTGTACTGTTTTTACATCAACAATATTATTCTGACCTAAAGTTAAACTCGCTTGGTCTAAATTTACCACATATTCGTTATAACTTTCGCTTTGGTCTAAGTTGTAGTCTTTATTGATATCTTCTGCATCCGGAGTTTGAGACGCTACCTCAAGAGAGTTACTTTTCGAGTTTCCTTCCGGGTTTCTGAAATATTTATAACGCTGAACAATAGATGATGCTAAATTACCTGTAAATTTCTCAGACATATAGAATAAGAAATCATCTACCGCTGGATCTACTAAACCAGTAACAGGGTTTGTAAAAGTATTACCAAATCTTGCGGCTTCCTGATCAGAGCTTAACCCATCGTACCCTAAATCCTGCGCCGTTCTCTCGTCTCCTTCTGATGAGAAAGCATACAAAATTGCAGGTTGCTTTGGCTGAACTCCCCAGTTTGAAGAAGTGGTTGTTGAAGGAGAAGAAGGAATTGGTAATCCGTTTTCATACTGCATCAAACCATCTTTCAAAATATCTTCAGAAACATTTCCTAGTTGCAGCAACAATTTTGGCTGTCCTCCCGGTAAGCTCAATGGTTTCTTGTCTGCATAAGGATCCATCATCCAAAATTCCACATATTCGATATTCGAGTTTACGAAGTTGGAAACCGAAATCGGTCTCATAATTCCCGCCCATCTTTGCGAAGTAGTTTCGGCAGCAGGATTTACGTTGTAAGGTCCTTTTTCAGATGGATAGTAAGAAATATCGAAAGTATTTGTAAAGGTTTGTTCTCCTGCTACGAAATCTCTGTTGTTGTAAATTTCAGAATATTGCACCCTTCTCGAAGCGTGATTGGAAACCGACTGTGCTGTAATTCCGTCTGGCGCTTTTCCACCAACACCCCAGAATCTTGGGTCGATGTTGTACCACGAAAGTAAGCCTCTTCCATATCCGTTTGTGATATTATCGTTTGCTCCCGCTCCATTAAAAAGAGGATTCGACTGGTTTTTTTCCGGTTTTGAAGCCAAACTCCACGCTGTAGGTTCTTTTAAAGAAATTTTAGAAGTGGTTTGTTCAAAATCGTCTATGTAAGATTGATCGTTGGTTCCTTTATTGATTCCCGGAATAAGGTAAGCCGCTTCCATTTTAAAGTTTAAATTAGAAGGCGCTTCTGTATTAATCCCCGGAATTTTATCTGTTAATCTGGTTAAAAATGGCAGCTGATTGTTGTAAAGCATATTTACACCCGCCATTGTATTGTTTACAGCTTCTTGACCATAATTTACTTTCTGAGTAAGAGGCGATTCGGAATAATTAACGACTGTACCTCCAAAAATGAAGTTTTCGTTTACTCTTCTTTCTAAATTTAACCCTAAAAATCTTTTACGTTGTGTATTGAAGGTAAGTTGGTTTTCCAAAGAAATATTAATTGCCTGTCCCGATTGTTTCACATTTTCGTTGATAATCGTAACCGTTCCAAGCATGTAATCTACGGTATAATCTACTCCTTCAGTAAGCTGAACTCCGTTGGCAGAAACTTTCACTGAACCTTGAGGAACATTCACCGCACCTAAAGAAATACCCTGTCCTTGCGTTCCTTTGTAACGCCCTTCTAAGGTATATCTCTGTGCTAAACTATTTGCACTTGCTACCTGTTTTTGTTGGCTATAAAGGTCCGAAAATACGTACTGCGGATTATTACTTCCGAGTATTGTCTGCATGTGACTTCCGAATGGCTGAACTTTTGTGAAAATTAATTTTCCAAGCTCTGGTTTAATGGTTAATCCATCTACAAAGTCAAAAACACCGTCTCCTAAAACATTTCCGTTAGATTGTACGTCGCCGTTTAGATTCAATCTATCCCAGTTTAATAACTTCAAGAGGTTCGTATTCTCAACATTAGTATTCGGAAGGTAGTTTACCTTACCTCCTGTTTTAGGATCACGGTATAAAACATTTAAAATGAAACCATCTTTATCAATCTGCGCAGCGTCTAGAGAATAGATATTCTTCATCATCAACTGCCACATTGGTGAAGTTGTTTTTACCGTTGTATTTGGCTTCAATAATTTCGTTACCAAAACAGGGCTTTCTTCCGAGAATTCCCCAACTTTATAAACTTGGCTGCTTCCGTTTACGGTATATGAAAACGAAACTCCCAAAAGTTGCTGATCGTTTAATTTTTGATTTAATGAAATGTATCCTAACTGCGGATGATAAGTATATTCACTAGACGCTAAACGTCTTGCTTTTCTGTTAAAAATAAATTGCTCACCATCTACAAAAGCTTCTGAACCACCACTTGCATTAGGCAAAACCTGCCCATTGATGGTGTTATAAGTTTGGTCTGCATTTCTAAGCCCTGCTCCTAAACCAATTACCGAAGCGTAAAGGTTATTTTGCGTGTTATCTGGCAAACCAGAAACGCCATCACCTAAATCTCTAACCCCAACAATACTTTTTTGATAGGAAAGATTACTGTTTCCTTGGTCTAAAACCCAAACTTCAATTCTCGAAATACTAATTTTCGAGTTAATTTGTGGATAATTTTGTAATGCCAAATCGTAATTATTCAAGAAATAATGCCCAATAAAATAGTGCTGATTTTCTTCATAATCGATAGCGTTTACTTTGAAAGTATTCATTACACCACCGCCTTGTACTACGATATTTCGAGCTTCACCTTGTTGCTGAGAAAGCACAACTGTACCATAAGTTTTCCCGAGCTGAAATTCTGTCTTCACCCCGAAAAGCGACTCAGAACCACGAATCAAACTTGTGGAAAGTGGCATATTTACATTACCAAATTCTACTCTTTTAATGATTTTATCTTCGCCTCCTGCGTTGGGTTTATTTACTTCATTTAACCCTTTTTGCTGTAAATCTTTCCAAGTTCCTTTTGCCTGCCAAACCAAGTTCATTCGGTTCTCGAAAGCAAAACCACTTTGGGTGTCATAATTGGCTTTCAACTGAAGATTTTCACCTACTTTACCAATTAATCCAAGCTGAATTCGTTGGTCGATATCAAACGTAAAACTGGTTCTGTTTTGAGGCAAAATCAAAGGGTTATCAATTTTCTGATACAACCCTGCAAAATCAAAAGAAGCATACCCAGAAGGAATAATTTCAATTTTATTGCTTCCGAAAATGCTTTCAAAAAGTCTGTTATTAATTGTAAGCGAAGGGATTAAGCCCAATTTCGCCGCCGCTTCCTTATCTTTTCGGAACATTAAACTGTAGCGATTAGACTTGTCTCTGTAGTACGCTTTTGCCTGTTGCGCATCCATAAACTCTTTATAATCTTCTGGAGACATAGGAGTTGGTGGGCCTGTAACTGTATTGCCTATCTTTGGATAGACAAAATACATCCCAGTTTTAATGTCGTAATATGCGTCGTAATAGGTAGGGTCTTCTACCTCCCAGTTTTTTTTAATATCTACCCCTCCTTGCTGTGGCTGCTGCGCAAACAAACTACCTGAGATTAACAGGAGAAATAAAATTAAAAATATATTGAGAAAATTAATCTTTTTCACCAAACGTTAAATATTTTTTAAAATTTGCTTTACGAGTTCTTCCGTTGTAATGTCTGCATTTTGCTTCAAAATACGGTCTGCGATCTTCTCGCTCATCCTCTTCGGAATTCCCAAAACTTCTAATGCTGATAACGATTCTTCCTTGGTTTTATTATTTACCACATTCGAAATCTCCTCTCCTGCTGTATTGAATTTCTGTACTTTGTCTTTCAAATCTACGATGATTCTTTCGGCAGTTTTAGCACCAATTCCTTTCGCTTTTTGGATCAATGCGCTGTTGCCTGATAAAATTGCCGAAGCTATTTCTTCAAGATTCAAAGTAGACAATAAAATAAGCGCAGAAACCGCTCCCACGCCATTTACACTGATGAGAAGATTAAACATTTCCTTCTCTAAACGGGTATGAAACCCAAAAAGTAAATGTGCATCTTCACGAATAATTTGTTGGATAAATAAGAAAGACTCTTTGTTGAAAATAAGTTTTTGAGAGGTCATTAAACTTATGCCCACATAATACCCCACACCGTTTACATTAATCACGGCATAAGTTGGGCTAAGCTCCTGTACGGTTCCCTGTAAAGAAAATATCATTATCATTTTTTATAACTCCCAAATATAGTAAATTAAACTAAGTAATACTTTCATCTCACATAGGAATGATTTTAAAACTTTTGTTTATGAATTTAGAAGTTATAAGGTGAAAAAATTATCGATTTCTAAAAATAAGAAACTCCGGAAAAATTTTCCGGAGTTTCTGTTTCATATAATTAGTTGGTTTGCTGGAAAACAAAATCAACGTCTCCCGCATAATAATCAGTTCCTATATTTGTGGGGAAAATCTGTTGTGTGGCAGTGGAAGTCGCCCATCGATATTCGTTGATTACGATATTTCCGGCTGTTACAGGATAAGTAGCTGCGCTATTGTTTGTTTTTTTCCTATTATTCCAATCTGCGCTATTCATCGTAATTGCATATTTTTTTGTTTTTTCAAGATTGATTGGGCTGATTGTTTTGCTTACATCTGCATTTGCAGTGGCAACATTCACCGTTTCTGTACGTACAACAGTATTTGCAGCGACATCCCAAATGGTAATTCTTAGGTTAGCATTTATATCAGGAATATTCACCTTCAAAGATTTTATTGCTCCATTAACTTGCGGAGTAAAAACCAAACCAAATTCATAATTTCCACTGTTTACGTAGGGTGTATTTGTTTGGTTATAGCCAGTTGTACTCAGATAGCTACTCAGTATCATTTCTTCTGGATAAACTGTTGCCTGTACTTCATCATCATCGTCATTTTTACAAGATGTAATTAATGAGAATGCGGTAAGAAAAATCATTACCAATGTTGTCAGTTTTAGTGTAGTCATTGTTTTCATTGTAGTTTTGTTTTAGTAATTAATACCACAAATGTAGAGCGCCTAAAAAACAATATCATAAGTAAAAACACGGTTATCCCATCCGTAAAAACACGGTTATCAATCAATTACATAATCGAAAATAGATCTCACAATAGCCATAAAAAAACTCCGGAAAGTTTTTCCGGAGTTTCTATTTTATATGAATGAAGCATTATGCTTTTTTCTCTCTTCTTTGAGCATCCAAAACGGCAATTGTTGCCAAGTTTACGATTTCGTCTACGCTTGAGCGCATTTGTAATACGTGAACAGGTTGTTTTAGTCCCATCAAAATTGGCCCGATTACTTGCGCTACCTTCATTCCTCTAATAATTTTATACGAAAGATTCGCAGATTCTAGGTTAGGGAAAATGAATGTATTGGCTGGAGTAGTTCCTAATTTTGAGAAAGGATAATCGCTTAAATGATCAGAATTCATCGCAAAATCTGGCTGAATTTCTCCATCCACTACCATTTTCGGAAATTTCTCATGAAGAATACTTACCGCTTTTGCTACTTTCTTCGAAGTATCAGAAATTGCTGCAAAGTTTTCAAAGCCAAGCATTGCAATTCTAGGTTCGATGGCGAAAGATTTTACTGTAAATTCTGCCATTTTAGCAATATTTACCAAATCTTCAGCAGTTGGGTTTTGGTTAATTGAAGTATCTGCAAAGAAAATTGGTTTCTTTTCAGACAAAATCATCATCATTGCCGCCACTTTATCTACCCCTTTATCTTTTTCAATTACTTCTAAAATTGGTCTTAGAACAGAGGTATAATTTTTAGAGAAACCTACGATTAATCCATCGGTATCACCATGTTTCAACATCAAAGGACCGAAGTAATCTCTTTGGCGAACGTATCTTTTCGCTTTATACTCGTTCATACCTTTTCTTTGGCGAAGTTTCCAAAGTGTTTCTCTGTATTTTTTACGATTTTCTTTTTGGTCGTCGTCTGCAGGATCGATAATTGGAAGATCTAAATGAATTCCGAATTTCTCCATCTGCTCTTTAATATATTTCTTGCTACCTAACAAACTTGGATAAGCAATACCTTCTTCATAAAGAATTTGCGCCGCTTTCAATACGTTATATTCTTCAGCATTTCCTAAAGTAATTCGTTTCGGATTTGCTTTTGCACGGCTTTGCATCATTCTCACCAATTTCTCGTCTCTTCCCATTCTATCGAGAAGTTGATTTTTGTATTCTTCGAAATCAGTGATTGTTTTTCTCGCCACACCACTTTCTATTGCCGCTTTTGCAACTGCAATTGAAACTTCGGTAATCAAACGATTATCAAATGGTTTTGGAATAAAATATTCTCTACCAAACTGAAGATTTTGAAGATTGTACGCCAAAATTACTGCTTCAGGAACAGGTTCTTTAGCCAAATCGGCAATTGCATGAACTGCTGCCAATTTCATTTCTTCATTAATTCCCTTTGCCTGAACATCTAAAGCTCCACGGAAAATATAAGGGAAACCAAGTACATTGTTTACCTGATTAGGATAATCACTTCTTCCTGTCGCCATGATAACATCTTTA
The DNA here is from genome assembly GCF_057180445.1 of Chryseobacterium sp. HNCC26DJ239. Lineage (NCBI taxonomy): Bacteria > Pseudomonadati > Bacteroidota > Flavobacteriia > Flavobacteriales > Weeksellaceae > Chryseobacterium > Chryseobacterium sp. HNCC26DJ239. The sequence goes on from NZ_JBXUGJ010000006.1 coordinate 11,777, forward strand.
CGTGTTTGAACAGCTAAGTTGTAAGCTATTTCTGGATCTGGATTTGCCAAAGCGAACACAATTGGATTTTCGTTCATGCTTAAAAGCATTTCTGGAGACATCACATTTCCTTTAGAAAGACCAATAAATACGTCTGAACCTTTTACCGCATCTTCTAAAGTTTCAATATCGGTTTGAGCAATGAAATCTAGTTTTTCCGGAGTAAGATTTTCTCTTTTATGGTTAATAACTCCTTTACTGTCGCACATTAACACATTTTCTCTCTTTAATCCTAAAGAAATATAAAGATTGGTACACGCAATTGCAGCAGCTCCTGCTCCATTCACAACCATTTTTACCTCATCAATTTTCTTGTTGGCAATCTGTAGAGAGTTGATTAATGCCGCCGCAGAAATAATCGCAGTTCCGTGCTGATCATCGTGCATCAAAGGAATATCCAGCTCTTCTTTAAGTCTTTGCTCAATATAAAAAGCTTCTGGCGCTTTGATATCTTCAAGGTTAATCCCTCCAAAAGTTGGTGCAATACCTTTTACAATTTCAATAAATTTATCAGGATCTTTTTCGTTGATTTCGATATCGAAAACGTTAATATCTGCAAAGATTTTAAACAAAAGACCTTTCCCTTCCATTACCGGTTTAGAAGCTTCAGCACCAATATCTCCCAATCCTAAAACCGCAGTTCCGTTAGAGATTACCGCCACAAGATTTCCTTTTCCTGTGTAATCGTAAACGGTTTCTGGCTTATCATGAATTTCCATACATGGTACGGCAACACCCGGAGAATAAGCTAAAGACAAATCTCTCTGCGAAGAATGTGGTTTTGAGGGGATAACCTCTATCTTTCCTTTCGGTTCGGCTTTATGGTAATCTAACGCGGCCTGATTAAAGTTTTTTTCGTCGCGGTGAGTTTTACTTGACATAAAATTAATTTTTGATTAAAGTAATTTCTATTAAACAGTTTAAATATATCTACATTCTTTTGTCTTAAAACAAAAGAATCAAAAATTCAAGACTGGACTTCTTCGCTAAAATTTTAAAAAAACTCCTAAAATTTCCAAAACTCGGACGGAAACGACACTTTCGCACTTCATTACTATTTTTTGCCGCCACTCAAACAATGGAAATTTTTTAACGTAGTTTTCTTCAAATTTCTTAACGCTCAGAACTCCTAAGTCATTTTAAAAATTGCTCTCTTGAATTTTAGAAATATATTTAAATTGTCTTTATATATATAACTATTTTTGTAAGATTTAATTATAAAATGTATTGAATATGGTAATTCACAAGGCTTTCGATGGGTTTTTGTACAACGTGCCCAACATGTAATCCTAATTCCTGAGCTGCAGAACGCAAAATCTCTTCATAATAATAGGCTATAGAACCTATAAAATTGATTTCACAATTCTTCGCTTCCTCATACGGCAAAACTTGATAGTCGAAGAAATTTTTCATCTCTTCTAAAATCATGTTTTTAAAATAAGGATGCTCTTTTCTTTCGGCTACAAATTTGTTGAAATTTGCTAGATACGCATTCGGTCTAGAGTTGTGATACATATTCTTCAGCGCTACATCTATGGTTAGATGATAAGTATCTTCAAACTGTTGATGAAGATCTTGCGGAAGTTTCTGCATAAAAAACCTTCTTACAACTTGCTTACCAATGGCGCTACCACTTCCTTCATCGCCAATTAGAAATCCTAAAGACGGAAGTTTTATCGTAAGATTTTCACCATCAAAATAGCAAGAGTTTGAACCTGTTCCTAAAATACATACAATTGCGGGAACACCTCTATATGCAGCATACGCTGCTGCGGTAAGGTCTTCCTTTGCTACAACTTCAGCTTTGTTGAAATATTTTCCCAGCTCACGCTCTATCGTCGCGCAGTTTTCAGGCACGCCACAGCCAGAGCCGTAGAAAAAAATTTTTGTGATTGAATTTCTGACTGAAGCCAGATGTAAGTTTTTTTCAATTTCAGGAACGATGAGTTCAGCTGCGATATTATTCGGGTTGAAGCCAATCGTTTCGGTTTTCATAAAGACCTGTTTAAAGTCGTCTAAAATAACCCAGTCACACTTGGTAGAACCCCCATCAACTATAGCAACCATATATTACATTTTCGTTTAAAGGTGCTAAATTATGAATTTATCTTGAGAAAGAGAGGCAAAGAACAATGACTTTATTCAGAAACTATTGTTTAAGGTCCTTATCAGAAGTATTATACTGATGCAACCAATCTTCAATCTCGTCTTCAAGGTATGAAGTTTGAAGAATCATGGCATCCAAAAAATCGTCGGGTACATCTTTCCGCTCAGAATTCTCAAGATCCCATAAATCATCCGACATGTTTTCATATTCAGAGTAGACTCTCTTAAATCGGGAGCTTTGTCTTTCTAGAGCTTCAATATTTTTTTGCTGAAGCTGAAATTTTCTGTATTTGTTTTGACGTTCCATACAAATATTCTTAATTATACCGTTTATTACTGTGAGTGAAATGTGCTTTTAAAAGCCTAGCAAGATAGAAAAAACCTTCAGTTACAAAGAACTGAAAATGAATTTATTATCGAGTATCATACCCTTGGTTTAGAAAATTAAATTTAGAAATATTTTTGATTGCAAAAAATATTTTAACAACTTTTTTTACTGTTTAACATATAGTTATACCTTTGCAGCAATTGTTAAATTTCATGAAAGATATCTTGATAAGGCAGAAACAGGTACTTTTTTTCATTATTGCCGGTGGTCTTAGCGCATTAGTAGAAATAGGAAGTTTTAAGATTCTCAGCTCATATTTACCTCAATTTTTTATTGGAGAAAAAAACTTTCACGGAATTCATTTTCCTTTAAGTAACATTTTGTCTACTTCTTGCGGCATTATCACCAATTATTTTTTGAGCATATGGTTTGTCTTTGAAAGAGGCAAACATTCTAAAAGAAAAGAATTTGTATATTTTATGGCAGTTTCTGTGATTTCTACTCTTTTCAGCTTATTGTTTTTTCAGGTTTTTTATAGTTTTATATTTAAAGATAATATTGATTTAATTATATATACCTTAAGCCCGGAAATTATTAGTAAAATTTCTGCCATCTTAGTGGTTTCTATTTTAAATTATTCGGTAAAGAAAAAAGTGATTTTTAATGGATAGCCTAAAAAAACTTTTAAATTATCTCTGGAGAGGCTGGCTTATTATTCTGGCATTTGTACTCACTATTATTTTGGGGATTCCGGTCTATATACTTTCTTATAACAAAAAGCATTATAAATATGCCTACAAATTTATAAGAATCTGGAGCTATGGTATTTTTTATGGAATGGGACTTCGATATGAACTCATTAACCTAACCAATAAAAAAATCGACAAAAACCATCAATATGTCGTAATCTCTAACCATACTTCTATTATGGATATAATGCTTCCTTGCATACTTTTTCCAAATCATCCGCTTTGTTTCGTTGGAAAAAAGGAGCTTGAAAAGATTCCTATTTTTGGAACTATCTATAAAAGAATCTGTGTAATGGTAGACAGAAGCAGTGCAAGAAGCCGTGCTGATGTGTACAGACGATGTGCCGAAAAAATGGAAGAAGGAAATAGTATTGTAATTTTCCCCGAAGGCGGCGTTCCCGACGATACTTCTATTATTTTAGATGATTTTAAAGACGGTGCTTTCACTCTTTCTTCGAAACACAACTCACCAATTGCAGTTTTTACCATTATTGGTTTAAAAGAAATTTTCCCGTTCGATAACTCACAAGGACATCCAGGAAAAGTAAAGGTTTATTTTAATGATATCCTTGAACCTACAGAGAATCCTAAAGATCTTAAATTATCTTCATTTGAGACAATAAAAAAAACACTTACTGAACACAGTTAATCAAAGAAATACTATATATTTGTTTTTAGAAATTTTTAACAAATATGTCAAGTTATTCCAAACAAACCAATTGGGGGCAATTTATTCCTCTCGTTACGGTATTTTTTTTCTGGGGATTTGTTGCTGCAAGTAATGATATCCTAATCCCAGTTTTTCAAAAAGCCTTTAATTTAACCCAAACCGAAAGTATGCTCGTTCAGATTTGTTTCTACGTTGCATATACAGTTGGTTCTTTAATTTATATGGCGATTTCTAAAGGTTTAAAACAAGACCTTGTAAATAAAATAGGATATAAAAATGGTTTAATTGTAGGGCTTCTTATTTCTGCAGCTGGAACCTTACTTTTTTATCCTGCAGCAAACCTTGGGTCTTTCCCTCTAATGATTTCAGGTCTCTTTATTGTAGGACTTGGTTTTTCATTACAGCAAATTGTAGCCAACCCTTTAGCCATTGAAGTAGGACCAAGTGAAACAGGTTCACAGAGGCTTACTATGGCAGGAGGCATTAACAACCTTGGAACAACAATCGGACCTCTAATTGTTTCTTTTGCGATCTTCGGATCTGCTGCTGCAGCAAACAATAACGTAAGCGTAGAGAGCGTAAAAGTTCCTTACCTTATCTTAGGAGTTGCTTTCGTTTTGGTAGCCATCATGTTAAAGTTCTCCTCTTTACCTGTCGTTACTCCAACTATTCTTGAAGAGACAGACGACTCTACTACAGGAGAGCACAGAAAATCTGCTTTTGAATATCCTCAGTTAATTTTAGGAATGATTGCTATTTTTGTTTACGTAGGAGTAGAAGTATCTACAGCAAGTAATCTACCTGCATATATGGAAAAAAGCTTAGGTTTTGAAACCAAAGATGTAGCGCCATACATTTCTTTATACTGGGCTTCATTAATGATTGGTCGTTGGACAGGTGCTGTTGAAGCATTCGACGTAAGCGCCGGATTTAAAAAGATTTTAAGATTTTTAGCTCCCTACTTAGCTTTCGGAGTTTTCCTTCTAGTAAATGCCATCGCAAAACACGACCTTTCTCACTTCTATGTTTATGGCTTAATTATTATTGCGATGATTATCTGTGATATCATGAGTAAAGGAAACCCTGCAAGAATGCTATTAATTTTCTCTGTTGCAGGTATTGCAGCATTACTTATCGGGATGTTTACAACAGGAATGGTTTCTGTTTATGCATTTACAAGTGTTGGCTTATTCTGCTCTACACTTTGGCCATGTATTTTTGCTTTAGCAATTAATGGATTAGGAAAACACACCAACCAAGGTTCTGGATATCTTATTATGATGATCATGGGTGGTGGTATTGTAAGCTTTATCCAAGGATATGTTGCAGACCTTACCAATATCCATTTCAGTTATATTGTAGGTGTTATTTGTTTTGCTTATCTTGCTTTCTATGCAATAAGAGTAAGCGGTATCTTGAAATCTCAAGGAATTGACCTTGATAAAATAACAAAAGGAAGTGGTCATTAATACTACTAAAACATATTATAAAAAAAGATTTTGGGCAGGTATTTTACTTGCCCAATTTGTTTTGTTTTATACATTTTCGAACTTTAAATTTTTTATTGATTTTTTTGAAAATTTTTATGATTTTCAAAAGAACATTCACGTTGCAGTTTTCTCTTGGATTCCGTTTTCTTTTGGTGATCTGCTTTATGTTTTGGCTTCATTATTTCTATTAAAAACAGTTTACGTAATCTTTAGAAAAAACCTTAGAAAAAAAGCACTTCTACAACTACTTATCTTTTTAAATATCTCCTACTTTAGCTATCAGATTTTCTGGGGAATGATGTATTTCCAAACACCTATAATAAAGAAGCTTCATTCTCAAGAAAAACCTACGGTGGAAAAGGCGAAAATTTTAGCCATAAAATACCTCAACAAAACTAAGGAAACAAGAAAATATGTAACGGAAGATCGTAACGGAGTGTTTATCATTAAAGACAGAAACAGATTGATTAACGAAATTTTAGCTCAACAAAAGAGCTTTCCAAAATATATCTCCTCCCAAACTCCGCTTGAAAAAAAATCGATAAAAGAAAGTATTTTTAGCAATGTAATGAGCTTTACCGGAATTTCTGGATATTACAATCCTTTCACCGCAGAAAGTCAGTTTAATCATAATTTACCGCATTCTATTTTACCTTTTACAATAGCGCATGAAGCATCACATCAATTAGGTTTTGCCCGCGAACAAGAAGCAAACTTCATCGCTTATTTATCCGGAATACACTCTAAAAATCTTGATTTAAAATACAGTGCAGAGTACGCCACTCTAAAAAGTTTACTACGCTACATCTACAGCGAAGACCAAGCTTTTGCCGAAAAAATCATTAAACAATATTCGCCCGCAATGAAGCGCGATCGTGCCTATGAAAGAAACTTTATGATGAGCCATCAAAGTAAGTTGGAAGATTTTTTTGGATTTACCAACGACCTGTTTCTAAAAAGCAACCAACAAGACGGTGCGGTCACCTATTCATACTTTATAGATCTACTTCTTAACTATGAAAAATAAAAAGAATCGTATCAGGCGATACGATTCTAAAAACACAAATGATGAAAAAAAATTTATTACCTTGACTTGTTCCCTCATTCAAGGTGATGTAAAATTACGATTATATTTTTGTTTTGCAAATATCATAACATCTTTTTTATACACTTTAGCAGTAATTTAACAATTAAAAGAATATGGTGTTTTTTAAAATCACGTAATATAGAATTAATATTAATTTAACAAAACCTCCTACAAATAAACAAAACTGGAGTTTTTAGAAGTAATTTACAGTACAATTTAAACGAACGTTTTAAATAATAGTTAAAATTTTTAACATATATCTACAAACAATATCTTAATAAATTGTTAAAATATTAAGTTTTATTAATTAATTTTTTACACTTTAGCCCTGTATCATCCCAATTAATAGGCTCTAACGAAGATTGCAGAAAAATTATATAACTACAAAATTTATGTTAAAAAAACATAAAATGCTTCATTCTGAATCAAAAAGAAAATAAAATTATTTTTTCTGCTATGTATCAACAAAATAAAAGACATGAGTTTTTTAAGTGCAATCGATTGCTTTTTAATGCTATTTTTACCGACACCGACAGTGCAGGATAATTCTTCTGCGTAATTATTTTAGTTTGCAAATAAATTAGTCGGAAAACAAAAAAAGTTTCACACCCAATAAGTTTTAAAGACATCATGAAAAAATTAGCACTCTTATTAGTCGCATTCATTATATCGGTTCAGATTTCTGCACAATACAAACCGTGGACAGACACTAAGCAACCTTTAAAAGAAATAAAAGCGTTAAAAAAACAAATCAAAAAGCCAAAATTCAGAAAAGCAGATTACTTAATCACAGATTTCGGAGCTATTGGAGACGGAAAAACAAAAAACACAGAAGCCTTCAAAAAAGCCATTGAAAAATGCAATGCAGAAGGTGGAGGAAGAGTAATTGTTCCCGACGGAGTTTTCTTAACGGGTGCTATTTACTTAAAATCGAATGTCAATCTTCATTTGAGCGACAACGCAACCATTTTATTCAGTACAGACAGCAAAGACTACCCTATCGTTTTCACGCGCTGGGAAGGCATGGAATGTATGAATTACTCTTCGCTAATCTACGCTTATGAAGAAGAAAACATCGCCGTAACCGGAAAAGGAACTTTAGACGGAAATTCAGACAACGACCATTGGTGGTTTTGGTGTGGTGCAACAAAATATGGCTACAACGAATCTCGCCCGGGAAGACAAAATCCAGCTCGTGCGAAACTTCATGAGTATATGGCGAACAGAACTCCGGCAAGAGAAAGAATTTTTGGAGATGGTTATTATTTAAGACCAAATTTCGTTCAACCTTATAAATCGAAAAATTTTTACATGGCAGATGTTTTGGTAAAAAACTCTCCTATGTGGAATTTAAATCCAGTTTTGTGCGAAAATGTTTTTATTGAAAGAGTAAAAGTAATCAGTCACGGTCCCAACAACGACGGTTTCGATCCGGAAGCTTGTAAAAATGTTTGGATTAAAGATTCTTACTTCGACACAGGAGACGATTGTATCGCCATTAAATCCGGAAGAGACGAAGATGGAAGAGACATCGGTAGACCAGCCGAAAACCACATTATCGAAAACTGCGAAATGAAAGACGGTCATGGCGGCGTTGTTATAGGAAGCGAAATTGCAGGTGGCGCAAGAAACATTTACGCGATCGGAAATGTAATGGACAGCAAAAATCTAGACCGAGCTTTAAGAATCAAAACAAGTTCTAGCCGTGGCGGAACCATCGAAAATGTATTTTTCTACAATACAAAAGTGGGTGCTTACAAAGAAGCAGCGGTACGTTTTAATATGCACTATGAAAAGCCAGGAAATTATATTCCTACCATCAGAAATATTTGGGTAGAAAATTTAATCGTGGAGAAAGGCGGAAAATACGCTATCCTTTCTGATGCTTACGAATCTTCCCCTGTGACGGATTTTACGATGATTAATGCAAAAATGACTGGAGTAGAAATTCCATACAAAGTAGATTTCCTAAAAAATGTAACCTTAAAAAATGTAACCGTTAACGGACAACCTTTAACCGAGCTAAAAAAATAAAATGCGTAGGAAAACCATTTTCGCCGGACTGCTTGTTTTATCGGCTTTTTCACCGACTTTTTCCCAATCTAAACATTGGCAAAATAAAGAACGTGAACTGCATTACAAAGAAGACAAAGGAGATTTTCTGCTAGTAAACGGAAAATATCGCTTCAATCGTGCTTTGTACGGAGACAATCGTGCGTCGAGAGTGGAAGCCGGAGATTTGCCAGAATTCGCTTTATATCTTCCGGGAATGGGCGGAAATCTTCAATTCGTCATTCAGAAAGGGAATTCGATTAAGAAATTAATACAAGCTGATAAAATTGAAACTCGATACCGTCCTGGTTCGATGATATACGAAATTAAAGATGCTATTTTAGGAAACGGAAGTTTAAAACTGACAGTATTAGCACAAGCTAAAGAAGAGGGTTTGGTTTTAAAAATGGAAACTGAAAACATCGATTCTTCCACAAAAATCTATGCGGTTTACGGTGGCGCAAGCGGAACGACTTTCAGCAGAAACGGCGACATTGGGGCAGATCCGGAATCTGGTTTCTATTTACTTCCTGAATATTGTCTGAATAATCAGTTTCAAGCATTAAAAAACCAATTTCAGTTAAATTATTTTAATAAGAAAAAAGAAGTTCAAACTGTAAATGGAAGCTTTTCAAATGTCCCTTTTTTACAGATGACAGATGCGGAAACATTAGAAAACCTTTCTGCATTTACTCAAAATAAAATATCCAAATCTCCGATTATTTACGCAACCTATTCCGCGCAAAAGAATCCGGTTTACATTCAAATTTCAAAAGGAAAATCAGACAAAATTCTTTCTGATGAAACATTAAAAAACCTTTTTAATGACGCCGAAAAATCTCGTTTAACATTAACCAACAGAATTCAGTTAAAAACTCCCGATGCAGATTTGAATAATTTCGGAGCAAACTTAGCCGTTGCCGCAGACGGAATTTGGGAAAGCCCAACTTTTCTTCACGGTGCAGTTGCGTGGAGAATGCGTCTGAATGCATGGAGAGGAGCTTACACAGCAGATGTTTTAAATTGGCACGACAGAGCAAAAGAACATTTCGAAAGCTATTCCAACTCACAGGTTTTAGAACCTAAAACCGCTCCGGTTGTAATGGATACTTTGCTTCATTTGGCGAGAAGTGCAGAAAAAATGGGAACTTCGGTTTTCTCAAGCGGATATATTTCCCGAAACCCGAATGACAATACAAAACCGCATCATTACGATATGAATCTGGTATTTTTTGACCAGATGTTTTCGCATTTCAATTATACCGGCGACAAAGAATTTCTGAAAAAAATGTGGCCAACAATGGTTCGTCATATCGATTGGGAAAAAAGAAACTTTAAACGTGGCGATTTGTACGATGCGTATGCGGCGATTTGGGCAAGTGATGCGCTACAATATTCCGGTGGAAAAGTAACGCATACTTCGGCTTATAATTACAGAGCCAACCGTGAAATGGCGAAACTGGCAAAAATTATTGGCGAAAATCCTGAACCTTATGAAAAAGAAGCCGATGCGATTTTAAAAGCCATGAAAAATGAACTTTGGATTAAAAACAAAGGTTATTTTGCTGAATATAAAGACGCTTTAGGCAATCAAATCGTTCATGACCAACCGGGAATTTGGTCTATTTATCACGTTTCTGATGCTTTTATATTAAATGAATTTGAGGATTATCAGAACCTACAATACATCAATAATCACACTCCAAAAATCCCTGTAACAGCAATTGGTGCGGAAAATAAAAACTTTTATACACTTTCTACCACCAATTGGCAACCTTACGATTGGTCCATCAACAATGTCGCTTTGGCGGAAAATTTACAAACTGCATTAGCGTATTGGCAAGCCGGGAGAAATGAGGACGCGTATCAACTTTGGAAAGGAAATTTGGTTGAATCGATGTATTACGGAATTAGCCCCGGAAATTTTGAACAACTTTCTCATTACGATGCGTTTCGTGGGGAATTGTACCGAGATTTTGCCGACCCGATTGGAGTTGCCTCAAGAACTTTAACCGAAGGACTTTTTGGCGTTTATCCTAAATTACTAGACGAAACTATTGAAATAAAACCCGGTTTTCCAAAAGACTGGAATTCTGCCGAGCTGAAACTTCCGGATTGGGAATTTGTTTTCAGCAGAACTTCAAAGAAAACTGAATATATATTTAACTCAAAATATCAAAATCCGGTTGCTTTGAAAATGCAGATTCCGGTGAATCATTCAGACATCAAATCGGTAAAAGTAAATGGCAAAAAAGTAGATTGGAAAGTGAAACCCAATTCTATTTTACAGCCTATAATTCAGTTTGAAACACCAAAAGGAAAAAATTTCAAGGTCGAAATTAACTATTCAGGAGACGAAATTAAAACCGAAAAAACAGATTTCATCAATTATATTTCTGAAAATCTCGAATTGAATTTTGATGATAAAAAGAAAATTAAAGAAATCTACGACCCACAGGAATTGATTAAAAATAGAAAGGATAATCAGTTTAATTTAGTTCAAAAAGAAAAAAAAGGAACTTTTTTCGTGCAGGTTGAAGAAAACGGAATCACTTGGTGGCAACCGGTAAATGTCGATATTCGCTTTTCTTTGGAAACAAAATGGACGAATAAAACTTTGCACATTCAATCTCATTCAAATCAAATAATTAACGGGAAATTATCTGTTAATGGCTTAAATAAAACCTTTAACATTCAAAAAAATCAAAATACATCGATTGAAATTCCTATCCAATATTTAACTAAAGGAACCAATTCTATAGAACTTGAATACAACGGAATTAAACAAAATACCGAAATCATAGATTGGGAAATTGAAAACCAAGGTGAGTTTAAGAATATTTCTTTGGATTCAAAATACAATGAAAAAGTTACAGAAATTTTCAATCAAAAATATCTTTCGCCGAGACAGGAAGACCCTACTCTACAGCTTCCGTGGCAAGGAATCGGGAATTGGTGTTATCCTTTAATCACCGCCCAAATAGATGATTCTGGTTTAATGAATAAAAGGAAAAACAACAAAGTTGACTATCTCGGAATTCCTTTTTTAATTGACAAAACCGATAAAAACATTGCATTTGCAAGTCTGTGGGACAATTATCCAGATTCGGTTGAAATTCCTCTGAACGGAAAAGGAAAGAAAATCTATTTTTTGATGGCAGGTTCTACCAATCCGATGCAGTCGCAGATTGTGAATGGAAAATTGACAGTTCAATATATGGATGGTTCAACTTGTGAACTGGAGCTCAAAAACCCAATCAATTGGTGGCCAATTGAGCAGGATTTATTAGACGACAATTTTGCTTTTGAAATTCCCGATGATAAAATTCCGTACCGTGTTCAGTTGAAAACCGGAGAATTATACAAAGGCGGAACTTTATCGAAATATTCGAGTATAAAAGGTTTTTCAGACCGTCAAATTGATGGTGGAGCGGCAACAATTTTAGACTTGCCAATAAACCCAAATAAAGAATTAAAATCGATAAAATTAACTGCCGTAAGCAACGATGTTGTGATTGGAATGATGAGTGCGACAGTTTTGAGATAAATTAAATGATTTAACCACAAAAGATTCAAAAGAAATGTTTGAAAAATATGAAGTTCAAAAGTTTACAAAGTATATAACTTTCACTCTATTTTGTCAGCTTTTGTACAGCTAAATAACAAGAAAAATCTTTTGTCTCTTTTGCGGTTAAAAAACAAAATAAATTTAAAAATGAAAAAAATCACCCTATATCTAAGTCTTTTCTGTCTTGGAATTTCATCGTTCCAGGCGCAGAAAATCGACCGTAAAAAAGTGGTTCAGCGACACAATGTTGTCAACACAAAAGCCGATACTTTATCAACTTTAACGGTTGGAAACGGAAAGTTTGCATACACCGTTGACATTACCGGAATGCAGTCGTTCCCTGAATATTACAAAAACGGAGTTTCTCTGGGAACGCAATCAGAATGGGGTTGGAACAGTTTTCCTAATACCGAAAATTATAAATTCGAGGAGACTTTAAAGCCTTATGATTTCAATAACGACGGCAGAAAAGCGTTGTACAGCGTTCAAATAAAAGAGCCGGAACGCAACAAAAAAGCTGTTGAATATTACCGTGTGAACCAACATCGTTTGCAACTCGGCAATATCGGATTGGAATTGTACAAAAAAAATGGGCAAAAAGCTCAGGTTTCAGACATTCAAAACATCAATCAGAAAATTGATTTATGGACCGGAATTATCACAAGTGAATTTACTTTGGAAGGAACTCCTGTAAAAGTTTGGACTGCATCTTTCCAAAATTCAGATAAAATTGGGGTGAAAATTGAATCGGATTTAATTTCTCAAAAAAGATTGAAAGTTTTTGCACGTTATCCTTATCCAAGCGGACAATTTTTGGATGAAGCGGCGTTCTACGGAAACGAAAATCTTCACAATACGAAAATCGTTTCTTCGAATTCAAGCCAGGCTTTAATTGAGCACAAGTTACAAACCGCAGATTATTTCACACAACTGTATTTCACAGACGGAAAAATAAGTGCGGCGGGAAAACATAATTTCGTTTTCGAACCTTCTTCAAAAACCAAAAAACTTGAATTGACAGTTGAGTTTTCTGAAAAAAATCAGAAAACGTCAAAAAGCTTATTCGCTGATGCTGAAAAAGAAAGTACTTCTGGCTGGAAAAACTTCTGGGAAAGCGGTGCAGCCGTAGATTTTGAAGGGAGCACAGACAAAAGAGCCAATGAATTGGAACGAAGAATTGTGTTGTCTGAATATTTAACAAAAGTACAATGTGGCGGAAGCAATCCGCCGCAGGAAACAGGCTTAACCTTCAACAGTTGGTACGGAAAACCGCACACAGAAATGCATTGGTGGCACGGCGTTCATTATGCTTTGTGGGGAAGACCAGAAATTTTAGAAAAGCAATTAGATTATTATTTCAGGTCGTTTGAAAAAGCTAAAAAATTAGCAGAAAGACAAGGTTACAAAGGTGTTCGTTGGATAAAAATGTCGGATAATGATGGCAATGAAAGTCCGTCTTCTGTTGCAGCATTTTTAATTTGGGAACAACCGCATTTAATTTATATGACAGAACTTTTATATCGTCATAATCATGATAAGAAAGTTTTAGATAAATACAAAGATTTAGTGTTTGCAACTGCCGAATTTATGGCTGATTTTGCAACGTTTGATAAAGAAAAAAACCGTTACAATTTAGGAAAAGGGGTTATTCCGGCACAGGAAGTTTTCCCTGCAAAAGACACGTACAACCCAACTTATGAAGTAGCGTATTGGGATTGGACCTTGAGAATTGCGCAACAATGGAAAGAAAGATTAGGCCAATCGAGAGATAAAAAATGGGATGATGTGATTAATAAATTAGCCCCACTTCCGGTTCAGGATGGAGTGTATTTATCGACCGAATCGGCAAAAGATTCTTTCACATTTCCAAAATGGATGACAGACCACCCATCTGTTTTAGGAGCTTTAGGAATGGTTCCTGAATCTCCTAAATTGGATAAAAAAATCATGAAAAACACGCTAGACATCGTTTGGGAAAGATGGAACTGGGGACACACTTGGGGTTGGGATTTCCCAATGACAGCAATGAATGCGGCGAGATTAGGACTTCCTAACAAAGCTTTAGATGCTTTATTTATGGATGTTCAAACCAATACCTATCTGAAAAACGGACACAACTACCAAGATGGAAGATTAAGAATTTATCTTCCCGGAAATGGTGGAATTTTGACGACTGTTGCCATGATGTTGGAAGGTTGGGACAGTTCTACTGGTGAATTTCCTGGTTTCCCGAAAGATGGAACTTGGAAAATAAAAGCCGAAGGGTTTAAAAAAATGCCATAAAAAAATTCACAATAATATAGTTTCAAAGTCTGTTCTTAGAAAAGAGCAGGCTTTTTTTATTATCTTTAAAGATACCATACGAACGTTTGTTTATTTCTGAAAATTTAATAAAATAAAGACTTTACATAGTAATTTGGGGATTTTACAAACTTATAAATCTATTTTAGATAAAATTTTAAACAATTAAAAATCAACACATTAAAAACAAACTACATAGAAAAACATGACGTTTATCATTTCGATTATTTTTTTGTATCTTTTCTTCTGTCAAAATAAAAGTTTTTGTTTTCATTTTTAACTAAAAATTTTATTTACTCAAGCAAAGGATCATGTTAGAAACATTAGAAATTTTTATCAACGAAAATTCCAGGGTTCCGAAATATAAACAGATTGTAGATTCTATACTTAATGGAATTGATGCGGGAAAAATTAAAATTGGAGAAAAAATACCTTCTATTAATGAGCTCAGCGAATCTTGTTTTCTTTCAAGAGACACTGTAGAAAAGGCGTATAAGGATCTTCGAAAAAGACAAATTATAGAGTCTGTAAAAGGGAAAGGATATTATATTTCTCGCATTAACAAAAATGATAGTATCAATATTTTCTTTCTCATCAACAAGCCGAGTACTTACAAAATGATGATTTATGATTATTTTGTAAACGCGATCGGAAGCCACGGAAACGTTGAAATGTACATTTATCATTGTGATGAAACTCTTTTCATCAACTCTTTAAAGAAAAATATTGGCGGTTTTGATTATTACGTAATTATGCCCCACTTTAGAGACGAACAATCGAAGCATACAAGTTCTACGCAGGAAGTAATCGATATTATTGAGAAAATTCCGAAAAACAAACTTTTGATGCTCGATAATACCAAACCTAATATTTCAGGTGAATACGGCTCTATTTTCCAAGATTTTGAACATGATATTTACAACGCTCTGAAAGAAGGTTTAGACAAAATAAAAAAATACGAAAAGATTATTTTGGTTTATCCAGACAAAGATATTCATCCTTACCCTTTCAGAATTGCAAGAGGTTTTGAGAATTTTTGCAGAGATTATAAGCTTGATTATGAAATTCTCGACGAAATTTACCCAGATATGGAATTGCAAGACAAAGACTTGTTTATTACCATTAGAGAAAGGGATTTGGTGAATTTGGTAAAGCAAATAAGACAAAAAAAACTAAAACTTGGAGAAGACATCGGGATTATCTCTTACAATGAAACTCCTCTAAAAGAATTACTAGGAATTACGGTAATTACAACAGATTTTAAAGCGATGGGAGAATCTGCAGCTTACATGATTCTAAAAAACAAAAAAGAACAGGTAAACAACGTCTTTAAATTCATACAAAGAGACTCTTTATAAGTAACTATTTTTCAACTGTATTTATTTAAAATTAAAAGTTTAAAAAGCGCAATCGATTGCGCTAAAATTAATCTACATTTCTTTGATAAAATATTACAAACCTATATTTTACAATTCATTATGATAAAAAAAATCATTTTTGCAGTAAGCTTCTTTATGGTAATTGCTGTTTCTGCACAGAAAAAAAATGACACTACTGCTGTAACCGATGCTGCTGAAAAACTTAGACTCGCCATGATTAGCGGTAATAAAACAGAACTCGAATCCCTAATCTTACCAGAATTAACGTATGGACATTCTGGAGGTCATATTGACGACGCTAAAGAGTTTGTGGATAAATTAGTAAGCAAAAAATCTGATTTTGTAACGATTGATATTACCAACCAAAATGTGCAAATTATTGGCAACACGGCAACCGTTCGTCATCATTTGTACGCAACAACTGCAGATATGGGAAAAGCTCCTGGAGATGTAAGTCTTGACATTCTTTTGGTTTGGGTAAAGAACAAAAAAGATTGGAAATTACTCGCAAGACAAGCCGTAAAAGCTGAGAAAAAGAAATAATTTAGATAAAAATTAAGGTTAAATTTACCTTATTTACACTAAATTTCTACCATAAAAATTGATTCCTTTTTACTGAAATAGACTGTCTCATTGGGCAGTCTATTTTCATTATTAAACTTAAAATTTAGCCACAAAAAAACGGGCTAAAGCCCGTTCAAAAATGTTTACTATAATTCAAAAATTATTTCACTCTGAAATTCTGCAGTTGTTCAGGTTTTTCGCAGCAAACCTGCTCCATTACCTGTCTGAACTGCATTTTTAGCATTTCGATGATATGGTCGCCGCCTTTATCACCCAAAGCTCCAACAGCATACATAAAAGTACGCCCCATAAAGGTAAATTCAGCACCGCAACTTAATGCACGAGCCACATCTGGACCGGTTCTTACACCGCTATCCATCATAATTTTAATTTGCCCTTTATATTTATCACTAATTTCTTTTACCACCGCAATTGTAGATTCACCTGCATCCAGCTGTCTTCCGCCGTGATTAGAAATAATCATTCCATCGAAACCTAAACGCACCGCTTCAGCAGCATCTTCGTCGGAAGCAACGCCTTTAATCACCAATTTTCCTTTCCATTTATCACGAATCGCTTTTATTCTGTCTGAATTTAATCTTCCTGAAAAAGTAGAATTCATAAACTGCCCCAACTGCTTTACATTCATGTTTTTATCCATGTATTTTTCCATTGTTTTGAAACTTGGAACGCCGTGTTTTAACATTTCAAGACACCATTGAGGTTTTACTAAAGCTTGAGAAACATTTCTAAAATTCAGTTGAGGCGGCATTGCCAAACCATTTCTGATTTCTTTCGCTCTGTACCCAAACGTAGGAACATCAGATAAGACACATAAAACATCATATCCAGAAGCTTCGCAACGATCCAAAATATCGTCTCTCAACCATTCTTCTCTTGGATGATAGAGTTGATACCAAGCTTTTCCTTCCGTTAACTCTGCAATTCTCTCGATACTGCTTGTTGTTACTGTACTTAAAATGAACGGAATATTATGTTTAAAAGCTGCTTTTGCTAAAATTTCTGGTGCATTTGGCCACATTAAACCTTGTAAACCAACCGGAGAAATCCCGAAAGGCGCAGAATATTTTACACCAAACAATTCCGTTTCCATATTGGCTTCTGCATAATTGTTATTTAAGTATTGCGGTCGAAGTAAAACGTCTCGCAATTCGCTGGTATTACGGTCACGGTTAATGTTTTCGTTGCAACCACCGTCTAAATATTCAAATGCAAAACGGGGCATTCTTTTTTGAGCTCTTTCAATTAAAAGCTCTAATGAAGCATATTTGGTATCAAATGGAAAAGCCATAATGAGTTTTTGGTTGTTGGTTATTGGTTGATTGTTGTTTGTTTTTCAGATGATGCTATCAACTGAAAACTACCAACCAACAAAAAATTAATAATTAAGAATTAAAGGTTGCAACACTTTCATTTGATAATGTTGCTGCAAAAATGTTTCATCAATTTTTTTGTTTGAAATAACCATTGACGCCCCCAATGCCGAACCTAACGGCGAATGTGTAGACATCACTTGGAAATCCTGAAAATGATGAGACATCAACTTCATAAATACATCGTTGTCTGTAAAACCACCATCAATATAAATGGTTGAAATATCTGAGTTTCCGATTGCATTTTTAATGGTATGAATCTGAAGGTCCATCAATTCAATCATCAATTGATGATATGCTTCTTCAAAAGTAGCAAAAGAATTCAAATCGGTCTCCGTAATCATTTTTCTTTTCAAAACAATGCCTTCAAAACGGAAATACACTGCTTTGTGCTTCATAAGGCTCAAATACATATCCTGATTAAACTTTACATCTCTATGGAAACCATATTCTTTACCGTAATATTTGCACAGTTTTTCAACCTGAATTTTATATTCATTACCCATGAAGAAACGCGATGCTTTTACACGTTTTCCATCAATTCGCATATAATTCAGGCAATTATTTTCAATGTCTTCGTCTGTTAAACTTTCATCATTGAATGGGTTTAAAGAAATACTCCAAGTTCCTGTTGAAAGCAAAAGGAAAGGATTTTTCTTGCTTAAAATGTATGGTAAAAGTGCGGAAGATGAATCATGAATTCCGACACCAATTTTTATTTTTTTATTTCTGTAAGAAGTATTAATGCTCGCCGAAGTCGGAACAATCGGAGGCAACAAAGCGTCTATTTCTTCTACGTAAACCCAGTCGTGATAATCGTTTTTGTCATAGTCCCACAAATTGGTGTGGCAGCCGATAGAAGTAAATTCCGACACACAAATTCCGGTGAATAAATACGATAAATACTGTGGTAAATGAAGACTGTAACGAATTTTTTTGAATACTTCAGGATGTTTGTATTTCAACCAAAAGAGTTGCAAACCAGAGTTGAGCATTCCAGCTTGTGGAGATGCTGTTTCACGAGCGATTTTCAGTTTACTTCCGTGCTTTTCGTAGAACAAATCAAGGATTTCGTCTTCCATTGGCTTTGTATAGTTGTACAAAGGCGTGAGAACATTTCCTTTCTGGTCCAAATGCACAAAACTCGCTCCGTAAGTAGAAAAATTGATGGCTTTTACATCAAACTCATCGCTTTCAAGAATGTTGTGAAAATTTTCTTTAATCCAGTTTTGCAGTGCAGCCAAATCTTCTGTAGGATAGCCATCTTCGTCGGTGGTGAGTGGTAATTCTGTATATTCACGCACAACTTCCTGATAATTTTTATCAAATAAAAAGAATTTTTTATTGGTCTTTCCAATATCAAATACGATGGTTACCTTTTTTTTAGACATTCTGATGATGAGTTAGATTGAGTATTTTATATTCGGATTTAAAATTGTGTCGCTGTTTAAACGCAAAGTTCGAAAAGGCGTTCTACTCAGCAAAGGGCACAAAGTTTTAAATTTGACTATTTAATTATTTTAAACGAAATAATTTTTCAAATGTATTTTCCCTTTTTTAAATTTTAAACCATTAAGGAGGATTTTTCGAGAAACCCAAACCTTAATGGTGTAAATAAGAATACATATAATTACACTTTCGATTGCACTTGAAAGTTGAATTATTGAAATTAAAACAAGATTTTACAATCCTGTTGCTTTGGTTTCAAAACCTCTTTCAGAGATTAAATTTTCTCTTACTTTAAGGTTTCTATATGCAGAAATCGGGTCTAAAGCCGCTCCTGTTTGTAATCTTGCTGCTCTTAGCAACGGTCTTACGTCTGTTCTGTATGCGTTTTGCAAAATCTCTTGTGCACATACAACGTCGTTATTCAACTGTGCGTCTTTCAATGCTTTTTGGTCTACCAAAAGTGCTTGTGCGTACGCCATTAAAATTGCTTCCAAAGACTGAATTAAATCTTCCAGAGGGTCTTTAATGTTATGACTTGCATCAATCATCCAAGCCGGATATGGGTTGTTTGGATTGTTTTCAATTCCGTACACCAATTCGTTGAAGATCAAGAACAAAGCGTAAGGTTTGATAGAACCTACCGTTAAATCATCATCTCCATACTTACTGTCGTTGAAGTGGAAACCTCCTAATTTCCCTTTATACATCAACGTTGCGACAATTTGCTCGATGTTTGAATTCAGTAAATGGTGACCTAAATCTACCAAAGTATACGCTCTCTCTCCGCAAGCATTTGCCAACATGAAAGACGTTCCCCAATCTTGGATTGTTGTTGAGTAGAAATTCGGTTCGTAAGGTTTGTATTCGATGAATAATTTCCAATCTTCAGGCATTCCTGCATAGATTTCCTTTAAACTTTGCTCTGTTCTAGACAAAGCAGTTTGGAAATTCAATTGCCCGGGGAAACTTGCTCCGTCTGCCAACCAAACAGTTAAGCTTTTTGAACCTAATTCTTTTCCGATTTTAATTACTTCCTTATTGTGTTCTACAGCATATGCTCTAGAATCTTCGTTGGTTGTATTTAAAGAACCGAATTTATATGAATGTTTCGCTCCCGGTTGGTCCTGAAATGTGTTTGAATTCATCGCATCGAACACTAAATTGTGAGCCGCAGCTTTTTCTTTCAAAGCATTTACATCACTCGGAATATCCCATGGAATATGAAGTGAAACAGCACCTGCAGAATGTGTTAAAGCATGAATTAAACCTACATCATCCAATTTTTCTTCTAAAGATGAAGGCTCTCCTCCGTAAGAAAATCTTCCGAAACGAGTTCCTCCCGCTCCTAAAGCCCAACTTGGAATTGCTACCTGAAAATCTGCGATTTTATTAACAATTTCCGAAACGTTTGCTCCAGATTTTGATAGTTTATCTGATAAATAAGCAAAGTCTGAATTGAAGTTTTCTAACTCTGCTTTGTTGTATTGTTCAATGATATCTTTTCCTATAATCATGATTTGATTTTTTGATTTATTTTTACCACAAAAGTCACAAAAGCTTCTTGAAAATTTCTAAGTTTAATGTTTTAGCATTAAAGTTCAAATAAACAATGTCTTTCAATTCAACAAATTTCAGAAATCCTTACTTGATCTTTTCAGAAATCGAATAATATCTCTAAAACTTTTGTGCCTTTTATGGTTAAATATTTCTTCAGTTAAATTTAACTATTATCTTGGGAACGCATTTGCCATTCCGCCGTCTACATTGATGATGTTTCCTGTACTTTTGTCTAAAATTGCAACGCAGGCAAAAACTCCATTAGCGATATCTTCAGGAAGAATAATTTCGTTCAAAAGGTTTCTTTTTGCGTAGAAAGCTGGTAATTCTTCAACAGAAATTCCGTTGGCTTTTGCACGACCTTCTGCCCATTCTCCTTCCCAGATTTTACTTCCAACGATTACTCCGTCTGGATTTACAACGTTTACACGAATTTTGCTTGGCGCCAATTCTGCTGCCAATAATCTCGTCATGTGTTGTTGTGCTGCTTTTGCAGTTCCGTATGCTACGTTGTTTGGTCCTGCAACCAATCCGTTTTTACTTGCAATGTTTACGATGTCACCTCCAAGATTTTGTTGTTTCATGATTGCAGTTCCTAATTTTGACATTAAGAATTGACCTTTCACTAAAACATTTTCTAAAAGATCCCAATCTTTCAAAGTTGTGTCTTCTAAAGATTTAGAAATGGCTAAACCTGCAGAATGTACAACAATGTCTACTCCACCGAACGCTAAAATTGTTTCTTTGTATGCTTTAGCAATGGCTTCATCACTTGTAACATCACACTGAACTGCAATCGCTTGATCTGTGCTATATTTTGATGTTGCTGCTTCTACTGCATCAGAATTTAAGTCTGTGTAAACCACAACCGCACCTTCAGCAACCATTTTATCGGCAATCGCTTGTCCGATTCCACCTCCTGCTCCGGTTACGATAGCAATTTTTCTTGAAAGTGGCTTTTCTTTTGGCATTCTTTGAAGTTTAGCTTCTTCCAACAACCAATATTCGATGTTGAATGCTTCTTGCCTTGGTAAAGATGTGTATTCTGTAATGGCTTCTGCACCACGCATTACGTTGATTGCGTTTACGTAAAACTCGCTTGCAACACGCGTAGTTTGCTTATCTTTTGAGAAACTAAACATACCAACTCCTGGATAAATGATGATAACCGGGTTCGGATCACGCATTGCAGGGCTGTTTGGATGTTTACAAGTTTCGTAATATTCTTTATAATCTTGTCTGTATTGTTCGAAAAGAGGGTTTAGTTTTTCAAGAATTGCTTTAGAATCAGAAAGATCTTCGTTTTTATCTAACGTTAAAACCAATGGCTGAATCTTCGTTCTTAGGAAGTGATCCGGGCAAGAAGTTCCAAGTGGCGCCAATCTTTCCAAATCATTAGAGTTGATGTATTCTAAAACAACATCGCTGTCTGTAAAATGACCCACCATTCTGTTTTCTGAAGACGCCAAACCTCTTAGCATAGGCATAATCTGCGCTGCTTTTTCTTTACGTTCTTCAGCTGGAAGAGATTCCACTTTTTGACCACCGAAAACCTGACCTTTTTCTTCGATTTTTTTAGCGATAAATTCAGAAGCCATTTCAATAACTTCTAAACTGTTGATGTAGCATTCGTAAGAAGTATCTCCCCAAGTAAATAAACCGTGGCTTCCCAAAACAATCCCTCTAATTCCAGGGTTGTCGTTTAAGCATTTTTCTAATTGAAGACCTAGATCGAAACCTGGTTTTTGCCAAGGAACCCATCCCATTGTGTCTCCCCAAATTTCTTTAGTTACCGCCTCGCTATCTTTCGCTGCAGCAACGGCAATAAGTGCATCTGGGTGAAGGTGATCGATATGTTTGAAAGGAAGTAAACCGTGAAGCGGCGTATCAATAGAAGGTGCTTTACTATCTAAATCATAAATACAATGGTTGAAAAGACCTACCATTCTATCTTCGTCTTCCAAACCTTGGTAAACGTCTTTAAGATTTCTTAATCTTTCCGTGTAAAGACCTGCAATTCCTTTTCTTGTAAGAGTTCCGATGTCTCCTCCAGAACCTTTTACCCACATTACCTCAACCTCTTGGTTGGTAAGCGGATCTTTTTCGATGGTTTTACAGCTTGTATTTCCTCCTCCGTAATTGGTAATTCTAAGATCTGCTCCTAAAATATTTGAACGGTAAAGGAATAATGCCACCTGATCATCACCAAGAGCAGCTGCCTTCTCATCATTCCACAAATAGTCTACGTATTTAAATGTCTTTACTTTTTCCATTGCTTTCTTTTTGTTTTCTGAATTTTACCCAAATTTAGACTGTATAAATTTCAGTACTATCCCGCACTATACTGCTGAATCAATAATTTAAGCTTAAATTAATACTGATTTTTATCATCTTTATGATTCAGCCTTATAGAATGGGTAATGAGTTAAATATTAAATTATTAGTATATGTTATTGGTGTTTATTTTCTATTAATAACCAGGAAGTTGTGTAAGATTTGGATTATCAATCATTGGATGACCAACCGAAAGCGCCGCAAAAGGCAACAGTTCTGTTTTATTTGGAACAAAGCCATAGAATAAGCCATCTCCTCCACCTTCAATCCAGTTTGGATAAACGCCGCCATTTTCTGCAGAACCTGTTGGTTTAGTATAAATGATAGCACCTATCTGCAACGCATTGAAACCGCCAGTAAACCCTACTGCTTTTCTTGCATTTCCATTGAAAGTACTTGTGTAAGCTTCAAACATTCTTGCAGGATACCATTTATCACCCGCCGCAACGGTTTGTCCATTTGCTGTAACTATACCTGCTAAAGTGGTTTGATATGCTGCGTAATTTGCTGAGCTGGTTGGAACTGCAGAAGCTGCCGCAATCTGCGCGGGATTTGTAAGATCTATATATTTTACTGCCAAAAACGGATCTCCATAGACTTGTGCGTTTTTCTCGAATTTATAAAGACGTAAAGTTGGTGTTGTAGAATATGGACCGGTTTTATCCGAAAGATTTTTCATTGCTTGTCTTGTTGCCAAAATCTCACTTTGAAGTTTATTCATTCTGATTAAATCTGTACGGAGATTAAATTCACCCGCAAACTCCCATTTACGCTCCTGAACAATAGCTTGTTCAAATGCGCTCTGTCCTGTTGGGATAGGCAAAGAACCAATTCCGGCACGGTTTCTCACTTGTTGTAAAGCAGCTACAGCCGCACTTGTAGGCCCACCATTTAGATAATTTTGAGTTTCGGCATACATTAGTAAAACATCAGAATATCTTAGGACAGGGATATTGAGATTACGTCCGTCTGCAGCTTGTGGGGCTACACACCAACCCATTCTAAACTTACCAGCCATTATACAAGAAAATGTTGTTCCTACATTCACCCAAGTATCTGTCGCCGCACCTGCATTTAAAAAATAAATACTGTATGAAGTACAAGAAACATCTCTACGAGTATCGCCTGGGTTAAAAGATAAATAATAAGTAGGAAGAATAAATTGTAATGCTTTACGCGAACCATAGGTTCCGCCACGAGATCCCTCCATTGCATAAACCCCAAAGGCAGAGTTTGTGTTGGGACCATATTCTGCAATATGCCATAACATTTCGGGGTTTGTTACTGCAAATTTTCTTTGATCAAAATTAAACCATAGCGCTTCAAAACCACTTTTACCACCTTGCGCCTGTACCAAACTGTTTGTACCTCCGTTGATTACCGTTGCTGCCGCATTATCAGCAATCTGATACAATTGCTGTACTCTTGCATTATCTGAACGTCTCGACATGGTACCCGGAGTAGAAGTATTTAAAGGCCAACGTAAAGAATACCCCGCCGCGTACAAAGCAATTCTTGCAAGCAATGCATAACCGGCTGGTTTTGTTAAACGTTCTGTTGTAGTACTTGTAACAGGAAGATCATTTACAGATGCTTGCATATCTGCAATTACACGATCGTAAATTTCGTCTCTAGAAGCTCTCTTTGGGTACAAAGTATTAGGATCATTAGGATCTGCATCTTCCAATGGAATCCAAACTGCAGGTACATCTCCGTATACTCTAATAAGGTTGTAGTAGCAAAATGCTCTAATAGCTTTTACTTCTGCCAATAATGCATTACGTTTTGCACTGGCTTCCATGGTGCTTAATCTCGCAATGGCAATATTTGTTTTTTCAATACTAGAATACATTGCTGCGTAGATACCAGTAACCGTATTTGGGGTTTTAGCATCATACTGATAATTGCAAATATTATACTTTGAGTTATTGGTAGAGGCATCTTCTGCCGAATGAATTACCGTATCTCCGGCTCCTAGCTGATAATACATTTCTGTAGGAATCAAACCTCTATAGCAACCCTGTACAAACAAATCGGCTGTATCTAAACTGTTGAAAACAGTATCGGTATTTGTAATATTATACGCAGGCTGATCTAAAAAATCTTCGCTACAAGAATTTGCAATTTGTGAGGCAATCAAGAGAGAAGGAACAATAAGCAAATTTTTAATAAAAGTATATTTTTTCATGACTTCAAAAATTAGATAATTAGAAAGTTAAATTAATACCCAAAACATAACTTCTCGATCTTGGGAAAGCAGAAGTGTCATATCCTGGTGTTACGGCAACGTTTGCAGCAGCTGCAACTTCTGGATCATATCCCGAATAACCTGTAATTGTTGCAAGATTATTTACTGTAACATAAATACGTGCATTACTTAATGCCACATGTTGCAAAAACTCTCTGTTTAAACTATACCCTACTGTCAATTGAGCGATTCTTAAATAAGAACCATCTTCCACATAATATGATGATGGATAGGTAATGTTGGCTGTATTAGAATTACTTAAACTCCAGGTACGAGATCCTTCGTCTGGGTTTAGTTCTTTTAATCTTGCCAAATTTGTCGTAGCCTGCCCTGTAACAGGATCTATAAGACGATAATAATTTTCACCAAACTCGGTAGGCGCATTTTGATACAAAGCATAAGGGCTTAAACTTTGCTTTGTCGCGTTATAAACATCGCCTCCAACAGAAAATTTCATAAATACAGCCATGTCAAAGCCTTTATATGAAAAATTGTTGCTGATTCCTCCAATAAAATCTGGGGTTCCGTTTCCAATTTTAACTAATTTTCTTGTAAATTGATCTCCCGCCTCGTTGTCTGCCGCGAATTTCATATCTCCTGGTTTAGGAGTTCCACTTGCAGGTTTTACAACACCAGGTTTTAAAGTAAGTGCTCCATTAGATGCCTGTGTAAAATCATCCGTTGTATAAATACCTTGATAAACGTATCCATACATATCCCCTAGTTGCTCTCCAACGGTCGCATAATACGTTACAACCCCTGCTCTATTGCTTCCTTGGCTAAATGTTTTGAAAGGATAACCATCTAAATAAAGAACTTTCGATTTATTGAAACCAATATTCGCATCAGTTGTCCATTTAAATGATTCAGATTTAATGTTAATAGTATTCAAAGTATACTCCATACCACGGTTTCGGATACTTGCGATATTTTTATATTGTGTAGAATACCCGGAAGAAACAGGTAAAGAAGCTGGAAGAAGTAATCCATTCACATCATTATTATAAAATTCTGATGTTAATCTAATTCTGTTATTGAATAACGCTAAATCTAGACCCAAGTTCTTCGATTTCATTTCTTCCCACTGAAGATTAGGATTCCCCACCGTGCTGCTTGTAGTATAAGCTGGGTTTCCCGGTGTATTGTTGATAGGATAATCTGTTAAAATCAAATTGGTTGTATACAAACTATTGGAAATATCATTATTCCCTGTCACTCCATACTCAAACCTGAATTTTAAATCATTAATTATATTATTGATTTTACCATTCTGCCAGAAATTTTCTCGAGACAATCTCCACGCAAGGGCAAAAGAAGGAAATAAAGCATATTTGTTATTTGGCCCAAACTTAGAAGACCCATCGGTACGAAGAGTTGCCGTAAACAAGTAACGATCTGAATACGTATAATTTACTCTCCCAAAATAAGAACTCAACGCATTGCTTGAATGCCCTACATCCTTATCGGCAACAGTAGCATTTCCAATATCATCTAAACCATAATTAAATAATGGAAATTTTATGAGTCTCATACTATTGCTTTCAGATTCCTGATAGATCGCTTCTTGCCCAATTAGCGCATTCACTTTATGTTTTTCTCCAAAAGTCTGGTTGTATGTTACGGTATTGGTAATCTGGTATCGGTAGTTTTCTGAATTGCCAATACTTCCGTTAATCCCTGTATTTACAGGATCCGTGAGGTAAGCTTTAGAATTAGCATCTGCAAACGAGGTAGATTTGCTATTTGTCCACGCATATGAACCCGCAGTTCTGAATGTGAAGTTTTTTAAGAAATCTATCTCCAATCCTGCATTCGCTACAAACTGTCTGAACCTTCTGTTTGAGGTTGATGCCTGAGTTTCAATAAAAGGATTTTCTGTATCGTAACCAGAGTCTAAAGCTGAAAAATCGCCAAAAGTCTGGGTATTGTATAATTGATCGTCGGTAAACTTCGTTCCGCCGGTTATTGGCTGAAGAAGAATTTTTTTCATTCCAGAATAAGCACCGCCTCCGTTGGTTGAAGTAGAATTGAACGTAGAGTTAAAATCTATACGAAGTCCTTTTCGCAATTCAGAATTTATATTGGCGCGGAGAGAGTTTCTGGTTTCGCTTGTATTTTGTAGCAAACCATCTTGTTTATTATAGTTATAACTAATGAAAGCCTGCGTTTTATCCGTCCCCATAGAAACATTAAAGTTCTGATTTTGGGTAGTACCTGTTCCGCCAAGCATTTTCTCTTGCCAATCTAATGCGTTTGCAGAGCCGTATCTATTGCTAATTCTGCTGAATACCCCCGTATAAAAACCTGGAGAATCTGTGGCTAAGCTATTATCAAAAATATTACTCCATTGTGTCGCTTTTCCTCCTAATTGTGCCAATTCATACTGATATTTCACATATTGCTCTGCATTCGAAAGCATGTCCAGCTTTTTAGAAAGCATATCAAATGACATGAAAGAATTATAATTAATGGTAGTTCTTCCTTTTTTACCAGTTTTTGTCTTAATTACAATAATCCCGTTAGAACCACGAGCTCCATAAATTGCAATTGCAGATGCACCTTTCAAAACATCAATACTTTCTATATCATTTGGGTTAATAATATTTAAAGCATTATCTAGCTGAAAACCATCTACAATATATAAAGGTTCCGTTCCTTGTGTGATAGATGCACCCCCACGAATGGTAACATTTGCACCCGCTCCCGGAGCTCCTCCAGAAGTTACAATATTAAGACCCGCAGCTCTGCCCTGTAATGCCTGAACCGCGTTCATCGCAGGAGTTGCAGCGAGATCTTTTGCAGAAACTGAAGAAACCGAACCCGTAAGATCAGATTTTTTCACTTTACCATACCCTATTACCACGACTTCCTCAATGTCTTTGGTATTGCTTGTTTTTACAGAATCACCTGGCTTCTGCTGTCCGAACATAAAGCCAGACGCCAGCAAAAACAGCGGAGCGATAAGTGGCTTAAAATTCTTGTGTTTAACTTTAATCGACATATATTAATTTTTTTTTACTTTAGAATGTGTACGAAAAGTAGTTCCTTATTAAAAAATGAGCATCCTGCATTATCCTGCATTACACAATTCGCAATTACAAACCATAATTAAAACAATTTTACATTAATTTAACATTATTGATGCACTCTACATCAAAATAATTTACTTGAATTGAAAAAATAATATTTGATAAAAACATGACATCCGTCATATTTCAATAGTAAATTCACAAAAAAACTAGGCGTTGCATAAAAAAAGACGAATCTTTTGGAAAGAATCGTCTTCGGTTGTTAATTTTAACTCTAAAAATATGTTACTTTAATATGAAATTCTTTTAATGAAAGTTTAGTCTAAATGAAAAACCTGTTTCAGGGAAATACTTACTGGTGAAGCATCTTCATTGGTTTTCATGATGTCTTTCATGTAGTTCCACCATTTTTTCATGATGGGGTCCAGAGGAAGATTTTTATATTTTTCGTCGTCGTGGCATTCTAAAACTCCGAACAAAACCATCGTTTCTTCATCCAAAAAGATAGAATAATCTGCCACTCCCGCTTGTTTTAAAAGCGTTTGTAGTTCTGGCCAGATTTCGTTGTGGCGTTTTTCGTATTCTGCTTCGCAACCTTCGTTTAGAAACATTTTAAAAGCGAGTTTCTTCATCTTTAATTTATCTTAAAGAATTACCATAACCCACAATCAGGATAGAGACAAACATCACCAACATTCCAACGGCAATTGTGGTGGTTGTTTTTTTAGAAACGCCTTTCCATTCTTTAATGATGATTCCCCAAAGGTTGGCAATCAAAATAATAAATGCCATGTGCAAAATCCAAGAACTTGGGCCGTTCCCCATTTTACTTTCTCCCATTCCGTAGAAGAAGAATTGAAGAAACCA
This sequence comes from Chryseobacterium sp. HNCC26DJ239, assembly GCF_057180445.1. NCBI lineage: Bacteria > Pseudomonadati > Bacteroidota > Flavobacteriia > Flavobacteriales > Weeksellaceae > Chryseobacterium > Chryseobacterium sp. HNCC26DJ239. The sequence continues at coordinate 40,988 of NZ_JBXUGJ010000006.1, forward strand.
CATTGTTCCTGCCAAAGCGCAGAAAATAATATTTGCTAAAACAGGTACATTTTTTTTACTGTAATCTGTGTAAGATTTATTTTTAAATGAAAGATAAAGACAGCCGATAAGGTTTGTAGCCATCCCTCCCCAAAGTACAACAACGTAGGTTACATTGTTTTGAAAAAGAAACTCGCCTTGTCCCGGATTGGCTGCTTTCCACAAATCATTAGCAATAATCGCCATTGGTTTTCCTGCTTCTAAACCGAAGTTGAAACAAGCACTCAAAACCCCAGAAATAATAGAAACAATTAATCCTAAACCGAATTTGTATTCTGTTTTCACTTCCATTCCGTGAGGATCCATAGAATCGGTTTTCAGTTCTTTTTCTTTCATCATTCCTGCTTTTCCGCTAATGATGATTCCAACTACGCAAACCAAAAGTCCCAAAAGAACCATTTTTCCCCAATCGCTTGAAAGCATTAAACCAATATTATCTTTCCCGTCTTGTGGAGAAAATTCATAGTAAATAGACGGAAGCAAGGCTCCAAAAATCATACAAAGCCCAAGAATAATGCTACTTCCTAAAGCAACACCCAAATAACGAACGCCCAAACCGTAAGTAAAACCACCAATTCCCCAAAAAGCTCCAAACAGAAAGGTAAGTCCTAAAATTGATGAACTTTCACTCTGAATAATTTCCCAAAAGTTAGGAATCGTAAGAAATGCTGCCAAAGGAGGAACGATAATCCAAGAGAAGATACCGCCAATCAACCAATAGGTTTCCCATTGCCATCCTTTCACTTTCTTGTACGGCAAGTAAAAACTTCCCGAAGAAAAACCTCCTAAAAAATGGAAAATAACTCCCAGTAATGCATTCATAATTTATTCTTATTGATTGATGTTGAAAATTACCAAGATGAAACTGATTGCGCATCTTGTAGTGTCATGTATTAAATATTTTTGTGAAAGATAAGGCCGTGGATTGGAAATCCGTAACATTGGATAAAAATTTAAAGAGTTTTTAAAAGGAAAAGTCACACGATACAATCGTGCGACAGCGATTTTTTTTTACCCATTGAAGTATTCTTTTACTTTAAAAATATAAGCAAGTTCTTTTCCCGATAATGAAAATTCTGATTCGTATGAAGTTAAACTGTTTCTTTTTAGTTCGATTAAGATTCCTGGAATTTTGCTCCAATTAATCTTAATTAAATTTTCAGCAATTTCTAATGGTATTTTGAGATAGATTTCGAGTTTATTTAAATTTTTTTTGATTTTTAAGTTTTTAAATTCAGTTTCAAACTCTGACATTAAATAATTATACTCATCAGAAACTTCATCTATATTTAGATTGCCTTTTGAAACTTCATTAATCCATTTTATTAACGTATAATATCTTCGCTTATTATCATTGTCATTTTTAAAATCAATAACTTCGTCTAATGAAAAGCTTTCGGAAGGTGTTGGAATTTGGTCTAATACAAATCTAATAACCGTCGATTTTTTTTCTTCTTTAAAATCAGTGAAATCATTTACTAACGGTATGATTGAATTTGGATTATTAATTTCTAAAAATGATTTTGATAATCTTAGATGTGCATCCGCAAATTTATCAAATTCATTAGGTAAATTTAAAAAATTTAGAAATCCTGATTTGTAATTTTTTTCTAATAAATCAACTGCTTCTTGATAAGTTTTTTGAAATTTGTTATAAAAATAATCATATTCTGAAACATTCTTTAGCAATACTTTTTTTTTCTCAATATTAATATTAGAAAAGTTGTTATGATTTTTTCTAAATGCATTAAAATCAAATTCTTTTAAAATTCGTTTTCTCTTTAAAACACTTTGAGCAGATGAAATTTCACTAAAAATTTTAGCATCGTGATTTACAAGTTTTGAAATATTTTCTAAAAGTTTTTGGTGCAGGAAATCAATGTATGGATCATAATATAATTCATCAAAAAATAAAATCTCTCTTTTAATATTTCTTAATGTTTGAGAGTTCCAATTCAATATTGCCGTTTTTCTCATAAAATATCGCCTAGCTTTCATCTTAACGCATCGCGTAAAGTCATTGGATTGTCACATTGCATTAATCCAATCTATATTTTGTCTAAAACTAATGAAATAAAAAATAACAGCAAATTAATTTTTATCCCCATTGGAATATTCCTCTTGTAAAAAAATTTATAAACTTGCTCAAAATAAAAAAACTCGCAATACAATTGAAAGCGAGGTTTAATTTTTTCGTGATCTATTAATAATGCGTATGATTTACGACGGTATTTTTGAGATACATCATATCTTTCTTTTTGTCTTTTCCAGATTTCGTGGCGGTTTTGCTGCCCCAGATTCTGAGAAAACCGTTGCTTAGGGTAATTACTTCTTCGGCTCCGTTGCCAGAAAAATCAAACATGTGAAAGACCGGGTCTGGGAAAAAGAGTTTTCCTTTTCCATCTTCTCCAATTTTGAATTTATACCAAAAAAGCTGCTCGTCTTTGCCGTTCCAAAGTCCTTTTACAAAGTCTGGATTTCCGTTGATAGGATTTCCCGGCCATTTAAAAAGAAAATCTCCTTCCTGATTAAACCAATACAACTGGCTCGAAAGATAAGGCTCTCCCAAAGAACGATTTCCGTACGTGCGACCTCCTGCAACGACTTGCAAACCGGGATAAGCTTTCAAAAAATGTCCCACCTGAATTTGTTGGGTGTGTTCGGCAACGTTTTGCCAAATGATTTTGCCCGTCATTCCGTCGTAGACAAAAATTCCGGCTTCGCTGTTGGCGGTTACCAAATCCGTTTTTCCGTCTTTATTGATGTCGGCAAATTTATAACTGTCGGCGTGGTCGTGGTTATCCGGAAGCAAATCGAAACGGTTCCAGATTTCTTTTCCTTCGGAATTCAACAAAAGAGAACCTACCAAAACCTCATCAATCCCGTCTTTATCAAGGTCTATCGGGTAAATATAATGTCCTAAATTATCTTTTTTGCGTTTTTCGGTGTGTTGCCAAAGTTGTTTCAGCTCACTGTTAAAAACATTTACATTAATGGTGTTTCCAAAATCTGTAAGAACGGCAATTCCGTTCGGGCTTTCTTTGGTAAATTTCCCAATCGCCAATCTGAAATTATTATACACATGCGGAAGCGGCTCTGTTGGCCATTCTGTTTTCCGTTTTATAGCTCCGGTTTTACCATCTGCCATTACAAGCCACTCTTTTCCGTCGATTATTTGCCAATGCAAAACCTCATCTTTTCCATCTTTATCGAAATCCCAAAGTACGCCGGGAGCTTCAAATTCAGACCTTTCTTTGGTGTATTCTTCGGGCGCAATCCATTCCCAAAGTTGTTTTCCAGTGTTGTCAAAAACATGAGCAGAAAAATTTCTTTCCAACACAAGGAAATCTGTTTTCCCGTCTCCATCTACATCTCCAAATTTCACCGCATTAGACTGCGGAATTTTGTATTCTTTAAGCAACTGAACATCGTGATTAAGCTGCTGAGATTTAATATCATTTTCACCAAGTCCTGGATTTTTGCTTAATGCAAGAACATCAAACATGGCTCCGGGATTAATTCTTGTGATTTTAATATTGTTAAGTCCCTTTTTTAGGCTAAAACTATCCGCTCTTTGCCATTGTAATGCCGACTTGCCAAAAACGTTTTGTGAAACTTTATCATTTACAGCCACTTTAAATGAACTCTTTGGCGTTCCGCTGCTGCGTACAAAAAGATAGTAATCTCCGGCTTCTTCAACATTAATTTTCGCCATTAAATTAGTTTCAGAATTCAATAAAATTCCGGTATTATTGAAGAGCCAATTCTGTTTCTGCTCTTCTGCGGTGGTTACGTAATTTCCTTTAGGAATATCATCTAAAAAATCGGATGCAGGAACAACAATCGTTTCGCCAGAAACTTTTTGAGCATCTACAAAATGTGTAGAAAAAATAAGTGCTATGAAAAAACACTTTCTTAATTTATGATTAAACCAATTCTTAGCTTCAATGTGTTGAACTAAGAATGTGCATCTTGTAAGACTTGTATTCTTCATAGCAGTTATTTTATTTTTTGAAATAAATTATTTCAATTTATAGACTTCGCTTGCCGCTAAAAGCACACAACCTAATCCGTAATCTTCAAAATCCGGAACTTTATCAATTGCTAAAGGCTGTCCGTCTTTTGGTTCTTTCCCTGTTCCTTGAACCCATGCTAAAAATCCGTTCGGCTGAACTGAATCTTTTGCAATCGCATTCCAAGCTTTTATTACGATGGGTAAATACGTTTTTTTGTCAATCAAACCTTTGTTGATTCCATACGCCATTCCGTATACGAAAAGTGCAGTACCTGTTGTTTCTTTACCTCCATAATTATTAGGGTCGTGAAGACTTGCATTCCAAAAACCGTCTGGTCTTTGTACTTTTGCGATAGCCGCCAACATATTTTTATAGTCTTGCAGATATTCTTTGTAATGAGGATCAGATTTTGGCGTATCATCTAAAGTTCTTACCAAGGCTGCAACTACCCAACCGTTTCCGCGGCTCCAATAGCAATCTTCACCATTTGGCTCTTTGTAAGGCGGAACAAAATCTTTATCTCTCCACCAAAGTTGGTCTTTAGGATTGTACAAACCGTTTCCACCATGTTTGTATTTTGTGTAGGCATACATTTCGTAATTTCTGTCGAAATATTTTTGTTCACCAGTAACTCTCCCTAATTTTGAGAAAATAGGCATACTCATTTGAAGCGCATCAATCCACCACCAATCGTCTAATTTATTGGTTGCCATCATGCTATCAATAGAAGCTTTTACGAATTTTATTCTCTCAGGATTTTTCTTTCCATCGATTTCATAAAGGTCGATGTAGGTTTGTCCACAAGCTTGGTTGTCTGCATTTCGGGTGTATGTACCTCTCATCATATCCCAGTTGTGTTTCTGTGACCAATCTAATGCATAATTATAAAACTCTTTTTTCGGATCTACTTTGTACAAAGCCATTAAACCTTCGTAGTACACCGCTCGAGTCCAAAGATTACTTGGTCTTTCTTTATTTACAAAAGTTGGTTTTCCCGGGTCTGGCCATTTGTTCATAAAATAGGTATTGGCTCTTTCCGCAACTGCCAAAACTTCTTTTTTATTTGGAAGTTCAGATTTCCCGCTTGCCGATTTTTGTGCTGAACAGGAAGTAATTCCTCCCAAAATCAGAGCAAAAAGGCTTGCTGTTAATAGGTTTTTCATAAGTAGATATTTATTTTTCTATTGAATTAGTGAACACAAAGTGCACAAAGCTTTTTTTTAAAAGCACATTGGTTTGTTTCATAGAGCCGCTTCGCTTAGAGAAGACCATTGCGAAGAAGCAATTTGTTATGATATTATTTTATATACTTCTTCAGCTTGCAACCTTTTAAACCTTTAATGCCTTTGGTAACAAGTTCTGCGTTTAAGATGGCTCCTTCTTTATTCGTGTGTGTGTGGTCTTTCGGGAAGAAAGCTTTTACATTTTCAGCACCCATTTCCTGATATTTTTCAATAACCATAGTGTTTAGGTCTAAAAAATAAGCACCAGTTTGCTTCGCAACTTCTTGCGCCCAAACTCCATATTTATCTTTTCCGATTTTCCCTTCTTTGTTAAAATCATTTCTTGGAATTGGCGAAACGATAATGGGAATTGCACCTTTTGCTTTCGCATCATTAGCATATTTACGCATGTAATATCCGTAAGTATAAACAGTTTCGTTTACTTTTCTGATAGGGTTATAAATGTCCTGAGATTCATTCCCGATTCCTTTAATCGTTCCTCTTGCGCGTAATGTATCCGCCAATTCGCCACCGTCGTTGTGCCCAAATTGCATCAATACATAATCTCCTTTTTTAATGGTTTTCATAATAGAATCCCAACGACCTTCGGTAAGAAAAGTCCTACTGCTTCGTCCTCCTTTTGCGTGATTTTGAATTTCAATTTTGTCTGTATCCAAAAACATATTCATAAAACTACCCCATCCCCAAAGAGAATCGGCTCCTGTCCCTGAACCATTTTGAACCGTAGAATCACCAATAATATATAAAACTGGGTTGCTGTTTTGAATTTTCTGAAATGATGCTGCAATCATTATAACTAAAGCAACAATTGGAAGTAAGAATTTTATTTTCATAAATATTTATTTTTTTTGAACACTAAGTTCCCAGAGTTTTCTACTTAATTTTATTTGTTTCACAAAGCCGCTATCGCTTATATAAGTTCAGTACGAAAATCTCTGATTTTCAAAACTTATGTCTTCTTTTAAAAAGCCGAATCACAAACTTAAAATAACTAATGCGTTTAAAATCTTTTGTGACTTTTGACTTCGTCGAAATAACATTCATCGACTGAAAGTAGATAATTTCAGATTTGTGGTTAAATTCTATTTCTTTTCCACAAAAATATTCGGTTGCGGAATTTCTTTTACCGATTCATCCAAATAATAATCGGTATGCGGCGGTTGATTGTACCCTACATTTTGCCAAACAATACTCAATCGATATTGCGGATTGTGCATCAAAGTGTACAATCTATGATTGGTAGGAATTGTTGTGCTAAAAATTCTCAATTCTTTATTATCAGAAGTTCTATACATCAATTCTTCTCGCCAATCTCCAAACAAATCGGCAACAAGAGCTGGGTTTTTCTTGGTTCCGTTATTCCATTCACATTGGTAAGTTTTTGCATCAAAAATCAGATTAGATTTTGATTTTTTCCAATCCCATTTTGAAACATTTGTTCCATCTAAAATTTCACTTAAAAAATCTCCATCCCAATAGATTCCCATATTTGCAACAGGATTTTTTTCAGAGATTTTTTTTCCTTTCGCATCGTACATTCCTTTCAAACCAGCACCTGAAGCCCAAGATTCAGAACCTTCAAAACGAGGGTCTACATTCAGAGACAAACCTCTTCCCGGTCCTTGAAATTTACTTTCCTTACTGTAAACTGTTGATGGCAACTTCCATAAGACTTTTCCTGTTTTCCCGTCTCGGAAATGCGCTCCTGCATCATCAAATCTTTCCTGAATATCAAAAATTTCCAACCCCGGATTTGATGGGTCTAAATCTCCCACATGCAAAGCATCACCATGACCAAAACCTGTACTGTTCAAAACTTTTCCGTTGTCATCTACCGTCATTGCGCCAAAAACGATTTCGTCTTTTCCGTCATTATCTACATCTGCAATGGTAAGATTATGATTTCCCTGTCCGCGATATTGTTTGTTTTCTTCAGAACTTTCGGTATCGAAAAGCCAACGCAAACTCAACTTTTTATCTTTAAAATCCCAAGCTGCGATTGCTGTTCTTGTGTAATATCCTCTCGACATAATCACACTCGGAGTTTTCCCGTCGAGGTAAGCAACTGCGCCTAGAAATCGGTCGATACGATTTCCTTTGGCGTCTCCCCAAGTTTCTATCATATCTTCATCGGTAGGATTTAAACTTTTTGAAGACCTTGGAACTTGATAGTTGACAGTGTTAATTTCTTCACCCGTTAATCCATCAAAAACAGTTAAATATTCTGGCCCAGAAAGAATAAAACCATTTTCGTTTACATAATTTTTTGTGGAATCTCCTATGATTTTACCTTTGGAATCTTTGCTTCCATCGGCAGTTTTCATCACGATTTCAGCTTTTCCATCTTGATCAAGATCATACACCAAAAACTGTGTGTAATGCGCTCCTTCCCTTATATTTTTGCCTAAATTAATTTCCCACAAAAACTGCCCATTCATTTTATAAGCCTGAATAATCGGCGGGTCTGTTTCTCCTTTCTGACTGTTGTCGTGCGACCGTCCGGTTTGATGTAGAATAATTTCGTATTCACCATCGCCATCCAAGTCAGCAACAGAAGCATCATTCGGGGTGTAACCTTCCGGAGTTTTTAAGGGAATTGAAAAATATGGTTTTTGATTCGCTGTATATTTCGCAAAATCTTGGTCTACATCCTGATTTTTGGTATTCGATTTTACAAAATAGGTGTAGTTTTTTCCTTTGTCGGCTGTTTTATCTAAAAAATTAGTTTCATGTTGCAAAGGTTTGCTATTCAGTTTTTTTTTCTGATTATTTTCGACACGATACACATCGAAATGCGTATATTGAGCCTCTGTTCCCAACAAACGCCAACTTACAAAGACGCCATTTTCTGCAGGAATTGCAACAATTCCTCTTTTCAGATATTCCATTTGTCTTTGGGCAGAAAATAACTGCGACAAAAAAATGGCAGAAGTAATGAATATGTATTTGATTTTCATATTTAAAATCTTTTGCTTTATAAGTTTTGGCTAAAGCCTAATTTGATTTTCATCTTTTTAAACGGGCTAAAGCCCGTTCCTATTGATTCTAATCCTTGTCAAGGTTTTGAACCTTGACAAGGATTTTTGCGTTGAATCTTTCGCAGCCCGACCTGAGTGGAGCTCTTTTTGCCGGAGCAAAGCGGAGACAAAAAAGCGGGAACGGAGGGCGGATTAAGCTGCCCAAACCTAACGAAGTGGTTCGACGAAGTCAAATAATTCTAATCCCCAAAATTCAATCGATTACATTGCTTGTTTTATTTTTTTGAAGCTTGCTTGAGTAACCATTTTACCCAATCTTCTGTTCCTTCGTAATTCGAAAAATCTTCTGTAAGCTTCTTTCCATCGATGTATTCGTTATAACACCATGGATCTCCCAACGCGAAAACAGTACCTTTCCCGACTTTTGCAATCGCTCCAATTGTTTGGTTTTGAGCGTACAAAAATGGCTTCGCAGGCGCTTTTGCCGTGATGGTACTTACTTCCTTCATATATAATTTGCGCTCAGCAAAAACTTCGTTGCCGGCTTGAACGTTTACCGCTCCTTTTTGAAACTCTCTTCCTTGAAGTCTATTGATGCTATCATCGTTGAAAGTCACTCCGAATTCTTGCGCCAATTTGTTGAAGTTTACAAACTCCGAATTGCCGTTATCGTTACTCATTAAGACTAAAACGCCTCCGTTTTTCACCCATTTTACAACCGTTTTGATGGTTTTTGCATCCATTAGATTGGCTTTTCCGCCGTACGCTTCTTTGTCGATATCTGGGTCTACAATAATGTAAATGTTGGCATTTTTCAAATCTTTTTTAGACGGAGCTGTTGTTAAAGTTGAAATTTCGGCGCCTTGTTTTTGGAAAATTTGTCCTAATAAAGAAAAACCGCCATTGGAAGTATCATTCCAGGTGTAATGCCAAGATTCTAATGCTTTTGTTTCTTTATTTTCTTTTTTCTCGTTGTTGAAAAAATTATCTAAAACAACCTTTGTTTTGTCTTGTGCATTAGAAAATCCGAATGTAAAAAGTGTTCCTAATGCTAATGTTTTTACGATATTCTGCTTCATATCTATTTATTTTTAAATTATTTGTTGGTTTATCGCGAAGCCGCAAGTTAATGACAAAAAAACTTTTTTACAGCTCAAAGATTTTAACTTTAATAAAATTATTCTAGCATTTCCTCAACAAATAATGTTATAATTTCTTTTCTTATTTTGAATAAAACACAGGAATTAATTCAACTCCGTCTCCTAAACCAGAAGTTTGTACTTTCCAATTGGAAGCGTCGAAAGGTTTATAATCGATGTTCACAAAATTGATTTCGTGATAATTTCTCCACTGAATTTTATTTTGGTCCATATAACGAATTCGGTTTGCCATTAGGTTTGAAACCTCAATTTCGATGGTATTTTTTCCTTTTTTCAAATATTTGCCAACGTTAATTTCAAACGGAAGACTCCACACAATTCCTGCATCTTGTCCGTTGATGATTACTTTTGCACTTTCGTACAATTTTGGAAGTTTCAAAATAAAATCATCGGCTTTTTGCTTTAATTTAAACGATGTAGAATATACTCCAGTTCCTGAAAAACTTTGTGTAGAAGCATCTTCTGTAAAATTTGTCCAAGGTTGAAGATATTCTAAAGTTCTCGTTTTTGGAAGTTCTGGACCGCCTTCCTTGAACGTCAGTTTCCAAGCTTGATCTAAAACAATCGGTGCTTCAGTTTTTTCGGTATAATACCAATTGGGAATTGATGTATAAATGTTTTCTGTATTTTTTATAATCATAGATTCACCCGATTTCAACTGAACCCTTACCGAATTATTTTGCGTTTCGGCAAGTCCGTATTTTCCGTTTTCAGGATTCATCAATATAACCTGTTTTCCAATAAAATTCAATGGAATGTTCTGATTGATTTCTTTCGATGTGTGATTAACTACATAATAAAATGTACCTTCATCAAACCTTCTTCTTACGAATTTCAAACCTGTATCAGTCAGTTTTTCTCTTTCGATTTTTAAATATTCTAAAGCTTTTTCCACTTCAGAACTCAGGATAATTTTACCCTTTTCGATGTTGGCAACTTTTAGGTTTCCAGTATTTTGAAAAGGAATTTGAGCCCATAAAGATTGCAGCTCGTTTCTTCTTTTTTCAACTTCATAATTCCCGGGAATATCTTTTGGAGCCGACTGAAAAATCACAGAAGCTCCATTTTGAGCCAGATTTACAATCTTTTTTAAGGTAGATTCAGAGAAATACGTCAATTCAGGAATGATTAAAACCTTGTAAGAACTTCCATTTTTTGCCACCTGAATATTTTGGTTTTCAAATTGTGCTTCGCCAATCATTTTATCCGAAACCATATCCAAAGAATAGCCTGCTTTACCCAATTTTTCAAGGTTTTTGTAGAACGCAGTTGGATGCAGCCATTCTTCAATATTGTGAATTCTGAAAGGAATATCTTTTCCTTTTGGATTCGCCCATTGGTCATAAATTGGCCAATACATCAAGATTTCATTGTCGGATTTTCCGCTTTGCAAAACAGATTGCGTTCTTTCGATATAAGAGTTTAACCCTTTAATATTCGGCCATAAAGAATTTTCCGGAACGAAATTTACCGACGCGTAAAAAAGCCAACCCGGAAACTGCACATCTGCCGGAGAATAGGTTGTCCCGTGATAAAAAACGTGATTAATTCCCGATAAAAATACTTGCTCAACCTCTGGTTTTGCCTGCGACCACGATGTTTTGAAATGCTCTGTAAGCCAAGTAAAAGTTTCATTAGAAATCAAAGGTTTGCCTGTAACATTCGCTGCCGAAGAAGCAAATTTTAGCATATTGATATCTGGGTCAACATTTCGAACATCAGAACTCTCGCGTCTTAATCCTTGAATGTCGAATTTTGTACTTCCGAAAGTTTCAGATTCTGGAATATCGACAGCAGCATATAAATCCAGCAAATTTCCTGGCGAACCATGCGCCTGATTGGTATTTTTTGAGTTTTTAGAATGTGACCAATTGGTAAAATTGATGGTAAAATGATTCAAAATCAAATCATTCATCGTCTCACGATAATCAGATTTTATTCTACTGGTTGTTTCGTTTACTTCATCACTCACCAAATATTTGATGAACGGACTTAAATCGTACCCTCTTCTTTTTCTGAATTCTTCTTTGAAATCTGGCGTCCAATCTGCATTGTACACCTCATAACTATCATTAAAAAACGAACGCAATCCATAGTTTGAGTTTCCAAATGCATTATCGAAAGTTTTAAGATAATCTTTGGTTGCATCGGGCGAAAAATGGTCTAGCGTAAATCCTTCTCCACCAGGAGCGGCACGTTTTACTTTTTGTAAAGTTTTACCTGAAAAAACTGCATAAATCTTCCAGTTTCCAGAAGCAGGTTTCCAGTTTAAAGTACCGTTTTCAGCTACTTTATCTGTGATTACAATAGCTTCATTTTTCTCGTTGTATACTGTAACAATATCGAGTTTTGAAGATTTTAAATCTTTTTGTTTTTCGTCTTTTAAAACTATTTTTTCTAAAAATTTTTGATTGGATTGAAGCTCGTACGTTTGCACAATCATTTTTGTTGCAGCATCGTTTTCACTTACTTGCGGACCTCCAATTGGCCATCCTGTTCCGACTGCCATATCAACACCCATGTTCAAACTTTTAGCTTTATCTGTGGTAAAACGAAGCATCTTCAACCATTCTGGAGAAAGATATTTCAGGTATTTGTCTTCAAAACCTTTTGCACCATAAATCGGAACGATTTCTACCCCTCCAAAACCTGCTTGAGAAAGTGTTATAAGTTGTTTATCGAGTCCTTTTTCATCAACTGCGCTTCCCATCCACCACCAACGCGTCCAAGGTTGAGCAGTGTTGGTCGCTTTTGGCCACGGATTTTGTGCGGAAAGATTTCCGAATGCAAAACAGATAACACTAAGTTTGATTATGTTTTTAATTTTCATTTTTAACTTTTTATTTTTAACCACAGTTTAAATTAACCACAACAGTCACAAAAGTTTTTGGACGTAATTGTTATTTTAGTTTGTGATTCGGCATTTGAGAAGAACGTATTTTCTTTTGAAAATCATTTTTTTCAACTCTTACTGCGCCCTTTCAGGGCTTTTTTAATTTCCATCAGGTTTTAAAGATTCCATAAAAACAGATTCTGGCCAATGGAATTTTTCAATATCGTCGGGTTTATTGGGGTTGAAATTTTTATAGTTTTTAGAAATGTATTTTTTTAACGGTAAATTTTGGTCAGCAATAGATTTCACGACACATTTAGCCAATTCATACGCTCCATAAGGGTTAAAGTGCGTATCATCTGCCAAATCATTAGGTTGATAAGGATAAGAATTCGCAGGATAATGCACAAAAGCTTTCTTTGCAGCTTCCGGGCCCATCGCTTCAAATAAAGTTTTGCTTAACGCATTCAAATCAATTAAATCTACCTTTTCTTCTTTGGCAATTTCTCTCATTGCAGTTGGGAAATCATCCAAAGTATTGACTATTTTGTTGTTTTCATCAAAAACTCGGCGATTCATAGAAGTCACCAAAACCGGCGTTACTCCTAGTTGTTTTGCTTTATCAATCCACTCTTTTAACCGCTTTCTGTAACCCGATTTGATGCTGTTTCCCGCCTTTTGGTCGTTGTGCCCAAATTGAATAAACAAATAATCTCCCGGTTTCATTTTGTTCCAGATTTTATCGATTCTATGGCGGTCTTCGAAGGCTTTCAAAGTTTCACCACTTTCGGCATAATTGGCAATCACCACATCATTCGGATTGAAAAAATACGGTAACATTTGTCCCCACGACGCCCAAGGTTCGTATTGTGCATCTACAACGGTAGAATCTCCAGTTAAATAAATTGTTTTTGCTTTTGTATTGGGCTGAATGGTAACTGCGCAAACTTTCGGTGCTTTATCGTTGAATTCAATCGTCAACATACTGTCCCAATGAAGATATCTTCTTTCTCTCGGTTTTAATTTTACAACACCGATTCTTTCGCCTTGTTGATTGCGTATAATACTGTCTTTTACGTGAACGGTGATTTGTTTTTCTACAATTTGCCCTTCTTTTGTTTTTACATCATTTAACATCAAACGGCGGTTTTCTACGCGAACTGTTGTTTCAGAACTTCCTTTTTTATCACCTAAAGTTAAATGAATATCATAATTTCCTTCCGGAATCGCCACCGAAAAATAAAACGGTTTATTGCTTGTAATGTAATCTCCGGTTAAAGCATTTCCTCCATTATCCACAGTTTTCAGTCCAGAAATATCCATAAAACCGTACCCTAATTTTTTATCAAATTGCGAAGTTGATGTAATTGGAATAAATCCTTTTTCGGTTCTTTCTCCTCCAAAATCAAACTGAAAACTCTTTTGCTGCGCAAAAAATAGCGAAGCAAGGAAAATCATCAAAAACTGTATTGAATTTTTCATTTTAATCTGTTAAAATATTAGTTTCAGGCATTGTAAACTGCTTTTTTTCATCCCCTAAATCAGGCAAACCAAAGTAGAAATACAAGGTTCTTTTATATTTTCCGTTCAAATGATTGGACTCGCTTTCTACTCCTAAAGATTCGGTATTATTATTAATGTTAAACGCCAAGACCGTTCCCAATGGCGGAATTGCATCTAAAAAAGAGATATTTCCAGGAGGCAATTTTGGAAAACCTTCAGCTCCGTAAATTCCATAAAAATCAAAAAGTCTGACGAACATTTTTTCGTCTTTTGTTCCGACCGTCAGTTTTCCTTCTGCTGTGTCTAATTGCAACCAAGAAACATCATCAAAATAGCCTTTAAACTCTGGATAAATCCAAGGTGATTGACCCGTTCTTGTTGAATTTTTCAGGCTTTGCCAAACATTGTAGGTTTGTCCTTGTGTACGGTTTTTCCAAACGTGATAAGGTCCTTTTCCAAGCCATTTTGCATTGATGACATAATATTCTGGATAGTCGAAACTCACCCCAGAAAAAGCATAATCTCCAGAAAGCGAATATTCGTAAGTCAATTCTAAAATTCCGTTAGAATTCAGTTTCCAAATCAATTGATTTCCGTGTTTGTAATGAACTTCAACCCCTTGATTTCTCCCTTCGGTAAAAGTTTTTATCGAAGTCAATTCCATTTTTCCGTTCACGAAAACAGGTCCGTTGTTAAAACTCATTTTTTTGCCTTTTTTATCGACAATAACTGATTTTAGCAAACCATCTTTCTTACCAATTGTAAATTCTTTTTCGTCTGCTTTTAAAATAAATTCAGCATCATTTTCCACAACATTTACAGAAAAATCTTTGGCTGCATTTGTAGAAAATTGTTCAAAAACCTTTTGATTAGAAGAAATTCGCCACGTCCAAGTATAAATTTCTTTTCCGAAAACATCTGTTGCTGTTAAAAATAAAGCATCGTTTTCTCTCCAGTTTAAAGGAAGATTTAGATTGATATTTCCTTTTTGAACCGGAGAAATATTTGGTGAATCAACGTTTCCTTTTTTAACTAAATCAAAGCCAGATTCTGCATCAAAAGCATTTTTAAACTTCACCAATTTCCATTCGAAACGGCAATCTTTCAAATTTGTAAAATGATAACGATTTTCGACAGGAATAATTCCGTTAAAATCATTTGGCAAAGATTTCAAATCAATTTTTACCGGACTGTAAATTTCCCGAATTGCATAAAAACTGCCTTCTTTTTCGCGATGTGGTCCTAAAATTCCATCCGGCGCATTAATCGCGTTTACATCAATCTGATTGTTGAAATCGGTTCTCACCAAACCTTCATCTACAAACGCCCAAATAAAACCTCCCGCTCCTTTTTTGGAGTTCCAGTGAAGCTCCCAGTAATCAGCTAAAGAAGTTCCGCCACCACCGTCGTCTTGCGCATGAAGAAACTCGGTTGGCATGTAAATATTTTCGTCTTCAAGAATTTTTTTTGTGCTGTAATAATCTTCGTAATGATTGCAATCGATACCATTGAAAGCATTTCCGGGTTTATGATGCGCGTGAATTACAGGACGGTTGGACAAGTCGTATTTTCCAAACTCGGCATCCAAATCGAAATTGTGACCGCCTTCATTTCCGTTGCTCCAAAAAATAATCGATGGATGATTGGCGTCTCGCACAACCATTTCTTTCACGAGCTTTTTGCCAACTTCTGTACTGTATTTTTTTTGCCAACCTCCCAATTCGTCTAAAACATACAAACCAAGCGAGTCGCAAATCTTTAAAAATGATTTATTTGGCGGATAATGCGAACAACGAACAGCATTCATGTTCATTTCTTTGATAAGCTGAACGTCCATCAAATCGATATCTTCCGTTACCGCTCTTCCGGTTTCCGGCCACCAAACGTGTCGGTTGATGCCTTTCATTTTTACTTTAGTTCCGTTGATGAAAATTCCGTCGCCTTTTCGGATTTCAATGGTTCTAAAACCAAATTTTTCTTCCGTTTGAAAAATCTCTTTTTTGTTTTTGTATAAAGTGAATTTTGCTTTGTACAAATTAGGCGTTTCCGCAGTCCAAAGTTTTGGATTTTTAACCGAAAACTGAATCTGTTTTAAAGAATCTCCTTTTTGAATCTGAACCTGAGATTCGCCCACCAAATTATTTTTAGCATCAAACAATTCTACTTTTATATTGTTCGCAGAACTAATTTCATTTAACTCAATATTTGAACGGAAAGTTCCGTCTGCTTTGGCATCAATTGCTACCCAAGAAATATTTTCTTTCGGACTTGCCTCGAGATAAACAGGTCTGAAAATTCCGCCTAAAACCCAATAATCCGCCAAACGTTCTGCATTATTTACCGAAGCATCTGCAGACATTTTTGAAACTTTTACTTCGAGAATATTTTGTTTTCCAAATTGAATTTTATCGGAAATATCATATTTAAATTCATAAAAAGCACCTTGATGAGTTTTTCCGGCAGATTTTCCGTTGATTTTCACTTCAGTATCGGTCATTGAACCTTCAAAAACGATGTTGATGGTTTTTCCTTTCCAGGAATTCGGCACAGAAAATTGATGTTTATACAGACCCATTTCATCATTAAACTTGAAATTTCTTCCGTACGTTACATAATCCCGACCATAATTATACGCTCCAAAACCTTGTTGCTCCCAATGAGAAGGCACTTGAATTGTGCTCCAATTTCCAGCTTTTCGCCCTCCGTTAATCCAAAAATCCCAGGTTTTTGTACGCAACGCATCTTTCCCGCTCAGAAACTGAATTTCCCGAAATTGCGCCTGTAACAATTGTGAACATAGGCAAAGTAGAACGAATATTTTGGAAGCTAATTTCATTTTGCAGAAATATCTGAATCGTCTTTTTTGTCGTAAGATTGAGAAAGAGAAGCCACTTTTGTAACGCTAACTTTCGTCTGCTTCAAATTTTGAATGGCTTTAAGATTTTCTTCTTCTGGTTTTAATGCTTTGATTTTTACATTTTCGAAAGTAAAATCTTTCAACGTATATAAATCTGATTTTTCAACAGAGAAAGCTGTTTCGCAAGAAATATCAATATTTTTTAAAACTACGTTATTTGCCAAACCTTCTTTGGGTTTTGCTTCGCCTTTCAAATCAAAAAACTGGTTCCAACCTTTTACATATAAGAAAGTTTTTACATTTCCTTTGATATTTTCGAGTGTGATGTATTCATAATGTTGAGGCGTATCGGGACGCATTTTTAAGTGTAATAATCTTGAAGCATCCTTCACCGTAGAATTTCTGAAAATAATATTATAATTGTGAATAGATTCGCTTCCGCAAGTTAATGCAGAATGACAAAAACCGTATTGATTATCTTCGATGATGATGTTTCTGTTTTCACCGTTATTAGGGTCTGTATCAGCTTTTGGACCTTTCCCTCCTTTCAACGCAATAGCGTCATCGTTTACGGACATATAACAGTTTTTAACCAAGAAATTAGAACAAGCATCAATATCAATGGCATCTGTACTTGGCGCTTTTACAGGTTCTTTTGGTGCAAGAATCGTAAGATTTAGCAATTTTACGAATTGACTTTTATAATAATGTGTGCTCCAAAACGGTGAATTTTTAACGGTAATTCCTTCAATCTGAACATTTTTAGAATTTGAAACATAGATAATTCTTGGTCTCATTTCGTCCATATTGGTACATTTAGGATTCCATTCGCGTCTTTTCCAGAAAGACTTCCAGAATCTAAGACCATTTCCGTCGAGCGTTCCTTTCCCTGAAATCGTAAAACCATCTAAATTATCTGCATTAATTAAAGCGGGAAAATATTTTACCGTCTGACCTTCCATTCTCGTGGTAACCACTGGAAAATCGTTGATATCGTCGCTTCCTTTTAATTTTGCTCCGTTTTCTAAATGTAAATGCGTCCCTTGTTTGAAGAAAAGCGAACTGATAAGAAAAGTTCCTTTCGGAACGATGATAACTCCACCTTTTTTTGAAGCTTCATCAATAATACTTTGAAGTTGTTTGGTTTGAAGAATTGTAGAATCGTTCTTCACTCCAAAATCGGTAATTAAATATTTTTTACCTAATATATTAATGTCTGTTGGTTTATTTTCTTTAAACCATTTCGGGATTACCGTTCCATCTGGAAATTTATCCTGACTTTTAAATTCGGTAGAAGTAAAAACTAAAATGGCTAATGAAAAAAGAAGCTGTATTTTATTTTGAAACGTCATAATCACTTACTGTATATTTTATTTTCTGCGCCTTAAAGCTAGCAATTAAAAATATACATTTTAGCAGCATACAGCATCCTGCTCTTTCATGTCGGTAAAAATTGTGGGATTATGTTGAGAATGTTATAAAAAAATAAATCCCCTTAAAAAAGGGGATTTTCTGTAGCGAAGACGGGAATTGAACCCGTGACCTCAGGGTTATGAATCCTGCGCTCTAACCAACTGAGCTACCTCGCCGTTTTGGTGGTGCAAATATAGAAAATATTTACTTACCTCCAAAATTATTTTAACTTAAAATATTCTAAAACATCACCAACGTGGTCTGGTTTATTGATAATCTTATTGTTAGCATCCAAAATAAAATACGTTGGTGTCGCGTGAATATTATATTTTTCTGTGAAAGAACTGTTCCAACCTTTCAATTCGGAATCGTTTATCCAAGGAAAAGCAGCAATCTTTTTTGTATACGAATCTTTATCAGTATCTAAAGAAAGACCAATAATTTCAATATTTTTCGCCTTTATTTCTTTGTATTTTGCTAGAAGTTGAGGAAGCTCATTTTCGCAGTGCGAACAAGTAGACGACCAAAATACAACAACTTTATTATCTGCTTTTACATCCGCTAGAGATTTTGCTTGCGTATTGACAGCTGCTGTAAACTTGTAATTAGGAAATTCTGCACCAATTTCTGTTGCTGCATGAGTTTTAAGAGTAGTCGCTAATCTGTCTGTAATGGTACATTTTAAGTTTTTAGCTTGAGTAAGGTATTTGTTTTTAAATTCCTTCATATCATAGGCATCAAAAATATCGATAAGCTCAGAAAGTACAGTTTGCCCTCTTGGCGTTTCTACTTTTAGTCTTTCTAATAATTTATCAACAGAACTCGTTACATTATTATTACCACCAACATTTAGGTAAGAAACCAAAATAGGACGTAAAAGCGAAGACGTTTCAAGCATATCATTTGATTTATCAATAAAATTAATGATTTCTTCCTGCGTTACTTTTTTAGTATTTTCTTCAGCTAAAAATTTATTGTAATTGATATTGTAATAGCTTACAAAAGGATGATTTGAAAAATCAGGGGCTGTTTTATTGGTGAGTTTAGCTATCTCTGCGTCTAGCGCCTTCCCAAAATCGCTACCTCCCTTATAATATTCCTTTATCTGAATAAGTGCTGGTAAAATGATTTCTTTTTTCTGAGAACCGTCTTGCACATTATTCATTAATGAATTAGCTTCATCTAGATACACAATATTTTTAACCTTGTCGCCTTCTGTTTCTAAATTGATTTCAACGTTCTTATTTTCAGAAATAAAATTAAATGTATTGTTGGTATTTGGTAAAAAAATTTTCATCATACCCATATAGTTTTTAGGATATTTGAAAGTCCAAACATTTTTCTTTGCCGTTTCTTTGGTAAAGACTACATCTTTAGAACCACTAAGTGTATATAAAATTGCCTCTTGTTCTTTAAAATTTTGTGGAGCCTTTATTGTAACCATAAACTGGGCGCTCATCTTAAGAGCCGCAAAAAAAGCAGCTGTAACAAAAATTTTCTTCATAATGTAAAAATAAAAAAACTCTCTGAACAAATCAGAGAGTTAAGTATATTTTAATATAAATTTATATTTTTTGAGTTTTATACTTTCTTGCGAAAAACGCTATAAGCATGATGGCAGCAACTGCCAAAACATACACGTACATATCTACAGGAATTGATTGTGCACCGGGAGTACCGGTATCACCTCCTGTACCTCCTGGTCTACCCATTGCAGAAGGCGGGGCGGGAACTTCCTCTGCGAATAAGAATCCACCTAAAAACAGGTAAATTAAGATTAAAATTC
The DNA here is from genome assembly GCF_057180445.1 of Chryseobacterium sp. HNCC26DJ239. Lineage (NCBI taxonomy): Bacteria > Pseudomonadati > Bacteroidota > Flavobacteriia > Flavobacteriales > Weeksellaceae > Chryseobacterium > Chryseobacterium sp. HNCC26DJ239. The sequence continues at coordinate 60,817 of NZ_JBXUGJ010000006.1, forward strand.
GTAATATATTTTTTTTCATTTTTTCAAGGTTTATGTTTATTCTATCTCTCAATTTTAGTTTGTACGATTTCTCCTTTATCGGAAATCACTTTAACTACGTAGACAGCTTTTAAGCCTTTCTGTAATTTAATTGTGTAATCAGAAGAAGCGTTGATATTTTTTTCTGAGATAATTAATTTTCCACTCATATCAAACACTTGAATATCTGCTTTTTTCCATTTAGGATCAAATCTTACAATGTAATCATCAATTGGAGGATTATAAACAACCACCGTTCTTGTTGGTGAAGTTGCCGTTTCTGTAGTTGCTAAAACTGCTGAATTTGGTGCTCCATAATACAAATCATATTCTTGTTCTGCATTACCTGTCGCTGCTAAAACCTGCTGTTGACTAAGAGGTTTTACTACGCCATCTGGTCCTTTAAAATAAAAACCTATACCTGTAGATAATGGATGTGTTCCAACTGGAATTGGAACTCCATTTTCTTTAATATAAAATTTAAATTGTGAGATATTTGAAGTATATCTTACCATTTTAATTGGCTTTCCTTGGAAGCTATCATTGGCCTCATTAATATACAACCAATAACTATTTTGATACGTTGGATCGTATCCTCCAGTTACCGGATGCTCTTCGTATGTGCCTAAATCATAAGTATTACTGTTTGCGGCTTGTGTTGTTGCATTTACAGAATGTCCCGTAATAGAGTTAGGAGAAACAACAAAATAAGTTCTTACCAATTCATTACCATTCGCATCTAAACCTACAACAGCAAGCTGTTTAACGCTTTCTGAAACACTACCATTTGATCCATTTTTGCCAGCAGTAACTGTATTAGTAGTTGCAAAAGCTCTTGAATGATAGTTAAATCTTCTAAGATTAGCAAAGTTTAATACCGGAGCAGGACTTGCTGTATTGTTATTAAGTTTAATAACAAATGAGCCAAACGGTCGCACGTTAAGATATTCTGTATCCCCTGTCCAAGTGCTTCCGGATCTTGTTACCCATTTAAAACCTATAACACTTCCTCCTTGCCCTGTAACATAAGTTGTTCCGCCAGCAGTAGGTTCAAATCTAATACCGTAAAGATTACTGATATAATTTGAATCTGAAGGATTAATTAAATTATTCAAATCTAAATTCGTAAGGTAGGGATTAGAAAAGAAATATAAATTCTTCCCAAAATCATTCCCGTCCCAAATATTATTTCTAGAGTAAGCAAAATAATCTCCTAAGTAAGTATTATATTTTTCATTGTATGCATTAAGAGCGTTCCCTTGATAACCGTAGTTTACAGTAGAACCTGCACCTGAAAGTGTTACTTGAAAATTCTCTTGGTCTGAAACGGGTCTTCCTACTAAAGTTCTTACGGTACCAAGACCACTTGTTGCCCACGCTGAACTTGCTCCACCAGCTCCCATAATGTAATAAGAGTATGCTGGTCTTGTATTACTACCAATGTTTACAGAAGTAGCATTATCAAAAACTGTATTGGCATTGTTCCATACCAACACTTCATTTTGAGACCACCTTGTTGTATTGAAAGTTTTTCCGAACTCAGAAAGAGATGCAAAAGATTTATCAAAAAAAGGAATTCCTATTTGCTGATAAGAACCATGATTAACCGATGCAAATTCCTGATTAACAACTCCTGTAAGTTTGGCTTGAGGGATACCAGTAATATAGAGTTGTCCGTACGTGTAGTTCAAAGTAGACAATGGAACAGTCTGATCACCTTGGCTCGCTGTGTTACGCGAAGCAAAGTTTGCAGGTTCGTTAATTTTATTGACAAATGTACCAGACAAACCACCACTTACTTCCGTTCCAGAAGTACCATCGAGATTTCTAAAAACATCAGTAGTTGAATTCCCAGAAATCATAAAATTCCCGTGATTTTCAATATTACCTGTGCCTTTTGTCTGTAAACCACCGCCGTTATAGACTAACGCGCCTTTGCCTACATACACCTTTGCTGCATTATCTAAATGCATTAGGACTGTCTGCGCCTGAACAGAAAGACCTATTGACAAAAGCCCAATAGTTAATATATTTTTTTTCATTGTGTATAAGTTATGTGTTTAACAATACTGGCTACAAAGATATAACATTTTTTTTTAAAAAAAATATTATCAAGTGGTTAGAGATTTTAAATTAGTTTAAAATAATATTTTTTTCTTCTCCTACATTAAACATATAGTCTTCTAATACTTTTTCTGTAGTACCTCTCAAACCTCTTGCTCCTAAGCCTTTTTCCATAGTTTCGTCTACAATTTTTTCGATGGCTTCATCGGTAAATTCAAGGTTGGTTCCGTCCATTTTAAAAAGTTCAACAAATTGATTTACAATAGAATTTTTTGGCTCTTTCATTATGCGTACCATAGTTTCTTTTGTAAGTTTCTCCAAATAAGTAATAATAGGAAACCTTCCTAAAAGCTCAGGAATCAACCCAAAAGTACGTAGATCAATTGCATTAATATTGGTAAGAACATACTCATCTTCATCTGCTTTATTGATTTTTTCTGCACTAAATCCAATTGCTTGCTTATTCATCCTTCTTTCGATGATTTCTTTAATTCCATCAAAAGCACCACCGGCGATAAAAAGAATATTCTGTGTGTTCACCTGAATATATTTTTGGTCAGGATGTTTTCTTCCTCCTTGTGGCGGAACATTTACAATACTTCCTTCTAAAAGTTTCAACAAACCTTGCTGCACTCCTTCCCCAGAAACATCTCTCGTAATACTTGGGTTGTCTGATTTTCTAGCGATTTTATCAATCTCGTCGATAAAAACAATTCCTTTTTCTGCTTTTTCAACATCGTAATCTGCCACCATCAGCAATCTTGAAAGAATACTCTCTACATCTTCTCCTACATAACCTGCTTCGGTAAGAATGGTAGCATCTACAATACAGAAAGGAACATTCAATTCTTTAGCAATCGTCTTTGCTAAAAGTGTTTTCCCAGTTCCTGTTTCACCAATCATAATGATGTTTGATTTTTCTAGCTCTACTTCTCTGTTTTCAGTTTGAGCATGAAGTAATCTTTTATAATGATTGTACACTGCAATTGCAAGTTGTTTTTTAGCCTGATCTTGGCCAATAACATATTGATCTAGAAATTCTTTAATTTCTTTTGGCTTTTTTAAATCTTCCATATTTTCTGCAATCGAAGATGAAGAACCAGAAGACACGCTATCTTTTACAATTAAATGCGCTTGCTCTATGCAATTCTCACAGATAAAACCATTTTGCCCGGAAACCAGCATTTGTACTTCATTTCTTTTTCTTCCACAGAAAGAACATTGGTTTGGATTCATTGTTTATAAAGGTATATTATGAAAGAAAATCGTAAAAAATTTCTTTTTTACGACTCTCTATATGATTTAAGAATTAATAATTGATTGCTGAATTTCAGCGTATTCGTCGGGAGAAAGCTTCAACCTTTCATTTCTGAAATTCAAATCTTCCATTTTATTGAGTGGCACAAGATGTATATGTGCGTGTGGAACTTCTAACCCAACTACTGCAACACCTACTCTTACACAAGGAATGGCATTTTTTACTTTTTTCGCAACCATTTGAGCAAATACCCAAAGATTTTTGTACTCTTCGCTATCGAGGTCGAAAATCAAATCGACTTCTCTTTTAGGAATAACCAGTGTATGCCCTTTCACCAAAGGCATTACATCTAAAAAAGCTAGATAATTTTCGTCTTCAGCGATTTTATACGCTGGAATTTCTCCGTTAACGATTTTTGTAAATATTGTGCTCATTCTTTACTGAATTAAATGTATTACAAAGTAATATCTAAAACTTCAAACGAAAGTTTATTACCATTTGGCAAAACAATTTCTGCAGTTTCGCCAATTGCTTTTCCTAACAAACCTTTTGCAATAGGAGTGTTTACCGAAATTTTCCCAGACTTCAAATCGCTCTCATTATCCGGAACCAATTTAAAAATCTGCTCTTTTTTCGTATCGTTATTCATCAATTTTACGGTTGTAAGAATAGACACTTTAGAAGTATCAAGCTGGCTTTCGTCTATAATTTTTGAAGTAGAAATTACGTCTTTCAATTTAGAAATTCTCATCTCAAGCATTCCTTGCGCTTCTTTTGCAGCATCGTACTCTGCATTTTCAGACAAATCTCCTTTATCTCTAGCTTCAGCAATTTGGTTGGTAATTTTCGGTCTCTCTACTGTTTCCAGCTGTTCCAACTCTGCTTTCATTTTATCTAAACCTTCTTTGGTAACATAGCTTGCCATAATCTTAAATTTTGTTTTTAGTATAAAAAAATAATCCGACATTTGTCGGACAATGTTTTCTCTTGTATATCGTTATAATTTTACAAATATATAAAATTTTCAATTCAAATGAAAAAAACTTTTTCGGCATTCGCTTTTTTAACAATGTTGATTTTCAGTGCATTAACAATAAATTCTTGCGGAAGCAATAACGATACTGCAAGCTGTTTTCCGAGCTCTCCGATTAGTGTCACTATCAATCTGAACAATGCAGGTTATTACGATTTAAATTATTCTGGAAATTGGATTTATTTAAATGAACAACAATGCGGAACTCGAGGGTTAATCGTAGTAAATACAGGAAGTGGCTTTAAAGTATTTGATAGAAACGCACCACATTTATGCCCCGACACAAACACCACCCTAAAAGTAAAAGATAACATTTCTATAATCTGCCCAAAAGATAATATGAAATGGATGCTCAATGGAACTCCAGAATCCGGCGGAACAACATCCTTACCTCCTAAAACATATCCTTACAACTACGATGCATCAACCAAAACACTTAGCATTTACTATTAAAATATGAGAGTAGTTATCCAAAGAGTTTCTGAAGCTCATGTAAAAGTTGATGGAAATATTGTAGGTGAAATCCACAAAGGCTTCATGCTTTTGATTGGCGTTGATGAAAACGACGAAAAATCTGATGCCGATTGGCTGGTTCAAAAAATACTAAACCTACGAGTTTTTGGTGATGAAAATGATAAGCTCAACCTTTCTATACAAGATATAAAAGGTGAAATATTATGCATTAGCCAATTCACATTGATTGCAGATTACAAAAAAGGAAACCGCCCTTCCTTCATAAAAGCGGCAAAACCAGATAAAGCGATCCCATTATTTGAATATTTTAAAGAACAAATTTCAAAATCTGGATTAAAAACCGAAAGTGGGATTTTTGGAGCCGACATGAAAGTATCTTTAGTGAATGACGGGCCCGTCACTATTTTGATGGATTCTATTACAAAAAGCTAATCACGTATTAATTTACGTGATTTTTTTTTTTAGAAAATGCTTCAAAAAAATCCAGTTACTAAAAGTTACTTTCAATAGTAACCATTTTAAACTATTGTGAATAATTCATTGAAAATCAACAATAGATAATGATTACATAAAAAACACACTAATTTATGACATAAATCATAATTTTAATTTGTAACTTCACTGCAACTAAAAATTAAAGCTTATGAAGAGAGGTTACAATCTGCTAATCCCACTTTTTGTGGGATTTAGCTTACATGCGCAAGTAGGTATAAATACAAGCGACCCTAAAGCAACAGTAGATATTAGAGCAAATGCCGATCCTAATTATCCAGACGGTGTAATTCCACCTAGAGCGACGGGAGATCTTTTAAAAGCTAAAGAAGCAGCTTATGGAACCGATCAAAATGGAGCAATTGTTACGGTTTCAACCCCTATTTCTAGCACAGTAGGTGCTGTAAAGACTTTAGGCATTACAAGTGCAGGAGACTATGTGTATGAGGCCAATACGATAAATACCGCGGGACAACCCGGTCTTTGGGTAAAGATCTCTACAACCAGTATTATGGATGGTACTTATGCCACAAGAGGAACAGGAGATCTTTCCTTAATTTCTCTCGGAATTAATCTACTAGGATCTACGGTTAATTATCTAGCAATTCCAAGCACATCAGACGCCACTTACACAGTAGATGTTGCTTCTTCTGCTGTTACAAATAACAGATTTGTTGTTCCCGCCAATGGCATTTACCATATTAATTACAGCTTTAGAATCGGACAGGGAGTTTCTGCGCAATTATTATCCGGCAACCGCCCTGGACTTGTAATTGTTAGAACTGTAGGTAGTACAACAACGGTACTTGATTCTAGAATGTTTGGAAGTGTAAATTTATTAGATTTATCAGGAGTTCTAGGATTAACTTTAGTCGTAGTAAATATCGCACTAACACAGGGACAAATAAGCCATATATATCAACTTAACGCGGGAGATATTATCAGGTTTGGTATTGTTCAAGGAGGATTAAGTTTGGGAGCGATTACAGATAAATCTGCAGAAATTTCAATTTTCAAAATCCGTTAACACAAATTTACTATATAGCAAATGCTTTCCCTTTGTTGGGAAAGCATTTTTATGATGTTAAATTCTAAAAATTAATTAACAGGTACACTGCTAAAGTTTAAAGAAACTTTAATATTCATATCAGATGTAGTTTGGTTCTTCAACTCGTAAACAGTTCTAACCGTTAAACCACTACTTTTTACCACTTCATCCAAATACCCAGAACTTTCTAGGTCTAAATTCAAACTAGAGGCATCCGTAGAAATATTAGTACGAGATGCTACCAATTTTTCATTGGCACCAGCAGAAGAGATATAAACTTTAACAGATTTGAAAGCACTTAAATTTCCTCCTGTTGGTGAAGCTACAGATATTTTAGCATCAGAAATTCTTACGTCTTTAATTTGCGCACTACTATTTCCTCCAAACCAAGTTTGTACATTGGTTGCTGTTGCAGTGGAAGAAACCTCTTTATTTGCAGGAACTCCCGTTGAAATTAAAACATTTGCGGTATAAGGAAACGTGTTTTGTACGATAGACTGAACGGTACCACAACTCACCAAAGCTGTCGCTGCAATTACTGTTGAAACTAATACATTTTTCATTGTAAATCATTTTGTGAGTTGCTTATCACAAATTGTACCAACTTATTCTACCGTTACAGAAAAATCTCCGTTTGAAGTACCTTCAGCCATATTATTTTTCCCAATAATAAGCCATACTTCACCTTTTTCTTTCACAGTATGGGTAAGTTCTTTTCCAAAAGGACCATCAAAACTTCCATCCGGGAATTTTATCTGATTGAATCTAATATTCTGTTTCGAATCTTTCACTTTAATTGTTGCAGTAATTTCAGACTGAGTAAAATCTGAAATTTTCAGAATGAGTTTATCATGATTTTCGGTAAACTCTTCGCCAATCGTAAAAGGAAGTCTTTGCCCATCTGCAACGCGAATAATTACTCTATCCTGCTCTTCCCGCATTACTCCTGTTTCCAAAACTTTTTTGGTTTTCGGTGCATTATTAATCATCGAATCTTTGGTAAGCAAAACCGCAGAATCCGGCAGATTTTCTGCAGCTTCTTGTTCGCTTACAATTACAGAATCTTTTTCGTTTTCAACCGTGTGTGTCTTTTCTTTCTGACAAGAAGCAACGGTAAGCAAACCCATTACAGCAAATCCTAAATGTAAACTAATGTATTTTAATCGTTTCATAAAATAATATTTTAGACAGAAATGATTTCTTTTTTTCATTTTCAATCCCTAGATTAATTTTTTTGATTAGCGCTTCATCTTTTCTTTCTTTAGCGTATTTCAGCAATTGTCTATCGCTAAAACTTACCGAATATCGATGAAAATCTATCGCAAAATCTTTTCTTTTGATGTTTTGAGCCGTCATAATTCCGCCCCAATTGACGTAAGAGCATACTAAAACCATTCCATAAAACGCCCAAAGCATAGAATTGAAAAGAAAAGCATTGGTTTTCTTCCTCTGAATTTTAATAAACGTAACCACCAAACCTATCGCAGAAAGCAGTAAAAATGCATAAACACCCAATTTTTTATACGTGAAAGCATGCAAAATAAGATACTCCGTATTTTTCACTGCCGTTACTACAATCAAAACCAAGTTTAGAACTATCCAAAGTTTAGCAAAACGTTTTAGCCAAATATTTTTAGCATCAAAATTAAAGCTAGATTTAAAGTAAAAAAGAATCACCACAATTGCCATTACTATCGAGCCAATCACCGCTTCTACTCTATTGTGAGTTTCTTCAGACATATAGTTTGGAGATTTTTCAGTCTGATAAAACTGCTCGAAAGTGTACGTTCCGATGAAAAAAATCAACATTACATTTAAAAGAAGGAGAGAAACGACGCCGCTTGTTCTTTCTGCATCAAAATCGAGAAAAGAAAACGTAGATTTTACCTCTTTTTGAGGAGAAGAAAATTCATTTGAAAGCACATGATTGTTTTTGTAAATCACTCTTTCTACAATAAAATTATAGTAATTGAACGCAATAAAAAAGCCCAAAACCGACAAACAGAGAATTTCCCAAACATTAAAATCGAAATTAATCTGGTTAAAAACTGCCGCAAAAGAATCGCTTCCCGCCGAATAAATCGCGAAAAATGCACCGACAAAAATCAACGGAATTAAAACAAAAGCTAAAATTTTCTGCCACAAACCAGAAGTACTTCCTTTCGGAATCCATTCTTCGAAACTGAAAATTCTACAAATAGCGGTAAAAAAATTGGTGATAAAAACAGGGAAAACCATAAATGTTTTAAGCTTCTTCTGTTTTGATCGAAAAGAGAGCATCAAAAGTGAAGTAACCAATGCTAAAAACGAACTGAAATCGCCAAACCACGCCCAAGCAAAACTCGATAAAACGCTCGTTCCAAAGAGGAAATAGAACATTTTTGTAGGATGGCTTGAAGGCGTTTTGGCGAAGATAGAAATAGAATAAACAAGTCCGAGAATCCCAAAATTTAAGCCGATGCTTTCGTTATAAAACAACACGACAAAAAGAAAGGTGCTCAAAAATATATAATGATGTGTTTTCATGGTGTAGAGGTTAGGTTAAGGTTAAGGTTGAGGCTAAAAATGAAGGTTAAAAGAGAGCAGGTGTTTCTTTTTGTTTGAAGAAATTGTTTACATTTTCGAAATTTTGCCAAAGCAATTCTTCAAAATCGATGTGATGGAAAGTTCGCATCGACTGCCCTTTTTTGTAAGCATTGATGTACAACTTGTAATATTCCGGAAGAATAATGCTTCCCAAAACTATCGCCGCCAAAAGATGAGCATTGAGTTTCCCGTTTCCCAACAAAAGAAACTGCATCGCCACTTCGTCTTCAAACTGAGTTCCGCAACCGGTAATGAGATGATGTACATCGTGGTTTTCCATCTTGGGAATCATTGTGAAGCCATGCTTTTTGTAGAATTCGCCTAGTTTTCTGCCAAGAGAGTCTTTATCAAATTCGAGAAGTTGTTTTTCGTTAAACTGCCATTGTCTTTTCTTTTTCTTGAAGTATTTTCTGTACAGTTTTTGAGTTTTGTTGTACACGAAAAGCAAGAATTTTACACGGATTTTTTTCATAATTTCTTTATATAAATAGGTTGAGCTGGCTTTTACAACTAGTGTTATCTTAACCACAAATGACACAAGGTTTTTTCACAAAGAACACAACATCGTGTGTTTTAGAGCTAGATTTTCTTATGAATGTGACATTGCGCCCCGACCTGAACGGAGCTCTTTTTGTAAGCGAAGGGAAAAGCCAAGGCACAAAAAAGCGGGAGTGGAGGGCGGATAAAGGCGCCATAAAAATTAAATCAATTACTTTTATTTTCAAAGCAAGAATCTCCTAATGAAGAATTTCGAATCAGCTTGATTGAGAAATACATAAAATTGAGCAAAACGCCCATCAACAAAGTCACTCCCCAAGTTTTTGTATTTTCTAAAGGATAAATAAATCGATGAGAAATATCTTGAAACAAACCAAAAGGATTGGAGAAAATATCCCAACTGTTCCATCTTAAAAAACGACCGAGATAAACCCCAAAACCACTCACGAAAAAGAAAACAATAACCAGAAAATTGATTTTGGTTTCGTTTAAGTATCTCGAAAGCAGTTTTTCGATTTGAAAAAGGCTTACAAAACCAAACATTAAACCCGTCCAAGCATACGCCAAAATTACAATAAGGTCGTACCAAATCGGGATTTGTGTTCTGACTCTCAAATGAAACAAATCGGTTAAAATGTATGGAGAATTCGGGAAAAATAAAATCCACATTCCGATAGCGAAAAGCAAGGATATTTTACTTTTCACGCCAAATTTTAACAATGTTGAACTGATTAAAAAAGGGATAAATGCAAGAAATAAATTCCAGTTTAGAAATAAGAAAACTTTTGTGTCTGTAATGTAATATCGTACAACGAATAGCATGAAACAGAACATTGTCATCATAAACAAGAAAATATCGATTTGAAATTTTCTTAAAACTCTGAATTGATGAATCGCAGTCATAATAACGTATTTTTTTAGCTTAAAACACAATTAACTTCCCGCGAAAGGAGTTCCGAAAATTCCAACAGCTAATTCTGCCCAAACCAAAGCAAGTACGAGAAGAACTGCAGTTGCAATAAGGATTTTTACAAGCATTGTTTTGGAAGATTTCACGATGAGATTAATGATAAATGCGGTTCCGAAAAGGAGAACTCCTGCAATCAGAAAATCGAAAGCAGACCAATTAAAGCCTTCTACGAAAATATTTCCGAGAAAAGCTGTCGCCAAGAGCAATGAAGGAATGGCGAAAATAACTGTGGTTTTTTGTTGTTTTGTCATGATTTTTATTTATTTTAATTTAAAGTACTTTGTGTTTCAAAGTTAATTTTCAAAAAAAATTGAGCTTTATTTACCCAATAATTTTTCGAGTGCGTCTAAATGTTCTGTGAAAGCAGTTCTTCCGGTTTGCGTAACTCTGTAGGATGTTTTTGGTTTTTTGCCTACGAATTCTTTTTTCACTTCGATGTAATTAGATTTTTCCAGAGCGTTACTGTGACTTGCCAAATTGCCGTCGGTAACTTCAAGAAGGTTTTTCATTTCAGAAAAATCAACCCAGTCGTTTACCATAAGAACAGACATAATGCCCAATCTTACACGACTTTCAAATTCTTTGTTGAGTTGATTTATTTTTATCATTTTAATTAGCTAAAATTCTACTGAAAAAACTTTCTTCTTTCTTTATAAAAAATACATTTCCAAACTGTTTAGATTTAAAAACATAATAAAACTCCCATGTATTTCTCACCAATAATGGTTCTTCTTCAACGATTTGGTGAGCAGGCTTCAGATTCAAAATTCTTAAATGTGGACTTCTATACGAATCAATAAACTCAACATCACCTCTATGCGAAGATTTCACTTTTCCATTATCAAAATATTCATAGAAGATAAATTCATCATCTTCGGTAATTTCAAAACTAAAATGCTTGTACTGCCAATCTGAATTTTTACCTTTAAACATTTCTTTATAAATCACATACTTTCCGTACAAATCACCTTTATCAACCGTCTTTTTATCGTAAATGCATCCGATGATTGCGGAAACTAAATAGCAGAAAAAGATAAAAATCCAAAATCCTGCAAATAATTTAAAAAAAACTTTACTTCTACCCTTACTTCCATTAGAAATAATGAAGGAGGCTATTAATGAAACTATTGATGTTGCAATCAATAGAAAAAACAGCCAAATTATTGCCATCACTTGTACTTCTTATGCATAATCAATCCGTACACTACGTGAAGTATACCAAAGCCAATCGTCCAGGTTACCAATCCCCATCCTAAGAAGAAAAGAGAAATCAAACCGAGTACAATCTGACAATATCCTAAATATTTTATATCTGTTAAAGTATATCGTTCTGCACTTACCAAAGCCAATCCGTAAAAGATAAGCGTTGCCGGTGCAATAAACACATAAAGATGATGATACAACAGCGCGAGACAGAAAACTCCACCCGCTACTAAAGGCACGGCAAAGGTAGTCAAAAGTCTTTTGGTAGTGGCATCCCAAATTTTCAAACCTTTTTTTCTGCTTTTACTGGCGGTAAAAAAATATCCACTTAAAATTGCGACCAACAAAATAACTGTTCCCGTGACGATTAACTCATTCACCAAACCAGCAGAAAATATATTTCTTTGTCCGGCAAAATAATCAATCCCTTCACGTTGAAAGGCAAAATACACATAAATAGCTCCCGCAATTGCAGCAAGACCAGCAAAAACACCAGATAAACCGCTTAATGATATAAATCTGGAAGAGCGTTCCATCATAGAACGGATGTGTGATAAGTCTTCGTGGTAGTTTTTTGATTCCATATAAAGAACTTTGAATTACAAAGTTAAAATTTATTTTGAATTGAAAAACATTTTTTCAAAAAAAGACTGAAAAAAAATTTCAGTCTTAAAATATTATGCTTAGTCTAACCACAAGGAACACAAAGTTTTTCACAACGGTCACTAAGCATTGTATTCTTTGCGAAATTCTTCGTGGCTTTGTCGCAAAAGGTTTCTTATAAATAAAGAAGCAGAAAATTATTTACTCCATTTAGCTACTTTTCCAATCGTTAAGCCTTGAATAAGGATGCTGAACAACACGGTGCAATACGTTGCCACCAACAAAATTTCTTTTGTCGCACTATTCGGAAGCGATAAAACCAATGCTAAAGACAATCCTCCACGCAAACCGCCCCAAGAAATTATACGTGCGTCTTTTCTATTTAAATTAAAAAATTTAGGAAAGAAACTTAATGGTAAATACACCAAAAATGCTCTTGTAAGCAAAACTATAAAAACAGAAACAATTCCTAAAACCACATATTCTGTTTTAAAATCTACCTCGATTAAGACAAAAGCAATTAAGATAAATAATAAGGCATTCAACACCACATCTACCAATTCCCAGAATTTGTTGACGTATTCTTGTGTCGTGTCGCTCATCGCTACATTGGTACGGAAATTCCCAACCATTAACCCCATCACAACCATCGACAATGCCCCGGAAATATGGAAATGATTCGCCAAATAATAACCTCCCATTACGAAAGCCAAAGTAATTAAAACTTCAGTTTCATAATGATCTACAGCTTTCAAAAGAAGATGCAAAAAGTAACCGTAGATAAGTCCTAAAACAATTCCGCCAATCGCTTCCTGCACGAAAAGCATCCCGAAATGACCAAAACTAAACTCGCCCACGCGAAGCGTATCCAACAAAGCAATAAACAAAACAACGCCAATTCCGTCGTTGAATAAACTCTCGCCCACAATTACCGATTCTGTCTTTTTCGGAACTCCGGCTTGTTTTAAAATTCCTAAAACAGCAATAGGGTCTGTTGGCGAAATTAAAGCTCCAAAAATTAAGCAATACACAAAATCAATTTGAAGTCCGAGCAAACCTGCTACAAAAGAAAACAATGCTGCAATAATTAGGGTTGAAAAAATGACACCTCCCAAAGCAAAACTGGTAATCGATTTAATTTCGGACCTTAAATTTGCCCAATTGGTATGAAGCGCACCCGCAAAAAGCAAAAAGCCAAGGAAAACATCAATTATTAATTTATCGAGATGCGAGTTTTCTATGTATGCTTTTAAACCTTTTACATTAATATCCATCCAAAACTGCGAACTGATAACCAAAACAGACAGCGCTGTAGAAAGGAAAAAAAGCCCGATTACAAAAGGAAGTTTTAAAAATTTCTGATTGATAAAACCGAATGCCGCTGAAAGGCAAATTAAGATAATTACAACTTCGTATAGTCCCATGTTATTAATTTTTACACTTATGTTTTTTGTTTAAAATAAAAAAACCGTCGTTAAAAATACGACGGTTTTTATGATTATAAGAAAAATTAGGCTTATTTCGCTCTTAATTTTTCTTTAATTGCCTCGATATTTTTCTTTGCAGATTCTTCCAAAATCAAACTTGCACTCATGTGAATTCTTGCAGGCATCAACTCTTCAAAATGCTCTGTTCCTTCCCAAGAAACTTTTTTAATTAATGCTAAAGCATCTTCGCTTCGAGAAGAAAGAGTGGTCATAAACTTTTCTAAGGCTTCATCCATTTCCGCAATCGTAGGAGAAACCGAATGGTAAATATTGTGTTGCTCTGCCCAAGCTGCAGACCTAAAATCTGCATCTATCGCCATTGCAGAAAATTGTGATCTTCCGATTTTTCTTTCAACATAAGGCCCGATTACGAAAGGACCAATTCCTAAATTGATTTCTGTAAGCGCCAAAGCCGCATTTTCTGTAGCAAAACAATAATCTGCTCCACAAGCCAAACCTACTCCACCACCGGTAGTTTTCCCTTGAACTCTAACTACGACAATCTTTCCGCAATTTCTCATCGCATTCAAAACTTTTGCAAAACCTCCGAAAAATTTTGTTGAAGCTTCCAATTCTTCAATCGCCAAAAGTTCGTCGAAACTCGCTCCGGCGCAAAATGCTTTTTCGCCTTCACTTTTTACAAGAATAGCTTTTACTTCTTTTTTTGCGCCTTCTTCTAAAATAGTTTCGGCTAATTTTTCAAGAATTGCTCCCGGAAGAGCGTTGCTTTTTGCGGTTCCAAAAGTAATTTCCGCAATATTATTTTTAAGTTCTGATGTTACGAAATCGCTCATTTCTTATCTTATATTGTATTCAAACAAAAATACTAACAATTGTTCGGTTAAAAAATTTATACGATAAAAAAAACAGAACTTATTGCCAAAATATAAAATTGCAGATTCCGTATTTTTACGGAATATAAAAAAAAATTATCTGCTTACATTTGTACCAATCACAACAGTCACAAATTAATATTCCGAACGAGATCAATTTAGTATCAATTATAGAAAAAACCCTTACAGTACAGCACAGAGATATTATTTGCTGTTCAATATAAGGTTCGTTCAACGGAGTAATTTCATCCATTTTTTTAAAAAAAATTACTTTGAGATCAATAGTAAAACTAGGTTTGAAGTTTTCTTTTTCTCAATTGAATTTGACCTCGCTAAAAATTCATCTTAAAAGATGATCAAAATATTTTCCCTCGAAATGTACTTAACACATACATTTTCACCATTACGATTCTTAAAACATGATGAAAAAAAGAAATTCCCGTGAAAGTCGGGAATTTTCTGTTTGCATACCTTTTATTTTCTTCCGTAAAGAAGTATTCTTTTAAACGAATAAATGGCTGGAAATTTTGAAAAATGACCTCCAATTCTCTTCTTAAATTCATTAATAAAATCTTCCTTTTGGTCGCCCGAAAGCCTTTCCAAATAAGGAATAAGCGCAGAACCTGAGATAAAATTATAGAGCTCATCCCCACGTTCAGCGATAAGAGGATAAACTTTCATAGAAATATTTAGATTTTGCAAACCATTTTCAAACATCATATGTGCGTAATCATCCAAACCAAGGACTGGTGACAGTCGATTAAAACCTTTCAATTGAATAGAAAAAGGTTCTTCGGACGCTTGTTGCACAAGAATTTTGTTTAAAACATTTTCAGGCTGAACAGGCATTTGCACCGCAAATTGTCCGCCATCATTCACCAGACTTATTAATTTAGGGAAAAGTTTTTTATGATTGTCCGACCATTGCAACGCCGCATTGCTGAACACCAAATCCCACTTTTGCTCTGTAGAATACAAACTTTCGATGGTTTGTTGCCTGAAAGAAAGATTTCCAGATTTAAATTCTTCAGATTTCTTCAACATTTCGGAAGAAGCATCAATTCCTAGAAACTGTGTTTTTTGAAATTTTTCTGCGAGAATTTTGGTTTGTTCGCCTGTTCCGCAACCAATATCAATCGCCGTTTTCAAGTTTTCATCAGAAATAAATTCAGACAAATCAAAAAAAGGTCGATAACGGATGTTTTTAAATTGATTGTAAACGTCGGGATTCCAAGGCATAATGGTTTGTATAAAAGGATTATAATATTTCTAAATTAAAAATTTTACAATAAAAACAATCATTAACGAACAAAAAAAACAGTGCAACAAAAAATTGTTACACTGCTTCATTATTAAATTGTTATATTGAATTAAATCAACCCAAACTGTTCAAAATGATGCGTAAAATGCTTTTTGTGCAGCAATTCCCACATTTCTTTATTCAGTTTTCCGAAAACATAATTCATGTGTTCTGCTTCTGGATTTTCTTTGTAATAAATCACAAATTTTTTCAAATTTTCTAGGAATGACTGTTTTGCAGCTTCAAGATTTTTATGTCTCAATTCTTGTAAAGAACCATCCGCATTCATAAACGGAGCCAGGAAATCTTTAGGCATTTTTCTGTGCGTGTATAAAGAATCCTGCCATTTTTCTAGATTTTCTTCAGGTGTGAAACATTGGTCTGCTTCCGGCTCGCCTAAACTTACCAAAACACCGTCTTCTAAATGCTCAAGCATGTGTTGAGGAGACATTTTACCCCAATTTGCTTGCGTAGTTTCCGTTAAACCATTTAAAGTTTTTTGGATGCTTCTAAGATTCAAATCAATGAAAGGCGATTGCTTGGCAACCAACGTTAAAATTGTAGCTACACAAACAATTTCATCTCTTTGGTTCACGACTTCAACCAACCACTTCACCACTCCAGAAGGAATATTTCTACCTTTTACTCCACGGTTGATTTTTTCTTTTGCCGTTAAATAAACTGTAATCGTATCTCCCGCATACACAGGTTTGAAGAACGAACAATTTTCTAATCCATAATTTGCGATAACCGGTCCTTTTTTACCAGAAACAAACAATCCAGCTGCTGCAGAAAGGATAAAATATCCATGAGCAACCGTTTTATCGAAGATAGTTCCCGACAAACTTGTTGCATCTGTATGTGCGTAGAAATGATCCCAAGAAACGTTAGAGAAATTTACAATATCCGCATCAGTAACCGTTCTTCCTGCTGTTTCTAAAGAATCTCCCACCTCAACTTCTTCAAAATATTTCTGGAAAGGATGTTTATCTGAATATTTTTTCTCAGCACCTTGCTGATACATTTTTGTAATCGCCGTCAATGTATCCGGAGAACCTTGAATCGCTGTTTTTTGAAGGAAGAAATGAAGACCGTTCAAACCGCCCATTTCTTCACCACCACCTGCTCTTCCGGGACCACCGTGCATCAAAGTAGGAAGCGGCGAACCGTGACCTGTACTTTCTTTTGCGTTATCTCTGTTCAAGACAAAAATTCTTCCGTGTTGAGAAGCCATTTTCCAAGAAGTTTCGGCAACAAATTGGTCGTCATGAGAAATGATTGAACCCACTAAACTTCCTTTTCCTCTTTTTGCCAAAGCCGCTGCTTCTTCTGCATCTTTGTAAGGCATTAATGTAGAAACAGGTCCGAAAGCTTCGACATCATGAGAAATATTTTTCGTGAATGGAGCATCATTTAAGAATAATTTCGGACTCATAAATGCACCATTTTCATAGTTTGCATCTACCAATTCGTGTTTTCCGTCGTAAACAAGCTCTGTTTCTGCTTTTAAAAGATTTACCTTTCTTAAAACCTCATCGTATTGCTGCTTTCCAACCAAAGAACCCATTCGAGTTTCTCTGCTTAACGGATTTCCGATTTTTGTTTGGTCTAAAGCTTTAGATAAAGCATTCTGAACATCACCAATCAAGTTTTCAGGAACGATAATTCTTCTGATTGCCGTACATTTTTGTCCGGCTTTTGTGGTCATTTCTCTTTGAACTTCTTTAATGAAAAGATTAAATTCTGGAGTTCCCGGTTTTGCATCCAAACCAAGAATAGAACAGTTCAAAGAATCTGCCTCCATATTGAAACGAACAGCATTTCCTGCAATTGACGGTAAAGATTTCAGTTTTCTACCTGTATTTGCAGAACCTGTAAACAATACAGAATCGCCATCCTGAACATAATCAAGAATATTTCCGGGTTCACCACAAACCAATTGTACAGCTCCTTCGGGAAGAATTCCGCTTTCAATCATATCTTGGAAAACCGCATTCGTAAGGTAAGAACCAAACGGAGACGGCTTCACAATAGACGGAACACCCGCCAATAAAGACGTAGAAAGCTTTTCCAACATTCCCCAAACTGGAAAGTTGTATGCATTAATTTGAATTGAAACTCCTTCACTCGGTGTTAAAATGTGAGTTCCTAAGAAAGTTCCGTTTGCAGAAATTTTCTGAGTTTCTCCATCTACCCAAAACGGAGTATTTGGAAGCATTCTTTTCGCCAAACCTGAATATGTAAAGAAAGTACCAAAACCTCCTTCGATATCTACCCAAGAATCTGCGTGAGTTGCCCCAGTTTTATAAGATAAATCGTAGTACTTTTTCTTTCTTTCTAAAAGATAAAGAGCCACTTTTTTTAGCATTTCGCCACGGTCGTAGAACGTCATAGAAGCAAGGTTTTTGTACCCTACAGTTCTACCGTAGTCTAAAGCCTGTTCGAAATTCAGACCTTCTGTATCTGAAATCGCAACCTGCTCTCCATTAACAGCGTTGTACAAAGGAATTCCGTTTCCTGTTCCTTCAATCCATTCGCCATGAATGTAGTTTTTTAACTTTTCCATATTATTTTTAATTTAACAATGTATCAGTGTAACAGTTTACCAATATCTAAACGAATTCTGTGATTGTTACATTTTTACATTGGTATATTTCTAGACTTATTTCACATCATCCCAAATGCTGTAATCAACAATTTTAGTGGGAATTTGTTGTACATATTCTGTAAATGGTTCGCAAGGAAGAATAGCATCTTTGCCTTCTCTTGCCAATTCCTGATATAGTTTTGTTCCTTCGGTTTTCCATTTAATCATTTCATCAGAAACATCACGAATAATTTTTGCAGGGCTTCCCACAATTAATTTTCGAGCATCACATTTGAAATTTGCGGGAACAAAAGCCAAAGCTCCGATAATACATTCGTCACCGATAACGGCTTTGTCCATCACCACAGAATTCATTCCTACCAAACAATTTTTCCCGATATGTCCGGAATGAATAATCGCTCCGTGACCGATGTGCGCAGATTCTTCCAAAATGGTTTCAATCCCAGGGAAAACGTGAAGCGTACAGTTTTCCTGAACATTTGCTCCGTCTTTCACTATAATTTTCCCCCAATCACCGCGAATAACTGCGTTTGGACCGATATAAACTTCTTCGCCAATTTCCACATTTCCGATAATCACCGCTTGTGGGTGAATGTAAGCGGAAGGTTTTATGATGGGGCGAATTCCGTGATATGAGTAAATATTCATAATTTTTTTATTAAAAAAATTAATTTAAAAATGTATCAATGGAACAGTTTACCAATGAGATTCTTCACTTCGTTCAGAATGACAGTTCGCAAAATTGTTATACTGGTACATTGTTATGTTGTTACACTATTGAAAAATTACACTTTTTCAATCACCATTGCATACCCTTGTCCGACACCGATACAAAGCGTACACAACGCATATTTTTTGTTTTGTTTTTGAAGTTCGATAGTTGCAGAACCAACGATTCTTGCTCCGGAAACTCCAAGTGGATGACCGATGGCAATTGCACCTCCATTTGGATTGATTCTAGAATCATCATCTTTCAAACCTAAAGACCTTGTTACCGCCAAAGCTTGAGCCGCAAAAGCTTCATTCAATTCGATGATATCCATATCTTCTAATGATAGATTGAGTCTTTTTAATAGTTTCTGCGTTGCTTCAACAGGACCGATTCCCATGATTCTTGGCTCAACACCGGCAACGGAAGAACCTAAAATTTTTGCTTTTGGCTTTAAACCGTATTTTTTTACCGCTTCTTCGCTTGCTAAAATTAAAGCTGCTGCTCCGTCATTCATTCCAGAAGCATTTCCTGCGGTTACTGTTCCTTCTTTTCTGAAAGCTGGGCGAAGTTTTCCTAAACCTTCCATTGAAGAAGTTGGTTTAATAAATTCGTCGGTATCGAAGATTTTCGGTTCGCCTTTTCTTTGCTGAATTTCAACTTTTACAATTTCTTCTGCCAATCTTCCGCTTTCCTGAGCTTTTGATGCTTTTTGCTGAGACCAAAGTGCAAATTTATCCTGGTCTTCACGGCTAATGTTGTGCATATCTGCTAAGTTTTCTGCCGTTTCGCCCATTCCATCAACACCGTATAATTCTTTCATTTTTGGGTTGATAAATCTCCAACCAAAAGTGGTATCAAACATTTGGCTGTCTCTTCCGAAAGCGGTACTTGGTTTAGACATTACATAAGGAGAACGAGTCATGTGTTCTACTCCTCCTGCAATATAAATTTCACCTTCACCAGAAGCAATCGAACGGAAAGCATTTGCCACAGCCGACATTCCTGAAGCGCACAATCTGTTAACAGTTTCACCACCAATTTTATATGGCAGTCCAGCCAATAAAAGTCCCATTCTTGCAACGTTTCTGTTATCTTCTCCCGCTTGGTTTGCGCATCCGAAAATAACGTCTTCAATCTCTTCAGCAGGAACTTCTGGGTTTCTTGCTACAATTTCTTTAATAACAATCGCCGCCAAATCGTCGGCTCTTACTTCTGAAAGACCGCCTGATAATTTTGAAATTGGCGTTCTAATGTAATCTATGATGTATACGTTGTTCATAATATTCTTTAATGTAACAATTTAGCAATGTAACAGTGTAACAATCATTGGTAGACCGATACATTTGTACATTGTTAGACTATTTTTTTAAACTTGTACTTAATATTTTATAAATAATTTTTCCAATCTCGGTAATCTGGAGTTCTAACTTTTCATCAAATGGATAAGTTTTAGAGTGTTTACAGAGATAGAGCCAATATTTTGTTTCTTCTAATTCTTTCGCTGCAATTTTAATTTTGTTGATAAAATCATTCTTGCTATTTGGGTTTTGTGCTTCAAACGAGTTGGCTCCGATGCTTGTACCGGAACGCAAGAATTGTTTAGCAATAACAAATTTTCTTTTTTCTTCTAACAATTCGCAAAATTCAATAATATCTAAGGAAAACTTAATTGTTTTTTCGATTAATGGATTATTTTCAAAATTTATCATTTGTGTAAATTATTTTATTTTGAAATTGGTAAACTGTTAGACTGATAGATTGTTACATTGAGCTACAGCTCTGTTACTTTTTTCCCTATTTTATAAACTGTTCCCACAAATTTTGCAACCAACTCATTGTTTTGATTGGTAATTTTAATGTCGTAAATAGCGGTTTTTCGGGTACTGTTTACCAAAACACTTTCTGCTCTGAAAATATCTCCTTCTTTTCCTGCTTTTGTAAAATTGATAACGCAATTCAATGCGACTGCCGCATCTCCTGAATTGTTCGAAGAAAATGCTAATGCAGAATCTGCAAATGAAAACGTAACGCCTCCGTGAACCGTTTTCAACCCATTAATCATTTCTTTTTTGATGGGCATTTCAATTAAACAATAATTTTCTTTCACTTCAATCAGTTGTATGTTCATCCATTTGGAAAACTCGTCCTGATTGAGCATGTATTCTGCAACCTGTTTGGGGTTCATTTATTTTGAAATTTATTTTTTAAACTTTATAACCTCCTTCCAAGTATAATCTCTTCCGTCTAAAATAAAGTATGTTAAAAACATGATACTAAAATATCCTACAAAACCTAAAGGACTCAAACTCCTTTCATCATCCCAACCGAAATAATAAAAGAGAAGCTTAATAAGAGAAAATCCGATAACAAAAATGATTGCTCTCACGAAAGACCTCAAAAAGTTTTTCTTTGTAAAAATTCTTTTTAGCATAGTTTTTTAGATTTAATGAGTTACTTTTTCATATAATTCATCCACCAATTTGTCATAAATGCTCATGGTTCTACCTAGAATGACTTGCTCATAATTCAGTTTTGAATCATTTGAATCTTCATGAGGAAACATTTCCAAAAGGTCGATTCCTTCTTCTTGAGCCATTTTTTTAATCAATTCTTTATATTTCTCATTGAATTTCCCTAAAAACTCAAACTTTTCTCTTTCATCAATAACAGAAGAAAGTTCCTGAAGGATATATTCTTTTTCAATATTGAGCCTGGTTTCTAATTCGGCTCTGAAATTGTCAATATTCATATTATTTAATGTAACAATGTATCAATCTAGCAGTTTACCAATAGTTTTTAATATTGTTACAGCGGCAAACTGATGCATTGGTACACTTTTATAATTTTCTCAGCAACGGACTTTGTCTGTATCTTTCTTCTTGATATTCTTCGTAAAGATTTTGCAGAGTTTCAGATATTTTGGAATATCCGATTTCTTTTCCCCACGCCAATAATCCTTTTGGATAGTTTACGCCTTTCTGCATTGCCAATTCTAAATCTTCGTCGTTGGCAACACCCAATCTTTTCGCTTCCACAGCTTCGTTGATGAGCATTGATATAATTCTCAAGAAAATATATTCATACAAAGCTTCATCTTTCTTAGGCTCTGGTTTCACAGCTGTTTCCGCATAATCGTAGAAACCTTTT
Source organism: Chryseobacterium sp. HNCC26DJ239 (assembly GCF_057180445.1). Classification (NCBI taxonomy): domain Bacteria; kingdom Pseudomonadati; phylum Bacteroidota; class Flavobacteriia; order Flavobacteriales; family Weeksellaceae; genus Chryseobacterium; species Chryseobacterium sp. HNCC26DJ239. Next base: position 83,151 of record NZ_JBXUGJ010000006.1, read on the forward strand.
CCAGTTTTTCTGCCGTGAAGTTTTGCTTCCGACATTCTTTGTTGAAGAAGTGATGGTTTGTATTTCGGGTCGTAAAAATATTCGTTGTAAACCGTTTTTGTTACGGAAAAATTGACATCAACCCCAATTAAATCCATTAATTCAAAAGGTCCCATTTTGAAGTTTCCTAATGTTTTCATGGCATCATCAACCTGCTCTACAGTTGCGATGTTTTCTTCAACAATTCTCAGACCTTCACCGTAATAAGGTCTTGCAATTCTGTTGACAATAAAACCCGGAATATCTTTGGCAATAACAGGAGTTTTACCCCAATCTTTCATGAGGTTGTATATTTTTTCTGCTAATGTTTTTTCTGTAAGTAATGATGGAATAACCTCTACTAAAGGCATTAACGGAGCTGGGTTAAAGAAATGAATCCCAATGAAACGCTCCGGTTTTTGTAATTCTGCACCTAAAGAGGTGATAGAAATTGATGATGTATTGGAACCAATAACACAGCTTTCTGAAACGTGTTTCTCTAATTCTGTGAAAACTTTGGTTTTAATTTCTTTGTTTTCGATAATCGCTTCAATAATTAACTCGCAATCTTTGAAGTCTTTCAATTCTGTAGCGATGGTAATATTAGACAAAATTTCGGTCATTTTCTCTGCCGAAATTTTCTGTTTATCCACCAATTTAGATAAGGTTTTCTCTAAACCTAAGGTTGCCGTTTCTACTTGTTTTGCGTTGGCGTCGTACACCCAAACTTTGCATCCGTTCGTTGCGGCTACTTGTGCAATGCCGATTCCCATCGTTCCGGCACCGATAATTCCTACATTCGTCATAATGTAACAGTGTATCAATGTAACAATGTAACAATTTTTGTAATGATTGGTAAACTGCTACATTGCTACATTGTTATATTAATTCTTATCTTCCTTTATAATTAGGTTTTCTTTTTTCTAAAAAGGCATTTACACCTTCGATAAAGTCTTGTGTTTCGGCTGCTTCCTGCTGTAAATCTCCTTCAAGCTCTAGCTGGTCTCTCAGAGAGTTATCGTAAGAGTTTGCGAAAGCTTTTTTGGTTAATTTTAAACCAATTGTTGGCATATTTGAAACTCTTTCAAGAATTTCCATTGATTTAGCCATGAATTCTTCTTCAGCGAAAACTTCAGCCACCAAACCGTAAGATTTTGATTCTTCTGCTGATAATTTTTTGCCGGTAAATGCTAAATAACTTGCCAATTGTCTTCCCATTAATTTTGGCAAGAAATACGTTCCGCCTGTATCTGGAATAAGCCCGATATTTGAAAAAGCCTGTGCAAAATATGATTTTTCATTCGCCAAAACGAAGTCACAAATTAAAGCCAACATCGCTCCTGCTCCTACAGCCGGCCCATTTACCAAAGCCACAACTGGTTTTTTGCAACGCGTGATTTCTAATACCAAAGGATTGTAGTAATCTGTTACAATTTTTCTCACAACATTGCTGTCGTCATGCTTTTTTCCGTTTACAAAAACATCATCTAGATTTTGCCCAGAACAAAAAGCTCTTCCTTTTCCAGAGATGGCAACACATCTTACGTTTGGATCGTTGCTGCATTCGTGCACGAAATCTTTTAACTCAGATAGAGAAGGTTTCGTTAGCGCATTCATTGTTTCTGGCTGATTGAGGTAAGCTATTTTTAACTTTCCGTCAAAATGTGACTCAATTTCAAGTTGTGTGTACATAATATTAATTTTTTTGATTTGAAAATTAGAGAATTTGAAAATGTTTTTCTAAGCAGTTTTTAGCAATTAGCTCATTCTCAAATTTACGCATTTTCAAATTGATTAGTGGCATTTAAAATAATCAAAAGGCTCTAAACAATCTAAGCACTGATACGAAGCTTTACATAATGTAGACCCGAATCTGCTGATTTGTTTTGTATGCATAGAGCCGCAACGAGGACATTTTTTTGGTTTACCGATGTGATGTTCGTCTGCACCTTTTTCTGGCGGAGTAATTCCGTAAACTCGGAGTTTTTCTCTCGCCTCGTCTGTTAACCAATCTGTTGTCCAAATCGGAAACATTTTAGTAACAACCTTTGCTTCCCAACCATTTTCTTTCATCATTTTGATGATATCTTCCTCGATGGTAAACATGGCTGGACAAGCAGAATACGTCGGCGTAATCGTTACTTCACAAGTATTTTCGCTCGTAACTTTTGCTTCTCTTACAATGCCCAATTCCACGATATTGATAACCGGAATTTCCGGGTCGGGAATGAGTTCTAATATTTCTAAAGGATTTTTCAATTTCAAATCTAACAATTTAACAATGTATCAATGTAACAATCATTGCTAGACTGTTAGATTGATAGATTGGTATATTTTTCTACCACGTACAACCAGGATATGCTCTTTGCATATACTGCAATTCGCAAAGGATATATCCGAAATATTCTGTGTGATATCCTGTTCTGGATTTTGGTTGCATGAATGGGTTTGATGGATATTCTAAACCAAACTCTGCAAAATCTTTCTGCGTAACTGCCAAAAATTCTTCATAAAGAGCATCACTGTTTGGAGCGATATTTAAAGCTACCAAATCGTCTTCTCCTTCAGCTTTTGCGAATAAACCTTTGGTATATTCCCAGATATTTTCAACTGCTTTTACTAAGCGAGATGTACTTTCTTCCGTTCCCTGAGCGAAAATTTTCATCCAAGAAGCTGCGTGAGTGTAATGATACCTTACTTCTTTTAAAGATTTTTGAGCAATTGCCGCCAATTCTTCATTTGCAGAATTAGATAATGCTTCGTACATCAATTTTTGATAGATTGCGAAAACATACACTTTCAAAACAGTTTGTGCATAATCTTCGTTTGGAAGTTCTACCCAATGTGCATTTACATATTCGTGTTCGTATCTAAGGAAAGCCAAATCGTCTTCCGATTTTCCGTTATCGATTACCCTTGAAGCGTACACGTAAAAGTTATTTGCCTGGCCCAGTTCGTCCAACGCAATGTTTGTTAATGCAATATCTTCCTCTAAATAAGGACCTTCACCGCACCACTCAGACAAACGCTGTCCCATAATGAAACTGTCGTCTGCTAATTTTAATAAATAATTATATAATGGGTTCATTATTTTAGCTTTTGGCTTTTGGCATATAGCTTTTAGCGAATTGCCAGCAGCTAACAGCCAATCGCTGTTTTACATATTCTTTACGTCGTTTGGAATTTCGTAGAATGTTGGGTGACGATACAATTTATCATCAGCTGGGTCAAAGAAAGCTTCTTTGTCCACCCCTTCCGAAGTCACAATATATTTACTTGGAACTACCCAAACAGAAGTTCCCTCTTTTCTTCTCGTATAAACGTCTCTTGCGTTTTGTAATGCCATCTCTGCAGTTGGCGCCTGTACAATTCCTACGTGTTTGTGAGATAATCCCGGTTTAGTTTGAATAAACACTTCCCACATATCTAAATTTGCCATAGTTTAATTTGAAAATTAGGTAATTTGAGAATTAGATAATTTGAAACTTATACGCCACGATGGCATTTTCAAATTAGCACATTTTCAAATTAGCACATTATTTATATTACTTCTTTTTGTTGTTTTTCTGCAAAAGCTGCCGCCGCTTCTTTCACCCAAGAATTTTCTCTTTGCGCTTTTCTTTTGGTTTCGATACGTTTTTTGTTGCAAGGGCCGTTTCCTTTTAGGATTTCCATAAATTCGTCCCAAGGAAGTTGACCGAAATCGTAATGCTGTCTTTCTTCATTCCATTTCAAATCTGGGTCTGGAATGGTTAAACCTAAAAATTCTGCCTGAGAAACGGTAACATCAATAAATCTTTGGCGAAGACTGTCGTTACTTTCTCTTTTCACTCTGTAGTTCATAGAAATTTTAGAGTTTGGAGAACTGTCGTCATTCGGACCAAACATCATTAAAGCTGGCCACCAGAAACGGTTTAATGAAGCTTGAGCCATTTCTTTCTGCTGTTTTGTACCACGACAAAGCGCCATCAAAATTTCGTAGCCTTGTCTTTGGTGGAAAGATTCTTCTTTACAGATTTTCACCATCGCTCTTGAATAAGGACCATAAGAATTCCCCATCAACATTACCTGGTTCATAATTGCTGCACCATCTACCAACCAACCAATTGCGCCAATATCTGCCCAACTTAAAGTAGGGTAATTGAAGATACTTGAATATTTTGCTTTTCCAGAAAGCATATCGTCGTAAGTAGCGTCTCTATCTGCTCTTACAGAACCATCTCCTAAAGTTTCTGTTGCAGAATACAGGTATAAACCATGCCCTGCTTCATCCTGAACTTTAGCTAAAAGCGCCATTTTTCTTCTTAATGAAGGTGCTCTGGAAATCCAGTTGGCTTCTGGCAACATTCCGACAATTTCAGAATGTGCATGTTGCGAAATCTGACGAACCAACAATTTTCTGTAATCATCTGGCATTACATCTTTAGGTTCTACTTTATTTTCTTCGTGTACGTATTGTACAAATTTTTCTAAATCCATAATTTTTCAATTTAGCAATGTATCAGTCTAGCAATGTACCAATGATTGTTACATCAGTAAATTATTAGATTGTTACATTAATTACACGTCATAATTAAGCATCACCACATTCGTTGTAGGGTGACATTGGCAAGTAAGAACGTAACCTCTGGCTACTTCTTCTTCGGTAAGCGCGTAGTTTTTTTCCATGAAAACTTCACCTTCCAAAACTTCGGCTTTACACGTACAACAAACTCCTCCTTTACATGCAAAAGGCACAGGAAGATTGTCTTTCAATGCTTTATCTAAGATACTCTCTTTTTTTGAATTCAAATGGAACGAGTATTCATCATCATCAATGATTACGGTTACCATACTTTCGATATTGGCAATCGCTTTGAACTCGTCGCTCATTTCTTCAGTATTTTCTTCGTCTGGAGCTGTGAAATATTCAAATAAAACCTGAATTGCCGGTACTTTTTTATCTTTCTTTAAATAATCTGCAATCCCTTTAATCATTTCTGAAGGACCACAAATAAAATACGTTGCCTCTTTTACATCAATATCTGTATATCTTGCGAAAAGGTCTTCTAATTTTTCCGGAGAAATTCTTCCTTCAAAAATTGGGTCTTCGTGTTGCTCACGACTTACCAAATAAATTACTTTCAAACGCCCGTTAAACTGCTCTACCAATCTATCTATCTCCGCTTTTTTCATGACATGATTCATGCTTCTGTTGCTGTAGAACAAATACGCGTTTGAATTTGGTTCTTGGTAAAGACTTTCTTTGATATTTGACAACACAGGAGAAATACCGCTTCCTGCAGCCAAACCAACATAAGTTTTTACGTTTGTCGGGTGATAAGAAGTGTTGAAACCGCCCATTGGAGGCATTACTTCAAGAACCTCATCCATGTGAAGATGCTCATTGAAATATCCTGAAACCTTACCTCCTTCTAATAATTTCACCAAAACTTCCAGCGTATTGCTTTTTTCGCTTGGCGCATTGCAGATTGAGTAAGAACGTCTTTCTTCATTTCCATTAATCATTAAACGGAAATTAAGATACTGCCCCTGTTTAAACCTGAATTTATCCTTCAGTTCCTCAGGAATTTCAACGGCTACATTTACAGCATCGTTGGTATCTTTTTGAACCTTTACGGTTTTTAGCTTATAAAATGAATTCATTATGCTTTTAGTATTCTATTAATTTTTTCACCTTCACATTATGGAAGATTCTCTAAGGATAAACTTTTACTTTCGTAGAAATCCTTACTCTCTTATTTATTTTCTTATTAATGGTTGGGTAACACATATTTTTTTGATCTAGAATAAATTGATTCTGCTACAACTTATCTCTGCAAAATTCTATTGTCTGAACTTTAAAATTTCAAATTCTAAACCAACAAGCTAACTAACATTTGTTAGGCGTAAAATTAATAAGATTTTCAGTTTAAATAATCTATCCTGAAGATTTTATTTATATTTTGAATGATTCTAAATAACTTAACATAATAAACCTATTGAAAATAGTAGTTTTTATACACAACTTATTTTAAATCAACCATAAAAGTAAGTAAAAAGACTTGTTAATATTGATGATTATTTAATAATAATACTCTCAAAAACATCTGCTCTAATGTTCTTTTTATGGCTTCTTCCCCATTCGGAAAGAGACATAATTACATTTTTAAGAGTTCGGCTATAATCAGTGGAAATATATTCTACAACCACCGGAGTTTGCTCTGCGTGAACTACTCTTTTCACAAAACCATTAAGCTCTAAATCTTTCAATTCGTTCGATAAAACTCTCGCCGAAATCCCCGGAATTAACCTCTGCAACTCGTTGAACCGAATATTTCCCATTTCTTGCAATACAATAATGATCTTCAATTTCCATTTCCCCGAAATAACGTACAAAGCATCTTCAACCGCTGCAAGATTCTCACCACAAGTAATTTTACACCCTGCTTTACATAATTCTGTCTGATTTTCCATAAGATTGAATTTTACAACTAACTAAAAGGTTACTACTAACCTTTAGTTTACTACTTACTTTTAATAAGCAAATGTACATAATTTTGCTGAAGAAATTTTTAATTAAAAAAAATGAAAAACATACTTCACATTATCTCAAGCCCAAGAACGAAAGGTTCGGCAAGTAGAACATTAGGAACAGCAATTGAAGAAAAAATTCAGGAAGCATATCCAGAACACACGATTACGACTTTAGATTTATTAAAAGATCCGTTTCCGCACTTAGGAGAAGAACAGGTTGATTCTTGGTTTATCCCAGCAGAAGCCAGAACAGCCGAACAAAACGAAGCGGTAAAGCGTTCAGATGATGCGATTGCACAATTGCATGCATCTGATATTATTGTGATTTCGGTGCCAATTTACAATTTCGGAATTCCGTCTTCTTTGAAAGCTTACATCGACCATATTGCTCGTGGCGGAATGACTTTCCGCTATTCAGAAAACGGTTTTGAAGGTTTAGTAAAAAACAAAAAAGCTTACATCGCCGTTGCAAGTGGCTCTGTTTTTTCTGAAGGCGATTATCAATCGTATGATTTTGTAGTGCCTTATTTAAAAAGTGTTTTAGGTTTTATCGGCGTTACCGATGTTGATGTTTTCAGAGCTGAAGGTTTAGGACTTCCGCATCTTCAGGAAACTGCTTTAGAAAAAGGAATTGAAAGCATTGTTATTGCTTAAAACAACAAATTGTTAGATAATTTTCTCACAGGTTGAGTTGATAAAGTAAATTCTTTTCTGATTAAAAACTATTCAATCTGTGGGATTTATATTTTGGCTAAAGCCAAATTCATTTCCTCCATAAAAAAAGCGGACTAAAGTCCGCTCCTATTGATATTTATTCTTCAACTTCAAAAAGCAAACGCTCTCCGAATTTTTCTTCGTTTATTTTTCCGTTTTCGAAAACCAAATTTCCGTTGACGAAGGTGTGGGTAACTTTAGATTGGAAATTCATTCCTTCCAAAGGACTCCAACCGCATTTGTAGAGGATATTTTCTTTTTCAACGGTCCAGTTTTCATTTACATCAACCAAAACCAAATCTGCTTTATAGCCCTCTCTAATGAAACCTCTTTTCTCAATTCTGAATAAAATTGCAGGATTATGAGCCATTTTCTCTACGATTCTTTCTAAAGAAATTTTCCCGTTTTTGAAGTTTTCAAGCATCACCACCAAAGAATGTTGTACCAAAGGCGCTCCAGAAGGACATTTTGTATACACATTTTGTTTTTCTTCCCAAGTATGCGGCGCATGGTCGGTTGCGATAACATCAATTCTGTCATCAAGCAAAGCTTCCCAAAGTCCGTCTTTGTCTTTTTGCGTTTTTACCGCAGGATTCCATTTAATTAAACCGCCTTTCGTTTCATAATCTTCATTTGTAAAAGTTAAATGATGAACACAAACTTCAGCTGTAATTTTTTTATCTTTTAAAGGAATATCATTTCTGAAAAGTTCCGTTTCAATCGCCGTTGATAAATGGAAAACATGAAGTCTTGCGCCAGTTTTCTTCGCCAATTCAATCGCTTTTGAAGAAGATTTGTAACACGCTTCTTCACTTCTGATTAAATGATGAAACTTCACCGGAATATCTTCGCCATATTCATCCAAATACTTTTGTGTATTGGCTCTAATTGTAGCTTCGTCTTCGCAATGAACGGCAATAAGCATTTTTGTGTTGCTGAAAATATTTTCAAGCGTTTCAGGATTATCGACCAACATATTTCCTGTTGAAGAACCTAAGAAAAGCTTAATTCCAGGAACATTTCTAGGATTTGTTTTTAAAACTTCTTCCAAATTATCATTGGTTCCGCCCATCATGAATCCGTAATTGGCAAAAGATTTTACAGCTGCAATGTCGTATTTATCTGCCAACAATTCTTGTGTTACAGCATTCGGAACAGTATTCGGTTGCTCAATAAAACTCGTAGTTCCACCTGCAATGGCTGCACGAGATTCAGATTCGATATCACCTTTGTGCGTTAAGCCTGGTTCACGAAAATGAACTTGGTCATCAATAACTCCCGGCAAAAGATACTTTCCGGCTGCGTCGATAATTTGGTCTGCTTCTTCATTAATATCAGAAGCTATTTTAGAAATTAAATCGTTCTCGATAAGAATATCACTTTCCGTAATTTTTCCTTCGTTTACGATTTGTGCGTTTTTAATTAAGATTTTCATTTTTACTTTTTGAGGATTAAATGATGGATGCTCGAAAACTAAATAAGCAATTCACTTAAGAAGCAAAATTAAGGTTTATGAATGAATTTTAATCTCCGAAATAAAAAATCACATTCTAAATATTTACATTTGCACTACAAAAATATAAATCTTGTACAAAAAATTATTTGGGCAAACTGCTGTTTATGGTTTAAGTTCTGTGTTGGTGAGGATATTTCCATTTCTCATTGCACCGATTGTTACAAAAGCTTTTGGACCGACCGCATCGTCGCCATTTGTAGACTGGTATTCTATTGCAGGGGTAATCACAGTATTCCTTACTCATGGTATGGAAACTTCTTTTTTCCGTTTTGCTCAAGAAAAAGAGATTGATAAGAAAACTTTAATCTCTACTTGTTCCATGAGTATCTTGGCTACAGGTTTTATTTATCTTCTTTTAGGGTATGTTTTTAGGCAAGATCTAGCCAATGCGTTCGAAACTCCGGATCAGGTCAATTATTTGGTGATGTTCCTTTTCATCTTATCGTTTGATGCGTTTTCAACAATTCCATCGGCCGTTTTAAGACTTGAAGGAAAGCCCGTTTTATACATGCTATCTAAAGTAATTGGTTCTTTGGTTTATTACTTCTTGGTGGTGTTTTTCATCAAATGGCTTCCTAAATTTCCCAACGGAATTTTAGGTTTAAAATATAATCCTGAAATTGGTGTAGGCTACGTTTTTATTGCCAATCTTGTACAAAGCATTATTACTTTAGCGATTGTAGGAAAGGAGTTTGTGAATTTCAGCTTCAAAAAGTTTGATTTTTCTCTATGGAAAAGAATCATGAACTACTCTTGGCCAGTAATGATTGCAGGTTTGGCAGGAATTATAAACCAAACATTAGACAGACAGTTTTTAAAGTACCTTTTACCGGAAAACGAAGCAAAACACCAAATTGGAGTTTACGGAGCGGTTTATAAAATTGCAACATTTATCACAGTTTTCAGACAGGCTTATCAGTTGGGAATAGAGCCTTACTTTTTCTCAAGTTTTAAAGATAAAAGTAATCATAAAACTTATGCATTACTAATGGATGTGTTTGTGATTTGTAACTGCTTAATTTACACAGGACTCATGGTAAATCTCCAATGGATCTCTGAAAGTTATCTAAAAAACCCATTATATTACGAAGGTATTGATATTATTCCTTTTGTAATGCTTGGAGCTTTATTTTTAGGAATATATTTAAATCTTTCAATTTGGTATAAGCTTTCAGATCAAACAAGAGTAGGTCTTTATATTTCTTTAATTGGTGCAGCAATAACTATTACCATAAACTTCTTATTTATCCCAAAATTTGGATATTGGGCAAGCGGAATAGCCGCACTCATTACTTATGGAAGTATGATGGTAATTTCTTACATTTGGGGAAGAATACAATATCCTATTAACTATAATACAAAGAAAATTATACTCTATATATTCTTATCAGTAGTAATTTCCATGATTTCCTTTTACCAATTTAGAGAAAATTACATCCTCGGAAATGCATTATTTTTGGCACTCATTTTAGTGATTGCTTATACTGAAAGATCAATTTTACAAACCATTATCAAAAGAAAATAAAACATAACCCAGACAATACTTATGAAAATTATAGTTCCAATGGCCGGTCGCGGCTCAAGACTACGTCCACATACCTTAACCGTACCAAAGCCGTTGATTCCGATTGCAGGAAAACCAATTGTACAAAGATTAGTAGAAGATATCGCCAAAGTTGCCGGTGAAGAAATAGAAGAAGTAGCTTTCATTATTGGAGATTTTGGTCCTGAAATCGAAAAATCATTAATTCAAATTGCAGAAAAATTGGGTGCTAAAGGAAGCATTTATTACCAAAACGACCCTCTTGGAACCGCTCATGCAATTAAATGTGCTGAGCAATCGATGACAGGAGATGTGGTGATTGCTTTTGCAGACACGCTTTTCCGAGCAGATTTTGTTTTAGATAAAAACTCAGATGGTGTTATTTGGGTAAAAAGTGTTGAAGACCCTTCAGCTTTTGGGGTGGTAAAATTAGACAACTATGGTTTCATTACAGATTTTGTAGAAAAACCTCAGGAGTTTGTTTCAGATTTAGCGATTATTGGAATTTACTACTTCAATTCTGCAGAAAAATTAATGGCAGAAATTAATTATATCATGGATAATGATATTAAAAACGGGGGCGAATATCAATTGACAACCGCTCTTGAAAATCTTAGGTCTAAAGGCGCAAAATTCTCTTTGGGAAAAGTAAACGATTGGATGGATTGCGGAAACAAAAACGCAACAGTAGAAACCAATTCGAAGATTTTGGAGTACGAAAAAGAAGCTATGTCTCAATATCCCGCTTCTGCGAAAATTGAAAATTCTTTAATCATTCAGCCATGTTTTATTGGTGAAAACGTAAAGATTTCAAATTCGAAAGTTGGCCCTGGAGTTTCTTTGGGAAATAATACAGAGGTAATTAATTCCAACATTGAAAATTCTTTAATTCAGGAAAACACAAAAATAAACCACGGAAATCTTTCTAATTCGATGATTGGAAATTCTGCACAATATTTCGGTGTTGCAAGAGAAATTTCTTTGGGAGACTTCTCTGTTTTAGATTTTTCTCCAAACAAATCATTTTAATTACTATCTTTAAATAAAATATTCCGAACCACACAAAATCTTTTGTGTGGTTTGGCGTTAATATTGCAAAGTTTTAGCAAATTTTTCGCGCATGAAAAAATGGATTCCCTTACTTATTGTAACGTTTTTTATCTTTAGCTGTAAATCTAGAAAAGGAGCTCAAGATAATGCCCAAAATTCTGACAGTCTTATGGTAAACAACCCCGATTCTAAAGAATTACAAGATGGCAAATATGTTGCAGACCGTTTAGATTTTTATGAAAAAATCTACATTCACGAAAAATTTGATTATCTAAGAATTACCAGCAAAATCACGGCAGACAACATTAGGGTAAGTCCGCTTGACGCGATTATTTACATTGAAACAGATAAAAAGATTTGGTCAAAAATAGATTTCCTTTTCTTCAATGCAGCAAGAGCAATCATTACTCCTGAAGGAATTAAGGCGATGGATAAATACAATAAAAATTACATCGATTCTGATTTTGAATACTTAAATAATCTGCTAAACGTAAATTTCTTCGATTATAAAAACCTAGAAAAACTTCTTGTTGGAAGAACATTCTTCACCTTAAGCAACCGAAATGCACGTATCATTAAGAATGATGAAGGATACCATATGGAGTCTATCCAAAACTTAAAATTCACCACCGAAAATGGCGAAAGAGAATATAAACTGAACTTGCAATATTCCGAAGATTACAACCTTACAGATTTAAAATTGAAGGATGTAAAATCCGATGATGCAGTACAAATCGTATATTCAAATTGGGAGACTCAACCCAACAATGTTAAGCTTCCAAAGAATGTTAAAATAATTATAAAAGGAAGTAAAAACAGCGAGATTTTACTAGAAAACACGAATTTTGTTTTTTCGAGGATGGAAACACCATATTCTGTACCATCCAGTTATAAGAAAATTGAAATTAAATGATCAAAAAAATCAGCCTTATTCTGAGTGTGCTTATTTTCGGATTTGGAAGCGCTCAGCGAAATAAAGAACAGCTGCAAAAAGAAAATGCAGAGCTGAAAAAACAGATTGCACAAATCAATTCAGATTTGGCAAAAACAAGAAATGAATCTAAACTTTCTATTGCTTATTTAACCAATGTAAATCAAAAACTGGCACTTAGAGAGAAAGTTTACAACAATACTCAAAAAGAAAAAAGATTTATTGAAGACGAAATATACCTTCGTCAACTTGAAATTAACCGTCAAAACAGAGAACTGAAAGTTCTTAGAGACAATTACGCTAAAGTTTTAGTAAATGCTTATAAAAATAAAGGGGTACAAAATAAGGTAACCTTTATTCTTTCTTCTAAAAACTTAGGAGAAGCTCTTCGTAGAGTGCAGTATTTGAAGAGATATGCAGATTATCAGGATCAAAAAGCAGCAGAAATTACCAATGCCGCCACCGAATTAAAAAAATCTGTAGAATCTAAAAGAAGATCTGCTACCGAAAAAGAAAACTTATTGGTTAACCAGAAGAAAGACCTTACAACCATTGAAGTTGAAAGAAAACAGAAAGAACAACTTGTTTTAGATTTTAAGAAAAACGAAACCAAACTTACAGCAGAGCTAAGACAAAAACAAACAAAATCTAAAGCGTTAGAAAGCCAAATTAGAGCTATTATTGCAGAAGAAATACGCATTGCTAAAGCAGAGGAAGAAGCTAGAAAAAAAGCAGAAGCAGAAAAAATTCGTTTAGCAAAACTTGCAGCTGAAAGAGAAAAAGCAAGAATTGAAGCGGAAAACAAAGCCAAAGCGGAAGCTCTGGAAAAAGAAAGAAAACTAGCTGAAGCTGAAGCTAAAAAAGCGGCAGAACTAGCTGCAAAACGTGAGGAAGAAGACAGAAAACGTACTGCAGATGCGGCAAAAGCTGAAGCAAGTGCAAGAGACGAAGCGAAAAAAGTTGCTGCTAAAAAAGCATTAGACGAAGCCAACGAAAAATCTAGAATTGCTACAGAAAAATTAAAAGCAGCGAGAGAGGCTGAAAACGCTTTAGCAAAAAGAAAAGAAGATGAGAAAAAAGCTGCGGAAACAAAAGCTTATACCAACTTCGGGGTTTCATCAGGAATTGCAGGCAACAACTTTGCCGAAAACAGAGGACGAATTGGTTTCCCTGTAGATAAAGGGCAGATTACCCATAAATTCGGAAAGCAACAACATCCTGTTTTCAAAACAATTTGGGAAGACAACAGCGGTATTAAGATTGCCGTTCCTGCAGGGTCTAGAGCGAAAGCTGTTTTCCCAGGTCAGGTTTCTTCTGTAATTGCGAATAACGACGGTACAAAAACCGTAATCGTAAAGCATGGAAACTACTTTACGATTTATTCAAATCTTACAAGCGTAAGCGTATCAAAAGGGCAACAAGTTTCTGCTGGTTCTTCAGTAGGAGCTATCGGGCAAGACTTTGACGGTGCATACACACTTGATTTCCAGGTTTGGAACGGAAGTACACCAGTAGACCCGCTCGGTTGGGTTTCCTATTAAAAAAAGATTAACTTTGTAAAAATTTTCAAAATGCAAGCATTAACAATATTAACCCCTTTTGCTCCATGGCATTGGGTTCTAGTAATCTTAGTAGTATTATTACTATTTGGAGGTAAAAAAATTCCTGAATTAATGAGAGGACTAGGTTCTGGTATTAAAGAATTTAAAGATTCTGTAAAAGAAGATGAAAAGCCAAAAGCTGATAATCAATCATCATCAAACAACAACAGTAATTAATAAGGTCTTTTAAATGAATTTTACCGAGACTGCTTGGAAAGTCTTCAATCAAAGCATTGAAGACTATCATGTTTTAGATCATGTAGATACGCCAATCAATAACCCTTACGAACTCAACAGTTTGGAACGCATTTTGTATGCAAAGAACTGGATTGACACCGTTCAGTGGCATTTGGAAGATATTATCAGAGACGAAAATATCGACCCTGCTGAAGCTTTAAAATTGAAAAGAAGAATCGATGCTTCAAACCAGCAACGTACTGATCTTGTAGAGTATATAGACAGTTGGTTTTTGGATAAATACAAAGAAATTACTCCAAAAACTGATGCGAAAATTAATACTGAGACTTTAGCTTGGGCTGTAGATAGGTTATCGATTTTGGCATTAAAAGTTTATCACATGGCTTTAGAAGCAAACAGAGATTCTGCATCTGAAGAGCACCGTGCAAACTGTCAGGCAAAATTAGATGTACTTCTTACCCAGAAAGTAGATCTTTCAGTTTCAATAGATCAGCTGCTTTTCGATATTGAGAACGGGAATGTTAAGATGAAAGTGTACAAACAAATGAAAATGTACAACGATGAAAGTCTTAACCCAATCCTTTATCAAAAGGGGCAAAAATGAAAAAGATATTTCTATCTGTATCAATAATATGTATTCTCGGGTCGTGTGTTACTGAAAAAAGCAACACATCACCAGTTCCCGCAGGAGTAACAACGGAAAACAAAACAGGTGATGAACCGGGTATTTCTTTAAGAATTTCCGAAAATACCTATGCTTCCGAAATTACAAATCTGCTTTCTACATTTCCTATATTTTCAAAAAAAGAGGTAAATGATGAGATCTCATCGCTTAAATACAGCCTGCAAAACTATCTTTACGCTGTAGACGCAGGAAATGTAGGTGCTAAAAATAAGCAATTGAAAGGAGTAGAAAAATCTTACAGAAAGATACAGAAGCTACGCAAATCTCTTAGTACCGACGAAAACGATATCTTAAACCGATATCTTGTACGCATAAAAACCAATATGGCAATTATTGAAAATACGATAAACGCCAGCAAAAAATAATATATAATCAATGATTACAATTCAGGCGGAAGCCAATGTTCCTACAGAACATGGTACTTTCCGAATGATCGCCTTTGCAGAAAATGCCGAAGATTGGATGCCGCACATGGCAATAGTTGCTGAAAATACGGATCTTTCTTCTGCAGTAAATGTTAGGTTTCATTCTGAATGTATAACCGGAGAGGTTTTTCACTCTCAAAAATGTGAATGCGGACAACAGCTAGATGCAGCAATGAAATACATTCACGAAAAAGGAGGTATCATTGTTTACCTTCGCCAAGAAGGAAGAAACATTGGGATTATCAATAAACTAAAAGCATATTCTCTTCAGGAAAAAGGTTTAGATACTGTGCAAGCCAATTTAGAATTGGGGCTTCCTGCAGACGATAGAAATTTTGGTGTAGCGATTGATATTTTGAACAATTTGGGCGTAAAAAAAGTAAACCTCCTTACCAACAACCCAGAAAAAGTAAGATATGTAGAACAAAGCAATATTGAGCTCAATTCTAGAATACCACTACAAATTCCTGCCAACGAAAACAGCAAAGGCTACTTGCAAACCAAAAAAGATTTTTTCGGTCACCTATTAGATGACAACGATAAATAAAGCAAAAGCTTCGGAAAAATTTCCGAAGCTTTTTACATTATAAAAAAAAATTGAAAAGATATTCTTGTGTTTATTTAGGCTCTTTCAGATTGTAATATTTTACAACGGCATTGTAATCATTATAATCAGGCTTGTTTGCATTCTTTGCAGGATCTGCAGGGATCAACACAATTCTAAAAGTTTGATTAGTTAAATATTCTGCTGTCTCAGCACTACTCATTGTTGCTTGGTCAAAATTTGCTTCTGAATAAATTTCTACATTACTAGAATCAAATAAGAAATTATAATCTAATTCTCTACCTGTTACTCCTGGTAAATAATACGTTTTAGGAATTAGCTGCCAAACTGCCGAAGCATTTGAATTTGAATTATAATTTCTATAAACCAAAACTACATCTGTACTCAAAATATTAATACCCGTATTAATAGAGTAATTATTTGATGCATTCAGCGTACCTGTAACATCTCTCATTTGTGCATCGACCTTATTTTCTTGTGGTGCCACGATCACATCATCACTTGTATTACAACTTACTACCATAAAACTTAGTATTGCGAAAACAAAAATTGGAAATAATTTTTTCATTTTATATATTTTAATATTAAATCGATTATGCCAAATCAAATGATATACCAAAAAACTTAAAAACTTTGTTTAGGCAATAATTTTAGTTGTATTTTTGCTCATATTCTATAATTTTATGAGAAGATTATCAAACGTATTACTTATCATTTTCTTACTTTCAACGCTACAACTCTCTGCACAATATCAGCCAAAAAACTGGTCTAAAACCGATATTAAAAAAGCCGAAAAATGGGTAGAAGAAAAATACAATTCTCTTTCTCAAAATGAAAAACTCGGCCAGCTTTTTATTGTCGCACTTTACACCAATAAAGGTGATAATCACATAGATGAGATTAGAAACATTGTTTCTCGTGAACAAATTGGAGGTCTTATTTTAATGCAAGACGATGCTGCAAAAGAGATTACGCTCGTTAATGAATTTCAGCAAAAATCTAAAACTCCAATGATGATTGGAATGGATGCAGAATGGGGATTGTACCAAAGAATTGCAGCCGCTCACAAATATCCTTGGGCGATGACTTTAGGTGCCATTCAAGATAAATCATTAATTGAAAAAATGTCTGCCAAAATTGCAGAAGACTGTCACAGAATGGGGATAAATTGGGATTTTGCGCCAGTTGTGGACGTAAACACCAACCCAAACAACCCAATTATCGGCAACAGAAGCTTCGGTTCTGAGGTAAAAAATGTAACGCAATCTGCACTTGCCTATTCAAATGGCTTGCAAAACAATAATATTCTTGCCGCGATAAAACATTTCCCTGGTCATGGTGACACCAATACAGATTCTCACCTAGACCTTCCGGTTGTTTCTCACAATTTAAATCGTTTAAACGAAATTGAATTAGCTCCTTTCAAAGCATTGATGAGTAAAGGAATTGGCGGTGTAATGGTGGCGCATCTTTACGTCCCTGCTTTAGAATCTGGAAAAGGAATTCCTGCCTCAGTTTCTAAAAATATTGTAACAGGCTTATTAAAGGAAAAATTTGGGTACAAAGGTTTAATTATCACCGATGCCTTAAACATGGGCGCCGTAGCCAACAAATATAAACCAGGAGAATTAGACGCAATGGCTTTCAAAGCTGGAAACGACATCATGCTTTTTTCACAAGGTGTTGCCGAAGGAAAAAGACTCATCCAAAAAGCCATCGACAATGGTGAAATTCCTCAAGCTAGAGTGGAAGAAAGCGTAAAAAAGATTCTTTTAACGAAATATTATTTAGGTCTAAACGAATACCAACCGAAAAACCCGAGCAATATAAATAACGACCTTAATAACGATTCCCACAAAAAACTGGTACAAAATCTTTATTCGAATGCTTTAACTTTGTTAAAAGACGAAAAAAAACTCCTTCCGCTCAACAAAACTTCAACGTATTATTATGTTCCGTTGGAAGAAGCGCCGTATCAAACTTTTGAGGACAGATTACAATTAGATGCAAAAATAATCGTTAAAAAAGCTTCGGAAATTTCTTCAATTCCAGCAAATTCAACGGTAATTGTTGGGTTTCATAAAGATAATTCCACAGCTTACAAACCCTATAAAATTTCGGCTGAATCTAAAAAAGTCCTTGCCGAACTTACCAAAAAGAACAATGTAATTCTCAACGTTTTCGGAAGCGCTTATGCTTTAAAAGATGTCGATATTTCTAAAGTATCAACCGTTTTGGTTTCTTACGAAAACAACGAAGATTCTATGACGGCAACGGCAGATGCTTTAAGTGGTAAAACTAAAATTTCAGGGAAACTGCCTGTTTTGGTAAATGACCAATTAAAAGCGGGAATGGGGATTAATCTTTGTCAAGAATCAAAATAAAAAAACACAATACCATGAATAATTATTTAAAAATTATTGCAATTCTGTCTCTATTTTTGTCGAGTCTTTTTCATGCTCAAGACTATACAGCAACTATTTATTTAAAAAATGGTTCACTGAAAAAAGGAAAAGCTAATGCAGCAATAAATGGAGAAACAAAACTTGCATTCAAAGAAGAGAATTCAACCAAAAAAGAGAAAATTGATGTAATGACAATCGATAAGGTAGAATATCTTGACCCAAAAACAAACGAGACTATCACCTTAGAATTTAAAGAATTTATTTATTATGTATTCTCAGACAAACCCAAAACAGAATACAATTGGATGCGAAAGTTGTCAAGTGGCGACATATCGCTATACGTTTCAGACAGTTATGACCCAGGCTTAAAGAGCAATGGTTATTATTACACTTCAACACCTTCTAATCTTACAAACTATTTTTTACAATATAAGGACGAAAAACCAGCAATGATTTATTTTATAAACAGTACATGGACTCCTAATAAGAAAAGTTTAGTAAAAAAACACGTGAAAAATTTCTTTCAAAATCTTTGTCCAGAGTTGGTAAATGATTTTGAAAATGAAAACATCGTTATCAAAGACCATAAAGTAGACGTACTTATAAAGTATTATGAAGAAAAGTGTTCTAAATCCTCAAAATAAGACCAGCTTTTCTAACAATTAAGTCATTTATTATTAAAAATTGGTTGATATTTAATTAAAAAAACAAAAGCTTCGGCTTTTCTAAATAAATTTAAAAAATGAAAATAGGTATACTTTGCTATCCCACATACGGAGGAAGCGGAATTGTAGCAACAGAACTCGGGATGTCTCTCGCCAACAAAGGTTATGAGGTGCATTTCATCAGTTCGGCGTTGCCTGCGAGATTAGATATTACCAACCCGAATATATTCTTTCACAAAGTAAATGTACAAACGTACCCGCTGTTCCAATATCAACCTTATGATATTGCTTTAAGCTCGATGATTTACAGAGTTGTGAATTTGTACAAACTAGATTTGCTTCATGCTCATTACGCAATTCCTTATGCGTATGCGGCGTTTACAGCAAAACAAATGTTGAAGGAAGACAATAACGATATTCCGTTGGTAACAACGTTGCACGGAACCGATATTACTTTGGTGGGGCAACATCCAAGTTACAAACATGCGGTAGAATTTTCCATCAATCAATCGGATGCGATTACTTCAGTTTCTGAAAGTTTGAAAAAAGATACATTGCAATTCTTCAATATTAAAAAAGAAATTCAGGTAATTACCAACTTTATCGACAATTCTGAATTTGATGAATGCAACGAATGCCAAAGAACACAGTTTGCCAATCCAGACGAAAAAATTCTGATTCACGTTTCCAACTTAAGACCGGTAAAACGTGTAGAAGAAGTGCTTCAAATCTTCAAAAATGTGGAGAAAAAAGTAAAATCTAAGCTCATCATTATTGGTGAAGGTCCGGATATGGAAAAAGTAAATCAGTTTTTGGAAGAAAACCCAGAATTGATTTCAAAAATTCGCCTTCTAGGAAAAGTGAACGATTTGTATAGAATTCTACAACTTTCGGATGTCTTTTTACTTCCGTCGGAACAGGAAAGCTTTGGTTTGGCGGCTTTAGAAGCAATGGCGGCTTATACACCGGTTATCAGCTCGAACGCTGGAGGAATTCCAGAAGTGAATATCCAAGGCGAAACCGGTTTCCTCGCCGAAATTGGAAATGTGGAAGCAATGAGCAATTACTGTATTAAATTATTGAGCAACGATGAGCTTTTAGCCCAAATGAAAATAAATGCTAAAAAACAAGCCGTAAGTTTTGATTTAAAAAACATCCTTCCGATTTACGAAGAAATGTATAAAACTACCATTGAGAAATTTAGAGGCGAACTTACAAAAGCATAAACATACAAGAGCGGAAACGCTCTTTTTTTGTTTAAATATCATCAAACCGTGTCAAGCTTTTGAAGCTTGACACGGTTGTTTTAAATAATTTAGACTAAAATATATCTCGAAAAAGTGTACTTTTAACAAGTAAAAAACTTCATATGAAAAAATTATTTATCGTCTTGCTTTCTTTAGCTATTTTAGGATTAATTATTATCAAATTTATAGACATCAATACTTTGCCTCTCAGACCTTACAAATTATCAAAACTCCCTTTTATACTAACAATAAGTTCGCTACTATCAATTCTTTCTTTGTTGTCTTTCGAAAAGAAAATTGTTTTCCTTTCTATTTTTAGTTTTGCTGGAATTTTTATTGTTTCTTCCGTTGCTCTTTCCTTTTTATTCAAAACAGAGGATTTTGAAAAAATAGATTATTGCTTCTCTCAAAAAGTTGAAAACTATGAATACAAAAAATATGTAGACGAATTCAACTGGACAAACGAAAGATTCATTCATCAAAACGATACAATTTATTTTGCTTACCCATCCAAACAAGACAATCATAAAGAAAAAAAATATAGTCTTCGGAAAAGTTTATTTCAACAATTTTATTATTTGAAAAATTAGAATAGAGAAACCAAATTTTCCCTACCTTTATTCTAAACACAAAATAATGACTGAAAAACTTCTCCAATATCTTTGGAATTTCAAGATATTTAGCCGTTTAGACTTTAAAGATACCGACGGAAATCCTATTGAAATCTTAGATTTCGGGAAATGGAACAGCAATTCGGGGCCAGATTTTCTGATGGCAAAAATTAAACTCGGAAACATAATTCATGCAGGAAATATTGAGCTTCACATTCGCTCTTCAGATTGGATTTTTCATCAACATTCTTCAGATTCGGCTTTTGATAATATTATTTTGCACGTTGTTTTTCAAAATGATGCCGAAATTCCAGGTTTCAAAGAAAAGAACATTCCAACCCTTGAACTGAGACATCATATTGATGATTCTTTAATCAAAAAATACAACCATCTTTTAGCGGAAAACACTTTTATTCCTTGTGAAAATTTATTTGAAATTTCCAAAATACCTTTTCAGTTTCATGAAGAAAATATTCTAAAAAAGCTTCATGAAAAATCTGTTTTCATCGAAGAAGACCTTCAGAAAAGCAAAAATAATTTCGAAGCCATTCTTTTTCATCATATCGCGTATACTTTTGGTTTGAAAGTAAATGCACAGATTTTTAAGCAAATTGCTGAAAGCATAGATTTTACCATCATCAATAAAATCAGGCAAAATAAAACGCAATTGGAAGCATTTTTTTACGGAATTTCTGGCTGGCTTGATGAACCTCTCGACAAAGAAACTCAAATTTGGAAACGCGAGTTTGACTTTCTTCGTTCAAAATACAACCTTCCTAATCTTAAAATTCAGCCTAAATTTCTGCGTTTGCGCCCGCCAAATTTCCCAACCATTCGGCTTTCGCAATTTGCAGACCTTTATTTTAAGCATCAAAATTTGTTTTCAAAAATGATTTCAGCAAAAAATAATGACGAATTGTTTGCCATATTTCGAGAGGTAAAAGCTTCTGAATATTGGGACGAACGTTTTAATTTCGGAAAAATTTCAAAAGTAAAACAAGAAAAGACGCTTTCTGCAGATTTTATAGAATTATTGATTTTAAACGCTGTTCTCCCTGTAAAATTCACGTATCACAAATATCACAACGAAGAAATTACTGACGAAATAATGGCGTTTTACCAATCTTTATCACCCGAAAAAAATGCAATTACAGAGCAATGGAAAAAATTGAAAGTTCCCATCAATTCTGCATTAGAAAGCCAAAGCTTGATTTATCATTTTAAACATTTCTGCGAAGCAAAAAATTGCCTAAATTGCGGCATTGGTTTTAAAATTCTAAAAGACAAATAATATGTTGAGTAACATACGCCACAAAATGGAAAGAGAATGGTTTGGTGTCCTTACAAGAATGGGCGCAAAACTGGGAATTCCGGTTTCTAAACTGAGAATATTTTTCATCTACTCTACTTTTGCAACGGCAGGATTTTTCTTTTTAATTTACCTCGGTCTTGCGTTTACCCTTTGGATAAAAGACATTTTTATAACGAGAAGACCAAGCGTTTTCGACCTTTAATACTAAATAATTTTATTAGGAAAAGTTCAAAAAATAATTTTGGCACTTTTGTGGTTTATAAAATTTTAAAATAGTTTGTATGGAATTTAATCAAATAACCACTGCAGAAGACTATAGAATTGAGCAAATTTACAGTGCTTACACGACTTCTTTTCCCGAAGATGAAAGAAGAGATTTCAGCACGTTCACACAGCTCTTTACGCATCCTACAGTAAGAGCTTTTTCGGTTTTACATGATAATAATAATATAGGCTACGTTGTAATTTGGCAACTTTCCGATTTTATTTTTGTGGAACATTTTGAAGTTTTTTCGGAGTTCAGAAATCAAAAATTAGGTTCTGAAATTTTAGATTATCTGAAAAAAAATTATCCAAGAATTGTTTTAGAAATTGAGCCTGAACATTTAAACGAAAATTCTAAACGAAGATTTTCTTTCTATAAAAACAATGGTTTTAATTTACTTGATGAAATGTACGTGCAGCCAAGCTACGGCGACGGAAAAAGCAAGTTAAATCTTTGGCTTTTAGGAAATTTCAACCCAACAAATCTTGCAGAATTAAAAGACGAAATTTACGATACTGTTTATCATTAATTCTATTGACTAACGTTATTTAGTTTAGAATATTCTCCAAAAGCAGCTCTTAATTCGCTCGTAATTTTTACGGTATTAAAATCTTTCCTGTATTTTTTCGCCAGTTGAAAAGTATCGTTGGCGTACAACAAAAAAGCATCTATAGATTCATCACTCATCCCATAATCACGAAGAAAATCGAGGTTAATTTTTGATTTTATTTCTTTAATAAACGTTTGTGTTTCGTAATAATTGGCTTTGGTAATTTTTGGTTTTGAACGATTTGCAATTAAGTTTGAAATAAAAACAAGCGTCTTTCCGACATCTACACTTACGTGTCCTTCCTGAAAATCGTGTCCTCTAAATGTTTTTTGTACTTCATTTTTAGGTAAAGGTTCTGCCATTGGAGATTTCATATACTTTTCCATCGAGTTATTCAAAGCAACAACACGTTTTGAATCTCCTGCATTTTTAGCATCTTTTTCTAAATTTCCGGTCGGTTGAAATTCCAGTTTTACTTCAGGAATTAAAATTTCTACATGTCGAATGACTACATTTTTATTTTCTCCTAAAACATTTTCATCCACTTTTATTTCTGTTCTGTAGAAACCATCTTTCACAAAACGAAGTTCGTCTCCTTTGTCTGCCAAAATCGAATAATTTCCTTTCGCATCAGAAAAAACAGATTGATTTTTATTCACATTTAAAATGAAAACGACTGATTGGGCAATTCCATTTTCGTCTATTACGTTTCCGGAAATCGTTTTCTGAGCCCAGGAAAAAGACGAAAAAACAACGAAAAAAAGAAGTAATTTCAGTTTCATTTTGAAATTGTTGGTGGTTGTTTGTAAGACATTATTCTTTGTAAAACAGCACTTTTGAAACGATTCAAATCGGCATCGCTGCAATAACCGTATTTTAGAATTTTTCTGCGTTCAAAGCCTGTATTGAAAATATAAAAGATAAAATGTTGTCTTTGTGAAGGTTCAATTTTTAAGTCGGCAAAATATTCTGCTCCTAAAGCTTGTATCAGATAATTCAAAAAATCGACATCGTCCCATTTATCTTTAATCTTTCCAATCGTAAAAATTCCTTTTGTTACGGGTTGAACAAATTCTCCTGGTTTAGCCGCTAAAATTTTTGGGTCAGATTTTTGTTTCAAGTATTCATTCATTTCAGAACGAAGTTTCTGCACTTTTACCGGTGGATTAAGTGTTTTAGAATCAATCTTTAAATCTCCTGTCAGTTTTCTTTTTACAATAACTTCTTCAATCGCCAAAGCATTTCTTTTGAGCTCAACATTCAAAGGAGATTTCATAAATTCTGTGGTTATATGCTTTTGAAATCTTTCGTATCCTAATATAATAAAACGAAGTTCGTCGCCTTCTCTTCCGGCAATCATAAAATGTCCGTCGCCATTGGTAGTTGTTCTTACATCTGTTCGGATGTTGATAACGGTTACATTGGGCAATTCAATCTTTTCTTCAGAAGTTACTTTCCCAAAAATATACTCTTGAGCAAACGTCTGTATTGAAAAAAGCAGAGAAAAAATAAAGAATAGTTTAATTTTCACAGGCTATTGTTTTATTAAAGCAAATCTAAGCTATATTTCTTTGTAAATCTTAAATTTAACCGGACTTAACACGTTTTAGGAAATCTTTTTAATTTTCGTCTGCGAAATGTTAAAAAAATCTTTGCAGATGTAAATCTTACCAAAATATGTGTTAAAAATTCAGCAGAAAATTGGCTATCTTGCAGTTTCAATTTCTCAAAAAAATGCAAAATTCTTATACGGTAATCAATGCTTCTGCAGGTTCTGGTAAAACTTATGCTTTGGTACAGCGACTTTTGATGATTTGTTTGCGATACCCAAACCAAGCGCAAAGCATTAGAAATATTCTCGCACTTACGTTTACCAACAAAGCCGCCAACGAAATGAAGGAAAGAATTCTTTCTTGGCTCGGAAGATTTTGTGATGCTGATTATGAGAATAATTCCGATTTAAAAAACATTCAAAAAGCCTTTGAAGCAGAAGGTTTGAAGATTGATATTCACGAGTTGCATTACCGCTCGCAAAAACTTTTAGATTATATTCTGCATAATTATTCTACGCTAAATATTGGAACAATTGACCGTTTTAATTCGCGTTTGGTGAGAAGTTTTTCTTACGAATTGGGTTTAGCTAAAAATTTTAATCTAGAAATAGACCCCGAACCTTTTTTAATTGAAGCGGTCGACAAAATGCTCGACCAAATCGGAGAAAATGATGTGATTTCTAATTCTTTTATGGACTATGTAGATTACAGTCTTGAAAATAATGAGCGTATCAACCTGAATAAAAACCTTTACGATTCAGCAAAAGAATTTGTGAAAGACATTCATTACGAAAATCTTCAAAAAAATAAAGATTTTGATAATGAAAGCTACGAAAACATCAAAAATACGCTCAGAAAAGAGATTTCAGACAACAAAAAAGTTTCTTTGGAACTTACGTTGGCTTCGGTAGAACTTTTCAAATCCAGAGGAATTGAAGTGGAAGATTTTGCGCAAGGTAAAAACGGTTTGGGCGGTTTTTTCGTAAAAGTTTCAGATTATTATCATAAAAACAGAAAAGATTTCCCTTTTCCTACGAACGAAGAATCGGCGCAAAACAACTTTAGCAAAGGAGCTGCAGCAAAATCTAAAAGTAAAGAACAAGACATTTTTGATATTTTAGATTCATTGCTGAGAAGCCGTCTTCAGCTGATTAAAATTTATATTGAAACTCAGAAAAAAGAGAAAATTCTTTCGGCACTTTTGCCTTTAAAAGTCAATAAAGACATTCAGGACGAACTGAAAAAAATTGAAGAAGAAAACGACCTTGTTTTGCTTTCAAAATTTAATATTTTAATTAATGAAAACCTTAAAAATGAGCCTTCTGCTTTTATTTACGAAAAAGTAGGGTCGCAGTTTTATCATTATTTCTTTGATGAATTTCAAGACACTTCAGAGCTGCAATGGCAAAACTTTCTTCCTTTGCGAGACCACGCTGTTTCCACAGAAAACACCTCTTTTACTGTTGTAGGAGATCCGAAACAGAGTATCTATCGTTTTCGTGGTGGCGAAAGTAAATTGATGCTCGACATTATCAATAAAAAGGAAATTACGCCAAAAGACGCCTCTCTTTTAGTGTTGAAAGACAATTGGCGAAGTGCAAAAAACATTGTGAATTTCAACAATGAGTTGTATAATTTCCACTCAAAAAGTCTTTTAGAAGAACATCAAAATATTTTTGGAAGCGATGCCGAGCAAAACCCAAAATCTTCGATTGAAGGGCGTGTAAAAGTAAATTTAATTGAAAATCTTACGAACGAAGAATTTTACACCCACACTTCAGAGAAAATGCAAAAAGACATTCAAGAAAGTCTGGATAATGGTTTTTCGTTTTCGGATATTACAATTCTTTGTCGAGGAAATTTTGATATTTTCAGCTATTCGCAAAAACTTGGAAACCTCACCGTAAATTATAAAGGTGAAACCACAAACATCAAAACGATTTCTGATAAAGGTTTAACGCTCGACCTTTCACACACCTTGAAAGCCGTAATTGAATTTCTTCGTTGGCAAAGCAACCGAAAAAACAAAACGAGCCTAATTATGATGATGTATTTCCTGAGAAAATCAGGAAGAATTTCTATGCCCGATTTCACCGTCGGAATGCAGGAAATTTTAAATATTTCTGAGTATGAAAAAGCCATTCTCCACATCGAAGAAAATTACGGAATCAAGCTTGAACAGGATGATTTTCCGAAATTTAACCTCTATAATTTTGTTGAGTTTTACATTAATGAATTTTCAGTTGAAAATAAAGAAACAGATTTCTTGCTCAACTTTTTAGAAATGCTTTTCAATTTTACGCAAAATGCAGGAGCAACAACGAAAGAATTTTTGAAATATTGGGACGAAGAAGCTTCGAAACACACAATTCAAGCCTCAGAAAATATTGATGCAATACAAATTATGACGATTCACAAAGCAAAAGGTTTAGAATTTCCGATTGTTTTTATCCCGATGATTAATAAAAATCGTGACGCAGAATTTACCAATTGGTTTGAAACGGGCGACCAAAATATTTTACAATCGGTAAACATCAGTCAGTTCAGTAAAAATCTGGAAGTTTATGATGATGAAATTGGTTCATTCAATCAAGAAAATTCTTACAAAAACTTTGTAGATAGGCTTTGTTTGCAGTATGTGGCAACAACGAGACCTGTAGAACAATTGTTTTTTTATATCCAAAAAGCAAATAAAACTTCTAATAATCTTGAAATTTTAGATTTCCTTCAATCTAAAAATACAGAAAATGCAGACGAATTTGATTTGTTTCCAACCGATTCTGAAATGCTTCAGAAAAAGGTCTTTCATAAGAAATCTACTTTCAAAACAAAAGACATTAAAGAACTGAAAAATGTAGACGAAAAAACGACTTCTATAAAAGTAGCAACACCTTCGAAAAACTATCAAACTCGTGTAGAAAAGGTTAGAATTGGGCTTTTTGTGCACGAATTGCTTTCAAAAATCAATACTAAAAAAGACATTTCAAAAGTTCTCGAAAAGTATATTTTGGAAGGACAAATTACCAACGAAGAAAAAATAAATATCGAAGAAAACCTCATCCAAATCATTACTAAACATCAGGAGTTTTTTGATGAAAAATGGCATGTTATCAACGAAAAAGATATTATGATTTCTGAAAACGGTGAAACGAAAATCTATCGTCCAGACCGAATTTTACGCCATGAAAATGAGTACGTTATTGTCGATTTTAAAACAGGTGAAGAAAACGAAAAGAACGACCTTCAAATTGAAAATTACAAATCGGTTTTAGAAAGTTTAGGAAGAAAAGTGGTGAAAACTCAGTTGATTTATATCTAATTTATTGTTCTTTTGAAGTAAAAGAGCCAAAAATTTAAACAATCAAAAAAAGCACATTAAAACTTCAAAGTTTTTGTAATAATTGATAGATTTGCAGCGATTTAAAATTATTAAATGAAAAAACAAACGATTGCATTACTTTGCGTAGCAATATTGGGCGTTTCTTGCTCAAAAAACAATGACGAAAAAAACGGAAGCAAATATACTGACGACCAAAAAGCATCTTATTATATTGGTTTAAGTATCGCTCAAAACATGAAGAAAGAAGGCTTCAAAGTAGATGCAGACCTTTTGGCAAAAGCCATCAAAGAAGAAATGGACAGCACTACAAAAAAGAAGCTTTTCCCTGCTGAAGAGATGGATTCTTTCCTTCAAGAATTCATGATGAAACAACATGAAAAGAAGCAAGCTGAAGTAGGTGTTCAAGCCAACGAAAACAAGAAAAAAGGAGCAGAGTTTTTAGCAAAAAATAAAACCAATCCTAAAGTAAAAACTACAGCATCTGGTCTTCAATACGAGGTTTTGCAGGAAGGAGACGGTAAAACAAAACCAACTGCAATGAGCACCGTACAGGTAAAATATACAGGAAAACTTTTGGATGGAACTGTGTTCGACTCTACCGACAAAAATGGTGGCGCACCGGCAGATATTAATCTAGGAAGCGTAATCAAAGGATGGACAGAAGGAATTCAGTTGATGAGCAAAGGTTCAAAATATAGATTTTACATCCCTGCAGAGTTGGCTTACGGCGACCAAGGAGCTGGAGGTGCAATTCCTGGAGGCTCTACCATTATCTTCGATGTAGAATTGTTGGATAGTAAATAAATTTTGGGATTCTCTAAAAAATCAAAAACCTCAGTTTAATTTGAACTGAGGTTTTCTTTTGTTGATTAATATTAAAATTTACTGTTCTGAAGGTCTGAAAACCAAACCTGTTTCTTCGAAATAATCTAACGTGATTCTATCGCCTTCATTTACCGTTCCGGCAAGGATTTCTTTAGACAATTTGTTGAGAACTTCCTGTTGAATTACTCTCTTCAAAGGTCTTGCTCCAAAAGCAGGGTCGTAACCTTTGTTCATTAAATAATCTACCGCATCTTGAGTTGCTGTCATAATGATATTTCTCTTTGTTAAAAGGTCATTAAAGCCTCTCAACTGATACGTTACAATTTTTCCGATTTCTTTTTTGTTTAAAGGTTGGAACAATACAACTTCATCAATCCTGT
The DNA here is from genome assembly GCF_057180445.1 of Chryseobacterium sp. HNCC26DJ239. NCBI lineage: Bacteria > Pseudomonadati > Bacteroidota > Flavobacteriia > Flavobacteriales > Weeksellaceae > Chryseobacterium > Chryseobacterium sp. HNCC26DJ239. Next base: position 112,066 of record NZ_JBXUGJ010000006.1, read on the forward strand.
TCAAGAATTCTGGTCGTAAAGTTTGTTTCAATAAATCAAAAACCTCATCTCTCGTTTGTTCTAAAACTGCAGCATCTAGGTTATCGTCTTTGTCACGCTGAGCGGAGTCGAAGCGTTCCTGAATGATATGCGAACCCAAATTTGAAGTCATAATGATAATCGAGTTTTTGAAATTCACCACTCTACCTTTATTATCCGTTAATCTTCCATCGTCTAAAACTTGAAGCAACGTGTTGAAAACATCTGGATGCGCTTTTTCAATTTCATCTAAAAGCACCACAGAATAAGGTCTTCTTCTTACCGCTTCTGTCAATTGCCCACCTTCATCGTAACCAACGTATCCAGGAGGCGCACCAACCAATCTTGAAACACTGTGACGTTCCTGATATTCACTCATATCAATTCTCGTCATGTTGTTTTCATCATCGAATAAAAACTCTGCTAAAGCTTTGGCAAGCTCAGTTTTACCAACTCCGGTTGTTCCTAAAAATAAGAATGAACCAATTGGTTTTTTATCGTCGCTCAACCCAGCTCTGTTTCTTCGGATAGCGTCTGCAACCGCAGTAATGGCTTCGTCTTGTCCCACCACTCTGTGATGAAGTTCTGCTTCAAGATGTAACAATTTTTCTCTTTCCGATTGAATCAGTTTTGTGACTGGGATTCCCGTCCATTTTGCGATCACTTCAGAGATATTTTCAGAAGTTACTTCTTCTTTAATTAACTCATTTTGATGGTTTTGCATTTCAAGTTCAAGCTTTCCAAGCTGCTCTTCTTTTTCACGAAGTTTACCGTACTGAATTTCAGCAACTTTGGCATAATCTCCTGCTCTAGAAGCTCTTTCTGCTTCCAATTTTAAAGATTCAATTTCTTTTTTAATCTGTGTTAAATCCTCAGATTTTTGCTTTTCCTTCAACCATTTTGCATTGATTTCGTTTCTCTGTTCAGAAATTTTAGCAATATCTTCTTTTAAATGGTCTATTTTTGTTTGATTCCCTTCTCTAGAAATTGCCGCCAATTCAATTTCCAACTGCATTAATTTTCTGTCTAAAACATCCAATTCTTCAGGCTTTGAATTGATTTCCATTCTGAGTTTTGCAGAAGCTTCATCAATCAAATCAATCGCTTTATCTGGTAAAAATCGGTCTGAAATATATCTTTGAGACATTTCTACCGCCGCAATAATCGCTTCGTCTTTGATTCTTACCTTGTGATGCGCTTCATATTTATCTTTAATTCCACGAAGAATAGAAATTGCTGATTCTGTATCCGGTTCTTCCACCATTACCTTCTGGAAACGTCTTTCAAGCGCTTTATCTTTTTCAAAATATTTTTGATATTCATTCAAAGTGGTTGCGCCAATCGCTCTAAGCTCTCCTCTTGCTAAAGCTGGTTTCAAAATATTCGCAGCATCCATTGCGCCTTCACCGCCACCTGCTCCAACTAAAGTATGAATTTCGTCGATGAACAAAATAATCTGCCCTTCAGACTTAATCACTTCGTTTACAACAGATTTCAAACGCTCTTCAAACTCACCTTTATATTTTGCACCGGCAATTAAAGCGCCCATGTCTAGAGAATATAAAGTTTTATCCATCAAATTCTCAGGAACGTCGCCACTGATAATTCTGTGTGCAATTCCTTCTGCGATGGCAGTTTTACCAACACCTGGTTCACCAATTAGAATCGGGTTGTTTTTGGTTCTCCTTGAAAGAATCTGCAACACTCTTCGGATTTCTTCATCACGCCCAATTACAGGGTCGAGTTTTCCTTCTGCTGCTAATTCGTTGAAGTTTTTAGCATATTTATTTAAAGATTGATACGTTTCTTCTGAACTTGCAGAAGTCGCCTTACTTCCCTTTCTTAATTCTTTAATTCCGCCTTCTAAAAGGTTTTTGGTAACGCCCATGTCTTTCAACATTTTCGAAACCTCAGAATTTGTTTCCAATAACGAAAGCCACAAATGCTCTATCGTTACGTATTCGTCTCCCATCTTTTTAGCGATGTTTGGCGCATCAAGCAAAACTTTGTTTGCCGATTGAGAAAGGTAAATATTCCCTCCCTGAACTTTTGGAAGTTTCTCCAAATTTTCACGATTTCGCTCTCTTACCAAAGTGGCATCTGCTTCAGATTTCTTTAATAAAAAAGGCGAAATGTTTTCATCAACCTGGAAAATACCTTCCAAGAGATGTTGTGGTTCAATTTGCTGATTGCCAAACTCCATAGCAACCTGTTGTGCTGCTTGAATGGCTTCCTGCGATTTTACTGTATATTGATTTAGATTCATACTATTTATATTTTTTTTGATTCTTTACTTTTAATTTTCAGATTTCAGACATCAGATTTCAGATGAGTGTACATTCTTCTTTCTAATTTCTGATGTCTTCAATCTTACTTAATCATTTAATTCGTAGTCTTTATCTCAAAAACTATTCAATTATTGATTTTTTAAAAATAAAGGACAAAATTTCCGAATTTTGCATTTTTAAACTTTTAATAACCGACAAATTTTCCGTTTTTAAGAAAAATGCATTAATTTTTAGATGAAATTTCGGCAGATAAAAAAATAAATCTGAAGAGTAAAACAAAATCATCTGTGAAAAGCAAGTGTTTTAAACTCAGAATAATTACTTTTGTATTTTACCCATGGAACTGAGAGAAAAACAACAAAAAATACTGGAAGTAGCCATAGAACTTTTTAAAGAAAAAAGTTATCTGGGAAGTTCTGTACGCGATTTAGCCACAAAACTGAATATTAAAGCAGCATCTCTTTACGCACACATCCGTTCGAAAGAAGAAATTCTGGAGTGGATTTGCTTTGGCGTGGCTCAGGATTTTTTTGATGAGCTTCAAAATGTAAAAAATACCAACCTTCCTCCGAAAGAAAAGCTAGACCTTTTTATCGATAAACATCTCTCTATTGTTCTTAAAAACCGCGATGTAACGCACATTTACTCCAACGAATGGAAACATTTGGAAGAGCGTTTGGGTGAGTTTAAAGAGCTCAGAAAAAACTACCAACAGGAAGTGGAACAGTTTATTGCTGAAATTTACACTGCAGAAAATTGGGAACTAAAATCTCCAGCTTTTACCACAAGATTCATTCTTCACACATTAAACAACTCCTATTTTTGGTTCAAAAGAAATATAGAATCTACGGAAGAAATTAATGATGAGATTAAAGAAAAGTTGTTGTATGGCTTATTGGGAAAAACGAAGTAAAAAATTAGGCGTCATTGCGAGCAAAGCGAAGCAATCCGTTGAAAACAATTCTAATTATCTAAAAGACTCCTTAGTACCTCACAATGACAATTATTTTTTCGGTTTTGCACTCATATAAAACGTTAATTTTCCGCCATTCATCAATTCCGAATGTTTTAAGGTAAAGTTTTTAATTTCTTTTCCGTTCAAAAGTACTTTTTGTACATAAACATTCTTTGGACTTTGATTAATTGCTTCAATTTCGAAGGATTTTCCGTTTTCTAAATTCAAAACAGCACTGTCAATCGCCGGACTTCCAATTGCGTAGTCTTCAGAACCCGGAGCAACCGGATAAAAACCAAGCGAACTTAAAATATACCAAGCGCTCATTTGTCCGGCATCGTCATTTCCGCCCAATCCATCGGGAGTTGCTTTGTATTGCATTTCTAAAATCCTTCTAATCTGCGCCTGAGTTTTCCAAGGTTGTCCCGCCCAATTGTACAAATACGCAACGTGATGTGCAGGTTCGTTTCCGTGAACGTAACCTCCGATAATTCCTTCTCGCGTAATATCTTCTGTGTCGGCAAAAAACTCGTCTGGTAAATGCATTGTAAACAGTTGGTCTAATTTTGAAGCGAATTTCTTTTTACCGCCCATCAAAGCAATCAGCTCATCCGGATTTTGAGGTACAAAAAATGTGTAATTCCATGAATTTCCTTCAATAAAACCTTGTCCGTGAGTACTCAATTCATTAAAATCTTTTTTAAAAGTACCATCGGCCAATTTTGGTCGCATAAAACCAATGTTTTTATCAAAATTGTTCTTCCAATTTTCAGAACGTTTAATGAATTGATTGTAAATTTCTGTTTCACCTAAAAATTTTGCCAATTGCGCAATCGCCCAATCGTCATAAGCGTATTCCAAAGTATTAGAAACCGAAATTCCGCTTTTCTCAGCAGGAATATATCCTAAATCTATATATTGCCCAATTCCTTCGTAAGACCTTTTGTTGGCAGTTTCTACGCAGGCTTTCAAGGCTTCTTTCGCATCACCTTGATAATTTCCCTTAATGATCGCATCAGCAACTACACTTACGCTGTGATAGCCACTCATACACCAATTATCGTTCGCATAATGCGACCAAATCGGCAACATTTTCATGGAAAACTGATGGTAATGAGCCATCATCGATTGCACCATATCGCCGTTTCTTTTAGGCTGAATAATATTAAAGAAAGGATGCAACGCACGATACGTATCCCAAAGCGAAAACGTGGTATAATTGGTAAAACCTTCAGCTTTATGAGTGTTTTGGTCTAAACCTTTATACTCCCCATTCACATCCGTGTATGTTGTGGGATTGATGAACGTGTGATACATCGCAGTATAAAAGTTCGTTTTCTCTGTTTCAGAACCTTTGATGACGATTTTATTGAGCTCTTTATTCCAGTTTTCCTGGGTTTGATTTTTTACTTGGTCGAAAGATAAATTTCCAACTTCTGTTTCTAAATTCTCCAAAGCATTTGCCTGACTTACCGGTGAAATTGCCAACTTCACTTCAATTGCTTCGTTTTGATGGGTATCAAAGTCGAAATACATTTTCAAGTTTTTCCCTGCGATTTCTGGAAAGTTTTTTGTTTGGTCGAATTTTCTCCAAAAACCTCCGTAAACTTGTTTTCCATCAAAGTTTTTCTGCCCGTAAGACTTAAATGGTTTCGAAAATTTCATCGCAAAATAAATCGTTCTGGTTCTTGCCCAACCATTCGTTTGTCTGTAACCAGTGATGGTGTTTCCGTTTTCTACACGAACGTAAGTCCAAACATTTTTCCCGTCATAATTGTAAATTCCAGCCATCAAATCCAAAATAATATGCGCTTGATTAGACTCCGGAAAAGTATAACGATGCACTCCTACTCTTGTGGAAGAAGTGAGTTCTGCTAAAATATTATAATCGTCAAGCTTTACTTTGTAATAGCCAGCTTCTGCTTTTTCATTTTGATGCGAAAATCGGCTTCTGTAACCACTTTCGGGATTTGTAGCCGTTCCAGGATTCAATTGTAATTTTCCAACCGTAGGCATCACCAAAAAATCACCCAAATCTGAATGACCAGTCCCGCTGAAATGTGTAGAACTAAAACCTACAATCGTTTTATCTTCATAGCGATATCCTGCACAATATTTGTAAACCTCACCATTGTATTTCCCATTAAGTTCATAAGAAATAGAATCTGTTTCCGGACTAAGCTGCACCGCACCAAAAGGAGCCGTTGCTCCAGGATATGTGTGTCCCATTTTTTCTGTTCCGATTAACGGATTTACATATTGAATGAGCCTTTCTGATTTTTGAGCTTTTGTCTGTAAACTAAAAACTAAAAAAAAAGAAAATGCTAAAAATCCTGGTTTTTTCATGAAACTTATTCTTGAATCGTAAATTTAAAAATTATGCAGATAAATTATTTTTGGTAAATCGTAATGGTACAAGAAAGTCAAAATCTCGTTTCAACAATTAACCTTAAAAAATCATTTCTCCGAAAAACGAAAACCAATCCCATGAATATTTTCAATGGCAACATTGGTTTCATCGGCGAAAACTTTCCTCAATCTCGAGATGAAAACATCCAAACTTCTTCCCATAAAATAATCGTCGTCGCCCCAAAGTGCTTTCAGAATATCTTGTCTTTTCAGTATCACGTTTTTATGTTGAGAAAAGTAAAAAAGCAGGTCAGATTCGCGCTGAGTAAGAGTTATCACAGTTCCGGAAAAGTTTAATGTAAAATTTTTCGGGTCGAAATTATACTTTCCCACTTTATAGATTTGCGGTAAAGTTTCGGTCTTTTTAGAACGTTTTAAAAACACTTCAATCTTTAGTATCAATTCTTCAACGCTGAAAGGTTTTACCAAATAATCGTCTGCGCCAATTTTCAAACCTTTGATGCGGTCTTCTTTCAACGCTTTTGCAGATGTAAAGATGATTGGAATTTCTGTATTGAGGTTTCTAATTTGCTCGGCAAGCTCAAAACCGTTCACTTCAGGCATCATAATATCGAGAAGGCAAATATCGAAATCTTTAGTTTTAAAAGCTTCAAACGCAGATTTTCCGTCAGAAAAATGTTCTATTTCATAATAATTTTCAAGACTGTCTTGGATGAGAAATGCAATAGTCTCATCGTCTTCAGCATATAAAATTCTAGATTTCGCCATTACTTATCGTCTATTTATGGTAAGTCGGAATAAAAATAGTAGTTGTAATCCCTTTTTCCTTATTATTTTCTACTGAAATTTTCCAATGATGCTCTTTCACCACTTTTTTTACGTAAAACAATCCCAAACCAAAACCGTTTGCCTCGCTTTTATCGCTATTTACTCTGTAAAATTTATCGAAAATATACGGAATATTTTTGTGCGGAATTCCCATCCCATTATCCTCAAACTTTAAAGATAAACCTTTTGAATCTTTTGTAGTGTAAATCTTGATGTGCGGATTTTTCTCACAATATTTTATGGAATTATCGAGCAAATTATACACAACATTTGTAAAGTGAAATTCATCTGCAGAAATTGAAATATCTTCAATTTCGTTATCAATTTTCAAATTTTCATTTTTTTGAACGAAAGCAGAAACAATATCTTCAATAAAAGGTTTAAGCTCTATTTTCTGTAGGTTTAAATACAATCCGGCCGCATCGTTTTTAGCAATGTTTAGAATTTTTTCGATGTGATTGTTTAATTTTAAACCTTGTGTGGTAATAATGGAAGTATATTTCTGCAGTTTTGGATTTTGCTGAACCGTTTCTTGTTTGTTCAACGCTTCTGAAGCCAGTAAAATAGACGATAAAGGCGTTTTGAACTCGTGTGTCATATTATTGATAAAATCCCTTTGCAATTCTGAGAATTTTTTCTGTTGAATAATCGTATAAATTGAATATACATACACCAAAAGTATCACAATTAAAGCAAAAGTAAGAAGATACCAAAACCTCAACGAACTGATTAGATACGTGGTTTTATCAGGAAAACGAATCGAAAAATAATACGTTAGATTCTTATGCTTCGGGAAATTTATTTTTTTATTTTCTGTTTCCTTGCTTTCGGGAGTAATGTATTTTCCGTACAGCATTTTGTCGCTATGGCAATTGTAAACAGCGTAAACATAATTGGTATTTATTTGAAATCGTGTAAATTCTGTTTTTAAATAATGCTCTAAAACCGCGGGATGAAATTCATTGTTAATATTCACCACGTAATAATCATTCGCAATATTCTGAATAGGGCTTTGTGTATAAGAACCTTCTTTTCCAGAAAGTTTTTCTACCACTTCCAACAGCGCAATATTTACTTTTTGATTAAACTTTTTATCTTCAAGATTATATGCCTGTTTCGTCCATAAAAGCTGTGCAATTAGGATTCCGATAATGGCAACCAAGCCAAGACTGATGATGATATTAAGTTTTTTAATTTCCATTTTCAAAAGCAATATTATCCAAAATTATCGTCATTTACATCCTATTAACAACTCATTAACAAATCTTTGAAACTGATTAACAAATAATAAAAAAAACCTCATTACATTTGCTATAACAAAATACAAGTTTCACATTCTTGTTGTTTTAATATTAACATTTAAAAAATATTTATGAAAAAATTAAAAATCTCTACTCTTGTGGCAGTTTTAGCGTTCTCTGCTTTTAATGCTGAAATTCTGCCGGTTGCCAACAATGCAATCGTAAAAGTAATTGCAGATGCAATTAAATGGAAATCTGAAACGATTGATGTAGGAAACATCCCACAAGGAACTCCAAAATTAATCAAATTTGAGTTTACGAATGTTTCTAAAACTCCAATAATTATAGAAAATGTAGCGCCTTCTTGCGGATGTACTACAGCAGATTATACAAAAACTCCTATTGCTCCAGGTAAAAAAGGTTTTGTTTCTGCAAGCTACAACGCTGCAAATGCAGGAGCTTTCGTAAAAACAGTAAACGTAACTACAAGCGACAGCAAAACGCCTAAAACGCTTTCTTTCAAAGGAACAGTAGTTGCGAAATAATATTTCATATATATAAAAGTGGAAACAGTTCTGTACATCGTTGCAGAGCTGTTTTTTTTTGTTTAAAACTCCGCTTAGCAACAAAAAGTATTTATAACATTATTTATTAAAAGAAAATAAACCCCATCCTTCTAATATTTATTAATTTTAAGAAAAATAAAATATATGAATCTCTATACACAACCCATGTTGCGTGAAGATGCTTTAAAAGGAAAAGTAGCCATCGTTACCGGAGGCGGAAGCGGCCTTGGAAAAGCCATGACAAAATATTTTCTGGAATTAGGAGCTAATGTTGTTATCACTTCTAGAAATTTAGAAAAATTGCAAGGAACTGCAAAAGAATTAGAAGAACAGACTGGCGGAAAAGTACTTTGCGTCGCTTGCGATGTAAGAAATTGGGACGAAGTGGAAGCTATGAAAGAAGCAACGCTGAAAGAATTTGGTAAAATTGATATTCTCCTCAACAATGCGGCAGGGAACTTCATCTCTCCAACCGAAAGATTAACACATTCTGCTTTCGATTCAATTTTAGATATTGTTTTAAAAGGCACAAAAAACTGCACACTATCCATCGGTAAACATTGGATTGATTCTAAAACTCCAGGAACTGTTCTAAACATTGTAACTACATATTCTTGGACAGGTTCTGCCTATGTTGTTCCTTCCGCTTGTGCAAAAGCTGGTGTTTTAGCCATGACGAGAAGTTTAGCTGTAGAATGGGCAAAATACGGAATCCGTTTCAACGCCATCGCACCTGGACCGTTCCCAACAAAAGGAGCATGGGACAGATTGCTTCCGGGAGATTTGCAGGAAAAATTCGACATGAGAAAAAAAGTTCCTTTAAGAAGAGTTGGTGAACATCAGGAGTTAGCGAATCTTGCGGCTTATTTGGTTTCAGATTATTCAGCTTACATGAATGGTGAAGTTGTTACCATCGATGGTGGAGAATGGTTGCAAGGCGCAGGAGAATTTAATATGCTGGAAGATATTCCTCAAGAAATGTGGGATGCTCTGGAAGCTATGATTAAAGCTAAAAAATCGAATTAAAAACGTATTCAATAAATAAATCCCGATTTCTGTAACGATTTCGGGATTTTTTGTACTTATCTATTTTTACATTTGTAAATATTTGTTTATTTAAAACCTTTTCCTAATGAATTTTAAATTCCCAACAAAAATTTTTGTAGCTGCAGTTTTCGCAGTTTCAGCACAGTTTTCAGCACAGGAAACACCTAAAGAATCTCCAAAATACGATTACGTTGAAGCTTTCAAGCCTTTCTTTTACCCACAAACAGGTACAGAAACAAGGTCGGCAAGCGGACAACCCGGTCATGCATATTGGCAAAACTCTGCAGATTATAAGCTTGATGTAAGTTTAAACGACAAAACCAACGAACTTACAGGAACAGCAGAAATTACGTACACCAACAACAGCCCAGACCAATTGAGTTTTCTTTGGCTGCAACTAGACCAAAACCTTTTCGCTAAAGATTCTAGAGGAAATGCAGTAGTTCCCTTATCTGGAAGCAGAAACGGTGCACACGGAGAAGTTTTTGAAGGTGGTTACAAAATAAAATCTGTTTCTTACGATGGCAAACCTGTAAAATACACAATTAGCGATACGAGAATGCAGATTGATCTTCCGCAAAACCTTTCAGCGAAGGGAGGAAAAGCGAAAATTAAAGTAGAATATTCTTTCGTTTCTCCGAAATACGGATCAGATCGTATGGGAATTCAGGAAACCAAAAACGGAAACATCTACACTTTGGCACAATGGTATCCAAGAATGTGTGTTTATGACGATGTAATGGGCTGGAACACGCTTCCTTACATTGGCGCATCAGAATTTTATCTTGAGTATGGAGATATTACAGCCAACATAACAGTTCCTGCAAACCATTATGTAGTAGCTTCTGGAGAGCTTTTAAATGCAAAAGAAGTGTATTCAAAAGAAGAAAACAACCGTTGGGAACAAGCAAAAAATTCAGACAAAACTGTAATGATCAGAAATGAATCTGAAATTAAAAACGGAACGGCAACAGGAACAAAAACTTGGAAATTTAAAATTAATCAAACTCGAGATTTTGCATGGGCTTCCTCTCCTGCATTTATCTTAGACGCAGCAAGAATTAACCTTCCTAGCGGAAAAAAATCTTTAGCAATCTCTGCTTATCCTGCAGAAAGTGCGGGTAACAACGCTTGGGGAAGATCTACAGAATACACCAAAGCTTCGATAGAACATTATTCTAAGCAATGGTACGAATACACTTATCCTGCAGCAACCAACGTAGCCGGAAACGAAGGAGGAATGGAATATCCTGGAATTGTTTTCTGCCACATGGATTCTAAAGGAGAAAGTCTTTGGGGCGTTACAGACCACGAATTTGGCCACAACTGGTTTCCAATGATTGTAGGTTCAAACGAAAGACTTTTTGCTTGGATGGATGAAGGATTCAACACTTTTATTAACGACCTTTCTACACAAGCCTTCAACAACGGAGAATATTATCAAAAACAAAATGTTTCGCAAGCCGGAGCTTTCTTAATGAGTGATAGTATGGAGCCAATTATGGTAGGACCAGACAACATGAAAGAAAGAAGCATTGGTATTCTTGCGTATTATAAACCAGGAATGGGTCTTGGTATTTTGCGTGAATCTATTTTAGGTCCAGAAAAATTCGATAAAGCTTTTAGAACATATATCAAGAGATGGGCTTTCAAACATCCAACTCCTTGGGATTTCTTCCATACGATGGAAAATGTTTCGGGTGAAGAACTTAATTGGTTCTGGAGAGGCTGGTTTATGAACAAATGGAAAATTGACCAAAGCGTAAAAACAGTAAAATATGTAAACGGAGATCCTAAAAATGGTGCTCAAATTACGGTTGAAAACTTAGGACAACTCCCAATGCCTACAACGGTTCAAATTAAATTTAAAGATGGAAGCAGCGACACGGCAAAAATCCCTGTTGAAGTTTGGAAGAGAAATACAGAGTGGACATTCAAGGTAAATTCAACTAAAGAAATAGGTGAAGTAAAACTTGATCCAAACGGGCAAATTCCTGACGTGAATTTGAAAAACAATTCTTGGTCTTCTGCACAAGCTGCACCTGCTGAAAAAATTGATATTAAAGATTTTACAGGAACTTTCGGAAGCAAAGAAATCCCTTTAAAAATTACAATGATGGAAAAAGACAAGAAACTTTTTGCGCAAGCAACAGGACAAGAAGCTTTTCCGTTGGAGTATTTGGGAGACAACAAATTTAATTTTGAAATGGCAGATATTATCATTGTTTTTGCTAAAGACAAAAAATCTTTCACGATTACTCAAGGTGGGAAAGATATTAAATTTACCAAAGAATAATTTTCACAAAATATAGAAACGAAACTCCGGGAAATCCGGAGTTTTTTTTGTGCCAAATTTTAAATTTAATGTTTAAATAATTTATTTTAAATCGATGATTTCGCCACGAAGTTCTATTTTTGTGTGAAATAAGAAATATGAAATCAATCCTAACGATACTGAGTGTTCTGATCTGTGCACTTAGCTTTTCACAAGATTTAAAAGTGATGTCTTTCAACATTCGTTTATCTGTGGAGTCTGATAAAGACAACGCTTGGCCCAAAAGAAAAGACGAAGCTTTGGCTCTTTTAGAATATTATCATCCTGATTTTTTTGGTGTTCAAGAAGCACTTCCTGAGCAAATGAAAGATATAAAAACCGGACTAAAAAACTACGATTTTGTAGGTGTTGGAAGAGATGATGGAAAAGAAAAAGGCGAGTTTTCTGCAATTTTCTACGATACACAAAAACTTAAAATCGTAAAATCTGGAACTTTTTGGCTTTCTGAAACACCCGAAAAACCCTCAAAAGGTTGGGACGCTGCTCTGAACAGAATCTGTACGTACGCCATTTTCAAGGATGTAAAATCTAAGAAAGAATTTCTTGCCATGAACATTCATTTTGATCATGTTGGAAATGTTGCCAGAGTAAAATCTTCAGAATTGATTTTACAAAAAGCGAAAGAATTGAACCCGAAAAATCTTCCGCTAGTTTTAACAGGAGATTTCAACCTTACTGAAGATTCAGAACCAGTAAAAATTCTTTCTAAAAACTTAAAAGACACTTATTATCATTCTGAAAAACCGCATTACGGTCCAAAAGGAACGTTCACAGGATTTAATGTAAATGAAATTCCTCAAAATAGAATTGATTATATTTTCGTTAAAGATTTTAAGATTAAATCTCATCGCCACATAAACGACAGAAGAGAGAATCTTCTTTATCCTTCGGATCATTTCCCTGTTTTATCAGAGGTTAGTTTTTAAAATAAAAAGTTGCCGATTGGCAACTTTTTTATGATTCAGCGAAACCGTTTTTCAGGGCAAACAAAGCAAGACCTACTCTGGTTTTCAAATCAAACTTTTCACACAGAGCATCTCGATAACTTTCTACCGTTCTTGGGCTGCAACCCATTTCGAGAGCAATTTCTTTATAACTAAGTTCTGTGGTTGTATACGTTAAGAATTCCCTTTCACGCTCAGAAACCTTAATAGCTTTCTCTTCTTTTTCCTCTCCGTTGATATTTGATAAAATAATTTTCGAAGCCCAATCTGGGTAAAAAAAGCCGTCGTTCACTAATTTTGAAAGAGCAATTTCTAAATCTTTAGGATGCGTATTTTTAAGAAGATAACCTTTTGCTCCGTTTTTAATCATTTTAATCACACTTTGGTCGTCTCCCTGCATACTCAGCGCCATTACTTTTATTTGCGGATACTTTTCTGTGAGCCATTTTACGGTTTCAAATCCGTCCATAATCGGCATACTAATATCGAGAAGAATAATCTCCGGAAGCCTTCTGTTGGCTCCAAATTTATCCATCAAATCTTTGCCATTCTCTGCGCAATAAATTACCTCAAAATCTTTGAAATTATCAATAATCCCTTCAAGTGCTTTTGCAATAAGAAGGTGATCGTCTACAAGAACAATTGTTTTTTTCATGGCTATTTTTTTAAAACAATTTTAAGCGAAGTTCCAACATTTTTTTCACTTGTCAAAGCAAAATCAGCTCCGATAATCTGTGCGCGGTTTTTCATATTCACCAAACCTATACCGTTTGATTGAACTTCTTTCAAGTCAAAACCTTTACCATCGTCTTTTATTTCTAAATCCCAAACTATGTTGTCGTCAGATTTTAAAGCTATTACAATGTTTTTGCATTCAGAATGTTTCATACTGTTTTGAATAAACTCCTGAATAATTCTCAGCAGAACACTTTTGTGCTCGAATGTAAGATCTTCATCAACAAAATCATGCGAAAAAGAAACTTTACATTTCTTTAAAGTATTGGCTAAAGAAACTTCTTCTTCGATGAGATTTATAATTCCGTAATGATTAATTTTATTATTGGTAAGAGTCTTAGAGAGACTTCTCAAATCCTCAATTGAATGATTAATGATCTGCGAAACCTGTTCGATTCTGTCCGTTCCGTCTGGAACTTTATTTTCATGCAAAAGCTGTTGTGTGTACAAACTTACCAAAGTTAATTTTTGCCCAATATTATCGTGCAGTTCTCGCCCAATCTGTTTCATGGTCGACTCTTGAATTTCAAGTTGCGTTGCTAACAATTCTTTTTGATGAATTTCATTTTTAATTTGAATTTCAGCAAGATATTCTTTTTTCCTTTGCTTGTACTTTCTGATATACACCATAATCGCCACAATAAACCCCAAAAAGAATATATTGAATAAGATAACGATTAATAAGAGCTCTGATTTTTCCATGCTTCAATACTGTGTTTTCCTAAGATAAAAGAAATTGCAAATAAAATATACATTACAATCGCTGAAATTTTAAAATAAAGAAAATAAATATCAAAAAGATCGTGATACTCTACAAAAACGCTCCAAAAAGAGAACAAAGGTAAAGTCCCGATATAGAAAACAGTAACTCCCCAATTAATGTAAAACATTTTATTATTACTAAAATTGAGAATATCAGAAGAATTTACCTGTTTAATGTATTCCAAAACCACTAAATACAGTAAAAATAAAGCGCCCAAAGTGTAGTTTAAAGAAAAAACAATCTTTCTGTTGCTAAAAAAAAGCTCGTTGGGTATAAACGAAAGGATGTACAATCCCGTAAAAATAAAAAACAGTTTAGGTTTGTTCAATGATTTTACAGCATACAACCAGTAGAAAAAAATAAATTCTGCAGGTATAACGATGTAATTGAAAAACATTGCTTTATACTTAGACGGGAAAATATTTCTGTCGCCAATAGTTTCAGACAAAAAAATAAAAATAAGATAAATTGCAAAGTATACCCAATACGTTTTTTTTATTTTGTTGAAATAAACGATCGAAACGAATGCAGCAAGTGCTTCACTTCCATACATTATCTTTCCAAAAATTTCATGCAATTGCTCCATATCGATTCAAATATTAATATAATTCTCCTTGCGGCTTGTCTGGTGGCGAAAGTGTTCCGTGGTTTTGTGCAAGAACTGCCTGTGTAGACAAAGCAAATCTAGCAGTAGCAGAACTTCCTCCTAAATGAAAATCTTGGTTGTAAGTTTCACCATCTTCAGTATTTTCTCTTTTAGTAGGAATCATTACCAAAGTATGTCTTTTTTTATACTCTTCGGGAACAATTCCGTCTGGTAGATTATCGGGATAGGCCCCAAAGTACATCCTCACGCCCAAATCAGCATCTGTAAGTTCAGGATTATCTAATTTGGCTTGGTTTTCAACTTCAGCAATAAAATTTTTAAGCGTAGGAAGATCAAACCATATAGATCGAGCATCTTCAAAACCTAGATTCTCTGTCGAAAATTTAAATTGATTATCTCGATATTCTGCAATAATTGATTGTATAAAATCAATTCCTAGAGTACTTACACTCCCCTTACCTATTGAATTAAAGTCTGTTCCCATAATGCGATTAGTTTTATTATACAAATATCAAAAATATTAAGGATATCTTACATCGTATTTTCCCTAAAAGTTTCTCCGTATTTTTACGGATACTTTTTGCAGAAAAAAAAAGCCCCGAAAACGAAGAGTTTCGAGGCTTTTTTATTTTTAAAAAATTTACTTACGCATTTGCATCTGGTACAAATTGTCTTGTTGCCAATTCTTGATCAAACAGATACAAAGCTGATGGATTATCACAAACCATCTTAATTTTTGTAACATACTGAGAGGCACTTGCTTCTTCTTCCACCTGCTCATTAATGAACCATTGCATGAAAGATGTTGTAGCAAAATCGCCTTCTTCATTTGCATTTTTAACGATATTGAAGATGCTTCTTGTTACTTTCTTTTCGTGCTCTAGTGCTTTTTCGAAAATCTCTGTTGCCGTTTCAAACTGATGTGGAGGTTTTGCAATTTCACCAATGATAATTTCGCCACCAACATCGTTTAAATAATCAAACATTTTATCGGCATGCATTAATTCTTCTTTGCTTTGAACTCTGAAATAATTAGCAATCCCGTCCAAATCTCTTGCAGAAAACCAAGCCGACATTGAAAGATAATATTGAGCCGCATATTGCTCATGAGCAATCTGCTCGTTTATTAATTGTGCTATTTTTTCGCTGACCATAATTTTAAATTTATCTCCAAATTTAAGGAATAAAGCCCGCTTTCTCAAGTTTTTGAAAAAATTTAGCTTTAGATTAGTTAAAAATAGGTGTTTTTTGTTTGTCTTTTGATTTCGGCGGCGGCTTTGCCGCCGCCGAAATCAAAAGACAAATAAAAGGAGCGAGAAAAATTTTCTCGCTCCTACCACACATTAAAAAATCAAATTATGAACTCGTTATTTTGTTGGCTCTACAGCCGTTTGCATTGGTTTGTGATGTGGTCTATCGCCACCATTTTTTCTTCCCTGCATCTCTTGTCTTCGTTGCTCCATTTTAGCTTTTCTATCCGCTTGCCATTTTGTGTATTGATCCGGACTTAAAATAGATTTCATCTCATTATCCATCTCCTCTCTTTTTGCTTTCATCTCTTCCATTCTAGCCATTCTGTCCTGCTTGTTTTTTTCGAAATCGGCTCTCATTTCAGCTTTTTTCTTTTCATGAAGAGCCTGAATTTTCGTCATTTGATCTTTTGAAAGATTCAAATCTTTTTGCATTTGTGCTAAATTTTCCTGCTCTCTTTCTTGCATTTTTTGTTGCATTTCAGCTCTTTTAGCTTGCTTTTGTTCTGGAGTAGGTGTTTGCTGAGCCATTGCTAAAGTTCCAAATCCCACTAATGCTATTGATAAAATTAATCTTTTCATTTTATAAATGTTTAATTGTTTGTTTTCTATTTTTTTGATTCATATTTTATTCAAAAGTTAAAAACGAAATTCATAAAATATGTTAAATTTAATTGAGAAATATTCAATCATTTAAAAATAAAAAAAGAGAGTAGATAATAATATCCACTCTCTACACCACTCAATATAATATACGAAATCTAATTTCCTGCTAATCTCGTTCTAAAGCCACCACTTCTTTCGCTACCAGAATTTCCATTTCCAGAATTCCCAGAATTTTGTCTTTGCTCTCCTCCATTTCTAAAACCTCCATTTGAACCTGAAGACTGTTCGTTTCTTCCACCTCCATAATTTTGAGTTCTTGGCTGGCTACTTTCATTTCTAAAGCCTCCATTACTTCTTGGCTGATTTGTAGATGTCTCGTTTCTAAAACCACCGTTACTTCTTGGCTGGTTTGCAGATGTCTCATTTCGGAATCCGCCATTGTTTCTCGGTTGAGACGCAGTATCATTTCTAAAACCACCATTGTTTCTTGGCTGGCTTGTAGAAGCATTATCTCTGAATCCTCCGTTATTTCTTGGTTGGCTACCAGAATTATTATCTCTAAATCCTCCATTGTTTCTTGGCTGATTTCCTGCTGTATTATTTCTGAAACCTGTACCTCTCACTACATTTAAAGTAGGATTTGTATTTCTTCTAAATTCAACACGATTTACTCTGTACGTATTGATGTTGATGTTTCTATACTGAGGTCTGCAAGTATATCTTGGCGCATAATACGTTCTTCTGTAGTTTTGGAAATATACAATTGGTGTATATCCTTGGTAATAACTATTTTGGAACACTACAAAAATTCTTGGGCCCATAATTCTCTCTAAAGCATAGAATCTGTCGTAGTACCATCTATCTGGATTGTATCTGTAGAAGTTGTTCCATGCAGAGAAACTGGTGTATAGATTATTCAAATAAAGAATTTGGTCTATTTGCCATCTTGTTAATCTATTTTGCGCAAAGAAAACATTCCAGTTGATATTGATAATCGAATTTCTGTAATCGCTGTAATAACTTTGATAATAGTTTTGTGGATAATAATCTTGCGGATAATTATAATAATAATCGTCTGGGAAATAATTCTCGTCATCGTCATCACTATAATACCCATCAGAATAGCCTCCATTACCATACCCATTATTTCCATAACCGTTATTCCCGTATCCATAATCTGGATATTGCTGCGCCATTGTTAAAGTTGCAAAGCCCAAAGCAAATCCCAAAAATATTTTTTTCATTTCTATAATCATTAATTGGTTAATTAAAATTAGAATCTCTTAATTCTATCTTTTTGATATAGGAAAAAAAAAGAAGTTAAATCTTATGATATAACTTCTTTCTATTTCACTTTAACTAACTGACAATCAATTGTTAAATTTACAACCTCCCGCTATCTTTTACCCATTTTTTTACTTTATCATTAAAGCGTTCCTGGTTATTCAGTTCTTCCAAACCGATGTGCATTCTGTATCTCCAATAATGCGGAAACACAGCAGGATTATTAATTCTTTCATTATCAATTTTAGGATTAGAAAGATTTTGTTCCGTTGCCAAAAACTCCTGGATTGGGAAAATTGCCAACATCGCTTCGTTGTACAAATGCTGCTTCATAATAATTTCAGCTAAATACGGTTCAAGATTTTCAGGAGCTTTTCCGTACTGATTCAATTGCTGATTAAAATATTTCTGAGTAAGATTTGTATCTTCTTTCCACCATTGTCTTAGCGTAGAACTGTCGTGTGAAGAAGCTGTTACTACATTCATATATCCAGCTTTATTCGGGTTGTAAAAAGGAATATTTTCCGATGGCATTCTTTGTACTTTTAAAGCTACGATTGCCAAATCATCCATCACAGTGGGTACACAATCTGGAACAAGCCCTAAATCTTCCCCGCAAATCAACATTTCTGTTGCATTAAGAATTACAGGAAGTTTTTCCATAGCCTTTTCTGCCCACAACTGATCTTGTCTTTTAAAGAAATAATCGTGATACAAATCGTAAATCACTCTTTTTTCCCAATCCGACAAAAACTCATAAGATTCAGTTTTATACACATTAAATCTTGGATGATACACCGTTTCACCTTCTCTTTCTTCCGTTAAAAACAAAACATTTGCACATAGCGAAATCAATTGTTCCCCTATAATTGGATCGGGCTTCTTTTTAAAATAATCTGTCAATTTTCTTTGAGAATCAAATTCAGGTTTGAAAGAGTAGGTTCCGTTTTCATTTTTAATTAAATATGATAGAGCTTTCGAACTATTTTCACCAAAATACGACCATAAAATCTTATCGTTGATGAAAGGCTTACAATATCTATCAAAATCAAAAGGAAGTTGCCTTGCTTTAAATTCTCCTTCCGTAATCGGAACCGCCGGATAAAAATACCCTAAAATACCTTGAGTAGCAGAAATCGGCATTCTCCAAATTCTGAAAAAACCAAGAATATGGTCTATTCTCATCGCATCAAAATACTGTTCTAAAGCTTTAAAACGATTCTTCCACCATTGATAGCCATCTTTCTTCATCGCTTCCCAATTATACGTTGGAAACTCCCAGTTTTGCCCCAACTCAGTAAATTGATCAGGTGGTGCACCGGCTTGGAAATCCATTCCGAAAAGTTCAGGTTCTGTCCATGCTTCTACCGAATAACGATAAATTCCGATTGGCAAATCTCCTTTTACAGAAATTCCTAAACCATGCATATAATCTACTGCGTCTTTCAATTGCTTATGAAGCTGAAACTGAACCCAAGAATGCAACATTACCGCTTCAAAATCTTTATTTTTTGCTGTAAACAGTTGTGCAATTTTACCTGCGATAAATTTTTTATGTGTTTTCCAATCTCCAAAATTGGGAGTTTTATATTTATCTCTCAAGACACAAAATGCAGCATAAGGAAGGAGCCAGTCTTCATTATCTTTAATGAATTTTTTGAAGTTTCTGTCTTTAAGAATTTTCTCTTTTTCAGCTTCGTAAATTGCGGTAATAAATTTCCATTTACCTGAAATCATTTTTTCGTAATCAATCAATTCAAGAGCATTAAGAGCTTCTTTTTCTGTTTGATATTCTTTAACTAAATTCTTCGGCAAAGAATAATCCAGTTTTTCAACCGAAAGATATTGCGGATGCAAAGCGTAAACAGAAACCGCTGCATAAGGATAAGAATCTGTCCAAGAATAATTTGCCGTTGTATCGTTAATTGGAAGAATCTGAATAATTCCAAGGCCTGTTTTTTGGTTCCAATCGGCTAGTTTTTTCAAATCAGGAAATTCACCTACTCCAAACCCATCTTCGGTTCTCAACGAAAACACAGGAACCGCAACACCTGCATCATGATACATTTGATATCCTTTAAATTTAAAATAATGGTCTGAAACCACATGCAGAATATCTTTATTAGGATTTGGGTAAACCAAGCGGTTATTGCCAGTTTCTACATCAATAATTCGTTCTTGTTTTGCATCGTAAATGCAATATTTGTATTCCACAGGATAATTTTCAGGAATTTCCACAGAAATTTCCCAAACTCCAAAACCCGTTTGAGAAAGTATTAAAGCTTTTTCATAATCCCAATTCCCTAAAGAATCTGAACTTCCAAACAAAGCAATTTTCCAATCTGGATGATAGATTGGAGCTTCAATTTTAAAAAGATGGGTGTGTTTTTTTAGAATACTATTTTTCTCTGGCTTAAAACCTGTAAGTTTATTTTTAAGAATTTTATTGGTAAGATAATTTTCGGGGAAGTTTTTTTTGTTCCAAACATCGGTAATTACGAATTCTTTATAGTTGTGTGGAAAAGAAAGTTCATGCCCCACTTCTTCCTCTACAACAACTTCGCTTTCCGTATTTTTAACTAAATATTGGTATGCAATCTCTTTCGAAAAATAATCTACTTCGGCTTTCCATACTCCAAATTCTGCTGGTTCCATCGGGTAATCGTGTTTTTCATTCCCTTCACCAGAAACAGATACAAATAATTTCTCTCCCTGTTTTGTAATATATCTTACATTAAAATATAATTTCATCTGCTATATTTTTGGATAAAAATAGTGTTTTCTTACTGAAAATTAATCTAATTAGCATCAATTATTCATTAAAAAAAGCTTGTCGGCTAAAACCGACAAGCTTCCTTATATAAAATGGCAAAATTTATTTCTATTTTGTTTTTAAAATCTTTTTAGTGGTAATTACTTTTCCAGAATTATCAGAAACACTTACCAAATAAGCTCCTTGAGAAAGATTGGTAAGCTCCATTCTTTCATTAAGATTTCCGTCTTTTACAGAAAGTTTTTGGCTTAAAACATTTTTACCCGAAAGGTCAAAAATATCAACTTTTACATTTCCTTTTAGTTTGGTTTGGTTCAGATTTACGTAAATAAAGTTTTCATCAACTCTTGTTGGGTAAATTTCTGCGGCTATTACCGGAATTTCAGCTGAAGTTCTATCATTCAGAAAATATTTACTTGCTAAATCATAAATATGAAGATTTGTTTCTGCGCCTAATTGTTTTGCTTCAAGACTTTCAAAATTCACTTCATACAAAGAACTTCCTTTTGCACTTCCCACCACAATTTTTCCTTTTGAATTTACAGCCGCTCCATTCACTGAATAGTTTTCCGGCAAACCTGAAATTTTTCCTAGAAAATAAGCTTCCATCGTTTTTGGCGAAACTTTAAAGACATTTCCCGAAGCAGAAAATACATAGAAATTTCCTTCTGCATCGGCGATCATATCTCCTCCAAAACCAGTTTCTAAAGCCGTGAAAGAATTTTTACCATTAGAAGCCGCATCTTTTACAATTCCTAAATCTACAACGCTGTATTGCCCATTGTTTTTTGAAATTTGCAAAAACTGAGTTCCCGAATTATTCATTGCGTAGAAACTTCCGTCGTGCCCCAAAGTCATTCTGGTAATATGAGAATTAATATCGCAAGAAGTTACTCTCGCCACATTATTTTCAACTAAAGTAATTTGCTTCGTTTTCTGATTTAAAACATAAATATTAGACGAAAACATAGGCATATACAGCAAATTTTCTTGCGATAAATCTGTTGCTAAAGCAGCCAAATTCACTGCTTGAGAATGCACTAATGAATTTTTATCTTCTGAAATTTTTTGTCTTGAATTTTGCGAAAAAACTTCTGCAGAAGAAGCATTAGTAAAGATTTGAGTGCCTGAACTTCCATCAATATTCATCGCGCGAAAATCGTTGAATTCAATTTTCTGAGAATCTTTTCCCGCCAAAGCAAAAAAATCTTGCTGAGCAGAAACACCGATTGAACCGAAAAGCACAACCAAAGAGAATAAATGTTTTTTCATAGTTAAATATTTTATTATGACTAAGTTAAGGAAATTTTGAATTGGAAAATTATTTTTGATTAAAAAATAATTCCCGCAGACTTTATAGATGTAGACAGATATTTTTCAATCTGTAAAACCTATAAAATCTGCGGGAGATTTATTTTAGATTAAATATTTCTTAGTTTAAAACATAAGAAGTTCCGTCTCTTCCGTCTTTAAGCTCGATTCCTTCAGCCAATAATCTGTCTCTGATTTGGTCTGAAAGTTCAAAGTTCTTAGATTTTCTTGCCTGATTTCTCAATTCAATTAAAACCTGTAACGTTTGGTCTAGCTTTTCATTATTATTTTCCTCAATATTTTGAAGTCCTAAAACATCAAAAACCAAAGCATTTAAAGTAGATTTTAAATCTTCTAAATCTTCAGCAGAAATTACGTCTTTACCATCTTTTAAAGCAAAAATAAATTTCACCGCTTCAAATAAATGAGCGATTAAAACCGGAGAATTGAAATCATCCGTTAAAGCATCGTATGCTTTCGTTTTCCATTCTGAAAAATTAAATTCAGAAGTTTTTGAGTTATCTGCTTCAATTGAATTTAGAACTTTCAACGCTTCCATCAAGCGGATAAATCCTTTTTCGCTGGCAATCATCGCGTCATTAGAAATATCTAAAACACTTCTATAATGCGCCTGCAAAAAGCAAAAACGCACAATTGAAGGATGGAAAGGTTTTTCGAAGAAATCGTTTTCACCAGAAACCAATTGCATTGGCAAAATGTAGTTTCCTGTAGATTTACTCATACGTTGCGAGTTCATCGTCAACATATTGGCGTGCATCCAATAATTTACTGGTGAAGCATTATTGCAAGCTTTTCCTTGAGCAATTTCGCATTCGTGGTGAGGAAATTTAAGGTCCATTCCGCCTCCGTGAATGTCAAAAGTTTCACCTAAATATTTAGTGCTCATTGCTGTACATTCTAAATGCCATCCCGGGAAACCTTCTCCCCAAGGCGAATTCCAACGCATAATGTGAGCCGGAGAAGCTTTTTTCCACAAAGCAAAATCTTGTGGATTTTTCTTTTCACCCTGTCCGTCTAAATCTCTTGTGTTGGCAAAAAGTTCTTCGATATTACGTTTTGAAAGTTCGCCGTAGTTTAATCCTCTCGCATTGTACTCCAACACATCGAAATAAACAGAACCGTTGCTTTCGTAAGCAAAACCTTTCTCAATTAATTTTTGAGTAAGCTCAATTTGCTCTACGATATGACCAGTTGCAGTAGGTTCAATATTCGGAGGAAGAAGATTAAACAAATCCAAAACCTTATGAAAATCTACCGTATATTTTTGTACGATCTCCATGGGTTCTAGCTTTTCGAGACGTGTTTGTTTTACGAATCTGTCGTTATTTACATCGCCATCGTCGGTAAGGTGTCCTGCGTCTGTAATATTTCTAACGTAGCGAACCTTATATCCTAAATGTTTTAAACTTCTGTAAATAAAATCAAAAGAAAGGAAAGTTCTTACATTCCCCAAATGCACATTGCTGTAAACAGTGGGACCACAAACGTACATTCCGACGTTTCCTTCTAAGATTGGGGTAAATATTTGTTTTTCGCCTGCAAGCGAATTGTATATTTTTAATTGCATTATTTATAAATGATAATTGATGATTGATAAATGATTTTTTTAAATTATTTCAAGACAAAACAGCCACAACAAATAATTGTTGTGATAAAAATTTGGCTTGAAATTTTTCTAAATTTTATCATTTTAATAATCTAATTTCGCATGACTTCCCACATAATGAAGAAATTCCTGTCTTGTAATTGGGTTGGTTCTGAAAATTCCGCTCAATTCAGCTGTGATGGTTGAACTTGCGGTGTCTTTAATGCCTCTACAATTTACGCAAAGATGTTTTGCATCGATAATACAGGCTACATTTTCAGTTCCTAAAGCTTCTCTTAAAGCATCAACAATTTGCATCGTCAATCTTTCCTGAACTTGTGGTCTTTTCGCGTAATAATCAACAATTCTGTTAATTTTAGACAAACCAATCACTTCACCATTTGAAATATAGGCAACATGCGCTCTTCCAATAATCGGCAAAAAGTGATGTTCGCAGAAAGAGTAAACGGTAATATCTTTTTCCACCAACATTTGGCGGTATTTATATTTATTTGAAAAAGTAGAAATTCCGGGTTTATTCTCAGGAAGAAGACCTCCGAAAATTTCGTTTACATACATTTTTGCCACTCTTTTCGGAGAATCTTTCAGAGAATCATCGGTCATATCCAAACCAAGAGTCTCCATAATTTCCGCAAAAAGCCCTGTAATTTTCTCTATTTTTTCCTCTGGTGATTTTTCAAAAGCATCATCTCTAATAGGCGTATGTTCTTTTCCTGTGAAAATATCATCGTCGTTATCGGTAAAATCAACCATTTTTATTATTTTGCAACAAAAATACGGATAAAATCCGTTTGTCAATTTCAAATCAGCTCAAAAAAAACAGCTTTTAACCTAATGAGTGTAAATTCTATAATAACCTTTGAAAAAGTAGTACAAGAAAATCAAAAAAATGAATTTCTTGAGTTTCCCGCCAGACTTTATAAGGACGATCGGAATTACATAAGACCTTTAAACAAAGACATTGAAGATATTTTTGATGTTAAAAAAAATAAATTCTTCAAAACGGGAGAATGCGAAAGGTTTATCTTTAAAAAAGATGGAAAAACCGTAGGAAAAGTAGCTGTTTTTGTAAATCAGAAATACAAACAAGAGCAACCAACAGGCGGAATTGGTTTTTTTGACAGCATCAACAGCCAAGAAGTTGCCAATTTTATTTTCGACCATTGTAAAAACTGGCTTCAAGAAAGAGGAATGGAAGCGATGGACGGCCCTATTAATTTTGGCGAGAGAGATAAATTTTGGGGATTACTTACCGAAGGCTTTATTGAACCTTTGTATAATATGAACTATAATTTCCCTTATTATACTGAGCTTTTCGAAAATTATGGTTTTCAGGTGTACTTTAATCAGCTTTGCTTTAGCAGACCTGTTTTTGGAGAGGTTTCAAGAGTTTTTACCGTGTTTTATGAAAAACATAAGCGAAATCCTGCGATTACAGCGAAACCTATGAAAAAGAACAATCTCGACAAATTTGCGAAAGATTTTACCGAGGTTTACAATAAAGCTTGGGCATCTCATGGTGGCGGAAAACAAATGGAAGAAGCGAAGGCGAAAAAAATGTTTCAAAGTATGAAGCCTATTATCAACGATCATATTTCCTGGTTCGTCTACGAAAATGATAAACCTATTGCGATGTGGCTGAATATTCCCGACCTGAACCAATGGTTTAAACATCTCGACGGAAAGTTTGGATTGTGGCAAAAATTGAAATTTCTTTGGGTAAAAAAGTTTCATAAAAATGAAAAAATGATTGGTCTTGTTTTCGGCGTCGTTCCGGAATGGCAAAGAAAGGGAATCGATGGATACATGATTTGGGAAGGGACGCAACACCTAAGAAAACACACCGATTTTACGATGACAGAACTGCAATGGATTGGCGATTTCAACCCAAAAATGGTTAAAATTGCTGAGAATTTGAACACCACTGTTACCAGAAAATTGGCAACGTACCGCTATTTATTCGATAGAACAAAAGAGTTTAAAAGACATCCTATTTTATAGGGTTCGGGAGTTTGAGGGTTTCGGCGGCGGCTTCGCCGCCGCCGAAACCCTCAAACATTTACTACAAAAAAGCTTTGCCGTCGGCAAAGCTTTTTTGATATTTAAACAAGAAAATTAAAACAATTCTCCTGCTACTTTTTTAATATTATCACTTTTCCCCATCGAGTAAAAGTGCAGAACAGGAACTCCAAAATCCAGCAATTCTCGGCATTGATTGATTGCCCATTCAATTCCGATTTGTTTTACAGCTTCGTTGTTTTTTGCTTTTTCTACCTCAGAAATTAATTCTTCGGGTAAATCAATTTTAAAAATCTGAGGTAAAACTTTCAAATGTTTTTTGGTCGCAATCGGCTTTATTCCCGGAATAATAGGAACTGTGATTCCCATTTCGCGTGCTTTTTTCACAAATTCGATATACTTTTTATTGTCGAAAAACATTTGCGTTACAATGTAATCTGCACCTGCATCTACTTTTTGTTTCAGCCATTTCAGGTCGTAGTTCATGGATGGTGCTTCCATGTGTTTTTCGGGATAACCGGCAACACCGATGCAAAATTTGTTGTGTTCATCACAAACCTCATCTTGATTATGAAGATATTTCCCTCTTCCTAAATCATTGATTTGATGCACCAAATCCATCGCACTTGCATGACCGCCATTTGTCGGTTCAAAATATTGATGACCTTTCATTGCATCGCCTCGCAAAGCCATCACATTATCTATCCCAAGATACATACAGTCTACCAAAAGATATTCTGTTTCTTCTTTGGTAAAACCTCCGCAAAGCAAATGCGGAACCGTATCTACATTATATTTATGCTGAATTGCCGCACAAATTCCCAAAGTTCCGGGACGCATTCTTGTGATTCGGCGCTCCATTAATCCATTTCCTTTGTCGATATAAACATACTCTTCTCGAGAAGTTGTTACATCAATAAAAGGAGGTTTAAACTCCATTAAAGGGTCTATATTGGTGTATAAATCTTCAATCCCGATTCCCTTTTGTGGAGGAACAACTTCGAGTGAAAATAAGGTTTTGCCGTTGGCGTTTTTTATATGGTCGGTGATTTTCATTTATTTTTTATATAGTGAGGTTTGTTTTAATCTGATTTTCAGCGATTTTATAATCTTATTAATTATTCTTTAACTAAATTTTCGTTGGTTATTTTTAAAACTTCTCCTATCCCAATTGTTTTTGACCCTTCTATAAATTTAAACTTAAGCCCTTCATATAGTTTTTTTTCAAAAAATTGAGGTGACAACATGGTAATTTCAGCTTCAACAGTTTCACCGGGACATACCCATTCTTTATCAATAAAATTTTGTCTTCCGGAAGTTGTTATTTTTTCAAAATCAAAAGATAGTTGTGGTCTGTAACCTGATTTTGCAGTAGAAGAACGCCCACCTTCATCAAAGGTTTTAAACTTTAACAATGCTATAAAATCAAAGCCTTCATTCATATCCCATCCGCTAAATTTGGAGACAACCATTTTTTTGCTTCCTGCAGAGAAATCCCTTTTCTTTCGGAGTAGTCTTTCAATTGGTCTTCTGCAATTTTTCCTAAACCGAAATATTTTGCGTGCGGACTTCCAAAATAATATCCAGAAACCGATGCGGTTGGGAACATGGCTAAACTTTCCGTTAAATACACTCCAATATTTTCTTCCACTTTTAATAAGTCCCAAATCGCATGTTTTTCCAAATGGTCTGGACAAGCCGGATAACCCGGAGCCGGACGAATTCCTTTGTATTTTTCAGCAATTAATTCTTCGTTGGTCAAATTTTCTTGGTTGGCGTAACCCCAATATTCAGTTCTGATTTTTTTATGTAAAAACTCTGCGTAGGCTTCCGCAAAACGGTCTGCTAAAGCTTTTACCATAATCGCGTTGTAATCGTCGTTGGCTTTTTCGTATTCTTGCGCCAATTCATCTGTTCCAAAACCCGTGGTAACGCAGAATGCGCCCATATAATCGGTTTTCCCAGAGCTTTGAGGTGCAATAAAATCACTTAATGCTAAATAATCTTTTCCTTTTGAACGTTGAGCCTGTTGTCTTAAAGTGATGAATTTTACCTTTTGCTCATTATTTTCATCGAAAATTAAAATATCATCTGTTTCGGTAGAATTCGCTTTAAAAATTCCGAAAATAGCTTTTGCAGTTAATAGTTTTTCATCTAAAATTCTCTTTAAAACGACTTGCGCATCTTTGAACAATTCTTTTGCTTGCGCACCCACAACCTCATCTTCCAAAATGTTTGGATATTTACCATGCAAATCCCAACTTCTGAAAAACGGCGACCAATCGATAAAAGGAAGCAATTCGTTCAAATCCTGATTTTCAACTATGGTAATTCCTAATTGATTGGGTGTGAAGATTTCTTCGTTTTCCCAATCAATGGTAAACTTGTCTTTTCTGGCTTCTTCAAGAGAAACATATTCTTTATCGACCTGTCTGTTCAGGAATTTTTCTCTAAAATCTGAATAGTCATTTTTTAAATCCGAAACATATTCTTTATTTCTGTCGCCCAACAAAGAACTCACCACATTTACCGCTCTGGAAGCATCGTTCACGTGAACTACGGCATTTTTATATTTTAAATCGATTTTCACAGCGGTATGTGCTTTTGAAGTTGTTGCACCACCAATTAACAAAGGAAAATCTAAATTTTGTCTTTCCAATTCTGAAGCGATGTACACCATCTCGTCTAAACTTGGCGTAATCAAACCGCTTAATCCGATAACATCTACTTTTTCTTCAATTGCAGTTTGGATAATTTTTTCGGCAGGAACCATCACTCCCAAATCTACAATTTCGTAATTGTTACAACCCAAAACTACGCTCACAATGTTTTTTCCGATGTCGTGAACGTCGCCTTTTACAGTTGCCATTAATATTTTTCCGTTGGCAGGTTTTGAACCGTCTTTTTCAGCTTCAATGAAGGGTTGTAAATAAGCTACTGCTTTTTTCATTACCCTTGCCGATTTTACCACTTGCGGAAGGAACATTTTTCCGCTTCCGAAAAGATCACCTACAACGCCCATTCCTGTCATCAAATTAATTTCAATAACATGTAATGGTTTTGCAGCCTGTTGCCTTGCTTCTTCTACATCTTCTTCAATAAAACGGTCGATTCCTTTCACTAAAGCATGGGTAATTCTATCCTGCAAAGGATGATTTCTCCATTCTAAATCTTCAACTTTTTCTTTTTTTACCGATTTATGTTTTTCAGAATACTCAAGAAGTCTTTCTGTAGCATCGTCTCTCTTGTCTAAAATTACATCTTCAACGAGCTCTAAAAGTTCTTTATTAATTTCATCATAAACTTCCAACATGGCTGGATTTACGATTCCCATATTCATTCCCGCTTGAATAGCGTGATACAAGAAAACAGAGTGCATCGCTTCTCTCACGGTATCATTTCCTCTAAAAGAGAAAGAAACGTTGGAAACACCACCACTCACAGAAGCATACGGAAGATTTTGGCGTACCCATCTTGTCGCTTCAATGAAGTCGATTGCATTCCTGCGATGTTCTTCCATCCCTGTTGCAACCGGGAAAATATTTAAATCGAAAATAATATCTTCTGCAGGGAAACGAAGTTTCTCGGTAAGGATTTTATAACTTCTTTCGCAGATTTCTAATCTTCTTTCGTACGTATCGGCTTGTCCGACCTCATCAAACGCCATCACGATTACCGCTGCACCATATCTTTTGATGGCTTTTGCTTGTTTTATGAACTCTTCTTCACCCCCTTTTAAGCTGATGGAATTTACGACACATTTCCCTTGTGCGACTTGTAAACCAGCTTCAAGAATCTCCCATTTTGAGGAATCAATCATCAAAGGAATTCTTGCAATATCTGGTTCGGAAGCAATTAAATTTAAAAATTTAACCATAGAAGCCTTTCCATCGATGAGCCCATCATCGAAGTTTACATCAAGAATCTGCGCGCCACCTTCAACCTGATGACGTGCAATATCGAGCGCTTCAGAAAATTTCTCTTCTTTTATTAAACGTAAAAACTTTTTAGATCCGGCAACATTGGTTCTTTCACCAACGTTGATAAAATTTGATTCCGGAGTAATAATCAGAGGTTCAAGCCCTGATAATTTTAAATATTTCATTTTTATTTAATGTAACAATTTATCAATCTAACAGTTTATCAATATGTTAAATTGATTTGTTTTAATTTTAATATGTAAATTTTACTTAAGAAATATTCTTTTTCAAATTAATTATATATTCGTCTATTCTTCTAAAATAAAGTATGCGTTGTTCGCATTTTGTTTCAGTAAATCGACATGTTTGCCTAAAGCAGTAAACAGAGGAAATCTTTTATACCCCAGATTGTGTTCTTTGGCAAAATTTTCAATCTCCTCCGTAATTTCATTATAATACATATAACTGTAGTTCGGAAATAAATGATGGGCAACATGGAAGTTGAAATTCCCCAAAACATTTCTTACAAACCAAT
The DNA here is from genome assembly GCF_057180445.1 of Chryseobacterium sp. HNCC26DJ239. Taxonomy (NCBI): domain Bacteria; kingdom Pseudomonadati; phylum Bacteroidota; class Flavobacteriia; order Flavobacteriales; family Weeksellaceae; genus Chryseobacterium; species Chryseobacterium sp. HNCC26DJ239. The sequence continues at coordinate 142,088 of NZ_JBXUGJ010000006.1, forward strand.
TATTTTCTGATAAATCGTTGGTTACTTCCAACTGATGTCTAATCCAGCTAAACGGAAGACCGTTTTTTTCGTCCAGTTTAGGAAAAGCATTATCTGGAAGCGGATGCAAAGGCAACAACACAAAAAGTGCGAAAATACTTGCTGCAATTACCTGCAAAAACCAAGCTCCCAAAGCCAAACCAATAGAAACCTTAAAGAACAAAACCGGAACAGCAATTTGGTAGAAAAAGTAAAACAGTTTATAAGCCACCATTTTTATTTTTTCTTTCACAGGAATAGCGCCTTGAGTTTTTAGAATCACTCTATTGTTATCAAAAAAATCTCTAAAATCTCGGATAAACATCCAATTGAACAAGTATAAAGGATAAACCAAAAAGAAAAATCTATGTTGATGTTTCTGAATTCCCTTCGCTTTAATCCAAGGAATTATTAAAAGTAAACCGCTCTGCTCAATATCGGTATCCCAACCGTCCACATTCGGGTAAGCGTGGTGAGATGCGATATGTCTTTTTTTCCAGATGTAAGAATTGGCTCCTACAAAATCGAAAATCTGCAAAACAATACTGTTGAGTCTTTTACTTTTAAAAATATTGTTGTGCGCAGCTTCATGAATCAGGTTAAGATAAATCAATACCAAAGAAATTCCCATGAAAATAAAACTCGTGATATAAACCCATGTTTTATCGGCATTCAGCAAAGCCAATGCATACATTCCAAAATAGATCAAAGGCAAAATAACTGCTTTGATCTGAATATAGACATCTCTGTTTTGCGGAAGCGCTTCTACTCGTTGGTTCACTCTTTTTCTTAGTTCGTTAAATAGTTTTGCGTCTTCAGGATTTTTAAGGTAAATCGGTTTTTCCATAAAATTAATGTTTTGATGTACTTAAAGATAGTATTTTATCGTCTAAATTTAAATTTTCACCAAACAAAAATCATACAAAATTGTTCACTTTTCTTGGCTTATAATTTTTCACCAATTCGGCAATCGCTTTGATGTGTTCAGGCGTTGTACCACAACATCCACCGATAATATTAATCAATCCTTTTTCGGCATATTCTTTAATCTGACTTGCCATTGCTTCCGGACTTTCATCGTACTGCCCAAAAGCATTGGGTAAACCTGCGTTGGGATAAGCAGAAACATGGAATTCTGAATTATGCGCTAAAGTTTCCAAATAAGGTGTTAATTGATTCGCTCCTAAAGCACAGTTGAAACCTACGCTCAATAAATTCAAATGAGAAACAGAAATTAAAAATGCTTCTGCAGTTTGTCCGCTCAACGTTCTACCGGAAGCATCGGTAATTGTTCCCGAAACCATAATCGGAATTTGAATTCCTCTTTCGTCTTGAATTTCGTCAATTGCAAACAAAGCGGCTTTGGCATTCAATGTATCGAAAATAGTTTCCACTAAAAGAATATCCGAACCGCCGTCTAACAACGCTTCACATTGTTGTTTGTAAGCAATTCTTAATTCATCAAACGTGATGGCTCTGTAACCAGGGTCGTTCACATCTGGGCTTAAACTTGCCGTTCTGTTTGTTGGACCAATTGACCCCGCAACAAATCTTGGTTTTGAAGGATTGGCAGCCGTAAATTCGTCGCAAACTTTTCTGGCAATTTTTGCAGATTCATAGTTTAGTTCGTACACCAACTCTTCCATGTGATAGTCTGCCATCGCAATCGTAGTTCCGGAAAATGTATTGGTTTCCAAAATATCTGCACCAGCTTCTAAGTATTTTCTATGAACTTCTTCTATTGCATGAGGTTGCGTTAAGGAAAGTAAATCGTTGTTTCCTTTCACGGGATGTTCCCAGTCTTTGAAACGCTCACCACGATAATCTTCTTCTTCGAATTTGTATCGTTGAAGCATCGTTCCCATTGCTCCGTCGAGAATTAAAATTCTTTCGGATAGTGCTTTGTATAATTGTTCTGAATTTTTCATATTGTTTAATATTTTATTTTGCAAAGCCCTGAAAGGGCTTTATCATTAGCTTTGGGTAGAACCCAATGAATAAATTCTGTTCTATGAGGGAGCCCTGAAAGGGCGACATCACTAATCCCAAACATATTCTTCCTTATATTCAACATCATATTTTTTCAAAAAAGCTCTATATTCTTCCTGAAAATTTTTCAATTCATGATGTTTTTCCTGATTTCGGATATAAGTTTTTACAACCTCTATTTCTGCAGGATTTACTGAAAATGCTCCGTATCCACTTTGCCAATAAAAATTAGAAAATTTTCCATCTTTAGTTTTAATCCATTTTGAAGATGATGATTTAATTTCTTCTAATAATTTAATTAAAGTTATCTTCTTTGAAAGTAAACATAAAATATGTACATGGTCTTTATACCCTCCAACTTGAAGAGGATTACATTCCAAATTTTTACAAACACCACCTAAATAATTAAAGAGTTCATCTTTAATATCATCTGTAATTAATGGCACTCTATTTTTTGTACTAAAAATTAAATGAACATAAATTTTACTTAAAGACTGAGACATAATTATTGTTTTAAATTTCAACTAAAATATATTGATTTCGCCCTTTCAGGGCTTCATCACTCCATTCTAACTTCACCTACGGCTTCACCGCAGGCTTTTGATTTTGCCCTTTCAGGGCAAACCAAATTTACTCCAACGCTTGTTTCAAATCTGCAATAATATCTTCCACATTTTCCAAACCTACGGAACAACGAACCAAACCTGCGGTAATGCCTACTTCGTTTCTTTCGTCATCAGAAAGCTTAGAATGCGTTGTAGAAGCGGGATGCGTAACAATTGTTCTGGTATCTCCGAGATTTGCAGAAAGTGAACACATTTTAATTTTATCTAAAAATTTTCTACCACCATCAATTCCGCCCTTGATTTCGAAAGCAACAATATTTCCGCCGGCTTTCATTTGTTTTTTAGCGATTTCATAACTTGGATGAGAAGGTAAAAACGGATATTTTACCAATTCTACATTCGGATGATTTTCTAAAAACTCGGCAACTTTTAAGGCATTTTCACAATGTTTATCTACTCTAATCGCCAAAGTTTCTAAACTTTTAGACAAAACCCAAGCGTTGAAAGGCGACATTGCAGGTCCCGTATTTCTTGCGAAAAGATAAATATCACGAATTAAATCTGCTTTCCCTACTGCTACTCCACCTAAAACACGACCTTGCCCGTCGATTAATTTGGTAGCTGAATGTACAACGATATCCGCTCCGTATTTAATAGGCTGCTGCAAATAAGGTGTTGCAAAACAGTTGTCTACAATGAATATTAAATTATGTTTCTTCGCAATTTGTCCGAAAAATTCTAAATCTAAAACCTCAATCGCAGGATTTGTCGGCGTTTCTAAATACAATATTTTTGTATTGGGCTGAATATATTTTTCAACATTTTCAGAGTCTTCTGCTTTGAAGTAAGTGGTTTCGATATTCCATTTCGGGAAATATTTGGTAAACAAAGTATGGGTAGAACCAAAAACCGACTGACAACTTACCACATGATCTCCCGCATTAAGCAAAGTTGCCAATGTAGAATAAATTGCCGCCATTCCCGTCGCAAAGGCATAACCCGCTTCTGCACCTTCCATTTTCGCAATTTTATCGGTAAACTCGGTTACATTCGGGTTTGAAAAACGGCTGTATAAATTTTTGTCTTTTTCTTCCGCAAAACTCGCTCTCATATCTTCTGCATCCTGAAAAATAAAACTGGATGTTAAATACAAAGGTGTTGAATGCTCATCAAACTGCGTTCTTTCAGTTTGAGTTCTTATCGCAAAAGTTTCAAAATTATCCATATTATTTAATTTATCAATCTAGCAATTTACCAATGTACCAATCATCATTTTCAATCTTAAAAATCATTGGTAAACTGTTATATTGTTTCATTGCTACATTGTTATATTGTTACATTAATTATTTCGTAGCGCTGATTCTTAAAATGTCTCCAAAAACTCCTCTTGCGGTAACCTGAGCTCCAGCTCCGGCTCCCATAATGACGATTGGGTTTTCGCCATAACTTTCGGTATAAATTTCAAAAATAGAATCAGAACCTTTTAGCTGTCCTAAAGCTGAATTGGCAGGAACTGAAATCAGTTTTACATCCAATTCACCTTTGTCTTTTTGTAAATCTCCATGCAAATCTCCTACATATCTTAAAACATGCTCTTCTGCTTGGTTTTCTTTGATTTTTTGATATTCATCATCCAATTCTTCCAATCTCGAAAGGAATTCTGATTTTGAAACCGAAAGCAAAGCTTCAGGAACCAAATTCTGAATGTTAATATCTTCAAACTCATTAATTAAATCTAATTCTCTTGCCAAAATCAGCAATTTTCTTGCAACGTCGTTACCAGAAAGGTCTTCTCTCGGGTCTGGTTCTGTATAGCCTTTTTCTAAAGCTTCGTTGATGATGGTTGAAAACCTCTCGTCTCTCAAAGAAAAGTTATTAAAAACATAACTTAACGTTCCTGAAAACACCCCTTTAATTCTAGTAATATTTTCTCCAGAAAGGTGAAGCAATTTAATTGTATCAATTAACGGTAAACCTGCTCCAACATTGGTTTCGTACAGATATTGTTTTTTATTTTTCTCTAAAGATTTACGCAAATTTCTGTATTGTGAAATCGATAAAGTATTATAAATTTTGTTAGAAGAAACCACATCGAAACCGTTTTCTACAAAGGCATCATAATGTTTTACAAAATCTTTGCTCGCCGTATTATCTACCATTACAAGATTCTCTAGGTGATGCTCTTTTGCATATTTTATCAATGCATCAACGTTGGAATCTACTTGAGAATAATTCATTTTTTGTCTCCAATCGCTCCCGAAACCGCCTTTATTTAAAGCCATTTTCTTTGAGTTTGCGATAGCAACAATTTTCAGTTCAAGTCTTTTTCTTGTTAAAATATCGTGCGCTGAATCTAAAATCTGTTCAATTAAAGTTCCACCCACATTTCCATGACCAATTAATGCTAAATGCACCACTTTTGGTTTACCGAAAATCTCAGTTTCAACAATATTTTTTGCAATTTCGGTCTGGCTTTCCATCACAACGATATTTACTCTTCCTGCCGATGCAATTTGATTTAACAAAAGCGGGAAAATTTTATTTCGCTGTAATTCAGATAGAATTTTACTGTAATTTTCCGATACAAAGCCGATTACGGCAACATTATTTACACTATAAATGTTGCTTACAATAGCGTTTTCTTTTTCTATTTTAAATTCTTCAGAAAGAACTCTTACCGCATCTTGCGCATCTTTTTCGTCTACCAAAACCGAGATTCCGTTTTCAATCGCTTGCTGAGAAATTACTCCCACGCTAATTCCTTCGTCATTTAATCTTTTAAAAATTCTGGAATCAATCCCGATTTGGCCAAGAAAATCTTTGCCTTCAAAATTTACCAGTGCTTTGCTTTGATAGATGTTTATTGTTTCTGTCGTCATTTTATTTCAGAATAGATTTTATGATATTATTTAATTGTTCGTACTCCATTAAAAAGGCATCGTGCCCATGAATTGATTGGATTTCGTGATAAAACACATTTTGTTTTTCCTCTTTTAGCCTTTTACAGCACATTCGAATTTCCGACGGAGGAAAGAAAAGATCTGTATCTACAGAGATAAGATGAATTTCGGCATGAATATTTTTCAAATGTTGCTCATCTGCTGAAAGATTCATCAACAAATGATTCATCAATCGATATGACTTTAAACTAAATCTTTCGTTTAAAGCTTTACCATGATAAATTAGCCAATCTTCAGACTCTAATCGTTGTTTTTCTGTATTGTATTTTGTTTGAAATCTGTCGTTTAAGGATTCCGGAGTACGATAACACAACATGGCATGAATTCTCGCTTTTTGCAAAGGCTCATCTTCTTGATTCAACAAAAATTTCTGAACCAGACATTGTGCGTGAAGCCAGTCGTGTGTTTTAAAATCACAGGCAATAGGAACGAAAATTTTGGCAAGAGAAGTTTGTTTCGCCAACATTTCCCAAGCAATTCCGCCACCTAAAGAACCTCCGATTACGGCATACAAGTTTTTAATCTGAAGAAAATCTAACCCTTTTAAAAAGATATTTGCTATATCTGAAGCGGTAAAATCTTCATAATTTTCAATAAAAAAGTTGTCGTAGCCGTTTCCGGGAATATTGAAACACAGAACCGTATAATGATTAGTATCAATTACCTGATTTTCACCGATTAATTTCTTCCACCATCCATTTTCGCCAGAAACTTCAGAATTTCCAGTTAATGCATGATTGATTAAAATAATGGGTGCTGTAAACAATTCTTTCCCGAAAAGCTGATAGCTTAACGAGATTTGATATTCTTTACCTCCATCGGTTTGATACGAAAAATTAATATGTTTAAGTTCTGTTTTCAATTCTATTATTTTAATACAATTGAAAATGCCACAGGAAATGGCTGAAAGAACTTCAGTAAGTTATCTGTCCAAAAATAAATTTGGTAGAACGTAGCACCTTCATTGCGCAATGCAAAGGGTTGCTAAGGTTTCATAGGGTCTAATCCCTCAACCTTTCTTGATAACATTTTCAATATTTGAATGAACGAGTGGTGCAAAGATATATCTTTTCTTTTAATTATTAAAATAAAAAAAATTAACATTAAATTTTCCCTTACAATAAGCTTTTCAGAGGGTTATTAAGAATTATTCAGACCTGAAAAATTGTTTTTCATGCTCAAAAAAATTAAATTCGTAGAGAAAATGAAGCTATATGAACGTCGAAAAAGATAGATTAAACAACCAAGATTGGAAAGATTGGGGTCCTTATGTGAGCAACAGACAATGGGGAAATGTACGTGAAGATTACAGTCCCGACGGTAATGCCTGGAACTTCACCAACCACAATTCTGCAGAAAGCTACGCTTATCGTTGGGGCGAAGAAGGAATCGCCGGAATTTCTGATCGTAAGCAGCTTCTGTGCTTTGCACTTTCCTTCTGGAATGGCAAAGATAAAATGGTAAAAGAGCGTTTTTTCGGTCTAAGTAATCCGCAAGGAAACCACGGTGAAGATGTAAAAGAACTTTTTTACTACCTCGATAATACGCCTACGCACAGCTACATGAAAATGCTGTACAAATATCCTATTAATGCTTTTCCTTATGATGAATTGGTCGCTGAAAACGCCAAAAGATCGAAGAAAGAACCAGAATATGAAATTATCGATACAGGAATTTTTGATAATGATGAGTATTTTGATATTTTTATTGAATATTGCAAAGCCGATCGTACCGATATTCTCGTAAAAGTAACTGTACACAACAGAAGCAAAGAAGATGCGCCTTTAACGGTTCTTCCTACAGTTTGGTTCAGAAACAACTGGAAATGGGGATACAACCAATACAAGGGACAGTTGAATGCCTATTCTGATGATTACATCAACATTCACCATGATAGTGTTGATGTAAAAAAATTGTACACCAAAACTCCGGGTGAAGCATTATTCTGCGAAAACGAAACCAATACCGAGAAAATATATGGTTCTCCAAAACAAGAAAACGCTTATTACAAAGACGGTATTAATGATTTTATCATAAAAAAAACACCAACTGTAAACCCTGAAAAAAGAGGTTCTAAAGCTACTTTTGTTATTACCAAAACAATTAAAGCAGGAGAATCTGAAGTTTTCGAATTACGATTAACCTCAGAAGTTCTAGACCAGCCTTTTGAAAATTTTGAACAGATTTTTGCTGAAAGAAAAAATGACGCCGATGAATTCTACAAAGAAATTCAGGACGAAATTGAAAGCGAAGACGAAAAAAATGTGCAAAGACAAGCGTTCGCAGGTTTACTTTGGAACAAACAATTTTACCATTACAACGTAGGAAAATGGCTGAAAGGCGACCCAAATTTTGATGCTCCAAGAAACTTTAATCATTATGTAAGAAATGCAGAATGGCATCATCTTCATAACAAAGAAGTTATTTCCATGCCTGATAAATGGGAATATCCTTGGTACGCAACTTGGGATTTGGCTTTCCATTGTGTGCCTTTTGCTCTCATTGATGCCACTTTTGCAAAAAACCAGCTCCTTTTGCTCACCAAAGAATGGTACATGCATCCCAACGGACAAATGCCTGCTTATGAATGGAACTTAAGCGATGTAAACCCACCTGTACATGCATGGTCTTGCTTTAGAGTTTTTAAAATTGATGAAAAACAAAACGGAAAACCAGACCTTCTGTTTTTAGAAAAAGTATTCCAAAAACTTCTTTTAAATTTCACTTGGTGGGTAAACCGAAAAGATAAAAACGGAAAAAACATCTTCGGTGGAGGTTTCCTTGGGCTCGATAATATCGGTGCTTTTGACCGAAATATGGAACTAAAAGATGGGCAACATCTTGAGCAAGCAGACGGAACCAGCTGGATGGCAATGTACGCTCTCAACATGATGAGAATTGCGATGGAACTTGCGCAATATTATCAAGTTTATGAAGATATGGCGATTAAATTTTTCGAACATTATCTTTATATTGCTGAAGCGATGGAAAATCTCGGCGACGGCAAAAAAGGTCTATGGAACGAAGAAGACGGCTTTTTCTACGACGTTTTACAACTTGGAAATGGCGACAGTGTTTCTTTACGACTCCGAAGTATTGTAGGTCTTATTCCGATGTTTGCGGTGGAGATTATCGATCACGATATCCTTGAAAAAATGCCTAATTTCCGTAGAAGAATGGAATGGGTTCTAAAAAACAAACCAGAACTTACCAAGCTTGTTTCGCATTGGGATGAAGAAGGGCAAGGAAGAAAACATTTAATGAGTATTTTAAGAAAAAATCGTCTCTCAAAAGTGTTAACAAGAATGCTTGATGAGAAAGAATTCTTAAGCACCTACGGAATTCGAGCTATGTCTAAAGTGTATGAAGAAAATCCTTTCGTTTTCAACGTTCACGGAAACGAAAACGTGGTGTATTACACTCCTGCAGAAAGCGACAGCCGAATGTTTGGCGGAAACAGCAACTGGAGAGGCCCAATTTGGTTTCCTATTAATTTTTTAATTGTTGAAAGTTTGCAGCGATTCCATTTTTATTACGGAAACAGCTTGAAAGTAGAATTCCCAACCGGAAGCGGTGAAAAGAAAAATCTAGACGAAATAGCCCAAAATATTAGCAACAGACTTTGTTCTATTTTCTTGAAAGATGAAGACGGAAGAAGAGCCTTCAACGGAACATACGATAAATTTAATTTTGATGAAAACTTCAAAGATTACATCACGTTCTTTGAGTATTTCCACGGAGATAATGGTCGTGGTGTCGGAGCTTCCCATCAAACTGGATGGACGGCTACTGTTGCCAAGCTTCTAAAACCAAGGTTTTAGAGTTTGAGAGTCGGAGTGTTTTAGAGTTTGTGAATTGATAAAGATTAATCAATTCCTTTACTCTAAAACGCTCAAACTCTTCAAATTTATTTCTCTACTTTTTCTCCGTTTACAAAAACTTCATAGCCAATTTCAACATTTGGTTCTAAAGTTTTAGAAACAGAACAGTATTTTTCGAAAGACAATTCTGATGCTTTCAATGCTTTTTTAGGGTCGATATTTCCTTCCAACAAAAACTTTACAGTAATCGATTTAAACGGTTTTGCATCGTCTACAGGAATTCTTTCGCCTTCAACTTCGGCTTTAAAATCTGTAATTTCTTGTCTTTGTTTTTTCAAAATAGAAACCACATCAATTCCGCTACAACCTGCAACAGCCATCAAAACGCTTTCCATAGGAGAAACTCCTTTTGCGCCTGGTTGTGAAGTATTATCTAAAAGAATTGAATTTCCCTGGCTGTTGGTGCATTCAAACAAAAAATCGTCGTTAATTCTATTGAGTGTTATTTTCATGAGTAATTTGAATAATAAGTAATAATTGCAAAATTAGTGATTTCCTTATTCATAAATCAAACCTTCCGAATCCATCTGTTTTAATTCTTCTTCGCTCATGGTTTTACGCAGTACTTTAACTGTATAAGCTCCTTTTACAATATTCTTGTCATAATACATCCAATCTGAAAGATTATCAATATTTATCTGTACAGAATCTCCCAACTTCACTCCAATATTTTCATACGGTTCGTTCTGAATTACACCCAAATATTTTCCTTTCTTAAACTCAATTTCGCCAATCCATATATGTTCGCCCGCTCCATCTGGAAGTTCAAAACGCTGTTTAATCGCAAAATTTGAAAAATTGGGATTCTTACTTAAAAGAGCCGTATGAAAATCTTTATTAAAGGTAGACTTAGCGTTTGCAATTGCTGCATTCATTTCATCGTCTTCTGTTTCTACCAAAACTAAATCATCTTGGTCACCTCTCGTAATTCGCTCTCTTTTTTCTTGACATCCCGCTGTAATAAAGCCAAATATCGCAATAATAAATATTTTTTTCATAGCCATAGATATTACAAAATCCCTCTTGCTTTAATTTCTAAATATTTGTTGATGACTTCTATGTTGAGATTTTCAGGAAGCGTGTAGACCGAAAAAATACCGTATTTTCTAAGTTCTTGAATGATTAATTTCTTTTCAAACTCAAACTTTTCGGCGATAATTTGGTCATAAATTTCCTGCGTATTTCCTGGTTCTTTTTGAATAAGTTGATGTAATTCTGAATTTTTGAAAAATACAACAACCAACAAGTGATTTTTGGCTATTCCGCGAAGATATTTTAATTGACGATTTAAACCATCTAACGTTTCAAAATTGGTAAAAAGCAACACCAAACTTCTTTGGTTCAACGAAAACTTTACATCTTGGTACAATCTGTTGAAATCACTTTCAAAAAAATCTGTTTTTACATTGTAGAGAGATTCAGAAATCTTCCTCAATTGTCCAGATTTATGGTCTGCGGCGACTTTGTTTTCGGCTTTTTTAGAGAACGTCATCATTCCGGCGCGGTCACCTTTTTTAAGAATAATATGCGACAAAGCCATCGTTGCATTAATCGAATAATCCAAAAGACTCAGCCCATTGAAAGGCATTTTCATGGTTCTGCCTTTATCAATAATCATAAAAACACGTTGCGCTTTTTCTTCCTGAAATTGGTTTACCATTAAACGATTCACTTTTGAAGTTGCCTTCCAGTTTATCGTTCGAATATCGTCTCCCGGAACATATTCTTTAATTTGCTCAAACTCGATGGTATGACCAATTTTTCTGATTTTTTTGATTCCACCTAAAAGAAATTCATTCTGAAGCGCCATCAATTCGTACTTTCTGAGATGGATAAATGACGGATAAGCCGCCAACATCGCATCTTTTTGAAACCTAAATCTTTTCGCAACAAAGCCTAAAGGCGAAGAAACGTAAACATTTAACGCTCCAAAACTGTATTCACCACGCTCTTTTGGTTCTAAAATGTATTGAAAAAAAGAGTTTTTTCTACTTTCAATCTGTTTTTTAATCAAAAAATCTCTCTTCTGAAACTGAAACGGAATTTCATCAATCACATTTACATTAATTTTGAAACTGTAATCGTTTCTAATATCAATTTTTACAGGATTTTCGTCACCATTTGAAAGTTTTTCGGGCAAAATTCTTTGGGCAGTTACGCCTTCTTTTCTGTTGAAAACAAAGAGAAATTCTACCATTGCCGCCAAAAACACCAAAAGCAGAAAAATATGCGCAACCATCATCATCCACGGAAAAAAGAATGCCAAGACATAGACAATTCCCACGGCGATAAGCGCAAGAAAAAAACGGGTATGGAGATACAGGTTTTTCATTTTTTATGTTGAAAGTTCTAGGTAAAAATTATTAAACTAAAACTTCTTTACTGAATTAATTAGTCCGTTAAGCATTGCAGAAAATCTATCTAGGAATTTCTATTCCTTCTAAAATCTGTCTGATAATTTCGTCGGCAGTAAGTCCTTCCATTTCTCTTTCCGGAGAAACGATTACACGATGTCTTAATACGGCGTAACTTGCTTCTTTAATATCTTCAGGCGTTACAAAATCTCTCCCTCGCAATGCTGCAAAAGCTTTAGAAGCCGTTAAAAGTGCCAAACTTGCTCTCGGAGATGCTCCTAAATAAAGGAATTGATTTTCTCTTGTATTCAAAATAATTTTAGCGATATACTCTATAAGCTGAGATTCTACTACAATTTCTTTCACAAGATTCTGATATCCTTTCAGTTGAGTAGCGGTAATTACTTTATTGATGCCTTCTGTTTTATCTTCAACACGACTTTCGTGCTGATGTTTGATGATAGCAATTTCTTGTTCTAAATTTGGGTAACCTACATTTATTTTAAACAAAAAACGGTCTAGCTGCGCTTCCGGAAGTCGGTACGTTCCTTCGTGCTCAATTGGGTTTTGCGTAGCAATTACGATGAAAGGTTCTTCCATTTTATATTGATAACCATCCATCGTAATCTGTCTTTCTTCCATTACTTCAAAAAGGGCAGATTGTGTTTTTGCAGGCGACCTGTTGATTTCATCAATCAAGACAAAACTGGAGAAAATAGGTCCTTTTTTAAACTCAAATTCAGAATTTTTAACATTGAAAACCGACGTTCCCAAAATATCTGAAGGCATTAAATCTGGCGTAAACTGTATTCTGCTAAAGTCTACATCAATGGTTTTCGCTAAAAGTTTTGCAGTAATGGTTTTTGCCACTCCTGGAACCCCTTCAATTAAAACATGACCGTTAGAAAGCAGTGCTGCAAGCAAATGCTCAATCATCGTTTCTTGCCCAACGATTACTTTTCCGATTTCAGACTTTACTTTTTGAAGACTGTTCTTCAAATCCATCATATCTATTCTCAGTTCGAAGTTATTTTCTTCTTTCTGCAGATTGATGCTATTTTGTTCTGTATTTTGATTCTCAATGTTTTCCATTGCTTATAATTTTTTTAGAAATTTTTCGCCCAAAAGAGCTTTATTCAAATTCTGAAGTTATTTTTATAGAAATTTATTTTTCTTGATTAGGGTGGCTCCGTAGGAGCCAAACCTTTGTAGCTGCGAATCTTCTGATAATGGGAGCTCCGGAGGAGCGACACCTTTAATCATTATAAAATTCAAAAATATACTCTTCTTTAAAATCAACTTCAAATCTTGTTAAGAAGTCTAAGTATTCTTCTTTAAAGTTTTGTTTTTGATGATGAATTTTTTGATTTAAAATATACTTAACTACTTTATCAATCTGGCTTTTTGAATACGAAAATACACCATACCCTTCTTGCCAGTTAAATTTTCCATTAAACCAATGCTCATCATTTATCATTTTTGAAGAACTTGCTTTAATATCTCTTACCAAATTAGGAATCGTAACATTCAAATCATTATACCCTATTAACAGATGGATATGATCTGGATTAGCATAAATAGCTAGTAATTTTTGCCTGTTGTTTTGAACAATTCCTGTGATATATTTTTCCAACCGTTCACGTTTTTCTTCCCTTATCAGTCGCTCTCTTCCCTTTACTGCAAAAATAAACTGAACAAAAATTTGTGAATATGTATTTGCCATCTTTTTTAACGTTACAAAGTTGTCGCTCCTACGGAGCTCCCTTAAAACCACCTCATTTTTTCTACAAAGGTTCGGCTCCTCTGGAACCTTACTTTTACTTTTTAAACTATTTTAAAATCTCATCAAGCAAACGATTCATTTTCGCTAAATCTTCTTTCATTACAGAAGCATAAGGATCTTGTGCTTTCTTAATGAGCGTTATTGCTTCGCTAATCTGTTCTTCAGATTTCCCTGTTTTCAATTGGAGCTTTTTGGCAAAATCTTCATCCAAATTTTGGGTATCAATCAACAAATCCATTCGTACTTTATGAAGAAAATATTGCGCTTTTTTCGCCATCATTTCATGAAAATCTCCTTCTTGAAGGTAAAGATTTCCGATACTTTTCACAAATTCTACCGAAGAGTTTTTCAATGGTTCAATAATGGGCACAATACGTTGTTTTCGTTTTACATTAAACATAATAAAAAGAAACATGCCTCCTAAAAGCATCCACCAAGCGTATCTCAGAGCCGGATTGTTCAAAATAAACCTCATAAAAAACTGAGATTCTCCTTCGTTTTCTTCTTGCGTAAACCAAACGGTTTCTCTGTCTGGAAGGTAAGAAAAAACATCTTGGGCATATTGCGCATTTCCTTTACGAAGCAGGTAATAATTGGTAAGAAAAAGCGGTTCGCAATGCATATAAAAATATCCTTTACCAAATTTTGCTTTAATAAAAACGGCTTGATCTGCTGCTTTTTCCGATATAACCTTGCCTAGAATTTCTACTTCAGGTTTCACATAAGTAAAGCCTCTCCCTCCTGGAAATTTATCTATTTTCACAAAACTGTTTCCAAGCTTTTTATCTGTAAGTTTTAAAACATAATTTTCTGCATACGTAAAATTAGACGTGTAAAAACCAATACTGTCTGAAATATTTTTAGGAATACGTTCGTTAATAATCATTGCGGTAGACCCATTAGAAACCTCATCCATTATTTTTTCCCAAGATTCGGGGTCTAGTTCGGTTTCTAGAACCAAAATATTATGGGGATCTTTCTTGTTTTCCTCATAAAAATTGTACGGATTATCTGCAATCTTCTTAAGTTTATTATTAAACAACAACTTAGCTTCCTGATTAAAGACGTATAAACCAAAAGGAGATTTTTTGGTGACATCAAAATTCTTGCGCCAATCTGTAGTTTCAGTTTTGTTGGCTTCCAGTAATGCAATGATGGCAAGAACAACCACAAAAATCACAGCATATAATTTGAATGTTTTATTCATTTTTTACTTTTGATTTAAGGTTTAAATTCTTGAAACTGCTCTTTAAATTTCGTATACGCATGATGATCAATGCTAAACTCACCATACCAAATGTAATCGAAAATTAAAGCCAAATCTATAAACTTGCTCTTAAGATTTCCATCTTTTATTTCGTTGCTATAATCACGGTTGGTTTTCTCTGGGTTCCACGAGATAAGCTTTTTATCACTCAGTTTTTTTAATATCAATAGAAACTGATATCGAACAGCCAATCTGTATTCTGCTGAGTTTTCAAATTTTGAAATCGTATCCACAAAATTAATTTCATGAATATTCTCTTGAAGATCTTCCTCATTAATTTCGGTTTTTGTGTTTTTCTTTCCAAAGAAACCAATGTTACTTCCTATTAAATATTTAATTAAAAAATAAATAACAAAACCTACTAAAAGAATCGCAAAAATCTTAAGCAATACTTTACCAAGACTAAAAGATGCGTCCAAATTGTTTCCAAAAAGGCTGTCTATAAATCGATTAATCTTTTTCATAAGCCTTTCTAAAAATGATTCTTGAGGCTTTACGACATCATAATTAAACTCCTCATCTTGATATTTTGCACGAAGATCTTCTTTAAACTTTTTAGGATATACTTTGTTCTCTGTTTGCGGTTTTGTTTTCAGCAATGAATCGGAAGCCACCATGCCATCAAAAGGGTTTGTATCTTCTATAATAGATTCTACCGTCTCCTCTTCTACATACGCAGAATCATTATTTTGCGCCCAAGCAAAATTCCCGAGTAAAAGCATTCCGAAAAAAAATAAAAACTTACCCATTGAGACCAATTGTATCTATTTCTTCCATCTCCAATTTTTGGTGTAAATCTCTTCTGCTGTCAAAGTAAAGCAGCCCTGAGTTGATGTAAAGAACATTCATTAAAAGACCAGAAATGATGATTGCAACCCCGTAAAGAATTACAAACACGACTCCAAAACCATTGGCAAATGGATTGTTTTCAAAATTGGCATCGGAAGGAGCAACAGCAAGCCTCATCACTAAAATCATCATCGGAATAGCTGTAAAAACACTCGTAACAATGTAGTATAAAACAAATAAAATGATGCTTGATCCCCAATATTTCCAATAGGGAGATTTTTCTCTTCCATTTGCGTATGAGAATTGCGATCTCACACTGTAACTTAAACTTTCAAAAAAGCCACGATTGGTATACATATAATCATAAACCAAAAAAGTAATGGCGTTGAAAATTGTAGGAACTAAAAACATCATTATCGGAATTCCGATAAAAATAAGAACCATAAAGTAGGAAATTGCAAACAGCACAAATGCAACCGGAATCACCAAAAGAATAAGGCCGAAATACAATCTTGCTACCTTTGCTAAATTCGTTTTAAAATCAGAAATAATTTCGTCGGCTTTTATCTTTTGTTGCCCATTTGCAATCCTTTTTATATAAAAAACGGGATACAGCAAATTGAGCATCATGAGAAAGGAATAGAGAATAAGAATGAGAATTCCTGTTCCAGCCATTAAAGCCCAATTATCATTAATATATTGATCGAAAAAGTATGATTCTCCAGAAAGATTTCCGTTAAAAATTTGCCCCAAAAATTCATTAAACCCAAAGTAAGATACCAAAACTAATAAAATCATCATCAATCCGTTGATGAGGATAAAGTTTTTAAAGTAATTACCTCCGTAATTTTTGAAGAATGCAAAACTATCGGTAATAAAATTTCCGAAGTCGCGGTTTTTATAAAATTTGATCATTAATTAGTTTTTTTTGTTTTTTCGCAACATAAGCCGGATAAACGAGGTAGTAGCCGCCTATTAAAAAAAGTGATCCGAAAATAATAAGTAGATTAAGCGATAAAGGCATATCTAGAGCATGTCTCGTAATATATCCTTCAATAATACCCGCACAAATGGTAAAAGGTACAGTACTTAAAAATATTTTAAAAGAATCTTTAAAACCTATTTTCAGAGAATTAAATCGTGAATATGTTTTAGGAAAAAGAAAAGATGCTCCTAAAATTAAACCACACATAGCCTCGATAATCATTGCAAAAATTTCAAAAGTACCGTGAAGCCAAATTCCCTTTGCACTATCTGCCAAAGCCCCATAATCGTAGAAAAAATACTGGAAAGAGCCCAACATAACACAATTGGAAAGAAAAACATACAAAGTTCCTATCCCAGCAAAAGCTCCAAATACATAAAGCTTTGCGCCAACAGCAATATTATTAAACACAATCCCGATTGTACTTCCCCATGTAGAACCACTTTGATAAACCCCTACCGCATTACCGTCTTTTATGTTTTCTATCGTCATGTTTACATATCCTTCACCTAAAATAATATTCACAAATTCTTTATCGTAAATTGCAGAGATTAAACCAATGCAAGTAAAGAGAAAGAAAAACGCAAACGCATAAGTTAAATATCTTTTGTACTGATAAACCAAAAGCGGAACTTCTGTTGCAAAATAATACAACAAACGATTTTGCTCCATTCTTTTCGTTTTATAAATCCTTTGGTAAATCTGTGAAGAAAGATGATTAAGGTAAACTACCGTATTGCTTTTAGGATAATAAGTCTGGGCAAAAGAAAGGTCGTTAATCAGGTTAATGTATAGAGACGAGAGCTCATCAGGATTTTTTTTCAATTTCCCTTGAATAATCTCTTCGATTCCCAACCATTTTTCTTTATTTTGTTTGATGAAATAAACTTCTCTCATAATTGTGAAGCTAAAATAATAAAAAATATGTCTCAAATTGCGATAAATACATCACAAAATGTAAATATAAACTTTAATTTATCAAATATTGGTGAAAGGTTTTTGGCTTTCCTTATTGATGGGGTTATTATGCTTGCTTATATATTCGCTGCGTTTTATTTTTTTATAGAAATACTCAATTTAGACCGATATCTATCCAATCTCGATTTTTGGTCGCAGCGCGCCATCGCACTCGCAATAATGTTTCCTGCAACAATCTATCCTTTGGTGATGGAAAGTATAATGGAAGGCCAAACTCCCGGCAAAAAGCTTATGAAAATTAAAGTCGTAAAAATTGATGGATACCAAGCAAGTTTCGGCGATTACCTTATTCGATGGGTTTTCAGAACGATTGATTTTACTTTCTTAGGAATTGTAGGTTTGGTTTCTGCTGTGGTCACAAAAAACAATCAAAGATTAGGTGATATTGCAGCGGGAACAACCGTGATTTCACTAAAAAATAAAATCAATATTTCGCATACAATTTTAGAAAAACTTCAAGACAATTACGTCCCAACTTTCCCGCAAGTAATTGCATTAAACGATAATGACATGAGAATCATTAAAGACAATTACTTAAAAGCTTTGAAAATTGATGACAGACAAATCATTTCCAAACTTTCTGATAAAATTAAAAATATTCTAAAGCTTGAAGTAGATCCTACTCTAATGACGGAAAGACAATTTATCGGAATTATTATCAAAGATTATAATTATTACACAGGAAAGGAAAATTAAGTATTTCCTCAAGAAAAAATTTCAACACAATCGGTTCGGTTTTTGCAAAGAATATTAAAAATAACAGACATGACTTTCACCAACAATAAAAGTGGAAACGGCGGTGTAATTACTCTTAACAACGAAATCAGTGAAATTGGAAGACTTACTTACACCATTTTTCCGGAAGACAAAAAACTAATTATCTCTTTCGTTTTGGTACACCCAGAATTTGAAGGTCGCGGAATGGGAAAATTTCTCGTAGAAGAAGCCATTAAATTTGCCCGCGAAAACCACTGGAACATCTACCCTCATTGCTCATACGCAAGGTCTGTAATGCGAAGAATGGACGATGTGCAAGACATTTTACTTGAACGTTAAAACCTCTTTTACAAGAATATCCTCAATATTATTTGGATAATCTACAGAAAAATGCTGGTCGGATGAAACCCACGCTTGTATTTCTTCTTTTTTTAAAGTTTTAGACGCTGGAATTCCCATTAATTCAAGCGCTGCAGCATTGCATTCCTGTTCGTATTGATGATGAATAGGGATTACAAAAAGTTTTTTATCTAAAAATAAAGCTTCTGCAGGAGTTTCGAAACCGGCGTTGCACAAAATACCGTCACAGCTTTCAAACGCTTTTAAATACTCGGTTTGGTCGATAGGAAAAATCTCTACATTATTTTCCTTTCGATACAATTTTGAATGTTTGGAAAAAACTTTCCATTCAACTGGAATCTGGCTTAAAACTTTCACAATATTTTCATCCGAAAAGCTGGGCAAATACACCAAATAAAATCCTTTTTTTGAGGCGTTTAATTCTCTAATTTTTTGTCTAATAACAGGCGTTTTTATCTTTGGATGATAAGATTCGAAATGAAAACCAATTTTATGTATGCTTGGAACATAATATTTCAAGATCTGCTCTCCGAAAAAATCTTTAACAGTTGGTTTGGGTGTTTCATTAAAACTCATGGAAGCTTGATGGCTCAGTTCCAAAAACGGAATTTCTTTCACCTTACAAGTCCAACCCGTTAATGGTTCGTAATCATTTATAATTAAATCATACCCAGAAAGGTCTAGCGAATAAATGGTTTTTAACGCTTTAAAGTAATTATTTTCAAAAAGAATTTTAGAATAAGAAATTCCTCCCGATTTATTGTAAAGCAAAGAAATACCTTTATGTTGATGATTAAGCGGAAAATCTGCTTTTAACTGCGACTGATGACCACTGATGAAAGTTTCTACCTCTCCATATTTTTTTAAAAGCGGAACAATTTCCTGAGCTCGTGCCATATGTCCGTTTCCTGTTCCTTGAAATGCGTAGAGGATTTTCATGTATTAAAATATTATTTGAAATGGGTATTTAATTCAATTTACCAAAATTTTAGCACTTATGTAAATTGAGTCACAATTTTCATCAATTCTTCACTATTGATATCCTGAAATTCTTCATTCTCGTCATCTTTTAACAGATGTTTATGTTCATCAAAATTAAAGATAGTCCACTCTCCGTTATGATATTCAAGCGCAGATAAATTTTCTATCCAATCGCCAGAATTTAGGTAAGTACAAGAACCTTTTTTGTTTTCAACTTTTCTAATTTGTGGTTGATGAATATGACCGCAAACAACATAATCATAATGATTATCGATGGCAAGTTCGGAGGCGGTCAATTCAAAATCGCCGATATATTTCACGGCTTTTTTCACATTGTTTTTGATTTTTTTTGAGAATGAATATTTCTCTCTGCCCATTTTTTCTAAACACCAGTTTACCAAATTATTGATGATAATGAGCAAATCGTAGCCTTTCCCACCCAATTTTGCAATCCATTTTGAGTGTTGTACCGAAGCATCAAAAACATCACCATGGAAAATCCAGGCTTTTTTACCGTCAAGTTGTAGATTGAGTTTGTTGCAGACTTTTAGTTTTCCCAATTCGAAGTCTGTGAATTTCCGGAACATCTCGTCATGATTTCCTGTGATGTAGAACACATCGGTGTTTTTTGTAGCCAAAGAAAGAAATTTCTTGATGACTTTGAGGTGAGGTTTAGGAAAATATGACTTTTTAAATTGCCAAATATCGATAATATCACCGTTTAGAACTAATGTTTTAGGTTGTATCGAATTCAAGTATCTGAGTAACTCTTTCGCCTTACATCCATAAGTTCCTAAATGTACATCCGAAATGACAACCAATTCAATGTTTCTTTTCATTTACAGAGATTTATATTCTCAGTGAACCAACGTGATCGCCAATCGATGCAGTATTCACATTTACCCATGTTGGCGAATTCACAATTTGATTCTTTTGCAAAGAAACTGATTGAAAATTAATTGTATATGAATGCTATATTATTTTTGTTGTACTCGCAAATTCATCTCATAAAATAGCCACGAATACTCGAACTTTTGATTTTCCATTATTGAGGAAATTTATTCGTGTATCCGTGGCAAAATATTTTAGCCAGAGGTTAAAATAATTTACAAAGATTCTAGCAATTCATCTGTAATTTCCATGTTGTGATAAACGTTTTGTACGTCATCATCTTCTTCAAAACGTTCAAGCATTTTCATATTTGCTTTGAACTGATCAAGGCTTACCTCCTTTGTATTATTCGGAATTCTTTGTAGCTCTGCACTTTTAGCTTCAATACCTAGCTCATCTAATTTGTGAGAAAGTGATCCAAAATCTTCAAAAGCCGTGGTAATCATCACCTCTTCTTCGTCTTTTTCTACATCTTCTGCTCCACCATCGATCATCTCCATTTCAAAATCGTCCCAATCCATCGTGATTTTAGAAAGCTCAATCGTGAAAATCCCTTTTCTATCGAAGATAAAAGCAAGCTCACCGTTTTTCCCTAAGTTTCCATCAAATTTATTGAAAACAGCTCTTACGTTGGCAACCGTTCTTGTTGTGTTATTGGTAGTACATTCAACAAAAAATGCAACGCCACCTTGTCCGTAACCTTCATATGTTACTTCTTCGTAGTTTTCAGCATCAGCACCACTTGCTTTTTTAATAGCTCTTTCAACGTTATCTTTAGGCATGTTTGCCCCTTTAGCGTTTTGGATACATCTTCTTAACGCTGGGTTAGATTCTGGATCTGTACCACCCGCTTTTACTGCCAATGCAATGTCTTTACCTATTTTAGAGAAAGTCTTGGCCATCTTATCCCATCTAGCCATTTTAGAAGCTTTTCTATATTCAAATGCTCTTCCCATTTCTGATATTAAATTTTCACAAAAATACTCAAAAGTAAAATACAAAAAAATACCCCCAGTACACTGAGGGTATTATTTATTTAGAAAAATTAATTATTTTTTCTTAGTTGACTTTTTAGCAGGAGCTTTTTTAACAACTACTGGTAAGTCTGATTTTTGCATAGCTTGCCAAGCATCTTTATCGATAGCTTTAACAACTACTTTTCTGTCAGCCATTCTTTCAGCATCAGAAGCAGTTTCAGCAACTTGAGCTTCTTGCTCTCCAAGACCTCTAGATTTCAATTGATCTCCGTTAACACCTCTAGATTCTAAAGCAGCAACTACAGAAGCAGCTCTTTGTCTAGATAGATTCAAGTTGTAAGAATCTTTACCTTTCTTATCAGTATGACCTTCTACTAAGAAGTTTCCATCAACTGAAGACTTGATAATAGTAGCAGCTTGATCTAATTTTGTTTGAGATTCTGGTCTGATAGTAGCTTTGTTGAAGTCGAATAAGATACCTTTCAATGATCCTGTAATCTCATCAGCAATAACTTCTTTAGGTTTTGGACAACCTTTGTACTCAGGAAGACCTGGAACTGAAGGACAAGCATCATCTTTATCTAAGATACCATCACCGTCTGTATCTGGCCAAGGGCATCCGTTGTTTTCTGCAGGACCTGCAACTGAAGGACAAGCATCATCTTTGTCGATAATACCATCACCGTCTGTATCTGGCCAAGGGCAACCTCCGTTTTCAACTGGACCAGCTACATCTGGACATTGATCGTCTTTATCTGGAACTCCATCACCGTCAGTATCAGGACATCCTTGGAATTCTGGTAAACCTGGTGTATCTGGACATAAATCGTCTTTATCTAGGATACCATCCTTATCTCTATCTCTGTTACCAAATCTGAAGTTCAATGAAGCACCTGCTTGCCAAAAGTTAGCTGCTGTAGATTTATCACCTGGAGTAGAAACATAATCTCCTTGAATACCTAAACCGAAGTTTTTAGTAATCCAGAAATTAACGCCCGCACCTGTTGCAACAGTAAAGTGATTAGCACTACCCATATCTGTACCATTTTCTCCTTCTCCGATTACTTCAGCAGGGTTTCCGTTAATGAAAGCTTGTCTTGGGAAAGATAGAGAAGTGTAATCATGTCTTAGATAGTTTGCACCAACTCTCAAATATGGATCAAACCAAGATTCTTCGTTCCAAAGAAGACCAGCTGCCTTAGCTTGGAAACCTAAACCTGTTTGAAGGAAAAATTCTTTCCCCATGTTGAATCTCTTATTCTCAACATTACCTACAGTAGTTTGCCAGTCGATAACTAAACCTTTACCGATGTTTCTCGCAACTGTTAATTTAGACAATGGTGGCGTAATCGAAAAATTGTTCATGTTGAACATATTTTTCGTTAAGTTATTTGCAGACCACGTGTTGCTAAAATTAGCACGTTGTGCTGTATGGTTTTCCGCGTGAGCACCAACTCCGATTAACCACGGATTGTTGGTAGTCTGAGCGAAAACAGTAGAGGCAACTGTAAGTGCCAATGCTGAAATTCCTAATTTTAGATTTTTCATAGAATTAAATGATTAAATAATTGATATTGCAAAATAAATATAATTTTTCTTTATAAACAAAGTTTTGCGGATGATTTTTAACTTTTCTTTAATATTCTATCGAGGTTTCGTTTATTTTCTCTATCTTTTATTGCCTCTCGCTTGTCGAATAGTTTTTTTCCTCTCGCCAAAGCAATTCTAATTTTTGCTTTTCCCTTGTCATTGATAAATAACTTTAGTGGCACTATGGTATTACCGGCATCTTTAAGCTTTTTTTCAAGCTTTACAAGCTCTTTTTTGTGCAACAGCAATTTTCGTTCCCTTTTTGTTTTGTGATTATAAAAAGTTCCAAGCTTATATTCATCAATCATCATATTTATTATATAAAGCTCATGCTCAATAAACTGACAAAAAGATTCCGCAATAGAAGCTTTCGAAGAACGAAGGGATTTTATCTCGGTTCCTGTAAGAATCATTCCTGCTTCAAATTCTTCAAGAATTTCATATTCAAACCTTGCTTTTCTATTTAATATATTGACTGTCTTTTCAATCTTCATACTCCAAATATTTTATATGAATATACAAATTTGAATCAATAAGCCCAACTTGTATACTATTATATTAGAAAATACCGAAATTCTTTTCGTATTTTTGCCAGCAAATTTACAAACTTATATGTTAACAGTATCTAACTTATCTTTACAATTCGGAAAGAGAGTACTTTTTGACGAAGTAAACATCATGTTTACAAAAGGTAACTGCTACGGTATTATCGGCGCAAACGGTGCAGGAAAATCTACATTCCTTAAAATATTAACAGGAAAACAAGACCCAACAACTGGCCACGTTTCTCTAGAGCCAGGAAAAAGAATGTCTGTTCTAGAACAGGATCACTTTGCTTACGACCAATACACTGTGCTTGAAGCAGTTTTAAGAGGAAACAAAAAATTATTCGAGATAAAAGAAGAGATGGATTCGCTATATGCGAAAGAAGACTTCTCTGATGAAGACGGAATTAAAGCAGGTGAACTTGGCGTAATCTACGACGAAATGGGAGGATGGACCGCAGAATCTGATGCACAAACCATGCTTTCTAATGTAGGTATTACAGACGATATGCACTGGCAAATGATGAGCGAGCTTGAAAACAAAGACAAAGTAAAAGTTCTT
Source organism: Chryseobacterium sp. HNCC26DJ239 (assembly GCF_057180445.1). NCBI lineage: Bacteria > Pseudomonadati > Bacteroidota > Flavobacteriia > Flavobacteriales > Weeksellaceae > Chryseobacterium > Chryseobacterium sp. HNCC26DJ239. The sequence goes on from NZ_JBXUGJ010000006.1 coordinate 166,281, forward strand.
TTAGCTCAAGCTCTTTTCGGAAATCCAGATGTTCTTATTCTCGATGAGCCTACCAACGATTTGGATATCGAAACCATTTCTTGGCTAGAAGATTTCTTGGCAGATTACGAAAACACCGTTATTGTTGTATCTCACGACCGTCACTTCTTAGATACGGTTTGTACACATATTGGTGATTTAGATTATGCTAAATTAAACCTTTACACAGGTAACTACTCTTTCTGGTACCAAGCGTCACAATTAGCAACAAGACAAAGAGCTCAAGCAAACAAAAAAGCGGAAGAGAAGAAAAAAGAACTTCAAGACTTCATTGCAAGATTCAGCTCAAACGTTGCTAAAGCTAAACAAGCAACTGCAAGAAAGAAAATGATCGATAAATTGAATATCGACGATATTAAGCCTTCATCAAGAAGATATCCTGCCATTATTTTTGAAATGGAAAGAGAAGCAGGAGATCAAATCTTAGATGTAAAAGGTCTTGAAAAAACAAAAGACGGAGAGTTATTATTCTCTAACATCGATTTAAATCTTAAAAAAGGAGATAAAGTTGCTGTATTGTCTAAAAACTCATTGGCAATTACAGAATTCTTCGAAATTTTAGCTGGAAATGTAGAAGCTGACAAAGGAACTGTTGCTTGGGGAGTTACTACAAACCAATCTCACATGCCTTTAGACAATACAAATTTCTTCCAGGAAGATTTAAGTTTGGTTGATTGGCTGAGACAATTCACGAAAAATGATGAAGAGCGCCACGAAGAATTCGTAAGAGGATTCTTGGGAAGAATGCTTTTCTCAGGGGATGAAGCTTTAAAATCTTGTAAAGTACTTTCTGGAGGTGAAAAAATGAGATGTATGTTCTCTAGAATGATGCTTCAGAAAGCAAACGTTCTTTTATTAGACGAGCCTACAAACCACTTAGACCTAGAAAGCATCACAACGCTGAACAACTCTTTATCTAACTTCAAAGGAAACATTTTACTTTCATCTCATGACCACGAAATGCTTTCAACTGTTTGTAACAGAATTATTGAGCTAACTCCTACAGGTATTATCGATAGAGAAATGACTTACGATGAATATCTTGCTGATAAAAAAGTGAAAGAATTAAGAGAAAAAATGTACTCTTAATTTAAATCAACTTTAAAAACATAAAAAATTCCTCAAATAAGTTTTGAGGAATTTTTTTTATGGATACAAATCAATTAAAAGAATCACTACTTCATCCCAAATAAAGTAACATCTGCTCTTCCATTTAAAATACCTTTAGTATCATACCAGAACTCTACAGATTTCAATTTTCTTTTACCACCTCTCAAGTCAATAATACGACTTTCTCCTCCTTTTTGTATATTATACCTCAATTCGATATTTTCAGGACCCCTACCATCATCATAACGTACAACCATACGTCTCATATTTAAGGGAGAATCTGTTACTTTAAATTTAAGTTTACGGAAGTAATCGTAAGGACCAGAAACAACAATCACGTCATGATCTGCACTATGACCCGCATGAGTTGTCCCTAAAACCCTCCAAGAACCAACAGCTCCGCCACGAGGTCTTACCACTTTTTTGAGCCTGAACAGAAGTACAGAACATCAACATTATCAATCCAAGAAGATAAACTGAATTTTTCATAGGTTATAATTTTAGTTTTATTAAAAAAGTTAACTAATTGTACAAGTTCAAACAATTTAGAGTAAAGCTATCTTGGGAAATTATAAAATCTACCGAACAACTATATTCCAAAACATTTAGACTGAACAACTTATCTGCAAATTACAAAAGAATTCTGAAAGTTTATAAAAAAATTACAATTAAAAATTTCTCAGTAATAAAGGGTGTTTACATCAAAAAAAGAGTATGATTTTGAAAATTTCGTTCCCCTTTTTTCAACAGAAATTGAAAAATTTCAACGAAATTAAATCCACAAGATGTATTTAAAATAAAATAACCCAAAAAAGCAACTTCAAAATTCTATTCACAAAATTTTTAAACTAGGCATTTAAAACTTTTTTCCCTATTTTTGTGGAATGAGTCATAAATGGATTTTTAAACCCGAACCTGATGAAGAAATTGTTGATAGATTGAGTTCGTCGCTTGGTTTTGGCACTTTTGAATCTAAACTCCTCGTTCTGAGAGGAATTGACAATTATCAAAAGGCAAGAGAGTTCTTCAAACCTAATCTTAACGACATTCACAGTCCTTTTTTGATGGCAGATATGCAAAAAGCGGTAGAACGCATTGCCACTGCAATTGAAAACGGAGAAAAAATACTCGTGTACGGAGATTACGACGTAGACGGAACTACGGCAGTTGCTTTAATGTACCTTTACCTCAGCAAAATTGTTGAGAAAAAATACCTAGATTATTACATTCCAGACAGAAATTCTGAAGGTTACGGAATTTCAACTGAAGGAATAGACTTTGCCAAAGAAAACGGCTTCACCCTAATTATCGCTCTCGATTGTGGTATCAAAGCTTTGGATATGATTTCTTATGCTGCAGAACGCAACATCGATTTCATTATCTGCGACCACCATTTACCAGGAGACGAAATTCCTAATGCAGTGGCGGTTTTAGACCCCAAAAGAAGCGATTGTAGATATCCTTTTAAGGAACTTTCTGGCTGTGGAGTTGGTTTTAAACTTTGCCAAGGTTTAAATACAATTTATAAAATTCCGGAAGCTGAATTATTCGAGCTTACCGACCTTCTTGCCATTTCCATCGCTGCAGATATTGTATCGATGACTGGCGAAAATAGAGTTTTAGCTAAACAAGGACTAAAAGTACTTAGAAAAACCAGAAATATGGGGCTTCGTCTTTTGATTCCTGAAGAAAAACTGTCACATTTCGAGATTTCAAATATTGTTTTTGAAATTGCTCCAAAAATAAACGCCGCAGGAAGAATTTCTCACGGTAAAGCAGCTGTAGAATTAATGGTTTCAGACAATTTGAAACACGCACACCAAATCGTTTCAGACATCATGAATTTGAATGATGAAAGACGCGAACTGGATATGAACTCTACCCTTTCTGCTTTAAACCAAATTATAGAATCTCAGCAAGAGACAAAATATACTACCATCGTTTACCATCCGGAATGGAACAAAGGCGTTATCGGGATTGTAGCTTCAAGATTAATTGAAACATATTACAAACCGACTTTGGTTTTCACCGACGGAAACAATGGCGAAATGGTTGCTTCGGCGCGTTCTGTTTCAGATTTTGATGTGCACGAAGCTTTAGATATGTGCTCTGAATATTTCTTGAAATTTGGAGGCCATCACGCTGCAGCAGGACTTTCTATGGAAAAAGAAAAATTTGAGGCTTTCAAAGTAAAATTTGAAAAAATTGTTTCTGAAAAAATTAAAGAGCATCAAAAAGAACCTTCAATTACGGTAGATGCGGTGATGGAAATTGATGAAATTAATCGTGAATTCATCAACTTTCACAGAAAACTTGCACCTTTTGGACCACACAATATGAAACCGAATTTGGTTTTAAAAAACCAGAAAATCTCTGGTTATGTAAAAACGATGGGCAAAGACAACAGTCACCTAAAATTTTACATCAAGCAAGAATCGACGGGTAGAAACATCGAATGTGTTGGTTTTAAATTAGGGCAATTTGCAGAAGATTTTAGAACTAAAAACTTCGATATCGCTTTCACTCTTGAAGAAAACCATTGGAAAGGCAATGTAACGCATTATTTGAATATTAGAGATGTGAAGTTTCGTGAGAACTAAAACTTAGGTTGAGACTGAGGTTGAGGTTTAGGCTAAGGAAAAATCAAATAAAACAGATACAAATGATTACCGATTTTACAGAAATGCCTGTTTGGCAAAAATCTATGGATATTGCCGAAAAATGTTTTTTAATCTCTGAAAACCTCCCTAGAAAAGAAGATTACGCCTTAACTTCCCAGTTGCGAAGATCTGCAGAAAGCATTTCTGCAAATTTTGCGGAAGGATTTGGAAGAAGAACGAACAAAGATAAAAGCAGATTTTATGATATTGCCAAAGGATCATCTTTTGAAACCAAAAATCACTTAATTTATGGAACTAGAGTAAAATGCTTTGTACTTGATGATTATAATGAAATTAAAAATCTCATAGAAGAAGTAATACATGAACTCAATAAAATTACTAATTACCTAAATCGACAACCTTAACCTTAACCTTAACCTTAACCTTAACCTTAACCTTTGAAAAAAATCGGTCTCTTTTTCGGTTCATTTAATCCTATTCATATTGGGCATTTAATATTGGCGAATTATATTCTGGAGCATTCAGATATGGATGAGCTTTGGTTTGTGGTGAGTCCGCAAAATCCTTTCAAGGAAAAAAAATCGCTTTTGAAAGACCACAACCGTCTCGACATGGTAGAAATTGCCATTAGAAATTATCCCAAAATGCGCGCTTCAAACGTTGAATTTTCTTTACCAACGCCAAGTTACACGGTAGATACTTTAACGTATTTAAATGAAAAATATCCAGACTATTCTTTTAGTTTAATTATGGGTGAAGACAACCTGAAAAGCCTTCACAAATGGAAAAACTACGAGATTTTACTTAAAAATCATCATATTATTGTTTATCCTAGAGTTTCTAAAAATGATGCTCCAAATTCTGAAACAGTTTCTGAATTAAAAAATCATGAAAACATTTCTTTAATTGACGCGCCAATCATTGAACTTTCTGCGACTGAAATCCGAAACATGATTAAGGATAATAAAAACGTAAGACCGATGCTTCCACCAGAAGTTTTTGAGTATTTGGATGGAAGTAATTTTTATAGAGGTTAGAAGTTGGAAGTTATTCAAAAATAATTATTAGGTTTTAAAATGAAATTCATAGAAAATATTTTCTCAAAATACCCTCAAGAAAAGGTCATCAAATGGTTTAAACAAATTTGTCTGGCTGAAGCTATTTCATGGTTCCTTCTTTTTACGGCTATGATTTGGATACGTGTAGAACCACAGAATATTTTTGCCATTATTTACATTAGCACTATTGGAAGTATTCATGGTTTATTTTTTACGCTGTATCTTTTGTTTGTACCTTCAGTAAGAAAAATTTTCGATTGGGACGATGAAGATTTTGTATTTTCCCTCATTGCAGCATTTTTCCCATTTGCCACCATTTGGATTGATAAAAAACTAGCACGTTTCGATAGAGAATAAAATAAAAAAAGGACTTTTTCAAGTCCTTTTTTTTATGAATTTATTACAAATCTCGTTTCACATGACCTGTACAAGTGAAAGTTTTTGTAACTGTTGTACCAAAAGGCACATAAGTTCCACTTGCATTAAAGTCTATATAATCTCCCACCGCTCCAAAAGCAGTAACGTTTAATGTAACTGTACTGTTTGAAGAAGAGAAATATCCCCCTGTAAACTCAAATTGATGATTGGTAGGAAATGAACCTGTTGTTCCCATCATACCATTCTGAACCATATAAAAAGAATAAATATTGGGTCCCGCAGCAGAATTAGCAGTGCCAATTGTTAACTGATTAGCTGGATTATTTGGATTAGGATTCGTACCGTTAAACCATTGTGCGTTAAAATTTCCAACAACATACTTTATTGGGTCATTATCAATCTTATAAGTAATAAACTCTCCTACAGAATTACAAACCATCAAATTATTAAAACTAATCGGAGACGAAGAAGGCGTAAAGCTAATTTCTCCCGAAGTTTGTAAGTTTCCTACATCAAAAGCTTCTAAAACAAATTGTTGAACAGGCGTACATGAATAAATGTTTGTGCTGAATGTACCTGTACTACTTACCGGTACAGAAACATACTGAAAATTATTACTTCCGTTTACAACTTTTATCGTAACAAATCCGTCTGTAACATTAGCATTTGCACAGGTTTTAAGGTTTCCTTGAACAAGGTAATTTGTACCTGTTGGTGTTACGACAATATCCGGCAAAACATAAAGAGTTCCCGCCGCAACTGGCGCAACTGTAGATGTATAAACTAGTGAATTACAATTATCATATACTTTTAAAGTTAGACTTTCACATGCTGGAATAATCCCTGTCACTGTTCCATTATTGTTTGTGATACCAGAAACTTCGTACGTTTGAGAATTTCTTTTAAGGGTAACTTTAGCATTAATCAAAGGTTGTCCCGCGTTATTTTTTACTGTAACTTTTAATGTTGCCTGAGGGAACTGCGCATCACAATTCCACCAAGAAAAATGGCTTACTGTTCCTACATAGGTGTTTCCTACTTTCGTTGCAGAACCTTCTTCGTTCCACATTCCTGTACTTTCGTTGTAAGACCATAAAGGAATTGTACTAGGCGAAGTTGATGATTGCGACGCATCTACCGGAACTGTAATTTCTGCAGTGTGACCAGTTGCAATTTGAAGATTCTGACCTGCACTTCCTGTTAATTGTACATGTAACATTCCAAAAGTTTCCATCATTCTTGCGCTACCGTTTGAACTCGTTGCTAAAAATGAACCCGGCATTAACTCATTTAAAAATGTATTGGAAGGCGCTAAATGATAAAGAGAAACACTTACACTTCCGGAATAGGCATTTCCGTTGGCGTCTTTAAAGCTGCCGTCAAACTTTACTTTTGTACCGTCTGCAAGAGAAACCGTAGAAGTTGCTCCCGAAGAAACGGTAGAAGTAAGCGTTGCAGGAATCATCATAATGTTTACACGATTCATTCCATTTGTAGGAACTAAAACTCGCGAAGCATTTACAAAACCAGCTTTCGTTACTTTGATATGGGCAAAATTTTCTTGAACCGAAGCATTTTTAAAGGTAAAAAGACCTTTATAATTGGTAGTAACCGAAGTTGTCCCAATTTGTACTGTTGCACCATAAATAGGAGCACCATTTGTATCTAAAACGACACCTTGAAAGTCTTTTTGTGTCATACTTCCGAAATTATAATTGCTTACAACATTGGAAGAGCTTTCTTCGCCAATCCCTATAAAATTGTCTGTTTTACATGAAATAAGGGAAATAATTAAGAATAATAAATAATAGAGTTTTTTCATGTGTTAATAATTTAAAGTTTTAGCTAAATTAATCAATATTTCAATACAAAAACAATTTAAATCTCAAGACAAAGAATTTTAAACCAAGAAAAAAAATTACAATTGTTTGTAACAAATTAATCATTCCGGTTGTCTAATTAGAAAAAGAAGTGCAAGATGATATTTTTTAAATACTATAAATCAACGCTTTAAATATTCAAAAAATTTTATTTAAGTACTTTGTATTGCATAATACTAAAATAATAACATATCTTTGCAATGTTCAATAATAGAAAATACATACAACCTATAACCAAAACCTACCCCATTATGAAAACCTCTGTATTAATCGCCGCTATTTTCTTTTCAGGCTTAAGCTTTGCTCAGCAAAAAAAGAATGATTCTGCACAAACAAAAAATCTGGAAGCAGTTGTATTGAAGAAACAAGTTTTCAAAAAACAACCAGACAGATTTGTTTACGATGTTGCCGCTTCACCCGTAAGTAAAGGAAATACAACATTCGACCTTTTAAGACAAACACCACTTTTATCTACAACCGACGATAAAACACTAAAAATTGCAGGAAAAAATAATGCTTTAATCTACATCAACGGAAGAAAAACCAATATGGATGCTGAATCTCTCACTCAGTTTCTAAAAAATACTCCTGCAGAAAATATTCAAAAAATTGAAGTCATTACAATGCCTGGAAGCGAGTTTCAGGTAGAATCTTCAGACGGAATCATCAATATCGTTCTAAAGAAAAAAATGAGCGACGGTTTGAACGGAAACATGAGAATGGCAAACTCGCAAAATAAATACAACGGAAGTTCTGCAAGTTTCTCTGCCAATTACAGAAAAGACAAACTTGGTATTTCTGCCAATCTTAACGGTGGCGAAAACATCGATGCACAAAGATATGATTTGAAGAATGGAACAAGCCTTATCCAAAATCAATCTGTTGGAGATGTTACGGATCCTAATAAATATATTGGAGGCTACCTTAATTTCGACTACCAACTTAATGACAAAAGTAATCTCGCTTTGTCTTGGAACACTTCTGCCAACAAAAGCTACGGCTCTACCGTAGATCTTCTAAATACCTTAAATGTTTACAACGAAAACGGAACTCTGAAAAGTACAGAATACAACACTTCAAAAAACCGTGAAAACGCGAGATCTTACAACAACTCTGTAAACTTAAATTATGAATTGAAAACAGATTCTTTGGGAAGTAAGTTGAACCTCAACGCCGCTTACCTCAACTACAAAAGGTTTATGAATTCTGACAACAGAACTTTGGTGCAAGACACAAACGGAAACTTTGTACAGCCTAGACAAATGGTTTTGCAAGACCTCCCTCAATTGATTAATAATTTTTCTGCAATGGCAGATTACATTAAAAAATTTAAAAAAGATTTTACACTTTCCGTTGGAGGAAATTTCAACAAAACAAAAACCGATAACGATACCAAAAATTATTTCTACTTCTACGATGATGCAGGAAATTTAAACAACGTAAGACCAGATTTAAACTACTTTATTTACGACGAAAATATCTACGGTTTTTATCTAACAGCAGAAAAGAAATTTTCGGATAAATTTTCCGGGAAATTGGGCGCTCGCTACGAAATTACCCAAAGTACAGGAACTTCCGAAGTTCCTAACCAACCTATGCAGGTTTTTGATAGAAATTATAACAATTTGTTGCCTTATTTAAGTGTAAATTATGCTATCAATGAAAATAATAACATCTCTTACTCGTTTTCGAGCAGAATGAGAAGACCAAGTTTTTGGGAGCTGAATCCTGTTAAAAACATCCTTACAGAAGACAATTACACACAGAACAATCCTTTTGTAAAAGCATCGTCTTCTTACAACCAAGAACTTACGTACATGTTTAAAAACTCGTATTTCTTGATTTTGAATCATTCACTTTTTAAAGATGTCATTACGCAAGTTCCACTTCAAAGAGATATCGTGAGAGACGGGGTTACGTACAGACAATTGGCGTACATTAGAACCAATTTTGGCGACAAACAGGAAATGTCTGCAATGATTGGGATGCAAAAACAATTCTTCAAGAAAACATTAACCACCAATTTCAACATTGGTTTTCAACATAACATCAACGATGGTTCTCTGAATACAGACCCAACTACAGGAGCCGTTTTCGATACTTATGTAAACCAAAACAGATCGACAAGCTTAATTATTCAGACCAATAATACTTTAAGTTTAGACAAGAAAAAAACCTGGTTTTTAGGGGCTAATTTCTTCTATGTTGATAAACAGCAAATCGAATTGGGAATGCTTAAAAATTTGGCAAGTTTAGACTTAAGCATCAAGAAAAACTGGAACGACTGGACTTTTGCCCTGAATGTAAACGATGTTTTAAGAACCAACATCGTTGAAATCGAAGATTACCAAGCCAATGGAAATTATAATTACGTAATGAATGATCAATTTAGACGTGGCGGAACATTAAGTATTACCTACAACTTTGGAAACCAAAAAGTGAAAAAAGTGCGTAACATTGAAGGCGCTTCAGATTCCATTAAAAACAGAACCAGATAACTACATTCTTCATATTTATAAATTATTATTGAAAAAGCTCATCGTTTTGGTGAGCTTTTGTCTTGACAAAAACATTGCAAGATGCACTCACAAATAAGTGAGCTAAAATGTATATTTTAGCATCATGAATAAATTTACTCTATTGCTACTTTTAAGCATTACCGTTTTCCTTTCATGCGAAAAAAAAACTCTTATTGTAGATGAAAATCTGTTGTTTGTACAATCAATAGATACAGAATATGGAGATCATAATGAGCAGAAATTAGATCTATATATTCCAGAACAAAAAGATTTGGTACAAGATATTTTTTTGATAATACATGGTGGAGGTTGGAAAGCGGGGCATAGAACAGATCTTAATTATTTAACCCTGTCTTTGATGAAAAAATTTCCTAAAAGTGCATTCGCTACAATAGACTATCGGCTTGCTTCAGAAAGTCGATATGGAATTCCTAATCAACTTGAAGACATCAAAAAAGCAATCGATTATGTAAAAACTCAATTGCCTAAATCTGCAAAAATTATCCTTCTCGGAAATAGCGCAGGAGGACATTTATCTCTACTATATGGTTATCAAGCAACTCATAATGAAAACATTAAAGCAATTGTAAATATTGTTGGACCTTCTGATTTATCTGATAAAAACTTCAAAAAATATGCAGATTATTCTTTTGTTGAAAACAGATTAGTAGACCCAAAAGTTGTTCCCCAAAACATTTCAAAAGCAAACTTTGCGAATCCTATTCATTATATTAAAGAAAAAACCTGCCCCACAATATCCTTTTACGGAAGCAAAGATGGTATTATACCTTTATCTCAAAAAATCATTTTAGACTCTGCTTTAAACAAAAAAAAGGTTTTAAATGAATCTTACGAATTTTCTGGAGGTCATGTTGATTGGGAAAAAGACGATAACCTACCTTTCATTTTAGATAAGATTGATAATTTCTTAAAACGGATTCCATAAAAAACGCTTTGGAAAAGTCCAAAGCGTTTATATTTTTATCAATGTAGTTACTCAGCTTTCACTACTTCCGTTCTATCTGAAACTCCATTGGCGTTGAAAGCTTCAATTTGGAAATAATATGCATCTGTTCTGTCTGCTCCGGTGAAGAAATATTCATTTTTCCCGTAGACCATAATGCTTCCGTACAATTTATCAGGAGATTTTCCCCAGTAAATTACATAACCGTCGGCTTCAGAATTTTGTTGCCATTTCATCCAAATACTTCTTCTTTCGCCATACTTTTTAGCATCTGCTCTTAATGGAACGAAATTTTGGACTTTCTCGGGTTTTGAACCTGCTCCTTTTCCAAATACTCGGAAACCGCTTAATGCAAATTTTCCTGTTGGCATTTTTAAGTTTTCGATTTTTAAAAATCTTGCTTCCGCTGGTTTTTCTAGTTCTACATAATCGTGAGGAACGTCTTTTGTATTTTTACTTTTATCTACAATTACTTTCCATTTTTTACCGTCATTAGAACCGTAAATTTTGTATTGATGCATTTTACCTAAAGTTTTACCTTTAAATTCCACATCCTGGTCTGCATAATTAATCTGAATGGCATTAATCGTAGAAACCTCACCTAAATCTGTTTGAAACCACTCTCCTGCATTACCAGTTTTAGCGCTCCAATACGTTTTAATATCTTCATCTACCGCAAAATTAGGTTGATAACCTCCCAAAGTAGAAGAAACCTGAACCGGTTTGTTGTAATTCAGCAACATCCAGCCTGTAAACAATCCTTTGGTAAAATCTTTCCCTTGTGCAAACTGAGGCAACAAAGTAGGATAATCTCCATACGCCGTGTTGGTGTACATTACATCATCTTTGTCGAAACCTGCAGGCCAAATTCCGAGACGTCTTTCAAAATTATTTTTTGTTGAAATAAATATGGTTGAAACGTGCCACCAGTTTTTGTAATTATCTTCGAAAGTTGCGCCGTGTCCCGCTCCTCTCGCAAAACCACCTGGTTTATAAGAAAAAGGGTTGTGCTGTTGATATTCGTAGCCTTCCAAAGGATTTTTAGAGACATAAACACCATCAGAATAACCGCTAAATTCTGTTGCAGGGGCTCCGTATTGCATGTAATATTTCCCGTTATGCTTCGTTACCCAAGCTCCTTCCACAAAGGGTTGAAGGAAAACATTATCATTATACTCGCCGAATCTTTCCCAACCGTGATCTTCTGGTTTTAGTTTTAAAATCGGTTTTACAAAGCCTTCGGACTGAAGATTTTTCACCTTTACTTCTGTTCCCAAAAGTGGCCATTCGTTGCTTGAACCCCAATACAAATACAGTTTATTTTTATCTTCATCATAATGAAAAGCAGGATCCCATGCGCCAACTTTCAGAGTATCGACCGCAATTTCCCATTCATCTTTTGTAGGATTGGTAGATTTCCAAATCGGAAAATCTTGTTCCCAAGTAGAACCATAAACATACAAAGTATCTTTCATTGCCCAAACTGCAGGAGCGTTCAAGTCGTGTGTATATTTGGTATCTCGTAAGAATTTTCTTTTTACGAAAGTCCAATCCAACATATTATCACTATGCCAATATCCTTCTTGATTGGTTGAAAAAAGAAACAATTTTTTCTTAAAATTTACGATAACCGGATCTGCCGTTGCACGGTGTTTCCCTTGTTTTGAAAACACATCGAAAGGAGTGTACCCATAGTCGATATTAATAGGATTACAGTACGTTTTCTGCTGTGCTTCCACAGACAGCCCCATCAAAACCAACAATGAAAATAATAACTTTTGCATTTATATTTTATTTTGTCTAAAGCACAAATTTAGTTATCTTTTTTATGTTATGTCTTTTATTGAGAAAATATGTTGGGATTCTGGATTGGAGATTACTGTAAAATCGGTGAAAACATCTTGCTTGACACAAAAAAACTCCTGCCAAAATTTCGGCAGGAGTTGTATGTTTTAATTTTAAACTATTTTTTCGGGAGGAAAACCTCAGCAAGCATACATCTTGCGCTACCGCCACCGTTTACTTCAATCGTATTTAAATCTGAATGAATAATTTCGCAGTATTTTTCGATGTTTGAAACCTGTTCTTGGTTTAAAGATTGAAAAGCAGTTTGGCTCATCACCAAAAATTTGTCTCCTTCTTTATTTTGAACTTGAAGCATATTACCTGCAAACTGTTGCATTTGCGCCTCAGAAATTTCAATGATTTCTTTTCCTGAATTTTTGATAGTTTCAATCACATTGTTTCTTTCTGCTTCATCATCGATGCAATCCAGACAAATCACCACAAATTTATCGGCAACGCACATCATTACATTGGTATGATAAATGGGAAGCCTCTCTTCTCCCACAGTTTGATAAGAATGAAAAACAACAGGCGTAAAGCCGTATTTTGAGCAAAATTCTCTGAAAAGTTTTTCATCTAAACGTAAAGAAACCGAGCCATACGCAATTTTATTATCATGGTCGAAAATCATACTTCCTGTTCCTTCCAAGAAAAGACTTTGATTTTCTGAAAAAGACCAATCATCAATTTCAGCAACTTCAAAACCTTGGTTTTGGATGCTTTCAATAATGTCGGCTCTCCTTTCTACTCTTCGATTGGTCGCAAACATTGGGTACAAAACTACTTTCCCATCTTTATGGAAACTTACCCAGTTATTCGGAAAAATAGAATCCGGAGTATGTGGTTCTAAAGTATCTTTAATGGAAATTACATGGATTCCTTTAGCTCTCAACTTTTCAACAAAAACGTTGAATTCTGCCAAAGCTTTAGCTTGAATATCTTCTCCTTTCTGTTCTAGTTGAAAATAATTATTTTCTGCCGTCTCCGCATTGTATCCGAATGCGATGGGCTCTATCATTAATACTGTATCTGTTGTTTGCACTTTTTAAATTTAAAATTATTAACACAATAATTTAGTCTCTGATGAGCGGCATCGTCGAGCATCTCAACAAACCTCCCATTTTAGAAATTTCTCTGTAAGGAATTTCTTCAACCGTCATTCCCCAAACATCTCTTAGATGATTGTTCATTCTTGTAAAAGTTTTATCTGAAACCACCACTTCCGGCGAAATTGAGAAAATATTAGGGTTCATTTCAAACATTTCTTCTGCCGTCACATGGAAACAGTTTTCTTCTCCAAAAATGTCGATAATCAAGTTATAATCGCTTTCGTCTACAAAACCGTCTTTGTAAATGATGCATTTATCTTTCCCAACCGGGTTGAACGTACAATCGAGGTGAAGAATCCCTTCGTACGGAATTTTATCATTCTTTTTTAATTCTAAATCGATGATTCTCTTCTTAGGAAAATATTCTTTCAGAATTTCGATGGCGTATTCGTTGGTTCTTGCTGTTTTGTAGTTTCTGTAATCTTCGCTAAAGCAAGTTCCAATAAACAAAAAGTCGTTCCAAACAATTACATCACCGCCTTCAATATGTGCAGTTTCTGGAAGATTGATGATTTTTCTCCAAGCCACTTCCTCGAAAACTTCTTTATAAGCTTCCTGTTCATCGGCTCTATCGGCAATTACGTTAGAAATAATCATTTTATCATCAATCACAAAAGCCACATCTCTTGCAAATACCTGATTGTAATCTTTAATAATATCGGGACGGAAAACCTGTACATCATATTTCTTCAAAACCGCTTCAAAAGCATTCATTTCGTTGATGATATCAGATTCTTTAGGATACATATTGTGCTCAATCGTGTAATATGATTTCGCATCGTAGCTTTCTTCCAAAGTTGGAACAGCTCCCATAGAATTGGGCTGCCCTAAAACTACAGACCTTAACCTTCCAGTTTCGTTTTTAATATTTAATTTCATAAAAAATGAGAATTACGCAAATATAAACATTCGGCTGTGATGCTGAAAGTTTTTTATAGGAATGAAATACAGCCATTTTTCTACAGTTTCGAGGTTTGCATAATCTTCACTAATTTCATCTAATGAATGGTAATTTTTCAGATAGAATTAAGTAGAATCCAAGTAAATCCAATGACAAAATCTTTGTTAAATTTTGTATATGATGAAGCTTACAAAGATAATTTAAACACAATGCACACAAAATGACTTCTCCTATCCTTCATATTTTTCATATGCAGTGTCATTTCATTCAGCTAAGTTCACCATTAAGCTAAAAAATATCTATAAAAACAAAAAATCCCAAAGCAGAACTTTGGGATTTATTTTATATAAGAAATATGATATTATCTGTTTGCAATATCGATATAATCTCTTTGCTGAGCTCCTTGGTAAACCTGTCTTGGTCTTCCGATTGGATCTCCTTTTAGTCTCATTTCTTTCCATTGAGAAATCCATCCTGGAAGTCTTCCCAATGCAAACATTACGGTAAACATTTCTGTAGGAATTCCTAATGCTCTGTAGATAATTCCAGAATAGAAATCTACGTTTGGATACAATTTTCTTTGTACAAAGTAATCGTCTTCTAACGCAACTCTTTCTAACTGCATTGCAATATCCAAAGCCTTGTCTTGAATTCCTAATGCATTTAAAATATCGTCTGCAGCTTTTTTGATGATTCTAGCTCTTGGGTCGAAGTTTTTGTATACTCTGTGACCGAAGCCCATTAAACGGAAATTATCGTTCTTATCTTTAGCTTTCTCAACCCATTTCGCAACATCTCCACCGTCTTTTTCGATTAACTCAAGCATTTCGATTACCGCTTGGTTTGCACCACCGTGAAGTGGCCCCCAAAGTGCAGAAACCCCTGCAGAAATTGAAGCGAAAAGACCTGTATGAGCAGAACCTACCATTCTTACTGTAGAAGTAGAACAGTTTTGCTCGTGATCTGCGTGAAGGATCAATAATTTATCTAAAGCATTCACCACTACAGGATCCATTTCGAATTCCTGATTAGGCATTCTGAAAGCCATTTTGTAGAAGTTTTCTACATAGTTTAGGCTATTATCACCGTGGTTTAAAGGTAAACCTAAAGTTTTTCTATACGTCCAAGCACAAAGGTGAGAGAATTTTGCAATTAGCATTTCTGCAGCAACATCCATCTCTTCTTTAGAACTTACATCAACCGCCTTTGGATTGAAAGCTGTAAGCGCTGATGTTAATGATGATAAAACTCCCATAGGATGAGCAGAACGTGGGAATGCGTCGATGATTTTTTTCATCTCCTCTGCTACGAAGTTATATTTCTTAATGTTTCCTTCAAATTTAGAAAACTGATCTGTTGTAGGCAGTTCACCGTGAAGAAGAAGGTACATTACTTCAGTAAAGTTAGATTTTTCTGCGATTTGATCAATAGGATATCCTCTGTAGAACAATTCTCCTTTATCACCATCAAGATATGTAATATCGCTTAGAGTAGCTCCTGTATTTTTGTAGCCTAAATCTAAGGTAATAAGACCTGTTTGGTCTCTTAATTTTGAAATATCTATTCCTCTGTCTCCGATTGTACTATCCACGATTGGATATTCATACGAATTACCATCGTAATTCAATATAACTTTGTTGTCTGACATTATTTAATATTTTTATTTTTTTTAAATTCCTTAAAAATACACAAAAAAAATAGCAACCAAAATATTTAGTTGCTATTTTTATAATAGATATTATCTTTTTACTTTAAAAGCCTCTAAACCAGGGAATATTGCAGTTTCACCAAGTGCTTCTTCTATTCTTAGAAGCTGGTTATACTTCGCCATTCTGTCTGATCTTGATGCAGAACCTGTTTTAATTTGTCCACAATTCATAGCCACGGCAAGATCTGCAATAGTAGAATCTTCAGTTTCTCCAGATCTGTGAGACATTACAGAAGTAAATTTGTTGTGTTGAGCCATCTGTACAGCTGCCATAGTTTCAGAAAGAGAACCAATTTGGTTTACTTTTACCAAAATTGAGTTTGCAATTCCTTCTTTAACACCTCTAGAAAGTCTTTCAACATTCGTTACAAATAAATCGTCTCCTACTAATTGTACTCTGTCTCCGATTTTTTCTGTTAACATCTTCCATCCTTCCCAGTCGTTTTCTTGCATACCGTCTTCAATAGAGATAATTGGATATTTGTTTGCCAATTCTGCTAAGTAAGACACTTGTTCGCTGCTTGAAAACTGAGGTGCATCTGCAGTTTGGAATTTTCTATAATCATAAATCCCGTCTTTGTAAAATTCTGAAGCAGCGCAGTCTAATGCAATCATTACATCGTCTCCTGGCTTGTAACCTGCTTTTTCGATTGCTTGAAGCAATGTATCTAAAGCATCTTCAGTACCTGTAAACGTTGGTGCGAAACCACCTTCGTCTCCTACCGCAGTAGAAAGACCTCTTGAATGAAGAATAGATTTTAGGTTATGGAAAATTTCAGTACCTTTTCTCAATGCATGAGAGAAAGAATCAGCTTTTACAGGCATTACCATAAACTCTTGGAACGCGATTGGCGCATCTGAGTGAGAACCACCGTTGATAACGTTCATCATCGGAACCGGAAGTGTATTAGCATTTACACCACCTATATATTTGTATAAAGGCAATCTTAATTCTGTAGCAGCAGCTTTTGCAGCAGCCAAAGAAACTCCTAAAATTGCGTTTGCACCAAGATTTCCTTTATTGCTGCTTCCGTCAAGATCGATCATAATTTGGTCGATAAGGTTTTGATCAAAAACAGGAAGACCTACCAATTCCGGAGCAATTACTTCTCTTACATTTTCTACAGCTTTAGAAACGCCTTTCCCCATCCATTCAGAACCACCATCACGCAATTCTACTGCTTCATGCTCACCTGTTGATGCTCCAGAAGGAACTGCAGCACGACCCATCGCTCCGCTTTCCGTAAATACATCAACTTCAACTGTAGGATTTCCTCTTGAATCCAAAATTTGTCTCGCTTCTATGTAAGAAATGTAACTCATTTTAATTATTATTTTTTTATAGTTTAGACAAATTTACTGAAATTTTATTTTTATGAGTTACATAGGATGGATTTTATTGTGGTTTTTGGAGTTAAATTTTAGTTAATGATAAAAATACACTTATCTATTTTTGTTGATTATTATACAATTCGCTTAAAAAAAATGCTATACCTTTCATTTTCATTGAATATTTCGCGGTGGCATTTTTCTTTTATTCTACAGTACAAACTTGTAATAGCGTTTTCCTTTGTGTATGATGGTCTGAAGCCAATTTTTTTATCTAAAATTTTAATCTTATAGATTTTGTCATTTATAAATAGAAAGCCGAATTTTGTGTATATGTCACTTTTGAGGATAACCGCTCAAATTGGTCAATAACAATAGACTTTTTACTTCTCGTAAAAATTGGTACACTTGATAAATTATTTACTTGGAAATTTGGCCACCACTTTCATGTCATCTTGATAATCGATAACTTTCTTCAACGCGTTGTTGTAATTTTTTTCGTCTTCTACTATGGCAATTGAAATACTCATGATGCAAATCTTTAAGACAAAATTCTGAAGAAAACATTGGGAACTCAATTACCCGAATGGGTAATTTTAAAGTTTTGAGTTTTCGTTACGATGGTTTAGTTTTTGTTTTCTTAAATTTACTTAAAAATGCAACATAAAAGATAATATAAACATAAATTCTGCATTAAAATTAATTATGAAAAAACAAATCTTACCTCTTTTTGCCATTTCAGTAATATCCTTAAGCTGTGGCAAAAGCGGAAATAAAGATGTCTTAAAAACAGAAGACAATACAATTTTGGCGGATAACGGTAAAGTAGATGAAAATGTAAGCTACAACACCGATGTAAACGGAAAAAAGATGGTTCGCACCAACTTTCAATACAAAGCTACCGATGGAACTCCGGTGAAAGTAATCTTCGATTATGAACCTGGAACCAGCGATGTGGAAATTAGTAGCAATGGAAAAACATTTAAACTAGACAAAGTGAAGTCTGATGGTAAAATAACGCTGTATGAAAAAGGCGACATGAAAGCCACAGTAAAAGGCGATAGTATCATACTTCACCAAGCACAAAACATCATCGAATTGGTAAAAAGTAACAACTAAAATGACAAGCACAAAAAAACCGCTCAGAAAACTGAACGGTTTTTTATGTATATCTGAAAGAATATTATTCTTCAGTTTTTTCCTCTGTAGAATCAGTAGCTTCAGCTTTTGGCTCTTCTACTTTTTCTTCAACTACAGGAGCTTCAGCAACTACAGCTTCTTTCTTAGCTGTTGTAGATCTTCTGCTTCTTCTTGTAGTCTTCTTCTCTTCAGCATTAGGATTGTAAAGCTCGTTGAAGTCTACCAATTCGATAAGAGCAGTATCTGCAGCATCACCAGGTCTGAAACCAGTCTTGATGATTCTCGTATAACCACCGTTTCTTTCAGCGATTTTCGGAGCTACAGTTCTGAATAATTCAGTAACCGCTTCTTTATTTTGAAGATAAGAGAAAACTATTCTTCTATTATGTGTAGTATCTTCTTTTGCTTTAGTTAATAGAGGCTCAACATATACTCTCAAAGCTTTAGCTTTAGCTACAGTAGTGTTGATTCTTTTATGCTCAATTAGAGAACAAGCCATATTAGAAAGTAAAGCGCTTCTGTGAGAAGCTGTTCTTCCTAAGTGATTGAATTTTTTACCGTGTCTCATTATTAATTATTTATCAGCGTCTAATTTATATTTTGCAACGTCGAAACCGAAGTTAAGACCTTTTGAATGCACCAATTCTTCTAGTTCTGTCAAAGATTTTTTACCAAAATTTCTGAATTTCATCAAATCAGACTTACTGTAAGAAACAAGCTCACCAAGAGTTTCTACTTCAGCTGCTTTTAGACAGTTTAGGGCTCTTACAGAAAGATCCATATCTGCTAATTTAGACTTAAGTAATTGTCTTGTATGAAGAGTTTCTTCATCGTACTGGATAGATGCTTTCACCGCTTCAGTCTCCAAAGTGATTCTCTCATCAGAGAACAACATGAAGTGATAAATTAATATCTTAGAAGCTTCAGTTAAAGCGTTCTGAGGACTGATAGATCCATCAGTTTCAATATCTAATACAAGTTTTTCGTAGTCTGTTTTTTGCTCTACACGGTAGTTTTCAATACTATACTGTACTTTTTTAATCGGTGTAAAGATAGAATCAATAGCAATAGTACCTACAGGCGCATTGTTTGATTTGTTTTGTTCTGAAGGAACATAACCTCTACCCTTATCGATATTAAAAGTAATTTCGAAAGAAACATCAGAGTTTAGGTTACAAATTACAAGTTCAGGGTTTAGCACCTCGAAACCGCTCATTGATTTTCCTAAGTCTCCTGCTGTAATAACCGTTTGCCCCGACACTTTAGCAACTACCTGCTCATTAGCCTGGTTTTCTGCCGCAGCTTTTAATCTTACCTGTTTAAGGTTAAGAATGATTTCGGTAACGTCTTCGATTACTCCCGGAATAGTTGAAAATTCGTGCTCTACACCTTCAATTTTGATAGATGAAATAGCGTATCCTTCCAGAGAAGAAAGCAACACTCTTCTCAAAGCATTACCGATTGTAAGCCCGAAACCTGGTTCTAGAGGTCTGAATTCGAATTGACCTTTAAATTCATCAGAGTTAAGTAAAATTACTTTATCGGGTTTTATGAATTGTAAAATTGCCATATTATTGGGTTGAGCAAAAATTTGATTAAAAAATTATTTAGAGTAAAGTTCGACGATAAGCTGTTCCTTGATGTCTTCCGGAATTTGGATTCTTTCAGGAGCAGATACGAAAGTACCTTCTTTCTTCTCATCGTTGAATTGCAACCACTCATAGTTTGCTTTAGAAGCTAATGCGTTTGCAACTACTTCAAGAGATTTAGATTTTTCTCTTACTGTAATTACATCACCAGCTTTAAGCAAATAAGAAGGAATGTTTACCAATTCTCCGTTTACTGTGATATGTCTGTGAGAAACTAATTGTCTTGCAGCAGATCTTGTTTTAGCAAAACCTAATCTATAAACAACGTTATCTAATCTAGACTCGCAAAGTTGCAATAGAACTTCACCAGTAACACCTTTACTTCTGTGTGCTTTATCGAAAAGGTTAGCAAACTGTCTTTCTAAGATACCGTAAGTATATTTAGCTTTTTGTTTTTCTGCTAACTGAATTGCATATTCTGATTTTTTAGCACCTCTTCTTTTGTTAGGACCATGTTGTCCTGGCGGTTGGTTTTTTCTTTTCTCGAAGTTTTTATCATCTCCGTAGATTGCAGCACCAAACTTTCTAGCAATCTTAGTTTTAGGTCCAATATATCTTGCCATAATGGGTAAATTCTAAAAATTAAACTCTTCTTCTTTTTGGTGGTCTACATCCATTGTGTGGCATAGGAGTCACGTCAATGATTTCGCTTACTTCAATTCCTGAATTGTGGATTGATCTAATTGCAGATTCTCTACCTGCACCTGGACCTTTCACAAACACCTTTACTCTTCTTAAACCAGCTTCGTGAGCTACAGCAGAGCAATTTTCAGCTGCCATTTGAGCAGCAAAAGGAGTATTCTTTTTAGAACCTCTGAATCCCATTTTACCGGCAGAAGCCCAAGAGATTACCTCTCCGTTTTTATTTGTTAAAGAAATGATGATGTTATTGAAAGAAGCTTGAATATGAGCTTCACCAATAGCTTCAACTTTTACTTTTCTTTTTTTAACTACTTTTGTTTGTTTTGCCATAATTCCTAACGATTATTTACTAGCTTTTTTCTTGTTAGCAACAGTTTTTCTCTTTCCTTTACGTGTTCTAGAGTTGTTTTTCGTTCTCTGGCCTCTTAAAGGTAATCCAAGTCTGTGACGTATTCCTCGTTGGCATCCTATGTCCATCAATCTCTTGATGTTCAATTGCACTTCAGATCTAAGCTCTCCTTCTACTTTTACGTTTTCTGAGATGTAAGTTCTGATGGCAGCCAATTCATCGTCATTCCATTCGTTGACTTTCTTGTCTTCGCTGATACCGGCAGCTTTAAGGATTTCTGAAGATGTACTTCTTCCTACCCCGTAGATGTAAGTTAAACCGATAACGCCTCTTTTGTTTTTTGGTAAATCAATACCTGAAATTCTCGCCATAATTTAATTTTAGCCTTGTCTTTGTTTAAATTTTGGGTTTTTCTTGTTGATTACGAAAAGTACACCTTTTCTGCGTACAATTTTGCAATCAGCACTTCTTTTTTTAATTGATGCTCTAACTTTCATTTGAAAATATTTATTTTTTATATTAACAAACAAAACCGTTGGGTTTTATCTGAAATATGAATTTTTAACAAGAGCCAAATGGAGTATTGCATCCACTTGGCATTTGTATTAATATCTAAATGTAATTCTCCCCTTAGATAAATCGTAAGGAGACATTTCTAATTTTACCTTATCACCAGGTAACAGTTTAATATAGTGCATTCTCATCTTCCCTGAAATATGAGCAATAAGTACGTGCCCATTTTCCAGCTCTACACGAAACTGCGCGTTAGAAAGCGCTTCTGTAATCACGCCATCTTGTTCAATATGTTTTTGTTTTGCCATAAATTAATATCCGGTTGTTCTTGACAATTTAGACTGCATTAAACCATCATAATGATGATTCAGCAGATATGTATTGATCTGTTGAACAGTATCTAAAATTACGCCCACCATAATTAACAATGATGTACCCCCGAAAAACAGGGCAAAAGCATCTGTCTGAACAAAACTTCCATGCACAATTGCCGGAAGGACTGCAAAGATAGATAAAAATATTGAACCAGGCAAAGTAATTTTTGACAATATATCATCCAAATAATCAGCAGTTTCTTTTCCGGGTCTTACTTTTGGTACTAAACCGCCTTGTCTTTTAAGATCATCAGCCATTTGGTTTACCGGAATTGTAATTGCTGTATAGAAGAATGAAAAGATAATAATCAATAATGCAAACAATACATTGTACTGCCAGCTAAATACATTTTTAAACCCGGCAAGGAAAGTGTTAGATTCATCTACTTTAGTAAGTAAACCTGGAACAAACATCAAAGCTTGCGCAAAGATGATTGGCATTACACCAGCTGCATTTACTTTTAAAGGAATCCACTGTCTTGCCCCTTGCATAAGATTTCTATTTACACCTCCTCTAGCCTGAGCTCTACTTACATACTGAATAGGAATTTTTCTTACAGCCACTGATAATACCACAGCTAAAAGAACTACCAACATCCAGAATAGAACTTCTACTAAAATCATAATAGATCCTAAACCTCCTTTACCATTCTGAACAGCAATTTCTTGAACGAATGCTTCTGGTAATCTAGAAAGAATCCCTACCATAATTAAGATAGAGATACCGTTTCCGATACCTTTGTCGGTGATTTTTTCACCTAACCACATAGCGAACACTGAACCTGCAACCAAGATTACAATACTTGGTAACCAGAACATAATTGAATTAGGGTCTACAAAATAAGCCGACTGGAATTGTGCGTATGGTAAGAACAACTGAGTAATCGAAGTTAGATAAGAAGGTGCTTGTACAAGACAAACTCCAATGGTTAACCATCTTGTGATTTGATTCAGTGTATTTCTACCAGACTCCCCGTCTTTTTGTAGTTTCTGAAGATAAGGAATTGCCATTCCCATCAACTGAACAATGATTGAAGCAGAAATATAAGGCATAATTCCTAACGCCATTACAGAAGCGTGGCTGAATGCCCCCCCTGTAAATGACGAAAGCAAGCCAAGGAGCCCTGCTCCTTGCTTGTTTCCGCCTTGATTTTTATAATGCTCTAAGAGATCTCCTACTTCTGCAAGATTAATCGCAGGTAGAGAGATGAAAGATGCGAATCTATACACAAGGATGATAAATAAAGTAAAGAGAATTTTATCTCTTAGCTCTTTTAAGCTCCAAATATTTTTGAGGGTCTGTATAAATTCTTTCATTATTAGTATCTATTATAAGGTAATTGCTTTTCCACCTGCTTTAGAGATAAGCTCTTCAGCAGATTTAGTGAATTTGTCAGCAGAGATTGAAACCGCAGATTTCAATTCTCCTCTACCCATAATTTTCACTAATTCGTTTTTAGTAATTAATCCGTTCTCGATCATTACTTCTCTCGTGATATCACCTGTAATAGATTTGTTCTCGATTAAAGTTTGGATAGTATCAAGGTTAATTCCTCTAAACTCTTTTCTGTTTACGTTTTTGAATCCGAATTTCGGTAATCTTCTTTGTAAAGGCATCTGACCTCCTTCGAAACCGATTTTCTGAGAATAACCAGCTCTAGCTTTTTGACCTTTATGTCCTTTTGTAGAAGTACCTCCTTTTCCAGTACCTTGACCTCTACCAATTCTTTTTGAATTGAAAGTAGATCCTGCAGCTGGCTTTATATTGTTTAAATTCATTTTTTTATTGATTTAAAGATTAAATAATTTAAAGATTAAAAAAATTCCGACTAATATAGAAAGAATTTTTTAATCTTTTAATCTTTCAAATTTTTAATTATTTCTGAACTTCAAGTAAGTGACTAACTGCAGCTATCATTCCTAAGATAGAAGGAGTAGCTTCGTGTTCTACAACTTGGTGAAGTTTCTTAAATCCTAATGCTTCAAGCGTTCTCTTTTGGGTTTTTGTTCTACCAATAGCGCTTCTTACTTGCTTTACTTTAATTGTTGCCATTGTTGTCTTTATTAACCGTTAAACACTTTAGTTAGAGAAACTCCTCTCATTCTTGCGATTTCTTCTGGTCTTCTGATGTCTAACAACGCTTTGAAAGTAGCTTTTACTACGTTGTGAGGGTTAGAAGAGCCTTTAGATTTTGAAAGGATATCGTGAATACCAGCAGACTCCAATACCGCTCTTACCGCACCACCTGCGATAAGTCCTGTACCGTGAGAAGCAGGTCTTAAGAAGATATCTGCACCACCGTATCTAGCAGTAGTTTGGTGAGGAATAGTATGGTTCATTACAGGAACTTTTACTAAGTTTTTCTTAGCATCTTCTACTGCTTTAGCAATAGCAGAAGCAACTTCCTTAGATTTTCCTAAACCAAAGCCGATAGTTCCAGCTTCGTCTCCTACAACAACGATTGCAGAAAATCCGAAAGCTCTACCTCCTTTAGTTACTTTTGTTACTCTATTAACAGCTACGAGACGATCTTTAAGTTCTAATCCTCCCGGTTTTACTCTTTCTATATTATCTAGTCCTAACATATTTCCGAAATTTAATGATTAGAATTTAAGTCCTCCTTCTCTCGCACCATCAGCTAAAGCTTTTACTCTACCGTGGTATACGAATCCGTTTCTATCGAATACAATATTTTCAATTCCTGCAGCGATTGCTTTAGCAGCGATTGCTTTACCAACAGCAGCAGAAACTTCTGTTTTTGTTCCAGTAGCATCTACTCCTTTATCTCTAGAAGAAGCTGATACTAAAGTTTTACCATCTATATCGTTGATTAACTGAGCGTAAATTTCTTTATTACTTTTATATACAGATAATCTTGGCAATTCAGAAGATCCAGAGATTTTTCCTCTTACTCTTCTTTTGATTCTGATTCTTTTTTCTAATTTACTTAGTGCCATTTTCTTAAAATTTATTAAGCAGATTTACCAGCTTTACGTCTAACAATTTCTCCTACGAATCTTACACCTTTTCCTTTGTATGGTTCAGGTTTTCTGAAAGATCTGATCTTTGCAGCTACCATCCCTAGAAGTTGGTTGTCGTGAGACGTTAAAGTAATAATTGGGTTTTTACCTTTTTCAGTCAATGTATCAACTTTTACTTCACCTGGAAGTTCTAGTACAATACCGTGAGAGAATCCTAAAGCAAGCTCAAGCTTTTGACCAGCGTGAGAAGCTCTGTATCCTACCCCTACTAATTCAAGTTTCTTTTCGAAACCTTGAGATACACCAACAACCATGTTGTTGATTAACGCTCTGTATAAACCGTGAAGCGCTCTGTGTTGTTTTGCATCAGATGGTCTGTTTACTGTAAGTACACCATCATTTTGCTCAATAGTAATCCCTGCTGTAAGTTCCTGAGAAAGTTCTCCTTTAGGTCCTTTTACAGTTACTACACTGTTATTTTCAGTGATTGTAACACCCGCTGGAATTGTTATAATTGATTTACCAATTCTTGACATTTTCCTTTGATTAAAAATTAATAAACATAGCAGATTACTTCACCGCCTACTTTTTCTTCTCTAGCTTTCTTATCAGTCATTACTCCTTTAGAAGTAGAGATGATAGAAATACCCAAACCGTTTAGTACTCTTGGAAGTTCAGCTGAACCTTTGTACTGTCTTAAACCTGGTCTAGAAGCTCTTTGGATAGACTTGATAGCTGGTTTGTTGGTTTGTTTGTCGTACTTCAAAGCGATTTTGATCGTACCTTGAACAGCGTTATCTTCAAACTTGTAGTTTAAGATATACCCTTGATCAAATAAGATCTTAGTAATCTCCTTTTTGATTTTCGATGCAGGAATTTCCACCACTTTGTGGCCTGCGCTTTGTGCGTTCCTTACTCTTGTTAGGAAATCTGAAATTGGATCTGTTACCATTTTTCTATTTAAATTATTGGTTAAAGAACAATCAGTATTGCAAAGACTTGAAGAGTAAAACATCAGACTGCAGAAATCTTCGGTCTGATGTTTTTTTCTTTAGTATCTGAACAACTTAATTGTTCCGATTTGTTTATTAGTAAATAATTACCAACTTGCTTTTTTAACTCCTGGGATAAGTCCGTTGTTTGCCATTTCTCTGAAAGTTACTCTGGAAATACCGAACGTTCTCATGTATCCTCTTGGTCTACCTGTTAGTTTACATCTGTTGTGTAGTCTTACAGGAGAAGCGTTTTTAGGAAGTTTTTGCAAAGCTTCATAATCACCTGCTTCTTTAAGAGCTTTTCTTTTTTCAGCGTATTTAGCTACTGTAGCTTCTCTTTTGCGCTCACGCGCTTTCATTGATTCTTTAGCCATTTCTTAGTTCTTTTTAAATGGTAAACCGAAGTGAGTTAATAATGCTTTAGCTTCTTTATCTGTTTTCGCAGTAGTAACGAAAGTGATGTCCATCCCTTGGATTTTTTTCACTTTGTCGATTACGATCTCAGGGAAGATGATTTGTTCAGTGATCCCTAAGTTATAGTTACCTCTACCATCGAAACCTTCAGCCTTGATTCCAGAGAAATCTCTGATACGAGGCAATGCAGAAGAAGTTAGTCTATCTAAGAACTCATACATTTTATCAGCTCTAAGAGTAACTTTAGCACCTACAGGCATTCCTTTTCTCAATTTGAAAGCAGCTTCGTCTTTCTTAGAGATAGTACCAACAGCCTTTTGACCAGTGATGTTTGTAAGTTCTTCAACAGCATAATCAATGATTTTTTTGTCTGCAGTTGCATCTCCTAAACCTTGAGAAAGGATAATTTTTTCTAATTTAGGTACTTGCATTACAGATTTGTATCCGAATTCTTCCATCATAGCTGGAACAATCGTTTCTTTGTATGCTTTTTTGGGTCTTGCTATATATTCCATGTGTTATTTAAAATTATAAAGTTTCACCCGTTTTTTTGTTGATTCTCACTTTCTTATCTCCTTCGATTTTGTAACCTACTTTGATAGCTTTTCCGTCTTTACCAACTAAAGCTACGTTTGAGATATGAATAGAAGCTTCTCTTTCAACGATACCTCCTTGAGGGTTTGAAGCTGAAGGCTTAACGTGTTTTTTGATAATGTTAAGTCCTGCTACTACAACTCTTGGGTCTCTACCTTCTTTTTTGATCACTTCAATAACTTCACCAGTACTACCTTTAAGACCTTTCTTACCTGTAGTAACGATTACGTTATCTCCTCTTTTTATTTTTAACTTTGACATTTTTTTACAATTTTAAATATTAAAGTACTTCAGGAGCTAATGAAATGATTTTCATATATTCTTTGTCTCTCAACTCACGAGCAACCGGTCCGAAAACACGAGTTCCTCTCATTTCTCCTGCTGCGTTTAGCAATACACAAGCATTGTCGTCGAATTTGATGTATGAACCATCTTTTCTTCTTACTGCTTTTTTAGTTCTTACTACTACAGCTTTAGATACCTGACCTTTTTTAGCGTTTCCTGATGGTGTAGAATCTTTGATTGTAACAACGATTTTATCACCTACTGAAGCATATCTTCTTCTGGTTCCTCCCAGAACTCTGATAACCAATACCTCTTTAGCACCTGTGTTATCAGCAACTTTTAATCTTGATTCTGTTTGTAACATTATTACTTAGCTTTTTCAATGATTCTTACTAGTCTCCATCTTTTGTTCTTGCTCAAAGGTCTAGTTTCTTGGATCAAAACTGTATCACCTTCTGCGCATTCGTTGTTCTCGTCGTGTGCAGTATATTTTTTCGTTTTCAAAACGAATTTACCGTACATCGGGTGCTTTACTCTTGTAGTTTCACTAACAACAATAGTTTTTTCCATTTTATTGCTGGAAACCACTCCGATTCTTTCTTTTCTTAAATTTCTATCCATTTTAAAATGAAATTATTGTTTGTTAGTTAACTCAGTGTTTAGTCTTGCGATTGTTTTTCTCAAATCTCTGATTTGAATCGGGTTTTCAATCGGGCTGATTGCGTGAGCCAATTTCAATTTTGAATATTGAGCTTTTGCTTCAGTTAATTGTGCTTGAATATCTCCCGCGCTTAAATTTTTAATATCAGCTTTTTTCATTGTATTCAAAGATTAAAGAGGTTTAACAAAATCGTTAGCAACTACAAATTTAGTAACAACAGGTAGTTTTTGTGCAGCAAGTCTAAGAGCTTCTTTCGCTACTTCGTAAGGTACTCCACCTACTTCAAACATAATTTTACCTGGTTTTACTACAGCTACCCAATATTCCACAGCACCTTTACCTTTACCCATACGTACTTCCGCTGGTTTTTTAGTAATTGGCTTATCTGGGAAGATTTTGATCCATAGCTGTCCTTCTCTCTTCATATATCTTGTCGCAGCGATACGCGCAGCTTCAATTTGTCTTGCCGTGATCCAAGCGCCTTCTGTAGCTTTGATTCCGAAAGTTCCATAAGCAAGTTGACTACCTCTTTGGGCATTCCCCTTCATTTTCATCTTATGTACTCTACGGAACTTGGTTCTTTTTGGTTGTAACATAATTTCTAAATTTTAGATTTTAGATTTTAGATTTTAGATTTTTTTTAATTTTAAAAAAGTAACGGTAATTTAAAATTCAAAATTTCTAATCTAAAATTTTAGTTATTGTTATTATTATTGTTTTTTCTAGGTCTTCTGTTGTCTCTGTCTCCTCCTCTGTTTCCTCTTTCAGACTGACCACCTTTTTTGTTTTGTCCCACTAGTGGAGAAAGTTCTCTTTTACCGTAAACTTCACCTTTCATGATCCAAACTTTTACCCCTAGTTTTCCGTACTGAGTAAGTGCTTCACCGATGTGGTAATCGATATCTGCTCTGAAAGTAGACAATGGAATTCTTCCTTCTTTGAAAGATTCTGATCTTGCCATTTCAGCTCCGTTCAATCTACCAGAGATTTGAACTTTGATACCTTCTGCACCCATTCTCATTGTACCTGCCATAGCCATCTTTACTGCTCTTCTGTAAGAGATTCTGTTTTCGATTTGCTTAGCAATGCTATCAGCTACTAAAACTGCATCAAGCTCAGGTCTTTTGATTTCGAAGATGTTGATTTGAATATCCTTTTTAGTCAATTTCTTCAACTCTTCTTTTAATTTATCAACTTCCTGACCTCCTTTACCAATGATTAAACCTGGTCTTGCAGTAGTGATCGTAACTGTTACTAATTTTAATGTTCTTTCAATAAAAATTCTTGAAATCCCACCTTTAGATAATCTAGCTTCAAGGTATCTTCTGATTTTGTAGTCTTCTGCGATTCTGTCTCCATAATCGTTTCCACCAAACCAGTTAGAATCCCATCCTCTGATGATACCTAATCTGTTACCAATTGGATTTGTCTTCTGTCCCATACCTTGATTTAGTTTTCTTTATTACCTAAGATTAATGTAACGTGGTTTGATCTTTTTCTGATTCTATACCCTCTACCTTGTGGAGCTGGTCTTAGTCTCTTCAATTGTCTTGCACTATCCACGAATATTTCTTTAACGATAAGGTTTGCTTCCTCGATGTCTGCACCTTCGTTTTTAGTCTGCCAGTTTGCCATAGCAGAAAGAAGTAATTTCTCTAATTTGTTAGAGGCTTCTTTTTTAGAATATTTTAGGATATAAAGAGCTTTATCTACTTGCTCTCCTCTAATGATATCAGCAACTAATCTCATTTTTCTTGGAGAAGATGGGCAGTTATTTAATGAAGCTTTTACAACATCTTTGTTAGCTTCTTTTCTTGCGATTGCGCTATCTTGTTTTCTTGATCCCATGATTATCTGCTTCCTTTGTTTTTGTTACCACCATGACCTCTGAAAGATCTTGTTGGAGAAAATTCGCCTAACTTGTGACCAACCATGTTTTCTGTAACGTAAACTGGGATAAAAGATTTCCCGTTGTGTACAGCGATAGTTTGTCCTACGAAGTCCGGAGAGATCATAGATGCTCTAGACCAAGTTTTGATAACTGTCTTCTTACCAGACTCAATATTTGCCTGAACCTTCTTATCTAAAGTATGATGAATGAACGGTCCTTTCTTAAGTGATCTTGCCATAATTATTTTCTTTTAGATACGATGTAACGGTTAGACACTTTGTTTTTCTTTCTAGTTTTGTAACCTTTAGACGGCATACCGTTTCTAGATCTTGGGTGACCTCCTGAAGAACGTCCTTCACCACCACCCATTGGGTGATCTACTGGGTTCATTACAACCGCTCTTGTTCTTGGTCTTCTACCTAACCATCTGCTTCTACCAGCTTTACCTGATACAGTTAATTGGTGATCAGAGTTAGAAACTGAACCAATCATTGCCATACATTCAGTAAGGATCATTCTAGATTCTCCTGAAGGCAATTTGATGATTGCATATTTCCCGTCTCTTGATGTAAGTTGAGCTGAAGAACCTGCAGATCTTGCTAAAATTGCACCTTGACCAGGCTTCATTTCAACACAAGAAATTACAGTACCCAATGGAATGTTTTTCAATTTCATTGCGTTACCTACATTTGGCTCAACGCTTTCACCTGAAACTACTTTTTGATCTACTTTGATACCGTTTGGAGCGATGATATATCTCTTCTCTCCATCTGCGTACTCTAATAAAGCGATAAATGCAGTTCTGTTTGGATCGTATTCTACAGATTTTACAGTTGCTTCAACGTTTGCTTTGTTTCTTTTGAAGTCAATAATTCTGTATTTCTTTTTGTGTCCACCTCCGGTGTAACGCATGGTCATTTTACCTGTTTGGTTACGTCCACCTGACTTTTTAATACCAACTGTTAGAGACTTCTCTGGTTTGTTGGTAGTAATTTCCTCAAAATTGTTTACAATTCTGAATCTCTGTCCCGGGGTGATAGGTTTTAATTTTCTAACAGACATTACTATTATTTATAATTAATAATTAATTTACAGCAAAAATGTCGATAACATCACCTTCTACAAGCTTAATTACCGCCTTTTTTAATTTGTTTGTCTTTCCTACTTGAAGACCTTTCTTAGTATATTTCGCAGATACTTTAGGAGCATAAATCATTGTATTTACGTCTGCTACTTTTACACCGTAAGCCGCTTCTACAGCTTTTTTAATCTGGATCTTATTCGCCTTAGTATCTACCAAGAAAGAATAAGTACCTCTTAAATCTGTAAGGTAATTAGCCTTTTCTGAAATAACTGGTTTAATAATAACTGACATGATTTATTTCTTTAAATTTTCCTGGAATTTTTCAACTGCACCTTCGAAGAAAATGATCTCACCTGCGTTTACTAAATCGTAAGAACTGATTTCGTTGAAGTTCATTACTTTAGTTTTAGGCAAGTTTCTTGAAGATAAATATACATTTTTGTTAGCTTCAGGAAGAACGAATAAAGACTTCTTACCGTTAAGTTCCAATGCATTCAATACACTGATGAAATCTTTAGTCTTAGGAGCTGAAAAGCTCATATCTTCTAAAACTTTAATGCTGTTGTCTCTCATTTTTTGAGAAAGAACAGATTTCTTAGCTAATCTCTTAAGAGCTTTGTTCAATTTGAATCTGTAGTCTCTTGGTTTTGGACCAAATACTCTACCTCCACCTCTGAAAGTTGGAGATTTAATATCACCATATCTTGCAGAACCAGATCCTTTTTGCTTCTTAAGTTTTTTAGTAGAAGCAGTAATTTCGCTTCTTTCTTTTGCTTTATGAGTTCCTTGTCTTTGTGCAGCAAGGTACTGTTTTACTTCTAAGTAAACCGCGTGCTGATTTGGCTCAATTCCGAATACTGTTTCGTCTAGAGTTACTTTTCTTCCGGTCTCTTTTCCTGATGTATTTAATACTACTAGTTCCATTTTCTGATAATTACATAAGAATTTTTAGCTCCCGGAACAGCACCTTTTACTACTAAAAGATTTTGTTCTTGATCAACTTTTAACACTTGAAGGTTTTGTACAGTTACCTGCTTACCTCCCATTCTTCCAGCCATTCTCATCCCTTTGAATACTCTTGAAGGGTCTGAACCAGCACCGATAGAACCTGGAGCTCTAAGTCTGTTGTGCTGACCATGAGTTGCCTGCATTACACCTCCAAAGCCATGTCTTTTAACAACACCTTGGAAACCTTTACCTTTTGAAGTTCCTGTTACGTCTACATATTCACCTTCATTGAATAAGTCTACTTTTACTTCTTCTCCTACTTTTACTTCATCAACGAATTCTCTGTAGAATTCTACCAATTTAGCTTTAGGAGCAGAACCAGCCTTTTTAAAATGACCAGCTAACGCTTTACCAACGTTCTTCTCACTCTTGTCATCGAAACCTAATTGAACTGACTTATAACCGTCTTTTTCAATGGTTCTGACCTGTAAAACCGAGCATGGACCTGCTTGAATAACTGTACAAGGAATATTCTTCCCTGCTTCGTCAAACAAAGACGTCATACCGATTTTTTTACCAATAATACCTGACATTGTTTATATAATAATAAAATTTATCTTTTAATTCTCAGCATTTTAGGATGTCTCAAGCAATTTCTACTTCTGATATAGGCATACTCCGCTCCTAAAATGAGTGTGCAAATTTATGAATATTTTTCTAACTACCAAACATTTACAGCAAAATATTTTGATTTTTAATGATTTACATCTTTTTCTAGAAAACAACAGACTTTTTTTCCTTCAGACGATAAAATCCCAAAGCAGAAAGAATTTGCCTCAAGAGACAGCTAAGAAAACCATCTCCAGAAAAGATTAAAATATAAAAAAGCACTTACCTACATTGAGATAAGTGCGTTCTAATCATCACTTGAGCTATTAGAATCTACAATAATAAATCACTAACCCCGCCTAATTTACGAAAATTAGGCAATAAAAAACTATTTTAAGCGAAATAATTTAATCAAATTTATTATTTAGCGAAAAATAAATCAACAACCTTAAACTATTAGCTAAATGTTTTCGGATTAATTTCAATAAATCATACCCTGTGACAAATCTTTTTTAGTTAAAAACAAAATTGTAAATACCATCATAAAAAAATAGCACCTTACTTTATTAAATTGTTTTATATATATTTGTTTAACAGTAGAATTCACTGCAAAAACCATCAAAAACTCAATAAACCATGAAAAAAAAATACTGCAGTTTACTATTTTTTTGGGCAACAGGCTTTATGTTCGCGCAGACCATTGCTCAGAATAAAGATCAATCTACCTTCAATTCGCAGGATATTTCTAAAGCCGATTTCAAACAAGAAAACTCTACGCAGGACTCGTCTATCGTAAAAGAAAGTACAGCCATTTTTAAAACTTCAACAGACAACAAAAAAGAAACCTTATCTCAACATTATAAAATAGCAAGCGATACAACAAAACAAATCATTGCAAAATACGGCAGCAAAGGTTTTGAGCTTCAAACTAAAGACAATAAATTTTTATTACAAATACAAAGCAGGTTGCAATTTCGAGTTTCCACACCATTTGATCAAGACCCTGTAACGTACGATGATGTAGATTCTAGAAACCAACAAGCTTTGAAAATAAACCGTGCGAGATTAAAAGTTGGCGGGCACGCATTTCAACCTTGGTTAAAATATTATTGGGAGTACGAATTGGGACAATCTAACCTTCTCGACTTTCGTTTGATGGTAGAAAAATGGAAATGGCTGAGTCTAAAAGTTGGGCAATGGAAAGTTGAATATTCGCAGGAAAGAGTTATTAGCAGCGGTCAACAACAAATGGTAGAACGCTCTATTATTAACAGACCTTTTACCATCGATAGGCAGCAAGGCATTGAAATTTACGGTCATCTTGAAGGCAAAGGAATCGCCAATTTCAACTATACTTTGGCCGCACTTACCGGAACCGGTAGAGGAAATCGGGAAAACGACGACAAAAACTTAATGTATTTTGGAAGGCTGCAATGGAATTTCTTGGGAGAACCTCTAGATTTTGTTGGAGGCGACCTTGAATTCCACGAAAAACCATCTGCAAAAATTGCCCTTGCCGCAGTCACAAACCGAAGTCCTTACACAAGATTTTCACAATCTGGAGGCGGCGCATTAGAAGATTTTGAAAACAATAATCCTGGGCAATATAGAACCAACCAATACAATTTGGAATCTGCACTTATGTATAAAGGTTTTTCTTGGCAGTCAGAATGGCATCACAAACAAATTATCGACAAACTGAACAATAATGCCGAAACAAAACTTACCGGTTACTATCTTCAAGCTGGATATTTTTTCCATGGAATTTTTGATTGGTTCCCGAAAGATTTAGAATTTGCCACCAGATTTTCGAAATACAAACCCAATGTAGCCCTTTCTTTTGACAAGCAGACCGAAACTTCTTTTGCTTTCAACTGGTTTTTTAGCGGGCACAAGAACAAACTGACTGCAGAACTCACATACTTCGATTTTTATCAGGCAACACTTCCTTACAATACAGGATGGCGTTTCAGATTACAATGGGATATTTCAATTTAGATAAAACAAAGACCGGAAAAATTTCCGGTCTTTCTTTATTTTGAACTTTTACTGTTTTGTTTTTGAAGCCACTCTTCATGTTTCTTTTTAAAGACTTCATGTTTATGATCTTGGTTTCTTTGTGCCGCATCAATAGAATGCGAAATATGAATATCATCATCTTCTTCTGCAAAATCTGCCAACTGTTCATAGTATCGGTGCAATTGATCGAGTTCTTTCTCGGTTAAATCTTCAATATCAACAATTCTGTTGCTCGCTTTTTCGTTGGCCGCGATTAATTCGTTCAACTTAATTTGAATTGCTTTTGAATCTTTGTTTTGTGCTTTCTGAATTAAAAAAACCATTAGAAAAGTAATAATGGTGGTACCGGTATTAATTACCAATTGCCATGTTTCGGAATAATCGAAAAGAGGTCCGCTTACTGCCCAAACTACAACAATAAGCATTGCCATAATAAACGCAGTTGAACTTCCCGTAAACTTAGCTGCTTTATTGGCGAGACTTTCGAAAAAATCGTTTTTCATAGATGGTAAGATTTAGGTAAAGGTAATACTTTTCTTTACGCAGTTTTCGTTCCAAACTTATTTTTAAGAAGATGAATTGCCTAAAATATGTCGGATTTGCTCATAAACCTGTTCATGGGTTTCGTTGTAGGTTGAAGCATATACTACTTTATCATTTTCATCATAAATAATAACCAAAGAATATCCATAAAACCAATGTTTCGGAGCTAAATTTTGGGTGAAAAAAGTATATCGGTCTGCTTTTGTTTCTTTCTTCTTCTCAGGATTGTAAACGGAATACACAAATTTTCCTTTTGCATTTTTAAATCGGTCGTTGTCAGAAATACAAAAAACCGGAGCGAAGCAGCCAATCGATTTCAAATATTTATCTGTACTTGTGTAGGAAGATTCTCGGTAAATATCAGTCACGTAAAAAACATCAACCACTTGTTGAAACTCTTTTTCGAATTGTAAGATTTGAGGAAACTTTTCGCGACAAGGTTTACACCAATCTGTAAAAGTGTAGACCATTTTGAATTTCTTATCGCTGCTCTTCATCAAATATAAAAGCTTCGAAGCATCATCAACAAGATAAAAATTATTATTTTCTAATTGGTTTTTCGAACTCACTTTTGATGTATCTAAACGCACAATTTTTTGTTGAGCATTCATCCAACCCAAAAGGGAAAGCAAAACCAAAACTAGGAACTTTTTCATGGAAGTATTTTTACCAAAGATAGAGATTATGTTTTTCCAAAACTTTCTTATTTCACCAACACGGAGTTTGGGTTAATGAAAACGGAATCTCAAACAAAATCGCAGTTTTTTTTTAACTTAAACATTTAGCAAGATATATTTAACAAGCATCTCAAAAAGCAAACTTAAAAGAACGAAAAGCAAACTGAAAGAAAGGTCTTTTATTTTAAACCGTAAAAGAATAATCAATAAAATAAATCGGGAAACATCGACGAGTAAATCCAAAGCCACTTGTTCTTCGGAAGGAGTAATTGTTCTTTTGCATAAAAAGATTAAACCAACACTCATTTTAAAAACCTTAAAAAAGGGTTCAAGAAAAACTCTTAACATGAAAGTTAGAAAAAGATATTTTATTATCTGAAATTTCTCTAACCAAGAACGGCAAAACACATAAAAAATGGCGCATAAAACCGAAATACCAAATACATAAATAGACCAAGAAAAGCTATCAAATTGCAACTTACTTGGCAAAGCAAGCCAAAGAAATTCGAATACAATTGGTAAAGCTAAAATCCAAAAGACAAGTAAAATCCTAAATTTTGTTTCCATCATGTTTAATATGAAAACAATTTACACTTTTTTAAAATTTACCATGAAATTATATATAATAATTTTTTAAGATAAAAACTTCTACTGAGATTGCTTCGCTTCGCTCGCAATGACATAAAAAAATCCCTCTTCTTTCGAAAAGGGATTTGTTATCATAGCAAAGTTATTGCTTTTGGCTTCTGGCAAATAGCTAATGGCTATAAGCCAACTGCTAAAATCACACTTTAATTTCTACGTCAACTCCTGAAGGAAGTTCTAATTTCATTAGAGCATCAACAGTTTTAGAAGAAGAAGAGTAGATATCCATCAATCTCTTGTGAGCTGATAATTGGAACTGCTCTCTTGCTTTCTTGTTAACGTGTGGAGATCTCAACACTGTGAAGATTCTCTTGTTTGTTGGCAAAGGGATTGGCCCGTTTACAACAGCACCTGTAGCCTTTACCGTCTTTACGATTTTCTCAGCAGACTTGTCTACCAAGTTGTAATCGTAAGATTTAAGTTTTATTCTGATTCTTTGTGACATTTCTTGTACTTTAAAAATTAACCTTTTGCTTTAGCAATGATATCTTCAGCAACGTTTTGAGGAGTAGCTTGATACTTCTCTAATTCCATAGAAGATGTAGCTCTTCCTGATGAAAGTGTTCTTAGAGTAGTAACATATCCGAACATTTCAGATAATGGAACTGAACCTTTGATAACAATAGCTCCGTTCTTTTCTTCTTGTCCGCTGATTGTACCTCTTCTCTTGTTAAGGTCACCAATGATGTTACCCATATATTCTTCTGGAGTTACAACTTCCAATTTCATAATAGGCTCCATGATTACTGGTTTAGCAGCACGTCCCGCTTCTTTGAATCCTAATTTAGCAGCCATTTCGAAAGAAAGAGCATCAGAATCCACCGCGTGGAAAGATCCATCTTTAAGAGTAACTTTAATACCTTCAACTTCGAAACCAGCCAAAGGACCGTTCTTCATTGCAGCTTTAAATCCTTTTTCAATTGCAGGAACAAATTCTCTAGGAACGTTACCACCTTTGATCTCATTGATGAATTCTAAACCAACTTTACCTTCGTCTGCAGGTCCTAATTCAAATACAATATCAGCAAATTTACCTTTACCACCAGATTGCTTTTTGTAAACCTCTCTGTGTTGAGCAACTTTTGTTAAGTTTTCTTTGTATTCTACCTGAGGTTGTCCTTGGTTTACTTCAACTTTGAACTCTCTTTTCATACGGTCTACAATGATATCTAAGTGAAGCTCACCCATACCAGAGATGATCGTTTGTCCAGAAGCCTCGTCAGTTCTTACTGTAAACGTAGGATCTTCTTCAGCCAATTTAGCTAGAGCGTTACCCATTTTATCTTGGTCAGCTTTAGTTTTAGGCTCAACAGCGATACCGATTACTGGATCAGGGAAAACCATCGATTCTAGAACGATTGGGTTTTTCTCGTCACACATAGTATCACCAGTTTTGATAGATTTGAAACCTACAGCAGCACCAATATCACCAGCTTCAATATATTCTACTGGGTTTTGCTTATTAGCGTGCATCTGATAGATTCTAGAGATTCTTTCTTTATCACCTGAACGAGTGTTCAAGATATAAGAACCTGCATCTAGTCTTCCTGAATAAGCTCTGAAGAAAGCTAATCTTCCTACGAAAGGATCGGTAGCAATTTTGAAAGCTAATGCAGCGAAAGGCTCGTCTACAGATGGTTTTCTTGTGATTTCAGCGTCAGTTCTTGGGTCAGTACCTTTGATATCATCTTTATCCAATGGAGAAGGCAAGTATTTACATACTGCATCCAACATAAACTGTACTCCTTTATTTTTGAATGAAGAACCACAAGTCATTGGGATAATAGATAAATCGATAGTAGCAGCTCTCAATGCAGCATTGATTTCTTCTTCTGTAATTGAATCTGGATCTTCGAAGAATTTCTCCATCAAAGTTTCATCATATTCAGAAACAGCTTCTACTAATTTTTCTCTATATTCAAGAACTTCATCTTTCATTTCTTCAGGAATTGGAACTACCTCGAAAGTAGCACCTTGTCCAGCTTCATCCCAGATGATCGCTCTGTTTTTAATTAAGTCTACAACTCCTTTGAAATCTTCTTCAGCACCGATTGGTAAAACGATTGGAACTGCGTTTGATCCTAACATTTCTTTAACCTGGTTTACCACGTTAAGGAAGTCAGCACCTTGTCTGTCCATTTTGTTTACGAATCCCATTCTCGCTACTTTGTAGTTATCAGCAAGTCTCCAGTTTGTTTCAGACTGAGGCTCTACTCCATCTACTGCAGAGAATAAGAATACCAATCCATCCAATACTCTAAGAGATCTGTTTACTTCTACTGTGAAGTCAACGTGTCCCGGTGTATCGATAATGTTGAAGTGGTAAGGTTGAGTTTCAGGTAATTTTTTACCTTGGTCTGTTGGAAAGTTCCAAGAACAAGTAGTAGCAGCAGAAGTAATAGTAATACCTCTTTCAGCTTCCTGCTCCATCCAGTCCATTGTAGAAGCACCATCGTGAACTTCTCCAATTTTGTGGTTTACACCTGTATAGAATAAAATCCTTTCTGTAGTGGTAGTTTTACCTGCATCAATGTGCGCAGCAATACCAATATTTCTTGTAAATTTAAGATCTCTACCCATTTCAGATTAGAATTTA
The DNA here is from genome assembly GCF_057180445.1 of Chryseobacterium sp. HNCC26DJ239. Classification (NCBI taxonomy): domain Bacteria; kingdom Pseudomonadati; phylum Bacteroidota; class Flavobacteriia; order Flavobacteriales; family Weeksellaceae; genus Chryseobacterium; species Chryseobacterium sp. HNCC26DJ239. The sequence continues at coordinate 205,352 of NZ_JBXUGJ010000006.1, forward strand.
AAGTGTGAAAACGCTTTGTTAGCTTCCGCCATTTTGTGCGTATCTGTTTTCTTTTTGAAAGCAGCACCTTCTTCTCTTGAAGCAGCTACTACTTCATTAGCTAATTTCAAAGCCATAGACTTATCATTTCTCTTTTTAGAGTAGCTAATTAACCATTTCATTGCCATAGAAATTTTTCTATCTGCTCTGATTGGCATAGGAATCTGGAAGTTTGCTCCACCTACTCTTCTAGAACGTACTTCTACGTGAGGCATAACGTTTGTTAATGCATCTTTCCAGATTTCTAGTGCAGTTTTCTCAGTTTCTCCTTTTTTAGTATCTACGATATCTAATGCATCATAGAAAATTTTGAATGCGATTGACTTTTTACCGTCAAGCATTAAGTTGTTTACGAATCTTGTTACCAATTGATCATTAAACTTTGGATCTGGTAACAACGGTCTTTTTTTCGCTTTCGTCTTTCTCATTGTTTCTGTACCTTATTTAATGATTATTTTTTCTTTCCTTTAGCTGGTGCAGCTGGTGCTTGACCTGGTTTTGGTCTCTTAGCTCCATACTTCGATCTTCTCTGCGTTCTTCCATTTACACCTGCAGTGTCTAATGCACCTCTTACGATGTGGTAACGTACTCCCGGTAGGTCTTTCACCCTTCCGCCTCTTACCAATACTATCGAGTGCTCTTGAAGATTATGTCCTTCGCCCGGGATGTAGGCGTTAACTTCTTTACCGTTTGAAAGTCTTACCCTTGCAACTTTTCTAAGTGCAGAGTTAGGTTTCTTAGGAGTGGTAGTATATACTCTAGTACATACTCCTCGTCTTTGTGGACAAGAATCAAGGGCAGCCGATTTGCTCTTCTTGGCAAGCGTGGCTCTTCCTTTTCTTACTAATTGTTGAATAGTAGGCATATAATGCTTTTTATTTTAGGGTGCAAAAATATGAATAATTTTTTAATCCACAAGCAGTTGCAAATAAATTATTTAAATTCTTAAAAATTAATTAACAGAAACTTAGGGTTTAGATTTGATGTCGACCTTTACATTTTTATTCCAGTTAAAATTTCGAATGTTTTCTTGAAGAGTTATGAAGCCCTTTTCATCAATTGCATAAATAGAAACCGTTTTACCTGCAGCATTAAGATTCTCATCAATTGAAAGTTCCGCCACCTTTTTCCACGAATCTGGAATTTGCCCATTCAACCAATGTTCGTAGACAATCGCAAGTTGAAATTTATTTTGAGCCGTATATTTTGTAAGGAAATTTTTAAATCTTTCATCAAAAACCACCTCATTCCCATTAAAAGGAATTGTTTCTACCGAACCCAATCCTACTACATCCAAAAGCTGGATCTCTGTAAAGTAAGAAATTGCGCCAATATCATTCGCGACCACTTTTGCATCATTATAATAAGTATGTAAAAATTGGGCAGACTGTATTTGCTGTTCATAAATATTTTTGCTTCCGAAAACCAACATTTGATGCGATAAGAAAGTTTTATACATCATTAAACTAAAATTCGCCATCAACAACACTGTAAGAGCAGCAGTTTTTAGTTTAAAAAAATCATTAAATGAAAATTCTCTGGAAATTCTTTCAAAAGCAACCATTGAAAAACCTGCGATAAAATAGGCTTCATATCTAAACAAATACCTCGTCTCCGCAAACATACAATGCAAAATGAAGGTAAGCGACAAAACAATCAGCAGGAAATTTTTCGAAATTAATGCTGAAAAACCATTCTTTCCATCCTTCCACAAAAACCAAACAGTCATCAAAATCGGAAAAAAACCAATTTTATATAAACTTTTACTAAAAATCAGCTTATCCTTTATTATATATAGTATGTCTGAAAAAATATTTTCATTAAAATGAATCGCAGTCCCTTTGACAACCACAGAATTCGGAAACCAATATCCTGTTTCATTATGATTAAAAACACAAAAAGCCAAAATCGGTAAAAATCCACAGCATAAAACCAATACACTACGCTTCCAATTCTTAAGCAACGCAAAACCAAAAGCAAGCGTTACGAAGTAAAACATACTTTCAAATCTGATTAAACCTAAAAGCAACAGCGAAAAATAAAAACCAAACTTCGCCCATTTTTCATCTTTTAAATAATAAAAGCAGAAAATATTTAACAGGAAAATAAAAACCTGAAAAACATGTTCCATCCCAGAAAGAACCTGCAAATGAAGCGTTACAAAAAGCAATGTAAACATATTTGCAGCAACCACTTTCAAATTTGAGGTGAAAATTTTGGAGTAAAACTGGTTTAAAATAAAAACAATTCCGCCAGAAAAGACAACATTGAAAACCAAAGGAAGCCAATCGTGATTTCCAAAGATTTTTATTACTACAGCAATCAAAAAAGTAAACATTGGCGAAGAAGATGTAGACGAAAATTTGTATTTCGTAATTCCCCAAACATCATACAACGCAAAATTTTTCGCCATCGCCAAATGAATATACGCATCATCGAGCACATATATATAATGACAATTCGTATTTTTAAGAGACGAAAAAAAATACGCCGCACAAATTGCCAAAAAAAGCAACAGTGTTATGCAATACGTCTTGATTGGATTTTTTACAACCTGCATCAAACTTATTTATAATAAGAATAGCAAAGATAATCATCATCAATCAGCGTAAAGGTTTTTCGGCATAATATTTACATTAAAACACATCATAAATAATAAACCTATGAAAAATGCAAGCATTATCGGCCTAAAAGAAGCCGACTGCAAGAAAATCGCAGAAAAACTGAACGTCCTTTTAGCCAACTATTCTGTATTCTACCAAAACACTCGCGGTTCTCATTGGAACATTAAGGGAGAACAATTTTTCACGCTTCATCCTAAATTTGAAGAACTTTACAACAGTTTAGTTTTAAAAATTGATGAAATTGCGGAAAGAATTTTAACATTGGGCGCAACGCCAGCTCATAATTATTCGGATTATTTAACTACATCAACCATCAAAGAAAGCAAGGAAGTAACCGACGGAAATAAATCGGTTGAAATTATTCTAAACTCTTTTAAAGTAGTGATTGATTTGCAAAGAGAATTGCTTGATATTACCGATAAAGCCGGAGACGAAGGAACCAACTCACAAATGAGCGACTACATTACAGAACAAGAAAAAGAAGTTTGGATGTACAACTCTTACCTAGGAAAATAAAATTCTTTAACTTTAAAATATTAAAAAAATCACCTTACATTTAGGTGATTTTATTTTAACTCACTATATTTGCGTATATATTACACAATCATGCAAGACGTAAAACTGACCTCCATTCTCGATAACGACTTTTATAAAATTACCATGCAAAATGCGGTGGTAAAACTATTCCCTAGTCAAATTGTAAAATACGAATTCATCAACCGAGGAAAACATCAATTTCCTGAAGGTTTTGATAAAGCTTTGCGAGATGCCATAAACAAAATGGCAGAACTAAAACTCAGCAAAGACGAAAAAAAATATTTGGCACAAACCTGTCCTTACATCGACCTTCCTTACCTCGATTTTCTTGAAGGTTATCATTATGACCCGTCTGAAGTAAAAATTCATCAGCAAGGAAGCGAACTTAGCGTAACTGTTGAAGGACTTTGGTATAGAACTATTCTTTGGGAAGTGCCTTTATTAGCATTAATAAGCGAACTTCATTACGAAATGAATCATATGGAAAGAGATTCTAACGAAGTAGTGATGTCTAAAACTTTAGAAAAAGCAGAATTCTTGAACAAACTAGGCGTTACTTTTGCTGAATTTGGGACGAGAAGAAGACATTCTTATAAAGTTCAAAATCTTGTGATGGAAGCTTTAACACAGAAAAAAGATTCAACCTTCACAGGAAGCTCCAACGTTCATTTTGCAATGAAATATGGCGTAAAACCTATTGGAACTCACGCTCACGAATGGTTTATGTTTCATGCGGCAGAATATGGTTTCAAAATGGCGAATAAATTGGCGCTAGAACATTGGGTAGATGTGTACAGAGGCGATTTGGGAGTTGCACTTTCAGACACGTACACAACGGAAGTTTTCTTTCAGCAGTTTGATAAAAAATTTGCAAAACTCTTCGACGGAGTGCGTCATGACAGCGGCGACCCTTTGGAATTTGCCGACAAAACGATTGCCCACTACAAGAAAAACGGTATCAATCCTTTATTTAAATACATAATTTTTTCTGATAATTTAAATCTTGAAAAAGTAGAAGAAATTACCAATTACTGCAAAGGTAAAATCGGTGTTTCTTTCGGAATTGGAACCAATCTTACCAACGATGTTGGTTTAAAACCAATGAATATTGTAATGAAACTAATTGGTGTACAATCTATTAACCAAGAATGGATTCCTACGGTAAAACTTTCCGACGAAAAAGGAAAATATACAGGCGACCCAAAAATGATTGAATTGGCGAAAGAGTTTTTGAGGATAAATCATTAAAAAAAGCAGGAAGCTTGATGAACGAAGCTTGAAGTTTCACTTCGCAAACTTCAAAGAAAAGAAACACTTATTCGTAATTTTAACAGCTCATATCAGTTAATTTAAAAATATAAAACCATGAAAAACAAACTATTCATTGCATTAATGCTTTTCACAGCAACGTTCTCTTTTGCACAGAAAAAAGAAACTACACCAAAATACAACCAAAAATTAGCAGAATCTCTTGGCGCCGACAAATACGGAATGAAACCTTATGTAATAGTGATGCTTACACCGGGATCAACAAAAATTGAAGATAAAGCCAAAATGAGCGAACTCATGAAAGGCCATTTAGCCAACATCCATAAACTTGCAGACGAAGGAAAAATTACCGTCGCCGGTCCTTTTCTTGAAGAAAACAAAGAAAACTATAAAGGTATGTTTATCTTCAACACCAAATCTAAAGAAGAAGCCGAAGCTTGGGTAAAAACCGACCCAGCCGTAAAAGCCGGAGTTTTTAACTACGAAATTTTCTCTTGGTACGGTTCTGCAGCTTTACCAATGTATTTGAAACATCATGGCGAAATTGCGAAAGAAAATCCTTAAAAATGGGCTTTTACAGTAAATTTACAGAACAAGATTTAATTGAATCTTACAAAAATCAAATTGATTATCAAGGTAAAGCCACACAAGAGCTTCTAGATGAAATACAATCCAGAGGTACTTTGGAAGAATTCACGAAAAAAATTGATAATGAAAAAAAATACCTTGAAGAAACAAATCGTATCATACGATTGATTCATCAAAACTACATGAGTAGAGTTCCTATGGAAGAATGTATGACTTCTATAGAATCTCATCTGCTTACACGAAAAGACATTAAAATATTAACTTTAGAAAAATACTCACAAATTCAAAACAAAGAAACAAATCTAAAAGTAGATTCAGATACAATATTAAAGAGTATTCTTGGAGTAACTATTGCCCCATTTATTAGCAGTGCAATTTTAATTTTGACACTGAATCAATTCCAGCAAATTATAGTTTTTAACTACTTTTTATTGATTCCCGTTTACATCATTAATTATTTTATCATTAAGTTTTTTGTAAAAAAAACCAGGGAAAATCTCGCCGTTTTTATTGCTACTCTAGTTGCAACACTTCTTAACTGTCTATTTTTCATTCTTTTCATTACTTAAGTTACCAAATTTCTTATCTTTAAATTAAACTAAACAACCATGAAAACCATTGAAGAAGTATTAAAAAAATTAGACGATATCATTATTTGGTGCAAAGAAAACAAAAGTCCGGCTGGATATTTTGCTTGTACGTACAGAATTATGACGGCTCAAGTTTTAAAGGGAATTCAGCAGAAAAAGTTTGAAGACAACCCAAGAATGACCAAACTCGACATTGCTTTTGCCAGTCGATATCTCGATGCGTGGGAAAATTATTCTAAAGGTAAAAAATGCACCAATTCTTGGTATATGGCTTTCGAAGCAACTAAAAACAAAGACCTTTTGATTTTGCAACACATCTTTTTGGGAATGAATGCGCACATCAATTTAGATTTAGGAATTTCAGCAGCTTCGATTATGCCCAATCGAAAAATCAATCCTTTAAAAACTGATTTCGAGAGAATCAATTCGGTGATTGCATCGATTAACCAAAACGTTCAGGATTCGCTGAATAAAATCTGTTATCCAGTAGAATTAATCGACAAATTATCCAACGGAAAAGACAACGCCGTTCTCGATTTTGCCATTTCAAAAGCAAGAGACACTTCTTGGGCAACTGCGGTGATTTCTAGCAACACGCCTAATTTTTTAAAAGATTCAGTCGTCGGAATCGTAGATTATGCTGCTGCAAAAGTAGCTTCTCAAATTCTTCACCCTAAATTATTGACTTCCACACTTGCCAAAGAGTTGAAAAAATGCGAAACCAGTGACGTAGTAAAAAACATAGAAATTTTAGAGAAAACGAAGAACACCTAAACACGCATTTTAAAAAAACCAACTTTTAAACCTCATAGATTTAGAAAACCTATGAGATTTGGTTTCTTTAAAAGAAAAATTTTTTAAGAATTCTTTCTTTCGTATTTTTGAAAAATGGAACTTCTATATCTTTTCGCAGGCGTTGTTTTGGGCTTTATTGTGGCTTATTTTTTAATTAAATCTAGCTCAGTTTCGAGAAAGCAGTTTGATGAGCTCAACAATTCTTACATTCAAAATCAAGCAAATCAGGAACATTTACAACAAAAAATTCAGGAACTTAGTTTACAAGTTTCAAATGAAAAAGAAAACTATCTTCACCAAACCGACCTTTTGGATGATTTAAAAGCAGAATTTGCTAAAATTTCTGCCGAAAACACTTTTTTGAAAGCCCAAAAAGAAGAATCTAAAAAAATTCAGGAAGAAGGAAGGTTGCAGTTTGAAAATTTAGCCAATAAAATTTTAGAAGAAAAGACTGAAAAATTCACAGCTTTAAATCAAAACAACCTCAAAAATATTCTCGAACCGTTTCAGGAAAAAATTACCGACCTTAAAAATCGAGTGAACGAAGCCTACGAAAAAGAAAACAAGGAAAGATTTTCTCTTGCCGAAAAAGTAAAAGAACTCGCCTTGTTGAATCAACAAATTTCGGAAGACGCCAAAAGACTCACCAAAGCTTTAAAAGGCGAAAGCAAAACACAAGGAAATTGGGGCGAAATGATTCTGGAAAGCATACTGGAAAAATCTGGATTGGTAAAAGGAAGAGAATATTTCTTGGAACACGAACTTCGTGATGAAGACAACAAGGCGCTATTTTCAGAATTTTCGGGTAAAAAAATGCGTCCCGATGCGGTTGTAAAATATCCTGATGAAAGAAATGTAATTATTGATTCTAAAGTTTCATTAACCGCTTTTACTGAATTAGTAGACGAAACCGACGCTGAAATTTTTCAAATTAAGCAAAACCAACATTTACACTCGATTAAAAATCACATTAATCAATTAAGCCAAAAAGCGTACGACGATTACGGAAAATCTTTAGACTTCGTGATGATGTTTATTCCGAGCGAACCCGCTTATATTGCAGCGATGCAAGCCGACCAAAACTTGTGGAATTTCGCTTACGAAAGAAGGATTTTGCTTCTCAATCCGAGTAATTTAATCACTTCGCTAAAGTTGATTGCAGACCTTTGGAAAAGAGAATATCAAAACAGAAATTCGATGGAAATCGCCGAAAGAGGCGCAAAATTGTATGATAAATTTGCAGGTTTCGTAGAAAATTTAGAAAAAGTAGGAAGAAATATCGATCAGGCAAAAAATGTTTACAACGACGCCTACAAACAGCTTTACACAGGTAATGACAATTTGGTTCTTCAAACTCAGAAACTGAAAGATTTGGGCATAAAGAATAAGAAAGAGCTTCCGAATAGTTTATTGGAAGCTGGAAGTGGGATGTTGGAAGATTAGAGAATATCAATCATCTAAAAAAACTTACTTTTGCATCAAATATCATTTATCATTCATCAATTATGATTATCGAAAGTTTTCAAAACGAAAAAATAAAATACATTTCTAAACTTTTAACCGACAATCGTTTCAGAAAAAAAGCTGAAGTTTTTGTGGTGGAAGGTCAACAGGAAAACGAAAGAGCCCAGAAATATAATTTTGAACCCGTAGAATTTTATATCTGCGAAAATATTTTCAAAGGAGAAACTCCGAAGCAGAAAATCCATTTAGTGAGCGAAAAAATTTATGAAAAAATTGCATATCGTGGAAGCTCAGAAGGAATTATTGGAGTTTACAAAACAAAAGAAACTCATTTAGACACTTTTCAGCCAAAAGAAAACTCAACCATCATTATTGTTGAAGGCGTTGAAAAACCAGGAAATTTAGGTGCAATTTTGAGAAGCTGCGAAGCTTTTGGGATTGATGCCTTAATTGTTGCCGATGGTAAAACAGATTTTTACAATCCGAATGTAATCCGTTCGAGTGTGGGTTGTCTTTTTGGGATGGAAATCTTTCAGGCAGAAAATGAAGAAGTTTTTGAATTTTTGAATAGAAACCAATTCAATATTTACACAACGATAATGGACGAAAGTTCGGAAGACTTGTATAAAAGAGATTTTACTCAACGATCTGCGGTGTTATTTGGAACGGAGCACTCTGGTTTAAGTGATTTTTGGTACGGGAGAGGAAAAAACACTTTAATTCCTATGAGTGGAAGTATTGACTCGTTAAACCTAAGTAATGCGGTTGCAATTACCTGTTACGAATCTTTGAAACAGAAAAAATCGTAAGAAAACTTTCATTTTTGAACATAAAAAAACCGCTTCGCTTGGCGAAACGGTTATTTTTTTGCTTAATCGTAACTGATTAGTGAGCAGCAGCAGTTGAATCAACAGCAGCTTTAGCTGAATCAGCAGTAGCTTTTACTGAATCAGTAGCAGCAGCAGCAGTAGAATCGATAGCAGCAACAGCAGAATCTGCAGTAGCTTCAACAGAATCTTTAGCTCCTTCTGTAGATTCACCTTTTTTACAAGCAACTAATGAAATAGCAGCGATAGCAGCTACGAATAATGACTTTTTCATAATAAATTAAATTTAATTTGTTAATATTGTTTTTTAAAATCTCTTCTCTGTTCGATCATTTGAACAAGACAAAGGTATAGCAGATATATTTTTTGCATGAGAAAAATAATTGTAATAACTTTGTAAAACAGTTTTACAATTAAACAATATTGAAAATCAATACTTTAAATATATTTTTAAAAATTGACTGATCTAGATTTACTACACTTTGAGCAGCTAAAAAAGTCTGTGCAGGCTCAATATCTTACTGAATACACCCCATCCTTCGATGAAATTTCGAAATGGAAGGGTATAGACATTATATATTTCCAAGAAGATTTAAGAAAAAAGGCAAAAGGGAACATTAGCGAAAAATCTTTTTACACTTATTTTAAAACTTCTCCAGTAACTAAACTTCCTAGAATTGATATGCTCAATTTATTGAGTATTTATGCGGGTTTCGACTCTTGGTATGATTTCAAGAAACAACATCTTTTTGCTGGAGAATTACTTACCGACGACCAGGAAATTCAAGACGAAGATTTAAAAGAATTAGAAAAAACAGTTTCTGCATCTTTAAATTTAGCGGACACCACACAAAAAGCAAAAATCATCTCTCAAAATGAGATAGTTTCAACCGATTTACAAAAATCAAATACTGAAAATCAAACAATTACGGAAAATGCTAAAATTTTAGAGAATACAACTATTGCAACTCATAATCCACCGAAAAAAAATCACCAAAGAGCAATTTGGATTGCAGTAAGTTCTGTTTTTGTGATTTTGTTGGGGCTTTTAGGATTTAAAGATGAAATTTTTCAAAAAACTTACAAATATCACTTTACCGATGCCGATAGAAATTTAAAAGTTCAAAGCGACATCGAGATTAAGGTAATAAAAGAAAACGAGTCGCCAATTTTATACAGAATAAAACCTGGAGAATCTTTTGTATATTCATCAAAAGACAAAACATTAAAAATGCAGATAAGTTCGGCGGTGTATGAAAATCTAGAAGTAAACAGAAATCTCGAAAATGCACCAGAGGTTGAAACGATCGAGCTTAAGCCAGACGATTATAAAATGGCGCTTTATTATTTCTCTATTAAAGACATTAAAGGCGCTAATTCGGAACAGCTTATTAAGCAAAAAAGAAAGCAATTAGAAAACTTAATCAGCAATTCTGCGGTGATTACTCAGGTGTACGACAACGACATTTATGGGTTAGAAACCTTAGATAAGGATGACTACATTACTTTAATGACCACTCCTACCACATCTCTTAAGAACTTAAATGTTATCGAAATGAAAAAAGATAACACCGGAAAAATAGTATCCATAAAATTTAAAATCTCAAACAATGAAAATAACCAGTAACTTTTTGTTTTTGACGATTATGATCGGTATCACTCTTCTTGCCTGCAAAAAGAATGAAGAAACCGCCGCAATAAGCGACCTAGATAAATTGAGAAACACTGAAAACATCTCTGTAAAAATGGATAGCACACAAGCTATCAATGCAATAACTTTGCAGAAAGTTCAGGATGTACTCGACCTCTCTACTTTATATCTTTCGGGGAATAAAAAAACAGAAATAGATCAAGCTATCTACTCGAAAATAGAAAAATATTTTGAGAAGTCTGATTCTGCAACGTTTAAAGATCTTTTTAAAGAACTCGAAAGCCTGCAGGTAAAGAAAATTAAGGTAAGCAACATCAATGTTTTTCAGCACATTAAAGAAAAAGACACACTTGATTTTGCCAAATTCAACGTAGAATATTTTGGTGCAAAAAACAAGTCAATTGGTGTTTTCGAGAAAAATGCACAATATACTTTGGTATCAAAACCGGATCAAAATAAAGGTGAATTTAAATTTTACTTCGTAAAATTCTACTCAGAAGCACCTGAAAAAGACAGTACATCGGTAGGCGTTACCAAATAGTCTAGCGGAATATCTTTTTCCCAGACGTCATCAATATCCACATCGGGGTTAAAATAATTAACTCCGATTTTCTTGGTATTCGGCGAAACTGTTTCAAAAAAACCATCATAAAAGCCTTTTCCATAACCTACTCTATTCCCCTTTTTGTCGCAATACAATAGCGGTGCGATAACAAAATCGAAATCGATAACACCAGAATCTTCGTTAGAAACAGGTTCTACAATATTCCATAAATTTTCTTCAAACTTTGTATTTCTAAAAATTTCGACTGAAATTAACTCTTCACCCACCATTTTTGGAACAAATACACGAATGTGATGCATCAAAAAATAATCAATAAAAACCTGAGTATCAACCTCTTTAAACTTTTCTATTGGAATAAAAATATGTACTTTCTGACCAGAAATCGGTTGAAAAAAAGCAAGAAAGCGATTGAAAATATCTTTTGATAACAAGAAAGCCTCATCTTTCGACAAGGCCATTCTTTTTTTTTTATAGATTGCTCTAAGCTCTTTTTTTGTAAGTGAAAGACTCATAATTAAATCATTTTTACTGATATAATATTTACCGGACAAGCTTTTGCGGCTTTTTCACAAGGTTCAAAAGCATCGTGCTGCGGTATTTTGATGGTAAAAAAACCTTTCTTATCCATCGATTTCAATAACACAGATTTGCCATCTTTCTTAGACATTCTAAAAAATTCCGGAGCAAATTCCGCGCAATAATTACAGCCGATACATTTATCTCTTTGAAGGGTTACAATGACCATTTTTGTGAAGATACTAAGAAAAAACAAGTTTTTACACTCTGCTTTCTGTTAAAATTACGCTTGAACTATTTTATACAATCTATCTGAAGGTCTTACTCTAAAATCAGTTTTAAAAGTAATTACATCCGCTTTGGAAGCTTTCTGTGCTTCAGGTTTTTGATCAACCATCATGGTTTCAACCAACATTTCTTGCGAACCGGTTGTTGGCCCTTGAATTAAAACACGATCTCCAACCGTTAAATCATACGCTTCAATAATAAATTCAGCAACGTTTGATTTTGGATAAAAATGACGCCCTTTCCCGATGTAAACTTTCTTTTGAGTTGCACTAGAACCAGAATTATCCGACCACTCGCCTAATTCCTGACCCAAATAATAACCGCTCCAAAAACCTCGATTATACACCGTTTCCAACTGCGACATCCATTCTTCAACTTTTTCAGGGGAGAAAGTTCCTTCCGCAATAGAATCTATCGCTTCTCTGTATGCTTTCACAACTGTTGCAACATATTCAGGAGCTCTTCCGCGGCCTTCAATTTTTAAAACTTGTACACCTGCGTCTACAATTTGGTTAAGAAAACCGATAGTACAAAGATCTTTTGGCGACATCATGTACTCGTTATCGATTTCGATTTCAAAACCAGTTTCCTGATCGATTACGGTATATTTTTTTCTGCAATTTTGCTTACACGCGCCTCTGTTTGCCGATGAATTTGAGGAATGTAAACTCAAATAACATTTCCCAGAAACCGCCATGCAAAGCGCACCATGTCCAAAGATTTCGATTTCAACTAAATTTCCGGAAGGACCTTTAATTTCTTCTTTGGCAATTTGATCACAGATTTTTTTAATCTGAGTAATGCTCAACTCTCTACTCATCACCATTGTATCAGCAAAAAGTGCATAAAACTTCAATGTTTCTATATTGGTGATGTTAATTTGGGTAGAAATATGAACTTCCATCCCAATCTGTCTCGCATACGAAATCACCGCTTGATCCATCGCAATTACGGCTGTGATATGAGCTGCTTTTGCTTTATCTAAAACGATTTTTATGATAGAAAGGTCGTGATCGTAAATAATTGTATTCAGAGTAAGATACGTTCTCACGCCTTTTTCAGAACATCTTTTAGCAATTTCAGGAAGATCATCGATGGTAAAATTCATCGATGCTCTCGCTCTCATATTAAGCTGTTCAACTCCAAAGTAAATTGAATCTGCACCATTATCTAAAGCCGCCTGCATTGATGTAAAATCTCCAGCAGGAGCCATCAATTCTATTCTTCCGCTTTTCGTCATCTTAGTCTTCTAAAATTTTATATAATTTGTCTGACAAACGAATTCTAAACGGCAACTCAAACGTAATTTGTTCACCTACTTTTGCAGTGTTGCTAAATTCTCCGTTTACAAAAATCTGAGTGATAGTTACTTCCTGTTCTCCCGTTGTAGGACCAGAAATCAAAATTTTATCCCCTACAGAAAGTTCTCCGTTTTCAATTAAAAATTGTGCAATTTTAGATTTAGAATAGTAATGTTCGGCTTTTCCGATTAAAGTTTTCTTTACTTTAATTTTTTGGCGAATATCTTTTGTTTCAGCTTTTGCTAAAGGTTGGGTTGATAAATCTCCAGAATGTTTGAATTTCAAAGCTTCAGATTTTCCTTTTCTGAACACTTTATTTCCAACTTGCAAACCTTTTCTCAGTTTCACTTGCTCATCGTAAGGTAAATGAATGGTTTCCTGACATTCTGTAGAACAGCAGTTTTCCATCGCCGCTTTACATTCATCACACTGAATAAACAGCAAATGACAAGCATCGTTCGCACAATTCGTATGATTATCACAAGGTTTACCACATTGGTGACATTGCGAAATAATATCGTCCGTAATTCTTTCTCCTAAACGATGATCGAACACGAAATTTTTTCCGATGAACTTACTTTCAATGTTTTCTTCTTTGATTTGACGGGTATACTCAATAATACCGCCTTCCAACTGGAAAACATTTTTAAAACCTTGATGTTTGAAGTAAGCACTCGCTTTTTCGCAACGAATACCTCCTGTACAATACATCAAAAGGTTTTTATCTTCTTTGAAATCTTGCAATTGCTCATTAATAATTGGCAAACTTTCTCTGAAGTTTTCAACATCGGGTGTAATTGCTCCTTCAAAATGCCCAACTTCGCTTTCGTAATGGTTTCTAAAATCTACTACAATCGTGTTGGGATCGCTCAACATATCGTTGAATTCTTGAGCTTTAAGGTGAATTCCTTTATTGGTAACATCAAAAGTCTCATCATTCAAACCGTCTGCAACGATTTTGTGTCTTACTTTGATGGTTAATTTTAAAAATGAGTGATTATCTTGCTCTACAGCGACATTCAGACGTATGCCTTTCATGAAATCGTAAGCTTCCAGCGTATCACGAAATGCCTCAAAATGATCTGCAGGAACGCTCATTTGAGCATTAATTCCTTCGTGAGCAACATAGATACGACCAAGTGCATCAAGTGCGTTCCAGGCTATAAATAAATCGTCGCGAAACTTTTTTGGATCTTCAATTTTGGCGTACGCATAGAAAGATAGAGTAAGGCGCTCTTGTCCGGCCTCATCAATTAATCGAGCTCTTTCTTCTGCGCTTAAGGTGTTGTACAGTTGCATGCTATAAACGTTTTAAGTGAGAAAAATTTTTGCAAAGGTAAACATTTTATAATATTTTTAAAATATGCTTTTTTTATGACTTTTGATCGTACCTTTATTTAACTTTTTGTCGCATTTTCATCTATAACTATGACAAATTGACTTTAAACTATTTTTAAGTTTTGTTAAACATTCAATTAAATTATGACATAAACTATAAAATGATATAACTCTCGTTAAATTTTAGTTAAAAGTGAAACACTTAAGATAAAATAAATACTTATTTAGCATTAAATTTGTTCAGATAAAAAACAACACAATAATTATAAATTAAAGAAGATATACAATGAAGAGTACATTAAAAAAACTATTACCTTTTGCAGTCGTGGGAGTAATCTCAGGAGCTACAACAGTTGGTGTACAACAATATTTTAATGATGGCACTGGCGTGAATGACCAATCTTATTTTACAAAATCTGGTAACTCATCTTTTGTGGGAATGAATACTGCCGCTGTTGGTGACGACTTTACTAAAGCAGCAAAAACAACAGTTCCTGCAGTGGTAACCATTAAAAACTACCAAAACAGATCTGCAAGCAGAGCTTCAGAACAAGATATGTTTGATTTTTTCTTCGGAGATCCATTTGGAGGAAGAGGACAAAACAGACAAAGACAACAGCAACAAACACCAGAAAATATGCCTTCTGGAATGGGTTCTGGGGTAATTATTTCGCCTGATGGTTATATTATTTCTAACAACCACGTTGTAGCAGGAGCAAATAAATTGGAAGTTGTCTTGAGCAACAAAAAATCTTACATCGCAACTTTGGTAGGGACCGACCCAAATACAGATATTTCTCTTTTAAAAATTGAAGAAAAGGGTCTTCCTTATTTAAATTTTGCTAATTCTGACAACATCGAAGTAGGACAATGGGTTTTAGCGGTAGGAAATCCTCTAGGATTAAACTCTACTGTTACGGCAGGAATTGTTTCCGCTAAAGGAAGAGGAATTGGGATCTTGAGTTCTCAAGGAAAAGCATCTAACCCGATTGAAAGCTTCATTCAGACTGATGCGGCGATTAACCCCGGAAATTCTGGAGGAGCTTTAGTAAATGCTGTAGGAGAACTTATCGGGATCAACTCTGCGATTCAGTCTACGACAGGATATTATCAAGGATATGGTTTTGCCGTACCAGCAAATTTGGCGAGAAAAATTGTTGAAGACATTAAGAAATTCGGTATTGTACAAAGAGGTTTCTTAGGTGTAATGACATTAGATTTATCTAACGATCAACTCGTAGCAGCTTACAATAAAGAGCAAAAAACCAACCTTAAATCTGGAAACGGAATGTATGTAACTGGTTTCTCTGAAAACAGTGGCGCAGAAGATGGTGGTATTAAAAAAGGAGATATCATTACTAAAATTGATACATATCCAATTACAGATTTTGCCGATCTTTCAGCTGCCGTTGGAAGCAAAAGACCAGGAGACAGAGTATTGGTAACCTATTCTAGAAATGGTAAAGAATACTCAACAACGGTAACTCTTAGAGATCAAAAAGGAGGAACTTCTACCAGAACAAAAGCAGATTTAAGCGTAAGCGAAAAAATTGGTTCAGATTTTAAAGAGCTTAGCGAAAGATTTAAAACAGATTATGGTTTGAATAGCGGAGTTATCGCAAGCAACGTAATTGAAGGTGGAGAAATGGCTAAAATTGGCATCGTAGACAATTATATCGTTATCGAAATCAACGGTAAACCAGTAAACTCACAAAATGATGTAGAAAAAATTCTAAACAACTATAAAGGAAACGTACAAGTGAAATTTGTAGATGAATACGGAAGAATCTACACGAAAGGATTTAAAATGCCCTAATTTTCATTAGATTTAAATAGAAATCGCCTCAATTGAATTGAGGCGATTTTTTTATGCTTTTTTAAGTTTTTTCTTATTCCTTTCGTAGATAACTGAAACAATTTTTCCGCCAATCCAGGAAAAAGGAAAAAAAGTAAGGAAAATACTTATCTTATAAAAAGTGGGATGATAAGGATATATAATAACATCTAGCATCGCAATAAACAACATAATGAAGCCAATTAAAATAGCATAAGCCACTTTTGCATACTTCACGATCATTGCAGAAATTACACCGCCAACTGTAGTACCCAAACCAGAAATAAAGAGTAAGAAAACAAAGAAACCATCGTCTCCTTTCATGCTCTCTAAAAATTTTCGCCAATGCTCAAACGGAGCAAAAGCTTCGAAAGTAACCCATTGGGGAAACGCTCTTATACCAAGAGTAATAATAAGACCCGCAATTGCAAGTCCCACTAATACCGCCAATGTATTTCTTAAAAAGTTCATTTTTTAACCTTGATGCGCGATCATTGAGATTTCAATATCAACATTTTTTGGAAGACAAGAAACCTGAACCGTTTCTCTTGCCGGGAAGCTTTCAGCATCTAAATACGAAGCATAAATATCATTCATCACAGCAAAATCGTCCATACTTTTAAGGAAAATAGTAGCTTTTACCACGTTTTTGAAAGTCATACCCGCTTCCGTAAGAATTGCTTCTAAGTTTTTCATTACCTGATGCGTTTCTTTCTCAATTCCTTCTACAAGCTTTCCAGTTGCAGGATCTACTGGGATTTGACCAGAAATATACAATACGCCATTGGCAAGATTTGCCTGCGAATAAGGACCGATTGCTGCAGGAGCATTTTCAGTGTTGATAATTGTTTTCATTATTTAGATTTATTATTTCAATTGATTTTAAAGAATATGTCTTACTTTAAAACCTTTAATTTTTAACCTTTAATTGGCTGCAAATATAAAGTTTCTATTTCAATTAAAATATGATTTTAGAACGGCGAATTTGGCTGCGTGAAACTTCTGTCTTTATACTTCAGTGCATCACTTAAGATATTTGCTCTAATACCGATGAAGAAATCATACACTTTATATTTCCCAAAAGGAACCCAGTTGAAATTGATAGAAAAACTTCGTTGATCTCTGGCAAAACCAATTCTTGTGTAAGCTAGTTTGCCGGTAATCATATCGTAGTGGGTGCTTCCATTAATCGTCCAAAAGGGGGTAAGTTTCATATTTCCATCAAGACCTACGGAAGCAATCTTTGTTGGTGTTCTTGATAAAGTTTTGGTGTAGGCATAACTTGCGTTAATATTCAAACTCCATGATTGGTCGAAATGAGCATAATTATCATCATCAAAGTAATAATTTTCGTTTCGTATTTCTCCTTTCTTATCGTAGAGTTTTTTATAGTCTTTTTTCTCTCCTTTTTTATTAAAAATATCGCTCGTTAAAGGATAAGACATCTGCATATTAAAACCTTGTACACTGAAGGTGCCGAAATCTTCTGTTCTAATCCCAGTATCTTGTCCTGGTAAGTACAAAATTTTGTAAGGCTCTATTGCTAAACTCGTATTAAGACTTAATTTACTATTAAAAAGAGAAGTTTGCCCATTTACCGTAATTACAGAAAAAGGGTGAGATTCTGCAAGGAAGTTGTAGTTTCCGGAAACGTTTAAAGATTCAAAAATCTTAACTTTCTTCACTCCGGTAGAATCGCTTTTAGATTTTACTTTCATCTCGATATTGTTCGAAATATTATATCCTAAAGCTCCTGTTTCTCCAGAAGACGGACTTCCGACAATACCCTTATCAAAAATAGAATACGGGGTTAAAGCGCCAGTCGCATCGTAATAATTTTTATAATAACCGAAACCAGCAGAACCAAAATTAGGAGCATAAGAAAAGCTTAAGCTTGGCATCATCATATGACGAATAGCCTCTACAACCCCTCCTTTTTTAAAGTTTGCTTGTCCATAAAGAGTAGTCTGCAAAGAAGCGCTGGTACTAAAAGTAGAATATCCTGCTACTTTTTTATTGATTTGCTCTACAGTTGCATTTTCAACAGGGTCATAATATTTAGTTAATGTTTTTGTCGTTAAAGCATTATCGATAGTAGCACCCAAGCTAAAAGTAAAATATTTTGCGATGGTTGTATTAGTTCCTAGAGTAATATTGTTTTTAACACCAGTTTGCAGTTTGTCCCACATGGCCTGGGTAAACAATTCTCCTTCTCCTGTGCTTACTGAATTGGTAAGGTTAATCCCTGTGTTTACGGTAATATTCTCCAGTAAACCTTGTCTAACCCCTGTTTTAGATCCAAATAAATAAAACTGATTAATCGCCACATTCATTTGAGGAAGACGAAGATCTGCTAAACCAGTTGCAAAATTCTGATTGTAAGAAGCTGTACCGGTAATAGAAATTGGTAAAGTCAAAAATCTTTTGGTAAGCGTAAGAGTAGAGTTCTGCTGAGTTTTAAGAACACTCTCGTTCAAAATATAGCTATTATTAACTGTATTATTGTAAAAAGTTTGACTGGTAACGTCTACCGATGCAGAAAAAGTTAGAAAAGGATTCGCTTTAGTATCCTGAGTGTGCCTCCATGCGATTCTGTAAGTTCCCGTTTTACTGTAATCATCCAATCCTTTTATTCCCCGAACTGTGGTTCCTACATCTGCAGAAAAGTTCCCACTGTAACGATATTTTTTTATATAGTTCATTTCGGGGCGCAAGTTCCAGCTTCCTTTGGTATAAATATCCGCCAGAATCTTCAAGTCGAAATGCTCTCCAATGGGTTGATAATATCCTAAACCGTTCAAGAAAAACCCTACATCTTCTCTTTCTCCAAAACTCGGAATCAAAATTCCCGCAGAACGCTTGTCGGAGAATGGCAAAATAGCGAAAGGCAAAACCAAAGGTGTAGGAACATCCTCAATGTACATTTGGCCAGGCCCTACTATTAAAGTAGAACTGCTTTTCCCTTTTTTCATCTTTATATAAGATGCCAAAATATGATAATCGGGTCTTGTATCTTTTTTATCGATATAATATTTATCTGTTGTAAACTCTGCATGTCTCATCACAAAAACAGAGTCATTGTACTTTTTAGTTCTTATTGCAACAATTAAACCTTCACTTTCTTCTGTTCTTGCGTTATACGCCATCGCCTGCTTTGTCTTGGTGTTGTAATTGAAGCTTTCTACTTCATACTTTTTCCCACCCTGATTTACTTGTACAAGCTCTTTATATTTTCCTAGAGAATCTAGTTTACCACGTGCATAGACTAGGTTTTTTTCCTCATCAATGGAGATATAATCTGCATCAATCTGCATATCTTGATACTTTACCTGCGCATTTTGGTTAAGGTAAATCATTTTATTAGGGAAATCTCTTCTTCTGAAATCTGCTTTTGTACGTAAAACATCTTCCAAAGATTCTTTTGGAAGGGCTATCGTATCCTTTTTTTTGATGGTATCATTCGCTACAACAGTAGGAATATTCTTTATCTCACTATTTTTATCCAATTTTTCCGGCGTTTTTTGTGCTAAAAAATTGTTAAAAATTAGGATAATTAGAATTTGTAATATATTTTTGAAGACGGTTTTGTCCAATTTTTGCTATGTATAATTTGGTTCAAAATTAATATAATTTTTAAAACTGAAAGATGTACCAATCAAATTTTAAAATAATTTTAGCATTTCTTTTTTTAGTTTTCTCCAATATTGCTTTTTCTCAAAAAAAATTCACCATCGTACTTGATGCTGGACATGGAGGAAGCGACCATGGAGCGAACCGTACCTATAGTGACATTGGTCACATTGCTGAAAAGGACGTCACATTGGCGATCACCCTAAAATTAGGAGCCAGATTAGAAAAGAATAAAGATTTCAAAATCATCTACACTCGTAAGATTGATGAATATCCATCTTTATCAGACCGAACCAATCTTGCCAATAAAAGCAAAGCAGATCTTTTCATCTCTATTCACTGTAACTCTTCCGCGAGACCAACTGCTTACGGAACGGAAACATTTGTACAAGGACCAAACCAAAACGACGAAAACCTTGAAGTGGCAAAACGTGAAAACGACGTGATTTATTTAGATGAAAAGGATAAACAAACCTTCGGTTCTTATAATCCCAACTCGCCTGAATCTTTAATTGCCTTAAAACTTCAGCAAAGCAAATATCTAGAAGCCAGTACGCTTTTGGGTGGTTTGGTAGAAGATAATTTCGTAAATAAAGATAAAAGATTTTCTCGAGGCGTATTCCAAAAAAACCTTCACGTACTTAGAATGAATGCAATGCCTTCCGTTTTAATTGAAACAGGTTTTATTAACCATCCTGAAGAAAGTCACTATTTAGCATCAGATAAAGGACAGGAAGAAATTGCAGAAAGTATCTATAATGCAATTATCGATTATAAAAAAGCATACGACAGAAAAACCGGAAACCTTTCTAAGAAACAGGAGCCAGAAAAACCAGCAGAAGTTCCACTGAAAAACGACTTCAGAATTTTGTTGATGACCACCCAAACAAAATATAACGACGGAGATCCTGCTTTAAGAGGTTTAAACTATATTTTACCTATTAAGGAAGGAGGTACTTACAAATATTACTATAGCGTAACCAACATGGCCTCTATTAGAGATCAAAACATTAAAACTGCAAAAGATGCCGGATTCAAAAATGCATATGCAGTAGGTTTTATGCCAGATCAAAAACTAAGTACAGGATATTACAATATCGAAGTATATGTTGGTAAAGACAAACTGAGCAGCAATTCTCCTATTCTTTTAAATTTAAAAGATGTTGAAAGAAATAAGGTAAACGGTGTCTTTTACTACACTTATGGAAAAGTTTACACCTTGGAAGACGCTGTAAAACTTCAGAAAGACCTTGAAGCAAAGGGAATTAAAAATACTACAATACAAAAAATGTATAAATAGTAGAAAAATTTTGAAATGTAAAAGATAATTTATATTTTTGCATCCTCAAAATTTGGCCTATTCGTCTAGTGGTTAGGACTCAAGGTTTTCATCCTTGCAACAGGAGTTCGATTCTCCTATAGGCTACAAAATTTCAGACCATGCCGGATTTTAAAATACAGGAAGCCATGCTTCTTTTTAAGAAAATCCAGTCAGACCCAAAAAGTTATGATTTAAAAATCTATGAAGATGGGATATCAGGCAGTGATGAAAAAATAAGTTTCAGACTAAAAAGGGAACGCGAAAGAATAAATTTTGAAGTTACAATTGATGATTTAACTTTCACGAATACCACTGGTGACTGGACGAACGCTATGATTATGCTTACGAGCACAATCAAAAAATTTGAAAGAGAAAACGATAATTTAAAAATAGAACTCGCAAGAGAAAAGCTTAAAAAATATTTATCTGAAGAAAATTAAAAATTTTTGAAAATAAATTTGGCAGATAAAAAAATATGTTTTACTTTTGCACTCACATTTGAACGATATGGCAAATCATAAATCAGCACTTAAGAGAATCAGACAAAACGAAGTAAGAAGACTTCGTAACAGATACTACCACAAGACAGCAAGAACTGCAATGAAAGTCTTGAGAAATGAAGAAGATAAAGCAGCTGCATCTGAGCAATTGCCGAAAGTTATCTCTTTATTGGATAAATTAGCTAAGAAAAACATTATTCACAAGAATAAGGCTGCTAATTTGAAAAGCAAATTAACTAAGCACGTTAACAAGTTAGCGTAAAAATAGTTGGCCCGTTCGTCTATCGGTTAGGACCTCAGATTTTCATTCTGGTAAGAGGGGTTCGATTCCCCTACGGGCTACTTAATTTAAGAGTTGATACTTATAAAAACAAAATCTAACACATAATCTTCGGATTATGGAAGATAGAGGGCCCGTTCGTCTATCGGTTAGGACCTCAGATTTTCATTCTGGTAAGAGGGGTTCGATTCCCCTACGGGCTACAAAACCATTGATTTATTTCAATGGTTTTTTTTGTTTTTACTTTTAAAATAAGCCCTGCAAAGATTCAAAATCTTAACAAGGCTTTACATTTAATTATATACCGAAATTAAGGAATAGAGAGAATCTCGACTCGGCTTCGATGTCGCCACTTGCCAATTGGCTGTATGCAGGAAGCATTAATTCGCTGCCTAAAATTACCTTTTTGTAAGACCACTCAAAACCTAGCTTTCCGTATAAAGCACTTCCAGCGGTTTTAGGTAAATCTTCACCAAACTGTTTATTTCTGTCGTAAACTTCTCCTTGAAAACCAAACTTTCCAGAGAAGAGCATCTTTTCTGTTGAAACCAATTGATAAAATGCAGAAGCTGCGTAATTCCATTGGTTTCCGAAACGGTAATGTTTTTGATTTTCAGTTTTCACAGTGTAATCCGTATTTATTAAAACTGCGACTTTATTTTTTTGAAATTTATAATTTAGCACAGTCTGAAAATCCCAACTACCAGTTCCTAATTGAAAACTTGGGTTTACTCCAGAAGCACCTTTCTCATCAAACTTTCCTAAAGGAATTTTCATTCCTACACCACCGTTCAATTGATGTGTTTTATTTTTAGAATTAAACAACTGGTAAATTCCCATTAGATTAAAATCACCAATTCCGCTAATCGTAACATCTCCTTGAAGCGTTTTCTTTTCATGAAAATGAAACGGCAAACTTCCATAAACACTTAATTTTCCAACCACAGGAATTCTAGCCCAAACTTGAACTGTATTAAAATACTGGTCTTGCGTAATCGCATTCACGAAAGGATTTTCTTTCGCTTTGTAATGCTGTGCAAAATATTTAATTCCCACAAATTGCGGGTTGAGCAAAGACTCAAAACCAGACGAACCATTTCCAGCAGCACAACCACAAGCATCACAAAAAAAATCTTCTTTCTGATTATGAAACTGGGGAAAAACATCTCTTTTTATCAACAGACTGTCGTGTGAAATTTCAGCGTGGGCAAAATTAAAAAATAAAACTCCCGCTGAAGTCATCAATATCTTCTTCATTATCTATACATTTTATTCTGCAAACCTTTTGTCTGCAATGAAACTTGGATCACTTAAGGTTTTAAGAAAAGTGATAATTAAACTTTTTTCCTGGCTCGACAAAGGAATTCCAATATGCCCGTTTTGTTTTAAAGCAGTATCCAAATTGGGTTGATTTTCCACGCTTTCTGAATAAAAATTCATAACAGCTTCTAAGGTGTACAATCTTCCGTCATGCATATAAGGAGACGTGTATTCTACATTTCGCAGACTTGGAACTCGAAATTTCATATTATCATTCCAATCCAGCGTTACTCGATATCTTCCTCTATCATCAAACTGAGCATTGTAATACTGTCCTGTATTTCGATAACTTTCGTCAGTAAAAAGTTCTCCCGAATGGCAAGTTGAACATTTACTTTGGAACAAAGCCATCCCTTGATTTTCTTCTGTGCTAAAAGTTTCTAAACCTTTTTTCATTTTATCATATTTAGAATTAGCAGAAACCATCGTGTACATAAACTGAGAAATCGCCTTCAAAACCCTTTCGCCGGAAATATTATCGTCGCCAAAAGCAGCTTTAAACATTTTTTTATAATTCGCATCTGCATTCAACTTTCCAACGACTTCTGAAAGCGAGCTATCCATTTCAAAATCTGTTGTGATGGGAACCAAAGATCTTTCATCTAAATTATGACTCACACCGTCCCAGGTAAAATTTTTCATAAATGCTAAGTTTTGAATCGGGGGTGCATTTCGAATTCCCAATCGATCATCAATTCCATGACTTACGGTATGACCATGATGCGTAAAAGCATATTCCTGAATATGGCAAAATCCGCACGAAATTGTGTTATTTCTAGAAAGTTTACCTTCATAAAACAACTTCTTTCCTAATGCAACGCCATTAATCGTGACAGGATTTCCTGTAATATCAAACGTAATATCCGGAAAGCCGTTTGGCTTTTCCAGATTATACAGCTCATCTTTTTGAATTGGTTCAATAACCTCTTCAGAACATGAAGAAAAAAGAGAGCTCAAAACAAAAAGAATAGCAAAAGTTTTAGACGAAAAGCGTTTTTGCTTAGTAAAAAAATTCCTAATCATTGTGCACATGGTCTACTTTAAACATCTGCGCCAAATTATTTGTAACCTGTACCAAATGCGTACTTGAACCCATCGCATTATCATTGGTTGAATCTAATGACAAAGAAGTTGCACCGCTTAAATATTGATTAAAATCTGCCAAAATATGAATAGAAGGAACAATATTTCCGTTTACTCGTGCTGTCGTTGGAAAATCGAGTGTAATTTCCCGATACAAATCTGGAGTATTATTGGCAGCAACATCCCCCATATTTCCGGTGTGATTCATGAATTCGGTTGTAGGAGAACTTGTTCCGTATTTTCCTTCAAGCTTTACGAAAACATAACCGGCTGCCCAAGACCAAGACATTCCTGCAGATTTTGCTTTTTCCCAGAAAATACCTTGTCCGTTTTGACCAATTAAATACGCAGACTGACTAATTCCTAAACCTAGTTTTATCTTTTTATAATTATTTTTTGGAATTTCATTCAGGTTGATGCGAACGAGCCCTGCTTCTGCCTGAGCTTGGTCTATAATAAAAGCACCTTTGTCTGGGTCGTTGTAATGATATTGAAATTCTGCGCCATTTTCGTCGATAAGACTAATGTTGCTAATTACATATTTTAAGGTTGAAAACTGATGTTTTTGCCCATTAACAGAAGTTTGCGTGGTTTGATTAAGTACGATATCTCCTAAACTGTTGAATCCATTTTCGAATTTGACTTCTAAACTTCCGGTCGTGTTGTTTTCCGAAGAATCGTCGTCGTTTCGGCAAGATAGAAGAGTGAATAAAGTAAAGACAAGAGTGAATAGTGATATAAATTTATAGATTTTCATAAGTAAATTTTAATTTTTGAAATCGTTTAGATTTTTCAGTGATACAAATAGAATTCTACCTCCATCGCGATAGGGATGGAAGCGGTTATCCTTTTTTTGGATTCTGACGTAAGGAAGAATCTAAAAAAAGATATGAGCGTACAGGCCGACCCGAGTTGCAGGAAAAGCTTCGGAGAGGGAATCGCCCAAAAAGAAATATAAAATCTAAAAAACCGGTGGTCTGAAAATCGTTTTTAAAAAGAGAAAAGTGTACACTTTCTCATACAAAAACCCAGAATGGGACGCTATTGAAAGGCAAGCGGTATGTAGAGCGGTAATGTCGGGAAGAACGTAAATATCGAGTAATTTCTGCCCTGTATTTTTTGTTTTGGATGAATTGGTTGCGTCGTTATGGGAAGATTTCACCAATTCTTTGGCGATGTAGCATTTTCCTTTACAATCGAACGTTTTTACTTTTTTGTTGATGCAAAGTTCTTCGCTAATGTAACGATAGTTTACGGCATAATCTACCCACGGCATCAATGGTCTGAACACCGTAAAAAAGGTAAGAAAAATGGCGACAACGTAATTCATATAGAAAAAAACTGCAGGGAAAAATCCCTGCAGGATTGGTATTTTAATGGTCTTCTGCAGTACACAAACCGATTACGGCGTGGAAAGTATCGTGCAAATCGCTTAAAGATTTTGTGATGTTTGCATCAGAATCTTTCTTTTTGATTTGCTTCTCTAAACTTTGGCTGTCTTTTGATAGTTTTGAGATTAATTCTTTTACACCTTTTCTGTTGAATTCTGCTGGAATTGGAGAAGTTTGTAAAGCTTTTGCGCTTGCAACCAATTCACCAATTCTGGTTTTGATAGGCTGTAAATTTCCTTCTTCCGCAGGATGAAATGTTTGCGCCATTACTGTATTGAAGCTTTTCATGGCTGTCCAATCGTCAAATTTTCCTTTTTTGGCTTTGGTTGCTTCTTCGTAACGTCTGCTGATTTCTTTCCAGTTTGTAACGTTCCAAATAGCCGTAAGATAATCTGCTCTTTTGTTTTGATATTTTAAATAATAGGCATGTTCCCAAACATCAATTCCGAAAATAGGAGTACCTTTTTCTTCCACAACATCCATTAAAGGATTGTCTTGATTTGGTGTTGAAGAAACAAACAATTTTCCGTTTTTATCAACAGAAAGCCACGCCCAACCTGAACCAAAACGGTCTGCTCCCGCTTTGCTCATCTTTTCTTTGAAAGCTTGCATGCTTCCAAATGTTTCGTTAATTGCTTTGGCTAATTTTTCTGAAGGTTGTGTATTTTTTTCAGGAGTAAGAACCGTCCAAAACAACTCGTGGTTGAAATGACCTCCTGCATTGTTTCTGATAGCCGGACTTACCGTAGAAACCTGCGATAAAATTTCTACTAAATTTTGCTTTTCTTGTGGAGTTCCCGCAATGGCTTTGTTTAAATTATTTGCATATCCTGCTGCATGTTTTGAATAATGAATCTCCATCGTTTGTGCATCTATATTGCCTTCTAGCGCATTATATGCATAAGGAAGAGGTGTTTGTTTGAACTGCGCAAAAGCAAATTGTGCTGCGAAAACTGCTGTGATAGCAGCGATTTTATAAATTTTCATAATTTTTAATTATTTCTGATGGAAGTTTGAAGCGTGAAGACGGAAGTAAATAACAGACTGCAAAAATTCCAGCTTTTAACTTCTAACTTCTATTGTTATTTCAATAATTTTTTAATGTCTTCAATTAGATATTCTCTGTCGGGATGATATTTTCCGTTGAGTTTAGGATTGGTTCCTTCTTTATCTTCGTAATTGAGTCCAGAATAATAAAGAATCGGTTTATTATTCGCATCAAATCGGCAACGAATGTTTCCCTCTTTATCGACCAAAGCAATCATTCCGCTGTGGTTAAGATTTTCGCTTTCGTCTTCTTGATTTCCCACGTAAATATCAAATTCATCTGCTAATTTCCCGATATATGCGCGGTTTCCTGTCAAGAAATGCCAATTCGGAGATTTCACCCCAATTCTTTTGGCGTGCTGTTTTAATATTTCAGGAGTATCATTTTGTGGGTCGATACTAATCGAAATAATTCCAAAATTGGGGTCATTAATTTCGTCCTCAATCGCTCTCATATTGGTATTCATGACCGGACAAATTGTAGGACAAGTACTGAAGAAAAACTCAACGAGATATACTTTTCCTAACATATCTTTATTGTTAATTTTTTTGTTATTCTGATCCGTCAGTTCAAAATCAGGCACTTTCATTACCGTAAAAAGATTGTTTTTAAAGTAGCTCATCCCAAAACCAATTCCCAAGAACAAAAGAATAATAACTACAATTGGAAGAATTATTTTTCTTTTGGAAGAATTCTGCGATTTAGTTTTTGACATATTTTTCAGGATTTTTTTTGAATTCGTCTCTACAATACGAACTGCAAAAACCGTAGGTTTTCCCTTTGTAAAGTGCCGTATTTTTCATATCGCTTTCCGTTGGCATTTCGCAAATAGGGTCTATTGCGTTTGCAAATTTCACTTTTTGTGTGGTTGTTTTAGCCGTTGTATTTTTCTTTTTATGCTTTACTTTTGGAGTTTCTTGCGCGCACGCCAATAATGAAACAGACAATAATGCTGTTAAAAAAAGTTTTGATTTCATTTTATCTCAATTGAAATTAATTAAATGTAGTAACCCGTTAAAAACCAACCATTCATATAATAAAATGGTTACAGTTTTTTATTAAAACCAAACTCATCATCAAGTTAAAAAACAAGACAATCTACTGATTTTAAATCACATAAAGATTTAGTTTAAGAAAAATTTAAACCAACGGAGGATGGAATATTCTGGAAAAATATTCAGAAGAAAATAGATTGATATAATCTGATTTTAAGCCTTCATTTTGAATGGAAAGCCCATTATCTTTAGAACAAAACAGTATTTCTTTAGCTAAAAAAACGTCTACACTTACAATTTTCACCAACTTTGAGCTGTTGCATTGCTTCTCTGTTTTTTCAATTTCTTTGCTAACGAAACATTTTCCTTTACAGGTAGAATCTCTTACATCTTTTTTCTCACAAAGGTTTTTAACGATGTAATCATAATTTATGGCGTAATTAATCATCGGCAAAACTGGGCGAATCGCGATGGTAAAAACAATAAAAAATGAAATGAAAAACTTCAAGTGTAAAAATTCTTTAGTACAAATATATGACACAAATTTCAGTTGGAGGTTAATTTATGATGAATATCAGTTGGTATTGCTTCCCACAGATTACACGGATTTACACAGATTTTTTAAAAGTATTACATAAAAACAACAAATCGTACGAATTAAGTTTTCTATATAAACACTATCATCTGGGAAAATCTGCGTGATCTGTGGGAAATAAGTTTTGGCTAAAGCCAAAAAATTTTGAAACAAAGAGAGCGGACTAAAGTCCGCTCCTATTGATATTAATTTCGAAAAATTATGCAAAGTGTGGTAAACTTCCCTCTCCAAACTTCATTCTTCCTGCTTTTCAAAACTTCATTCTTTGAATTCTCACTGCATTTAAAATCGCCAACAAAGCTACTCCTACATCAGCAAAAACCGCTTCCCACATGGTTGCTAAACCTCCTGCTCCAAGAATCAAGACAACTGCTTTTACTCCAAAAGCGAGAATAATATTTTGCCAAACTATTTTTTTCGTTTGCTTTCCAATATTAATTGCCATCGGAATTTTTATCGGTTGGTCGTCTTGAATAACAACATCCGCCGTTTCGATGGTTGCATCGCTTCCTAAACCTCCCATCGCAATTCCAACATCGCTTAAAGCTACGACTGGAGCATCATTAATACCGTCTCCCACAAAAGCAACGGATTGATTTTTGGCTTTAATTTCTTTTACTTTTGCTACTTTATCTTCGGGAAGTAAATCTCCAAAAGCATTTTCAATCGCTAAATTTTCTGCAACATATTTTACGACGGATGATTTGTCGCCGCTCAACATGGTGGTTTTTACATGGAGTGATTTTAGTTTTTGAATTGTTTCTTTAGCATCCGATTTAATAGAATCTGCAATCGTAAGATAGCCAACAAATTTTTGGTCGTAAGAAACCGCAATTAATGTATACACCACATCTTCGATGTTTTTGTTGTAAGAAATATTGAAATGCTTCATCAATTTAATATTCCCAACTAATAATTGCTTTCCGTTTATTTCCGCTTTTAAACCTTTTCCGGGAATTTCTTCAATGTTTTCTAATGAAATAGAATGGTCTATTTCTCCCACAAAATCATGAATTGCCGTTGCAATGGGGTGCGTAGTTTTGCTTTCTAAAGCATTAATCCATTTTAAAATTTCATCTTTATCAAAATCTTTATTGAAACTAACTTCCTGAACTTTAAAAACACCTTCCGTCATCGTACCGGTTTTATCCATCACCACATTCTGAACATCGGCAAGTATGTCTAAAAAATTACTTCCTTTGATCAAAATTCCGTTTCTGCTTCCGGCTCCAATTCCGCCAAAATATCCAAGCGGAATGGAAATCACCAAAGCACAAGGACAAGAAATTACAAGGAAAATTAATGCTCGATACAGCCAAGTTTTAAATACATAATCTTCTACAAAAAAGTAAGGTAAAAACGTAATTCCGAGGGCTAAAAACACAACAATTGGAGTGTAAATTTTAGCAAATTTTCTGATGAATAACTCAGTTGGCGCTTTTTGAGCGGTAGCATTTTGTACCAATTCTAAAATCTTGCTCAATTTGCTGTCTTTATATGATGCGGTAACTTTTACCTCAGAAATTGAGTTTAAATTAATCATTCCCGCTAAAACTTTCTCACCTTTTATTTTGGTATCGGGTTTACTTTCTCCAGTAAGAGCAGCTGTATTAAAAGAGGCTTTCTCACTCAACAATTCTCCATCTAAACCTAACTTTTCGCCAGATTTCAACTGAATCATTTCTCCAATTTCAACCGATTTTGCTTTTACCAAAACTGGTTTTCCATCTTTTAAAATAGTAACTTCATCGGGACGTTGGTCTAAAAGAGATTTTATATTCTTTTTCGCTTTTGTAACCGCCATAGCCTGAAAGACTTCGCCTACTGAATAAAAAAGCATTACTGCAACACCTTCCGGATATTCGCCAATGGCAAATGCTCCGACGGTGGCAATTCCCATCAAGAAAAATTCAGAAAAAATATCTCCTTTGGTCATACTTACCCAAGCTTCTTTCAAAACAGGAACTCCTACAGGAATATATGCAATGGCATAAAATAGCAAGCGAATCCAACGATGAAACCATTCATTTGCTATAAAATGGTCTAAAGAAATTCCCACCAACAACAAAACAAAAGAAATAATCGCCGGAAGAAACATCCGGAAAATAGATTGGTCGTGAGTATCATGAGAATGGTCGTGATCGTGACCTTCGTGATTGTGGTACTGTTCTTTTTTAGGTTTTGAACTGCAACATTCTTCCATAGCTTGAATTTTTATTCAAAATTAAACGCAAAATTGATGCAATACTATTGCAAACTTTCCAAGCAATTTTCACAAATTCCTTTGGCAAAAAGCCTTATTTCATCAATCCTAAAATGAGTCTGCAGATTTTCAGGAAAAGAAATATCTTCTCTGCAAGTAGTCTTTTTACAGATTTTACAATAAAAGTGAAGATGCCAATCTTTGTGTGTTTTTTCATCACATTCATCGTGGCAAAGCTTATATTTTGTTGTTGTGTTTTCTTGAATACTGTGCACAATTCCTTTTTCTTCAAAGGTTTTTAAGGTACGATAAATGGTGGTTCTGTCGGCGTTTTCGAAATGACTTTCAATATCAGATAAAGACAACGCTACTTCTTGAGAGCTTAAAAAATCATAGACAAGAATTCTCATGCTTGTCGGTTTTGTATTTTTATCGATGAGTTTGCTTTCGATATCTTGCTTCATGATTTAAATTTCTGAAATGGAGCTTTAATTTAGTGAAAAGATTTTGGAACGATAGTAAATTCATTTATAATAAATATCATTATTTTTACTTTATGAAAATCTTAATCGTAAACGGCCCCAATTTGAATCTTCTCGGAACTCGTGAACCAGAAATCTACGGAACGGTTTCTATGGAAGATTATTTGGAAACTTTAAAGACCGAATTTGGGAATCACGACATTCAATATTACCAATCGAATATTGAAGGCGAAATCATCAACAGACTTCAGGAGGATAATTTTGATGCCTTGGTCATCAATCCGGGAGCTTTTACGCATTATTCTTATGCGATTTCAGATTGTTTGAAAAATATTCAAAAACCGAAGGTGGAAGTTCATATCAGTAATATTTACAAACGTGAAGAATTCAGACAAAAATCTGTAACAGCTTCACAAACCGATGCGGTTTTGTCTGGCTTTGGAATGGAGGGATATCGATTGGCGGTTTTGAGTTTGAAGTGAATTTTCCACAATATAAATACTATTTTCTCTCGCAAATTTTGCAGATCAAACGGATTTATTTCTAAAAAAATAAAAAGCCCCATCTTTCGATGGGGCTTCATTTCACTATTTCTCAATCGTCTGTTCCTGAAGTTGAGGACCAGAAGCAATAAGCATTTTGCCTTCTTCAGTATCACAATACTGCTCGAAGTTTTTGATATATTTTGCAGCAAGATCTCTTGCTTTTTCTTCCCATTCTGCAGCAGTACTATATGTATCACGAGGATCCAAAATACCTTCTGAAACGTTTGGTAATGCTTTAGGAATTTCAAGATTCATAATAGGAACTGTTGTGGTTTCAGCTTTATCAATTGAACCATCGATGATGGCATCGATAATTGCTCTTGTATCTTTCAAAGAAATTCTTTTTCCTGTACCGTTCCAACCTGTATTTACCAAGTACGCTTTTGCACCGTGCTCTTTCATTTTCCCGATTAATGTCTTAGAATACATTGTTGGGTGTAATGTAAGGAAAGCTTCACCAAAAGCTGGAGAGAATGATGGTTCTGGTTCTGTAATCCCTCTTTCTGTACCTGCTAATTTTGAAGTATATCCGCAAAGGAAATGGTATTGCGCTTGGTTTTCATCTAAAATTGAAACCGGTGGCAAAACTCCAAACGCATCGGCAGAAAGATAAACAATCTTCTTCGCGTGACCTGCTTTTGAAGGTAAAACGATTTTACTGATATGATAAATTGGGTAAGAAACCCTTGTATTTTCTGTAACAGAACCATCGCTGTAGTCACAAACGCCATCATGTACCACAACATTCTCCAAAAGTGCATCTCTTCTGATAGCTCTATAAATATCTGGCTCTTTCTCTTCAGATAAATCGATTACTTTTGCATAGCAACCACCTTCGTAGTTGAAAACACCATTGTTGTCCCAACCGTGTTCGTCATCACCAATTAAATATCTTTTTGGATCTGCAGACAAAGTAGTTTTTCCTGTTCCTGAAAGACCGAAGAACAAGGCTACATCACCATCTTCACCTACATTTGCAGAGCAATGCATCGATGCCATTCCTTTTAACGGAAGGTAGTAGTTCATCATAGCAAACATTCCCTTTTTCATCTCACCACCGTACCAAGTACCTCCAATAATTTGAAGTTTCTCTGTAAGGTTGAACATGATAAAGTTTTCAGAGTTTAATCCCTGTGCTTCCCAATTAGGATTAGTTGTTTTTGAACCGTTGATCACTGTAAAATCTGGTTCACCATAATTTTCTAGCTCGAAATGAGAAGGACGAATAAACATATTCGTAACGAAATGTGCTTGCCAAGCTACTTCTACAATAAATCTTACTTTAAGTCTAGTATCTGCATTAGTTCCGCAGAACGTATCGACTACATAGATTTTTTTAGCAGTCGAAAGTTGATCTAGTACCAATCCTTTACAAGAATCAAAAATCTCTGGAGTAGTTGCTAAATTTACTTTACCATCCCAAAAAATTGTGTCTTTCGTAATATCATCCTGAACGATGTACCTGTCTTTTGGCGATCTTCCTGTAAAAACTCCTGTTTTTACAGACACGGCACCAGATTCTGTGAGTTCAGCTTTTTCAAAACCCTGGTTTTCAGACGAAACTTCAGCCTGATACAATTCTTCATACGAAGGATTGTAGCTTAATTGATAATTCCCTTTAATCCCTAATTTTTCTAAATCCTGGATGATTTTGGCGTTTTTCATTTTACTTATATTTTCTTTTTGTTTTTTACTTAATATTAAATTAATATTAAAGTGGTTTAAATATAAAACTATAAGCGAAACTGGCAAATAAAAAATAATTTATATAAAATACTGATTTTTAAATAATTAAATCACCCCATTCAAAAATAGTGGTAAAACCTTTGCCCGAAAAATAGTCCTGAAACCCCTCAAATTTTGAAGACATCACAAAATCTCCACCCCAAGCTCCTAAACTTTTCACAAAAGTTGGGCAATCGTTGAAATACAGCGACTTAACTGTCGGAATCTCAACAAATTTAGAAATTCTTTGCTCATGTAACATCATTAATTGAGAAAAATTTTCCAATTCATCACATATTAAAATTTTCTTTGTAAGATTGGAAAAACCACTCACCATTTCTTGAGATTTATTTTTACTCTTGTAATGATTAATTCCTTCTCGGCTGTCTTGCTTTTGGTTGAGATGAATAAAAATAAGCTGGTCTTTAAATGAAGGGCTATAATCTACCTTCTCAAAATGAATCTCTGGTTTGTTTTGATACAGCACTGCAGATTTAGCATGCGCAACGGCAATATCGTAACCGCTTCCGCCTAAACTTAATGTATTGAGCTGAAAAGGATTAATTTCCGCCCATTCTGCGAGGTTGTTCATCAATGTAGAACTACTTCCCAGACCGTAATCTGCAGGAAATTGAAGGTTGGTTTTTAAGGAATACGAATCGTTGGTTTTAAATTTAGTTTCAGAAAGATTCTGAACATTTTTGAGAGTTTTAAGAATAAACTCTGCGCTTGTTGTAATATTGGTTTCTAAAACCTGCCATGTTTTATAATCGATAACAGCTTTTAGCCAAGGTTTATTTTGATGATAAGCTTCCCAGAAAATAAGAGATTTCCCATCTTGCTGTTCTTCAAAAAAAAACTCTTGTCCTAGTTTGGTGGGTACCGCTAAGACAAGAGCTCCGTCTACAGCGAAATATTCTGAAGTAAGCATTAGCTTTCCTGGTGAATAAATTTCGCCCATTATTTTAAAATTAAATTGCTGAAGCAGAAGTTACCTCGCTATCAATTTTTTTGATTAATCCTTGAAGCGTTTTTCCAGGACCAACTTCTACGAAGTTTGTAGCTCCGTCTTTGATCATATTTTGTACAGATTGCGTCCATTTTACAGGACCTGTAAGTTGCGCAATAAGGTTTGCTTTAATTTGATCTGGATCTGTAACAGCTGTCGTCGTAATATTTTGGTATACGGGAATGGTCGCTTTTCTGAATTTAGTATTTTCAATTGCAGAAGCCAATCTTTCTTGCGCTGGTTGCATTAATGGTGAGTGGAATGCTCCGTTTACAGGCAATAATAATGCTCTTTTTGCGCCCGCTTCTTTTAGCTTTACGCAAGCTTCTTCTACTGCAGGAGTTTCTCCTGAAATCACAAGCTGACCAGGACAGTTGTAATTGGCAGGAACTACAATACCACTAATTGTAGCACAAATTTCTTCTACTTTAGCATCATCAAGACCTAAAATAGCAGCCATTGAACTTGGGTTTGCATCACAAGCAGCTTGCATTGCTTTTGCTCTTTCAGAAACCAATTTCAAACCATCATCAAAAGATAGAACTCCGTTGGCAACTAATGCCGAAAATTCTCCTAAAGAGTGACCAGCAACCATTTCTGCGCCTAAACCATTTACGGCTTTCAAAGCTGCGACAGAATGTATAAAAATTGAAGGTTGCGTAACTTCAGTTTTCTTAAGATCTTCATCTGTCCCGTGGAACATAATTGAAAGAATATCGAATCCTAAAATTTCATTGGCAGATTCCATCATATCTTTAATGTCTTTACGGGAATCGTACAGTTCTTTTCCCATACCGACAAACTGAGAACCCTGCCCAGGAAATACAAGTGCTTTCATGTATTTAATTGAATATTTAATTTAAGTTTAGTTTTTCTTTATCACTAAGGAACAAGCCTGATTACTCTGAAGCCTTTATTAATATATGCTCCATTTGCTTTCACTCTTTCAAACTCAAATTTGGTAGCCAACTGAGTTTGTACTTTATTCATTTGTTTAAAGATTTCTCCTTTTTTGTTTTCTCTTGTAAGCATATCATTTACTACATCGAATCCGATTACGGCATATTTGCCTGGAGTTTTGCAGTATTTAGCTTTATATGCATCTAAAATTTCTTTTTCAAAGCTTCCTTCTGTATTGATTTTTCTATCCATCAAATACACCAAACTTGCTTGGCTTAGTTCGTCTACTTTTTTATCAAAACTAGGAACAGCATACATACTAAAGGCTTTCAAACCTTGAACTTCCTTAGAAAGAGAAATTATTTTATTTGAAAATGCTTCTCCTACTGTATCATTATCATTCGCTAGAACAGCAATTACCGGTGCAGATTGCCCCGTCATCATATTTTGATCTAACTGAATTTCTGATGGCGAATTTACAATAACAACGTTTGCATTTTTCAAAGCTTTCTCAAAACCGGCTTTTAGGTAATTCGCATTGTCTTTTTTAGCATCTGCAACTACGTAAATTTTCTGGTTAGAATATACCGCTTTTACTTCATCCACAATCTTATCTGCATAGGTTTGATCGCTGGTTTCTAGAATTATTAAATTACTGTAACCATGCAACTCTGCAGAGTTGGCAAAAGGCGCCACAACAGGGATTTTCTGTGTTTTTGTAAAATCTAATAAATCTATCACATTCGATTTGAAGAATGGCCCAATAACAAGATCTGTATTATTCGGATTCAACTGCGTAAGAGAATTTCTAAATGATGCTTCGTTTCCAGAATCTACGATTTTCACATCCAATTTTTGTCCGTTTCTAGCATTTCTTTCAATCGCCAGTTTAGCTCCGGTAAGGAAGTCTAAAGCCATAGATCTGTATTGAGAATCGTTTGTACTATAGCCAAAAGGCAACATCAGCACAACATTTAGAGCATCTCCTGTTTTTTTGCTATATGCAGGATCCAGTTTTTTAACCTTCAAAACCATTCCGGTTTTAAGACCTTTTGATAAATCAGGATTTAGAGCAATAAGCTCATCAATACTGATTCCGTATTTATTTACAATAGAAAAAACCGTATCTCCGGCTTCAACTGTGTATGTTACATATTCTTCCTCTTGCAACGAAGCAGAATTTCTCTCGTTACCAGAATCTATTTTTGTTTTATTACCCGAATTTGGAGTCGCTACTGGTTGTTCTGTAACCACTACAGCCTGAGTTCCTCCGTACTTTTTTATGCTGCTTAACGGAAGTGTGATTTCATCACCAATCTTCATGTGATCATCAAGCTCAGGATTCAATTTACGAAGTTCAGCTTCAGTGATTTTATACTGTTTTGTGATCCCGTAAATAGTTTGCTTCGGTTGAAGAATAATTTTTCCTAGCGCTACTGTTTTATTTTCTGTAACAGGGGCTTTTGTTTGAGAAGCCGATTTAACCGTTAAAACTTGTCCTATAGAAATAGAACCACTTTTGGCGCTTGGGTTCAATCTGTAAAGTTCATCAACAGAAATATTGTATTTCTTTGAAATATTATACGGCGTATCGCCCTTCACCACAGTATGTGTTTTTTGTGCAGAAAGTCCTACAAACGCTACTAAAACAGATAAAACAAATAACTTTTTAATCATTATGTGACCTTAAATAGTTTACAAAAATACTCCTTTAAAATTAAATGGCAACAATTATCAGTTGGGATTGTTCCACATTCATTTCTTTGAAGCAAGTCTCAAGCCACTCATTCCCATGGTCTGCAAAAAATACACTAAAATTATAAACCCTTTCTTGCCAAATCTTTGCAGGATTAATTTCTATAAAAAGATTTTCAAGTCTATCCAACAATTCGCCTTGCTTTGTTTTTTCTGCTTTCAATAATCTTTTCTTTAATCTTAGAAATGATTTTAGCTGTCTTACCTCTTCTCCTTTCACCATATTTCCGAAAGATTTCTCAGTTTTTTCGGATAGGTTTTTAAGGTTTTCAAAATGGATTTTCAAGAAATTTTCTTGGGCTTCCAAGGAAGACAAAATTTCATTATTATCCAAAATTTTGCGATTGGTAATCTTGGTGAAATTTCCAAAGAAATCTTCAATATCTAAATTTAGTTTACCAACTTTATTCAGTATTTTTTCTTCCAAAAACAGCATAGAATTTCTCGGAATCAAAATTGGGAAAGGAATTTGAAGCGATGTAAAATAATCTTTCAGTTCCAACCAATACATAATTTCTGCGTTTCCGCCGATGTAAGCCAAGTTGGGAAGAATTTTTTCCTGATACACAGGTCGCATCAAAGCATTCGGACTGAATTTTTCCGGTGCACTTTTCAATTCATTGATGATTTCTTCTTTAGAAAAAGAAATTTCAGTGTCATTTACTAAAAATCTTTCCTGGAAAGGATCTATTCTGTTTCTCGTTTCCGAAAGGTAAAATAAGTTTATCTCACGCGGATTTACCTGTACTTTTCCGTAATTTTTGGTTAAAAAATCAACCTTTTCTTTTGCACTTTCCGACAACGAAGATTGAAGAATTTCTTCTTCAAAAATTTCAATCATTTGCTGTTTTAAGGCTTTTGCATCCCCATCAACAATCAACAAGCCGTAGTTTGAGAACAATCTGTTGACTAAAATACGAATCGCTTCCGTTAACGTTTTTCCAGCTTGATACGATTCTTTCAGCATCAAAACAAGTTCGGTTCCGAAAACACAATCTTTAAATTCAGTTTCAAATTCAGAAATAAAATGCGTGTCCGAAAGTTGAATTTTACCAACGACACCTCCACTATTTTCGTTGATTTCGTAGAAATTATTCTTCGTTTTAAAATGATTAATCTCCGCAAAATCGTGGTCTTCAGAAGCCATCCAATAGACAGGAACAAAGTTTTGCTCAGGAAATTGCTCCTTCAAAAGAAGGCAGGTTTTTACCGTTTGCAAAATTTTGTAAATGAAAAAAGCCGGCCCTGTAAACAAATTAAGTTGATGCCCAGTTGTAATGGTAAAGGTTTGCGGATCTTTCAGACTTTCCAGATTTTTTTGCTGACGTTCTGAAAGCGTAATGCCCGAAAGCTGCCTTTGCAATTCATGAAACAAAATCGTTCTTTGCTCTTCTGAGAAAGACATTTTTTTGTCTTGAATTTTCTGTTGGAAGTTTTCCTTTGAAAAAGTATCCGCTTCAAACCCCTCGATTTGTTTACCGATAAAGTCTTTGATAAGCTGCGGAATGCTTTCTATATTTTTAAAATCTAATGCTTTTATTGTTTTCAACTTTGTTGTTTTTAGTTGAACAAATACCAAACGATTCCGATATTTAATCTGAAATCATACACAGGATAATGCGGGAAAGCATAGGCTGTGTTTGGGCTAATTAAGTTTCCGATTTGTTGACCTTCGATGAAGAAAAACATTTTTTTCACCTTCATATTAAAGTAAACGTCCGCAATTGGCTTTCCACCAATCGCAAAAGAATTTGCTCCAGGAAGAATATATTCATTTAAAATCGGGAAATATTCTCTTGAAGAAAATTTGCTGAAATAATACACTTTCACACCTGTTTGTACTTCTGCAGCGCCTTTAAATGCTTTGGATTGGAAGAAAATATTTCCTCTTCCGATAAAATTTGGCAAAGGAAGCAATTCACTGTTAGACAACACATCTTGAAACTGCATTCTTGTATTTAAGTGAAATTTACCAAAACTAAATGTAGCATCGCCACCAATCTGAGAAATATTTACAGAACCATTGCTTTGTAACGGCTGTGCATCTGAGTTGAAATACGCATAATTATCGATTCTGTAATAGTTGGCAAAAAGCTGTGTTTTGAACCATTTTAAATTTACACTTCCACCAACATCCATGATCACTTGATTTTTAGGATCCTGAAGGAAATAATTATATTTTCTGTAAATTGACGTATTTGCTAAATAGTTAAATGACGGTGTGGCACTTTGGAAATTGATGTGTGCATCTACAAAATAATCTTTAATAGGCTCAAATTTGAGCGTATTGGTCGTTTTAAGGTAACTTCCAAATTCGCTTCCGTTAGAAAATTCTAAGAAAGATTTTACCGCCACTTTATCAAAAAGGTTGATTTGCAAATTTCCGACAGCCCCAACTCTGCTTTCTTTAATTTCACCTGGAACCGAAACTGTGGAGATTGTATTCTCATTCAACCCAAATTTTAGCATTTGATATCTTACACCTGCATCAAGTTTAAATTTTTCATTATCGAAAACCAAACTTACGGTATTACTGAAGTTGTCTGAATATTTTTTAGTGGAAGGCAGAAAGCCGCTCACCAATTCGCTGGAAGCGTCGTACCAATAATCGTCTGCTGCAGCCTGTGTATAATAGTACTTATTGCCTTGATGTGATAAAGTATGTCTTATTCTAAAAGGAAATTTTTCTGAGTTAAAAGGCGTAAACTGATGACTTAGATAATATCTTCTGTAAGAAAACTGCGAACTGGTGCCATCAAGATTTACCTGAGCATTCCATTTATTACGATAGTTTGAATCGCCTGCTTGAAAAAGATTGTCTTCTACGATACCTCCATTTTCCTGATTGTTTACGTTCTGATGAAGATAGTGCGCAAACAATTCATAGTTTCCTTTTTTAGAAGTATAATGTCCTGAAAAAATGGTATTGTTATTAGAAGCGAGATTATTTCTGTAAATTCCCTGAGAACGCAATCCGCTATATTCAAGTGCAAAATTGAATCTTTTCCCGATATTCTGAGTATAAGTTGATCGCAATGCGGCTCCATTTTTCATAGCATTATGATAAATGAAACTTGCAGTAGGTGTTTTTACATCATAGTAAAGGACATCATCTGCATTCAAAATATTGTATCCTTTGTTTGTTGGCAACAGTGATAAGTTCTGTTCAGCCATTGTTTCATAAGACAGCGGATTAAAGCCTGCCCCAATATTAGAAAACTGAACTCTCCCAAAATTATCTCTATTGTTGTATTGAGAAAAGATATATGTTTTATCAAAGGTAAGAACTGTATCGAACACCTTTTTAGTCGCAAACTGCTTCTGAATAAGATAATCGTTGATCGTTGGTTTAAAAATCTCTAAAGAATCTTTTTTTCCTGAATCTACAATAATGGTATCATTCGACTTTTTCCCTAAAGAATCTGTGATGATTTGAGCCTTGCCAAAAGCTCCGATAAAAAATATAATAAGAAATATGTATTTCATTGAGTTCAAATTAATCAAATCGTTTAAACAGATTTGCTTGGCAAAAATAAGAAATAAAGCCCAATAAAAAACCCTGCTCATAAAAGCAGGGTTTGTATAAAAAATAATTCAAAAATATGATATAAAAAATATAATTCATTTTTTAAATAATTATTAACTATAGTAATAAAAATTTATTTTAAACAAAATATATTACAAATAACTCATATTAGAAATGAGGATTATTTAAAATCTCTTCTTGAGGGATTTTTAAATACATTCTCTCATCATCATATTGGAAAGTTTGCCCAGCTAAGAATAAGTGGTTTGATCCTCTGGTGACAGCACCTTTATTTCTTTTCATAGCGAAGTAAGACTTACCTTCGCCCCAAAATTCTAAACGAGTGTTCTTATAAATTTCATTTTGAAGTGCTACTCCACTCAATGCATCAATATAAGATACGTCTGTAATCCTATTTTGCAAATAAGCTTTAAGAATAGTTTTCGCCTCTGTTTCTTGATTAGATTTTGCTAAAGACTCAGCGGCTAATAAATGAAACTCATCAACTCTCATATAGATATAATCTGTAATAACTTGTCTTTGTCCCATACTAACTCTTCCTGGATCAAAAAATTTGTTACCTGGATAATTAGTTGCAGTACCAACAAATTGATTACGTCTTGCATCATCTGTTCTCATACTATTATACAATCCTAGATCAATTCCTTTACGGTCTCCAACCCCAGCATAGCTATAAGTAAATACATCTACTTGACCCCACCAGCTAATCAGATCTAAACCATTAACAACTGCAAGATCCATTCCCCACATCCAACTTGGAGTATCTAATGAGTTGAAACCTCCACCTGAAGCAGTAGAACCTGCAGTATGAACCATTCTAATTGCCTGTTGCTTAGTCGTAATAGGAAACCCATAATTATTCATAACCTCTTTAGAAGTGGTCGCTGCCAATGCATATTGTTCTGTTGCTGCATAAGCGTAAGCTAACATTCCTTTTGCAACTGCTTGGTTGACCATCCCTTTATTTTCTCTCTGAAAGCCGTTTAAATACTGTACTGCCTTTGTTAAATCATCAATAATCTGATCGTAGACTTGCTTTTGTGTAGATTTGGGAGCAGCCGGTAATTGAGATTTTAAATACATAGGGATTGCAGCTTCCGATGGATTATAATTCTTAGTATATAATTGCATCAAATTAAAATAAGCATGAGCTCTTAACGCCTTAGCTTGGCCCATTGCAGACTTTTCAGAATCTGTTGTTGGAACATAATCAGTCCCACCCAAACCATCGATTACATCGTTTGTTGCGGCTATTACTCTATAATAATATCTCCAAGGTTTATAATTTTCTGTTCGAGTAAAATCTACTTGTGAAGCAAAATTAGCAAGATTAGAATACCACCCATAATTAAGACCTTCTAACACCATATCTTGAGACATCAAATCTCTATAAATATCGTAACCTTTTTGTCCAAAATCATCATGATTAGTTGTTCCTCCTGTACCTGTATTTATCATCATTAGATAAATACCATTAAGTTTTACTTGAAGTGGAGCATCTCCAATTGTTTCAGTAGGAGCACTTTCAAGAAACTCGTCTTGACAAGATATAGTAAGAGTTGCTAGTGCTAAACCTGATAATAATAATATCTTTTTCATTTCTAATTAAATTAAAAGTTAATTTTAGCTCCAAATGTTATCGTAGATAATGGAGCATACGCATATGTGCTAGATGCACCTGTCTCGCTTGCACTAGGATTGAATCCTTTTCTTTTTGTCGTAATCCAAAGATTATCACCACTCACAAATAAATTTAATCCACTTAATCCAATAGCTTTAATATAGTTTTGAGGAAGCGAGTATCCAAGTCTTACATTGTTTAAAGCTAAGAAATCAGATTTAACCAAGAACCTACTTGATCTTGCATTTGTATTTACATCTGCTGTGTAATTAGAAGACATCCTTGGAACATCAGTTACATCCCCAGGATTTTGCCATCTAGATAAAATATCTTTGTGCCAGTTATTATTTCCAACCTGTGAGTTATTCATTAATCCCGCATAAAGACCATCATAAGAATAACCTCCAATACTATAGAGGAATTGAATTCCAAATGTGAAAGATTTATATCCAAAATCAAAATTAAACGCACCTCTTAAGTCAGGAATTGCTGATTTATCTAAAAATTTCTGTGTCGCTTGAGAATACACTTCTGTAACACCTTGTCTTATATCCGCATTTGGATTCAAAGTCTGATATTCGTACAGAGAAGCAATTTGCTCTCCTGCATCAAATGCACCATTCCCATTATTATCAACATAATTCACATACCACTGAGCTGCACCTGTAGCAGAATTAACACCTGCATACTCTCTCATATAATAATCATATTGAGATCTTCCAGCAGCTCTTCCATAACCTGCTTCTGACAAATCCAATAATTTATCTTTCCCTGCAGCAACATCATAAGGCATTTTTGTAATTTCATTATGTAGATACTCACCATTAAAGCCAAAATCTAGATAGAAATCTTTTTTATCAATAATATGTGTTTTAACCGTAAATTCAATCCCTTGATTAATTAATACACCATCATTTACTCTAATTATAGCATTTCCTGTAGAAGGAGCTAATCTGTTATCAAAAATCAAATTATTAGTAGCCTTTCTATAATAGTCTACTTCAAGCTCTATTATATTTCTTTTAAACAAACCTAATTCAATACCTGTTTGGAAAATATTAGCTTTTTCCCAAGTTAAGTCTGGATAACCATTTCTATCAAAAGTAGCTCCCGGAAGTCCCATGAAGTTACCTGGGTTATATACATTATATCCTGCATAAAATCCTACACCACCTTGATCACCAACGGTACCGTAACTAGCTTTTAGTTTTAAGTTTTTGATAAATTTATTATCTGCTAAGAAATTCTCTTTAGAAACTAACCATCCTAAACCAGCAGAAGCAAAAGTATCCCACTTATCTGTTAAGAATCTTGAAGAACCATCACGTCTAATTGTTCCATTAAAGAAGTATTTGCCTTGGTAATCGTAGGTAACATTTCCAAAGTAACTTTCCAAAGCATAATTATTGATATAAGAACTCGATTGAGATTCTCCAATCCCCATGTTCAATTCAGGAATCATATCAATAATATTAGGTCTACCAGCTGAAAGGTATTTTTGCTCCCAACTATTACTTTCGTGTGCAGCAAATGCCTGAACATTGTGATCTCCAAATCTTTTATTAAATCTTAACAATTGCAACCAGTTGTAGGCCATCAATTCAGTTTTTGATTTAAAAATATATCCATTTTGGCTAGCCGCACTACCATAGAATGGGTTTGTAAGTTGATCGTTACTATTGTTATAATATTGCCCCCCTAATCTTGTTTCAAAGCTTAAAAACTTAGTGATGTCAGCCTTTAAAAACATGTTTGCATTTATTTCATGTTTCAAAAACTTGTTCTGGTTGTAAGTAGCATCTGCAATAGAGTTTGTTAAAGCACCGAATCCTCTTCCAGCAACCTCACCATAATCGTACTGATACCCTCCAAAGTATGGATCAGCTACTTTATTTCCATTAGCATCTCTTAAAAATAAAGGATAGATTGATGGAATATTATCTACAAACCAAAATATACTTCCTGAATCACTTGTTTGCCCATTACGATTAGCCTTTGAATAAGCGTATCCTAAATTGAATTCTCCCTTCAACCAAGGTCTCGCTTGGTGAGTTAAATTCAATCTACCATTATATCTTTCAAAATCCGAATTGATTGAATAGCCTTCATCATCCAAATATCCAATGTTGGTATAGTAAGTTGTTTTTCCAG
The DNA here is from genome assembly GCF_057180445.1 of Chryseobacterium sp. HNCC26DJ239. Classification (NCBI taxonomy): domain Bacteria; kingdom Pseudomonadati; phylum Bacteroidota; class Flavobacteriia; order Flavobacteriales; family Weeksellaceae; genus Chryseobacterium; species Chryseobacterium sp. HNCC26DJ239. The sequence continues at coordinate 249,679 of NZ_JBXUGJ010000006.1, forward strand.
TGCCACCACTAATGCTCAAGTTATTTTCAGTTCTTGAAGATGTCTGAAATGCATAATCTTCCCAATTTTCAGGATCATAAATTCGACTAGAACCAGGCCTTACCATTCCTGTATTTGGATCAATTAATTGAGTTGCCGGTGTACCCCAAATATTGTAATTTGCATTAATCCCCGCTGTTCCAAATAGGTTTGAATTAGCATAAGCAGTAGGATTAGCATTACCCAACAAACGCCCTCTATTTCGAAGTGCCTGCCAACTTAATGAAGCATACTCTTCCGGAGATTTGATGGTTTCATATCTTGGAAGCAACGCCATGTTAAAACCAACTTTTGACTCTAGCTGAATAATTGACTTATTAGCACGTCCTTTTTTTGTATTAATTACAACAACTCCATTTGCACCTCTTGCACCGTAAATAGATGTAGCTGTTGCATCTTTAAGAATAATTGTATTTTCAATATCTTCTGGATTAATTGAACTAACATTACCCGTAAAAGGCACACCATCCAATACATATAAAGGACTTCTATTACCATTTACAGAACCAAAACCACGAATTCTAATAGTAGCATCAGTACCTGGCTGCCCAGAAGTATTAATCACCCTAACTCCAGCTGCCTCACCAGCCAAAGCTTGGCTAACAGACGAAACATTTTTCGCATCAATCGCCTTAGAATCTACCTTTGAAGCAGTTCCAACATAACTTTCTTTTGGCACTGTGCTATATCCGACCAAAACAACTTCTTCGATCTCAGACTCTTTAGCAGCAGTGTCTTTGGGCTTCTGCTGTGCAACAACCGTTTGCCCCAGAAAGAACAATACACCCGCAGTTAGCACCTTTAATTTCACATTCATATTAACAAAATTTTAATATTTAACGTGACAAATATGTTAAAAATAATTAATATAGCAAATAACAAATCTAAAACAAATGCATAATTTCTACTCTATTTCAATTATCATCACTCTACATATTTATTAATACAACAATTTAGACAATCATAAATAGCTCATTAATACAAAAGTTCCACGTAGTATCCTGAATTTAACAGTTTTTAACTAATCTTAAAAATATTATTTAGAAACGTTATAAATTAACATAAAGTGTTTAAAAAAGCCACTCTCAAGTTGAGAGTGGCTTTTAATTTTATGCTATAAATAACTCTATTTCAGCTTTTTCTTTACCGCTACTTCTTCGTAAACTTCAAGAATGTCGCCTTGTTCAATATCGTTATAACCTTTCAAGTTAAGACCACATTCGTACCCTTTGGTTACTTCTTTTACGTCGTCTTTGAAACGTTTTAAACTTTCTAGTTCTCCATCGAATTTCACAATTCCATCTCTTAATAGACGAATCTTAGAGTTTCTGGTTACTTTTCCTGTAAGAACCATACAACCTGCAATTGATCCTACTTTAGAAATCTTGAATACTTCACGGATTTCTACGTTACCAATTACCTGCTCTTGAATTTCAGGAGAAAGCATTCCTTCCATTGCTTCTTTAACCTCGTCAATTGCTTTATAGATTACAGAATAGGTTCTGATTTCAATTTCTTCACGATCTGCAAGTTCTTTTGCATTTGCACCCGCTCTTACGTTGAATCCGATGATAATTGCATCAGAAGCCGCCGCTAAGTTGATATCAGACTCAGTGATCTGACCTACACCTGAGTGAAGAATCTTCACGCTGATTTCTTCTGTAGAAAGTCTTTGCAACTGATCAGAAAGTGCTTCAACAGAACCATCTACGTCACCTTTAAGGATAATGTTCAACTCTTTAAATTCACCTAGAGCGATACGTCTACCCAATTCTTCAAGTGTTGTATGTTTTTTAGTTCTGATAGACAATTCTCTCTGTAACTGCTCTCTCTTATTTGCGATAGCTTTACCTTCACTTTCGTCAGAATATACTCTGAATTTATCACCTGCAGTAGGCGCTCCGTCTAAACCTAAAATGGTTGCCGGAATTGAAGGACCTGCTTCTTTAAGATTTTTACCTCTCTCATCAAGCAAAGCTTTTACTTTACCGTGGTTTTTACCTGCTACAACATAATCTCCAACCTTTAAAGTTCCCGTTTGTACCAACATTGTTGCTACATAACCTCTACCTTTATCTAGAGAAGCTTCAATAACAACTCCGTTTGCAGTACGATCTGGATTGGCTTTCAATTCAAGCATTTCTGCCTGAAGCAACACTTTTTCCAATAAAAGATCTACATTGTTACCAAATTTAGCAGAGATTTCTTGAGCCTGAATATTTCCACCCCACTCTTCAACTAAAACCGAAGGATTTAAACCTGAAAGCTGTTGACGAATATTATCCGGGTTTGCATTTGGCTTATCTACTTTGTTGATGGCAATAATCATTGGTACACCTGCAGCTTGCGCGTGAGCAATTGCTTCCTTCGTTTGAGGCATCACATCATCATCGGCAGCAATTACGATAATTGCAATATCTGTAATTTGAGCCCCTCTCGCTCTCATCGCGGTAAACGCTTCGTGACCTGGAGTATCTAAGAATGTAATTCTTTGACCATTTTCCAACTTCACATTATAAGCTCCAATGTGCTGTGTAATACCTCCAGACTCACCAGCAATTACGTTTGTTTTTCTGATGTAATCTAGTAATGAAGTTTTACCGTGGTCTACGTGACCCATTACCGTTACAACAGGTGCTCTTGGCAACAAGCTGTCTTCCGTATCGATATCATCTTCAGAATCTGTATCTTCAAGATCAGCATCAGAGAATTCAATTTTATATCCAAATTCATCTGCTACCAACAATAAAGTATCTGCTTCCAATCTTTGGTTCATGGTAACCATAACTCCTAAAGAGAAACATGCAGAAATTACCTCAGTTGGAGAAACATTCATTAAACTAGCCAATTCACCAACTGTGATGAATTCAGTTACTTTTAATGTTCTGTCTGCAGCGTCCATCTCTTGTTGACGCTCGTCTTGCTCTCTACGGAAAGTTCTCTTATCTTTTCTGTGCTTAGCAGATTTAGATTTACCTCCTTTATTAGTAAGCTTTTCAAGGGTTTCCTTGATTTGATTTTTAACTTGCTCGTCTGTTAGCTCTACAGGCATAGTTCTTTGACCGCCTCTGTTTCCACCTTGGCCACCTCTGTTGAAGCCACCTCTGTTTCCACCTTGGCCGCCTTGTCCTGGAGGTCTGTTTCCTTGGTTGTTTCCAAAACGGTTTCCACCCTGTCCTTGACCTTGTCCTCCTGGACGATTTCCACCTTGACCACCTTGACCTTGTGGGCGATTTCCTTGTCCACCTTGCCCTTGAGGACGGTTTCCACCTTGTTGGTTGTTATTACCACCTTGCTGGTTTCCACCTTGTTGGTTATTACCACCTGGCTTTTCAATTCTCTTACGCTTTTTCTTAGCACCTGGTCCTGGTTTAGAAGCAAATTGCGTTAAGTCGATTTTTTCACCTACAATTTTCGGTCCGTCTAGTTTTTGGTAAACGGTTTCTATTTTTTGTGGTTCCTGAGATTCAGGCTCTACTACAGGAGCAGGCTTTACCTCTTCAGGTTTATTTACAACAACAGGTTTTACCTCTTCTTTTGCAACCACAGGCTTCGGAGTTTCCTTTACAGGAGTTGGAGCTGGCTTTTCTTCCGCTTTCTTTTCTTCCTGTTTTGGCTGGTCTCTTTTCACTGGTCTATTTTTAGATTCAATCTGAGAAAGATCAATTTTATCAAGAACTTTAAATTCTTGTTTTTCCGGAGCTGCTTTTTGCTCTGGTTGCTCTTTTGGTTTTTCCGGTTCTACTACTTGTTGTGGCTCCGGAGTAACCACTTCTGGCTCAGGCTTTTTACCTTCCAGATCTATTTTACCTAAAATTTTAGTTTCAGGTCTGTTTGATTTAGCTCTTATTACTTCAGGTGTTTTCTTTTCCTCAATCTCCAGTTTTTCTTCTGGAACTTTGGTGATTACCACCTCATGGGAAGCTTTTCTTTGCTCGCCATCTTTGGCAAACTCAGCTTCCAATGCAGAATATGCCGCTTCTTCTAGTTGAGCGTTAGGATTGCTTTCAACCTCAATACCCTTCGACTGTAAAAATTCTACTAATCTGGACATTGAAATGTTGAATTCCTTTACCGCTTTATTTAATCTAATTTTTGGCATCTAATATTTTTACTGTTTTTTTAATTTTTAAAATTAAAGTATCTTTTTACTTTTTATTAAGATTTACACTTTTGAATTAGTCTTCAAATTCTTCTTTAAGAATTTTCTTCACTTCTTCAATAGTTTCCTCTTCAAGATCTACCATGTTCAGCAATGTGCTTGTTTCTTTATCCAAAACAGACTTTGCAGTTGTAAGACCTACTTTCTTGAATTCCTGAAGAATCCATCCTTCGATATCGTCTTCAAATTCTGTTAATTCTACATCATCATCTTCGCTGGCTTCTCTATAAACATCAATTTCGAAACCACTTAGCCATGAAGCGAGTCTGATGTTTTGCCCTTGCTTACCGATTACTTTAGAAATCTCTTCAACTGGAGTGTACACTAAAGCGTAATTAGTCTCTTCGTTGATGTCAATTTTATTGATGGTAACATTTCCTAAAGCTCTCTTCACCAATAATTCTGGAGTTTTAGCCCACTGAATAACATCGATGTTTTCGTTTCTCAACTCTCTTACAACGCCATGAATTCTAGATCCTTTTACACCCACACAAGCTCCTACAGGATCAATTCTATCATCGTAAGCATCTACAGCGATTTTCGCCTTTTCACCAGGAATTCTCACTACTTTTTTCAAGATAATAGTACCGTCTTGAATTTCTGGAATTTCAAGCTCAAGCAATTTCTCTAAGAATTTAGGAGCCGTTCTTGAAATGATAATCTGAGGCTTAGAACCTTTAAAATCAACACTTTCTACGATTGCTCTAATGTTTTCACCTTTCTTAAAGAAGTCTGAAGGAATTTGGTTTTCTTTTGGAAGAATAAACTCGTTGCCTTCATCATCCAAAAGGATAACGTGCTTGTGGCGAATGTGATGAATTTCTCCAACCACAATCTCTCCGATACGGTCTCTAAACTGATCGTACAACATGGCATTGTTGTGCTCCTGAAGTTTTGTAGCCAAAATCTGCTTCAAAGTAAGAATGTTTCTTCTTCCTAACTGCGCAACAGGAATTTCCATTGTAAAATCTTCACCCACTTCGAAAGTTGGGTCGATTTTTTTAGCTTCAGAAATTTCAATTTCCAAATCATCATCTTCAGACATTTCGTCTTCAACGATTGTTTTGTTTAAGAAAATCTGAAAATCTCCTTTATCAGGGTTTACGATTACATCGAAATGATCGTCAGAATCGTATCTTTTTCTTAAAAGAGTCTTCAATGAATCTTCAATAATTGCCATGAGATCAATTTTACTGATCCCTTTTTCGTCTTTAAAATCACCAAAGGATTCAATCAACGCTATATTATCCATATCTATTATTATAATTGATAAATAATGGGAGATACATGATTTTTTCAATCAAATACCAACCATTTTTAGTTAAAACTTAATTACTACCAGTGCTTTTTTGATGTCGCTGTACAAAATTTCTTTTTCCTCTACTACATCTACTTTACCTTTACCGATGTCTTTCGGTTTTCTGTAGCGAAGAATTAAAGTAATTTTCTCTTCATCTACTTTTGCTAATTCTCCTTCAATTTTCTCAGAATTCTCGAACATCACTTCAATTTCTCTGCCGATGTTTTTCTGAAACTGTCTTGGTGTAGCCAAAGGCTCACTTAATCCTGCAGACATCACCTGAAGGCTAAAATCGTGTTCCTCACGATCCATATTAAATTCTATGGCGCGGCTCGCATCCAGACAATCCTGAACAGAAACCCCATTGTCACCATCAAGAATAACGGTAATGTCGTCTCCTGCAGAAATCTTTAAATCAATTAAAAAAAGATCCTCTCTTGTGGCGAGAAACTCATTTAATAATTCTTCTATTCTTTTTTTAAACTCCATAATATTTTTCCACTGATTTACTGTACGAAAAAAGGCTTTCTTTAAGAAGCCTTTCCATTTTTTCCGTAAATCTTCTGCAAATATAAGACAATTTTTAAGAAAATCCAAATAAGTCTAATTATCAGAAAGATATGATATTAAAGGAATCATTAAGTTTTATTCATAAACGAAGATTAAACCAAACAACAAAACATTTTAACTATTGAATAATCAGATATTTATACCTAAATTTACTAAAACTAAAATCAATAACTATGGCTCTTAACGCATATTTAAAATTAAAAGGACAAAAACAAGGAGAAATAAAAGGCTCTGTTGTAAAAAAAGGAAAAGAAAAAAGAATTGAAGTGATTGCCGTAAACCACCAAATCTCTACACCAAGAGACAGCCGTTCAGGTTTGGCAAGTGGAAAGAGAGTTCACCAACCTTTTATTATTACAAAACCCATCGATAAATCTACCCCATTACTCTACAGTGCATTGGCAAACAATGAAATGATTACAGAATTTGATCTTCAATTTTGGACTGCACAAAACTTACCAAAAACAACAACAGGAACAGAATACCAACATTACACAATAAAACTAACAAATGCCTTTATTTCAGAAATAAAATTTACGATGCCCAATAACAATCTCCCAGAGCTTGCAACACTTCCCGAATACGAAGAAATATCTTTCGTTTACCAAAAAATAGAATGGATTTGGAACGACGGAGCTGTTACTGCAACAGACACCACATCTTAAATGTTTTTAATAAGTAAAACCAACATCTTGTTAAATTAAAAAGACTGTGCAACAATTTTTAGTATTTTTGTCCCAAATTTTTAAAAACATACAATTTTGAATATTACCATTGTAGGAACAGGATACGTAGGATTGGTGACCGGAACTACACTTGCAGAACTTGGAAACTCGGTATACTGTGTAGATATCGATGCAAAAAAAGTAGAGGGAATGAAGCAAGGAATCGTACCTATCTACGAGCCCAACCTTGAAGAAATGTTCCTTAGAAACATACAAGCAGAACGCCTTTTCTTTACAACACAACTTAAAGAAGCTTTAGATAAAAGTGATGTTATTTACTTAGCACTTCCAACCCCTCCCGGAGAAGATGGTTCTGCAGATTTATCTTATGTTTTGAAAGTTGCCAACGACATTGGTGAACTGATGACAGATTATAAAGTAATCGTCAACAAAAGCACTGTACCTGTAGGAACTGCTGATAAAGTGAGAGAAGTGATTGCTTCAAAAACAGATATTCCTTTTGATGTAGTATCAAATCCAGAGTTTTTACGTGAAGGTTTTGCCGTGGAGGATTCTATGAACCCAGCGAGAGTTGTGGTAGGATCAAGCTCCGAGAAGGCGAAAGACATCATGGCTCAAATTTATCAGCCATTCACTAATACAGGGATTCCTATTATTTTCATGGATGAAAAATCTTCTGAACTTACAAAATATGCAGCTAATTCATTTTTAGCGGTAAAAATTACATTCATGAACGAAATCGCAAACTACTGCGAAAAAGTAGGTGCAGATGTAGACAAAGTAAGGCTTGGAATGGGTAGCGACGACAGAATTGGCCACCGTTTTTTATTCCCAGGAATTGGATACGGAGGAAGCTGCTTCCCGAAAGACGTTAAAGCTTTAATTAAATCTGGTAAAGACGAAGATTTCAATTTCCAAATTCTTGAAGCTACAGAAAATGTAAATATTTCTCAGAAAGTAATTTTAGTTTCAGAAATAGAAAAATACTTCAACGGAGACCTTTCCGGGAAGACAATTGCTGTTTGGGGACTTGCTTTCAAGGCAAATACAGACGATATTAGAGAAGCTTCATCTTTAGACAACATTCAACTTCTATTATCCAAAGGCGCTAAAGTAGTTGCGTACGACCTTATCGCGGAAGAAAATGTAAGAAAAATTTTAGGCGACCAAATTTCTTATGCTAAAACGATGTACGACGCTGTTGAAAATGCAGATGCATTATTTATTGCTACAGAATGGCCAGAGTTTAAAAACCCTAACTTTACCCTTTTAGGAAAAAAATTAAAAAACAAAGCCATCTTCGACGGAAGAAATATGTTCCCATTAGAAGTACCGGAGCAGAACGGATTCTTCTACAAATCTATCGGTAGAAAAACGATAGGATAAATTTTAAAATAACGCCAAAAGCAATTTACCATTCGCTAATAGCATAGAAAATGAAAAACATCATCATCACCGGAGGTGCCGGTTTTATTGGATCACACGTCGTAAGAGAGTTTGTAAAAAACAATCCAAACACCACCATCATTAATCTTGATGCGCTTACCTACGCCGGAAATCTTGAAAATTTAAAAGATATTGAAAACGAACCCAACTACGTTTTCGAAAAAGCGGATATTACAAAACCTGAAGAACTAAGAAAGGTTTTTGAAAAATACAATCCAGACGCAGTAGTACATTTGGCTGCAGAATCTCATGTGGATAGAAGTATTACCGATCCAATGGCGTTCATCAACACCAATGTAAACGGTACTGCCAATCTTCTAAATCTTTGTAAAGAATTCTGGACGTTAAACCCAGATCATACCCACGGAAGATTTCCAAACGAAAAAAGAACCAACCTTTTCTATCATGTTTCAACCGATGAAGTATACGGAAGTTTAGGCGAAACTGGTTTTTTCCTGGAAACAACTTCGTACGACCCACAATCACCATATTCTGCGTCGAAAGCGGCTTCTGATCACTTGGTTAGATCTTACGGAAATACGTACGGAATGCCTTTTATCGTTTCCAACTGCTCAAACAATTACGGTCCGAATCACTTCCCAGAAAAGTTGATTCCGCTTTGTATTTCTAATATTATTAATGAGCAACCGATTCCTATTTATGGAGACGGGAAATACACAAGAGATTGGCTTTTTGTAATTGATCACGCGAAAGCAATTCATCAAATCTTTAACGAAGCTAAAACTGGAGAAACGTACAACATTGGAGGTTTCAACGAATGGCAAAACATTGATTTGGTGAAAGAATTGATTAAGCAAATGGATGAAAAACTAGGAAAACCAGCTGGTTATTCTGAAAAACTCATCACTTTTGTAAAAGACAGACCTGGTCACGACAAAAGATACGCTATTGATGCCACAAAACTGAATCAAGATTTAGGTTGGAAACCGTCTGTAACTTTTGAAGAAGGTTTAGGAAAAACAATCGATTGGTTTTTGGAAAACAAAGAATGGTTAGAAAATGTAACTTCTGGAGATTACCAAAAATATTACGAAAAACAATATAACTAAAATGAGATTATTTTTTTTCGTAATATTTGCTTTAAGTTCAGTAGTTTTAAAGTCACAAGCTCCTCTACCCGCTAGATATAATTTAAAAGATTACAATAAAGAATTAATAGAAGATTACTTGAAGGAATCCAATTATATTAAACATTTAGAGAGGCTAGGAATGGAATATTATGTAACTTATTCTTTATCCAAAAAACGGCATGTAGATTATGATAAACGAGATGCTGTAATTGAAAAAATTATTGATAAAGATTTTCGAGATTTTGTAATTTTAACTTTTTCTTCCATACCCGAAGAGAATTTAAAAGCGATTACAGCGATTTACAAAAAATCAAAAGGTAAAATTGACACTTACGATGAATTTATTCTTATCAACTCTTCCGTTTTAGAAACCCTTTATCATTAAATTAAAGAAGAAATAGAAATAGAAAAACAAAATTAAGATGAAAGGAATCATATTAGCCGGAGGTTCAGGAACGAGACTTTACCCTCTTACGATTGCCGTAAGCAAGCAACTGATGCCGGTTTACGACAAACCTATGATTTATTATCCACTGTCGACTTTACTTTTGGCAGGGATCAAAGATATTCTCATCATCACCACACCGCATGATCAGGAAGGTTTTATTAAACTTTTAGGAGACGGCTCACAGATTGGTTGTAATATCGAATATGTTGTACAGCCAAGTCCGGATGGTTTAGCACAAGCTTTTATCCTTGGTGAAAACTTTATTGGAAATGATGCTGCAGCCTTAGTTTTGGGAGATAATATTTTTTACGGTTCTGAAATGGGAACTTTATTAAAAAATAAAACCAATCCAGAAGGAGGTGTTGTTTTTGCATATCATGTTTCAGACCCAGAAAGATACGGTGTTGTAGAATTTGATGACCAACTTAAAGCAATTTCTATTGAAGAAAAACCACTACAGCCAAAATCTAATTATGCAGTTCCAGGATTGTATTTTTATGATAATGAAGTGGTAGAAATTGCCAAAAACATACAGCCTTCCCCAAGAGGCGAACTTGAAATTACAGACGTAAATAACGTGTACCTCAGCAAAGGAAAGCTAGAAGTTGGCGTTTTAGACCGCGGAACAGCTTGGCTTGATACAGGAACGTTTGATTCTTTACACGACGCATCAGAGTTTGTGCGTGTTATTGAAAAAAGACAGGATTTCAAAATCGGATGTATTGAAGAAATCGCTTGGAGAAATGGCTTCATCAACGAAGAACAGATGCTAGAAGCCGCAGCAAAATACGGAAAAAGCGGTTACGGAGCTTACCTTAAAAAACTGGTTACGAAGTAACAAACTTACCATAAAATATAAAGCTATTGGCGAAAGTCAGTAGCTTTTTTGTTTAAAATTATTAATATCTTAGCTACTCTTTTCATTATATGTAAAGAATTATTCATCACCCAAGAAAGCCAAAATCAATAAATTATTATAAATTTGCAAACAAAAAGCCCACAAATGAATGAACCACAGCAAAAGTGGACAGAAACTATTGAGTCTAATCACTCGATATTTCAACTTAATTTAAAAGAAGTTTGGCGATATCGAGATTTGGTCTTCATGTTTGTAAAAAGAGATTTCGTATCCTCATTCAAACAGACCATTTTAGGACCTCTTTGGTTTTTTATCAATCCCATTTTAACGACCATTGTTTTCACGCTTGTATTTGGCAATATTGCCAAACTACCCACAGATGGTATCCCTCCCATCTTATTTTACCTCGCAGGAAATACGCTTTGGGGATACTTCAGCACCACCATGTTGAGTGTTTCTAACATTTTTACTGGCAATGCCGGTATTTTTGGTAAAGTTTACTTCCCAAGATTGGTAACGCCTATTTCTACCATTATTTCAAGTTTTATGCGACTTGCCATCCAACTTGTTTTATTTTGGGTTGTTTTGGCATTTTACATTTATAATGGCGAAGTTACGCCCAATTCTTGGGCATTATTCTTCCCCGTACTAATTATTTTTTTAGCATTATTTTCTCTAGGGTTAGGAATGATTTTTTCCTCTCTCACCACAAAATACAGAGATTTGTCTCTCCTTTTGGGATTCGGTGTTACTCTTTACATGTGGTTTACGCCTGTAATTTTGCCCACTTCACTTGTTAAAAGACAATTGGGAAGCTACGGCTTTATCGCAGATCTAAACCCTTTAACACCTATTTTCGAGTGCTTCAAATACGGTTTTATAGGATCCGGAGATTTCAACTTAACTAATCTTATGTTAAGTTTTGCCTTTATTATCATTGTTCTAATGATAGGAATCGTTATCTTTAATAAATCAGAAAAATCTTTTATCGACACGGTTTGATATGAGTAATAAGTAATTGGCAATGAGTAATAGATAATGAATAGATTGAATTCTTCATTAATAAAATTCTTAACGGATAGGTTTTGAATCTCATCCTTTGAATCATTCAATTTTGAATCTTAAATAAAAACACATGTTAGCTTTAAAAGCAGAAAATATATCGAAACAATACAGACTCGGTCAGGTTGGAACGGGAACCCTCACCCACGATCTTAACCGTTTTTGGCACAAAGTAAGAGGTAAAGAAGACCCTTACTTAAAAATTGGTGAAGCCAACGACAGAACTTCAAAAGGAGGATCTGATTATGTTTGGTCTCTTCGCGACATCAATTTTGAGATTGAACAAGGCGATGCAGTAGGAATTATCGGCAGAAACGGCGCCGGAAAATCTACCCTTCTCAAGCTTCTCAGTAAAGTAACCAAACCTACGACAGGAAATATCTATACCAACGGAAGAATTGCCTCTCTTTTGGAAGTAGGAACCGGTTTTCACCCAGAAATGACGGGTCGTGAAAACATTTTCCTTAATGGAGCCATTTTGGGAATGACCAAAAAAGAAATCACCAGAAAATTTGATGAAATTGTAGATTTTTCAGGAGTAGAAAGATACATCGACACTCCGGTAAAAAGATATTCTTCGGGAATGTACGTAAGATTGGCTTTCGCAGTTGCCGCGCATCTGGAATCTGAAATCCTTATCGTAGACGAAGTTCTCGCCGTAGGCGACGCCGAATTCCAAAAAAAATGCCTCGGCAAAATGGGCGATGTAACAAAAGGCGAAGGGAGAACGATTTTGTTTGTGAGCCATAATATTGCAGCAGTAAACACTCTGTGTAACAAAGGGATTCTTCTTGAAAATGGTAAAGTTATTCACCAAGGAATTATAAAAGACACTATAGATAAGTACATATTTAGAGGTTCTTCCGATACTGGAAAATTTATCAATGAAATTAAGACAAACACCATTACAGAAATAAAAGTTATTGATCAGAACCTAAAAGAAAATAATAGCTTTAATTTCAATGATGAAGTTTCTATACTTTTTAAAATACATCTTCGGAAAGAAAGCCAGTACAAAAGTTTTATTGCTTTTAGAGTAAACGACCAACGAGAAAGAGCTGTGTTTTCAACTCAAGTTGATTTGAGAGATTTTGATTCTAATTCAGAAGAAATAATAATATTATGCAAAATTCCTCGAGGTATCTTAGTTCCTAATACATATAAACTAACTGTAGCATTAAGAGAGCCTAAAGGTCATATCTTCTTTGCGGAGGAAGAAATTGTAAATTTCACAATTCAAGAAACTGGATCATCCATGCAAAATTATGATGGTCAAGACTATGGGTGCGTTTTCTTGGATTGTAAATGGAAACAAATTTAAATTTATTAAAACACTATACATGGGAATAATTAACTTTTCAATACCTAAAGATATTGTAATAAAAATAGTAAATAATATTCAAGTAGAAAACTTCATTGAAACAGGCACATTTATGGGAGGAACAGCATTTTGGGCAGCCTCTTATTTTACAAATGTATATACAATTGAAATTGACGAAGAAATAAGTAAAAAGACTGCATCAAATCCAGAATGTCCTAAAAATGTAAATTTCATTGTAGGAGATAGCAAATACGCATTAAATGAGCTAATGCCCAAAATTGAAGGAAGATCATTCTTCTGGCTTGATGGACACTGGTGTACTGGAGGAGGAGGTAAAGATGCTGAATGCCCTCTAATAGATGAGCTAAAAGCTTTAAAAAATTTAAAAGACCCTATCATTTTTATTGATGATGCCAGATGTTTTTTGGGTCCCCTCCCTAAACCGCATAGATCAGAAGACTGGCCATTGATTGATGAGATCTTCAGTACTTTAAAAGAACTATTTCCTAATCATTTTACAACAATTCAAGACGATGTTATCATGTGTGTTCCCACCGATGTTAGATCTATTATTAATGAAGATTGGCAAGAAAAATTTAGTCTAAGATTTAATCCTCCCAAACCTGTTACAAACAATATTAAAAAATCAAAATGGGAGATTTTTAAATCTTTATTTAAATAAATTCACTAAATAATATCTCGTTTAAATAGATTTAATTATCAATATCTGCTAAACTGTAAACACTATTATGATTAAAAGAATTCTAAGGAAAATACACCAGATAATTAATGGAGGAAATACATCTACAAATAAACCTCAATTAGCAAAAACTGATCCAAATGCAAGATTCCAAAAAGAACATGCGTGGTTAAAAGAATATCACTTTAACACAATACTTGATGTTGGAGCCAATACAGGACAATTTGCAAAAAAAATCAGAAACCTATTCCCCACATCAACTATTATTTCTTTTGAACCTATTTTAGAGGTTTACTCAAAACTTGTAGAAAATTTTAAGGGAGATTCAAACTTTCAATCATTTAACTTCGCATTAGGCGACTCCGAAGGAAAAACAACTTTTAATTTAAATGAATTTTCCGACAGCTCTTCTATGCTAAAACTTAGTGAGCATAAGCAACATTTCGACTTTGCTCGTCAAGAAACTGAAATCAGTATTAATATTAAAAGATTAGATGAAGTTCTTAATGTAGAAAACCTACAAAAGCCTTACCTCGTAAAGCTTGATGTACAAGGCTTTGAAGACAAAGTTATTGATGGTGGAAAAAAAATTATAGAAGAGGCAGCTATGATTATTACAGAGGTTTCTTTTTATGATTTATATGAAGGGCAGCCAAAGTTTAATACGATTTATGAAAAAATACTTGCTTTAGGATTTGAATATGTAGGAAATTATGAACAATTAAACTCTCCTGTAAATAACAAAGTTTTACAAGCAGATGCAATTTTTATAAAAAAGATGTAAAGTTTCTTCATCTTTTAAAAACAACAAGAATTTTAATTTTTAAGTAAGGAAACTTCTTCAAAACATGCCATTAATTTCAATCATCATACCCACCTACAATTCTGAAAAAACAATTTCAGAAAGCATCAAAAGTATTTTAGAACAATCTTTTTACGATTACGAAATTCTTATAATGGATGGTATTTCTGATGATCATACTTTAAACATTATAAAGGAATTTAATGATCTAAGAATTAGGATTTTCTCCGAAAAAGATTCAGGAGTTTATGATGCGATGAATAAAGGCATTGAAAAAGCAGAAAGCAAATGGATTTATTTTTTAGGGAGTGATGATACGTTATTTTCTCCCAATACTTTATTAAACGTAATTCATCATATTAATGATAACAACGAGGAAATTGATTTTTATTATGGATGTATTCATTCTGAAAAATATGGTGAAAAGTATGATGGTGTCTTTACTCGAGAAAAAATACTTTCAAAAAACATTGGACATCAAGCCATTTTCTTTAATAAAAATATATTTTCAAAACTAGGAACCTATAATCTCAAATATAAAATATTAGCAGATTACGACTTTAACCTTAGAGCAATTTTAAATAAAAACATCCGTACAAAATATATTGATGAAATTATTGCTAATTATAATACTGGTGGATTAAGTGACCGTATAATCGACATCGATTTTCGAAATGATAAAACAAAAATTATCCTTGAACATGGGTTTAAAACTTTACCTTTAAAAAAACTCAAAAATTTCACAAACAAAAAAGGCTATTGCATTTTGCTAATCAAAAGAGCACTATTATGAAATTAAGACCTATTGCTATACACCTCCCTCAGTTTCATCCTATTCCAGAAAATGACGAATGGTGGGGAAAAGGCTTTACAGAATGGACAAACGTTACAAAAGCAAAACCTTTATTTGAAGGACATCATCAACCTCAACTTCCTTCAGATCTTGGTTTTTATGACTTAAGGCTTGCCGAATCTAGACTTGCACAAGAAAAATTAGCGAAAGAATACGGTATATACGGATTTTGTTATTATCACTATTGGTTTAACGGAAAACTTCTACTTGAAAAACCTTTAGAAGAAAAACTAAAGAGTAGCAAAGAGGATCTTCCTTTTATGTTATGCTGGGCCAATGAAAACTGGACTCGTGTTTGGGATGGGGGAGATCAAAATATTTTAATGCAGCAAGATTATGGCAATACTGAAGACCACATCAAGCACATCCAATATCTTATCCCTTTTTTTAAAGATAAAAGATATATAAAGATTAATGGAAAAGCTATTTTTTCTGTTTACCGAACTACAAACATCCCTGATTTTGATACTATTGCTTCGCTTTGGAAAAAAGAAGCGTTGAAACATGGTGTTGAACTTTATATCGCAAGAATAGAAAGCTTTGGTGAAAACAAAGCAGAATATACAACCCAGAACATTGATGCAAGCATAGAATTTCAACCACATTCTGGAATAAAAACTATCAGCGATATTCAAAGTGAAAAAGCCAGAATTGAAAAGCAAAACTTTAGATCTTTACGAGATGAGATTAGTGCTAAAACCATTAAACAAAGCTTTAAACATTGGCAAAAAAAATTATTACCCATCCAAAATACAGAAAACCAAACATCAGGTAAAATAATAGATTATGTAGACTTCATAACAGCAGATATAGAATATCACAAAACCAAACAACAAACCCATAAAGTATACAGTTGTGTATGCCCTGGTTTTGATAACAGTGCTAGAAAAGCTAAAAATTATTTCATTTTAAAAAATTCTACGCCAACATTATTTAAGAAATGGCTGCAGGAAAAAGTTCAATTATTTACTCCGTATAGTGAAGAAGAAAATCTATTTTTTATTAACGCCTGGAATGAATGGGCAGAAGGAAACTATCTTGAACCTAGTAGAAAATGGGGAAGAGCATATCTGGAAGTAATTAAAGACATTTTTCAGTAATTTTTCAGTAATTTTTCAGTAATAATACTAACTTTTTCAACCGATGAAAGTCTCTGTAGCACTCTGTACCTATAACGGAGAACAATATATTGCTGAACAGCTTGATTCTATTTTGAATCAAACTGTGATTCCTGATGAAATCATAATTTGTGATGACATTTCAAGTGATGAAACGCTGAAAATCATTACTCAGTACCAAGAAAAACACTCCCAAATTAAGATTTTCTTGAATGACAATAACTTGGGATTCATTAAAAACTTTGAGAAAGCCATTCAGCTATGTACACAAGATATTATCATTATTAGTGACCAAGACGATACTTGGGAACATAATAAAGTTGAAGAAATTATAAAATATTTTGAGGAAAACGCACAATATGATGGTGTATTTCATGATTTAAGATTAATTGGTGAAGAAGTTGGCTCTACCCATTATTTAGCCTGGAAAAACATTGATTATCAAAGCATCATCAATTCCATTCAAAATAATGTTCTTTTTCTTGATTTGATGAAAAAAGGAAGTTTTATTTTGGGTTGTGCTTTAGCGATAAGACAGAAAAGTCTAGAAAAGCATCAACTTAAAAATTTTACTTTTGCCCACGATTATTATATCGCATTAAAACTAAGTTCTCAAGATAAATTAGGCTTTATTCCAAAGGCTTTATCAACCTATCGTCTTCACGAAAAACAAGTGTATGGACTTCGATACCAACCGAACAAAAACAAGGAAACACTTTCTAAAAATGATGAATATTTTAGAGCTCATGTATGGTCTAATTTAAAAGTTGTTGAAAAATATCAGGAACTCAACCCTCACCAAGATGTAAAACAAACAAAATATTATTCAAATTTCATACTTGAAAGAAACTCGTACCTAAAACGTTTAAATTTTTTTGAAAGAAAAATTTATATCGCAAAATGCATTAAGCATAAATACCTAGACTTGAAAACTATTGATTTAATAATCTTATAAAATGGAAGTAAGCATCTGTATTACCACCTACAACCACGCCAAATATGTAAGGCAATGCTTGGAAAGTGTTTTGAATCAAGATTTTTCAGAAAATTTTGAGGTTATTATCTGCAACGACAATTCTTCAGACGAAACAGAAAAAGAAATCTTATACGTACAAAACAATCACCTAAAAGGAAATTGTATTCGATATTTTTATCACAAACCCAATTTAGGCTATGTGAAAAACACATTGTTTTCATTTGAAAAAGCAAAAGGAAAATATATATCTGTACTGGATGGTGATGATTATTTTATTGACGCTGCAAAACTTCAAAAACAGTATGATTTTTTAGAGAAAAACAAAGACTTTTCGGCAGTTGGAGGTGATTCTTTGGTTATTTATGAAGATACAGACAAGAAAGAACATCATTTCTCTGGTCATTTAGGACAGGTGCTTTCATCAAAAGATCTTACAGATCCTGTGATTTTTCAAACCTCTACTTTCTTCTTTAGAAAGGAGATTCTGAAAAATGGTTTTCCCAATGATATTTTATCGGCAGACCGATGTCTTTACCTTTTGGCAGGCTGTTTCGGAAAAGTAAAAGTGCTTCCAGATGTTCTTAGTACCTATCGACAATTTTCTGCGAGTCTTTCTAAAAATGTAAAGTATGAAACGATGAAAAAAGATTTCAAAATTATTCCTTACATCCAAAAAAACAGTGAAAAATATAAAACAGCGGCACTAAAAAGATATTTTTATTATACACTTATGTCTTATTCTACAGTTTTAACAAAACATCAATTTTATAAGGCTGCTTTAGGATATTCTTTTTATAATATTTGCTCAAAATTTACATTAAATCCTTTAAAACTATATTCCATACTAAAATGGACTAAGCATACAGTAACACAAAAATACAGTTATAAGAAGGAAAACCATAACTTTGTATAACACCTAAAAAAAAACAAAAATGATAATAGGATCCGGGCTTATCGCCAGTTCTTTAAAAAAAATTGACACTCCCAACCAACTGTTTTTTGCAGCTGGTGTTTCTAATTCCCTCGAAACAAAAGCATCAGAATTTGAGAGAGAATTTTCTCTTTTAAAAGATACTATCGAAAAAATCGATGATATTCCTTTCATCTACTTTTCTACTTTAAGTATTAACGATCAAACTAAACAAAATAGTCCTTATGTTTTGCACAAACAGAACATGGAAAAACATATTCAAGAACATTGCTCAAAATATTTAATTCTACGAATTGGAAATATCGTAGGACGAGGGGGAAATCCTAACACGCTGATCAACTTTTTGAAAGCTCAAATAGAAAATGAAAAGCAAATTCAAATTCACAGCAAAGCCAAAAGATTTCTTGTGGATATTGATGATATTGCGATTTTTTTGCAATCTGTGCCTCATCTTCAAAATACAATTATCAATTTCTCTTATCCGCAACAATATGCGATAAGTGATATTTTAAATTCTGTGGAAGAAGTTTTATCGAAAAAAGCGGTATACCGCGTAATAGAAGATGGTGATTTTTATGATGTTCCTTTTGATAAAGAGGTGCTTCATTATTTCAGCTCCCATTCGCCACAAATTTATCTTCAGAAAATACTTGAAAAACATATTTTATGAAAGTAAATGTAATTATCGTGACCTACAATGCCATGAAATGGGCAGAAAAATGTTTTGAAAGCTTAAGAAAATCTTCAGTTTCATTACATTGCATTGTTGTGGATAATGGCTCCACAGACGGAACGCAAGATTACATTAAAAACAATTTCCCTGAAGTAGAATTTATCCAGTCTTCCGATAATTTAGGTTTTGGAAAAGCAAATAATATCGGTATTGAAAAGGCATATAAAAATGGGGCTGATTTTTTTTACCTCATGAACCAGGACGCTTGGATTTTTGAAGATTCTATTGAAAAACTATTAAATGTTTATCATTGCCACCCTAAAAAAGATGAAATTGGGATTCTAAGCCCAATGCATCTGGATGGAACGGAAAAGCATTTAGATATTTTTCTGGATAAATATATCGCGACCAATTTTGAAAAAACGAGACTTATTTCAGATTTATATCTTCACAGTTTAAAGGAGTATTACGAGATTAGCTTTATCAATGCTGCACACTGGCTTCTTCCAAAACATACCATTGAAAAAGTGGGTGGTTTCAACCCTTATTTTTTTCATTATGGAGAAGACAATGAGTACGTAAACAGAGTTCATTATCATCAGAAAAAAGTTTTGCTTGTTCCCTCAAGTAAAGTCGTTCATGATGGTAAGCAAACTCTAAACAAAGTAGATGCAAACCTATTTGAAGATCTTGGTATAGAAGCGAAAATAATAAATCCGAATCTTACCGACTCTTTACGAAGAGAAAAAAACTCGTTAAAACAAGCAATAATAAAAAGTCTTGCAACTCAAAATTTTGGCAATTACAAAAAGTTTGTTCAGAAATATAAAAAAATTAAAAAAGAAGAGAAAAAATTACAAGAAATATCTTTAATTGTTAAAAAAAGGGGATTAATTTTCCTTAACATAAAATAAAACACAATATTCTTTAAAATTACACTAAATAACGTTTTTATAACATAATATGTTAATTAAAAGCTATTTTTGTAATACACAATACAAATTAATTTATTACCCCTCATTATGATCAGCATAGTAAGTCCTGTTTATCGTGCAGAAAAAATTTTACCTTTATTGGTCTCCGAAATTTCAAAAGTATTAGAAAAAATCGGGGAAAAATATGAAATCATTTTGGTTGATGATAGAAGTCCCGATGATTCTTGGGAAGTAATAAAAAGACTTGCAGAAACAAATGAAAGGCTTAAAATTTATAGGCTAAGTAGAAACTTTGGCCAACATGCCACTATTATGGCCGGTTTAAGTAAAGCAAATGGAGACTGGATAGTTGTGATGGATTGCGACATGCAGGATCAACCTATTGAAATAGAAAAGCTTTATAAAAAAGCAAAAGAAGGTTATGATATTGTTCTTGCTAGAAGGGAAATTAGATATGATTCAACATTAAAAAAGCTGAGCTCCAAAATCTTTTATAAAATCTTCAATTTCCTAGCTGGAATTGAAATCAATAATGAGATTGCCAATTTTGGCATCTACCACAAAAAAGTTATTGAATCTGTTCTCAAAATTAATGATAAGATCAAATTCTTTCCCCTATTTGTTAATTGGGTTGGCTATAAATCTACAACCTTATGTGTTAAGCACAGCTCTAGAGAAGAAGGGAAATCTTCATATAGTTTTACAAAGTTACTATCACTTGCTTTTAATGTTATAATATCCTTTTCGGATAAACCTTTGAAAATATTTGTAGGATTTGGCTCTATTATTTCAGCTTTAGCAATATTCGTTGGTATATTTTTTCTTGAGCGGTATATGAGTGGCAAAATTACTGAACCTGGATTCAGTTCATTAATTCTTTCTATTTGGTTTTTATCTGGTGTAATTATAAGCTGTATAGGAATAGTTGGGGTTTATCTTGCAAAAGCATTTAATCAAACAAAAAATCGACCTATATTTATATTTGACGAATATGATGAATATTAATCACTTAGAGTGGGATAGCAATTTTTTTAATAAAAAAATTGGAGAAATAACTATTTCTAATGAAGATGTATTGAACATCAATGAAGATTATGATTTAATTGTCACTAAGCAATTATCCGACTTTAATATCGAACTACCTCTCTATCAGAAAACATACCAAGAAACAAAAGTAATTTTTTCCAAGGTTCTTAGGCCTTTTAATTACAAGTATAATTCTAACGTTAAAGATACCGACTTAGAACCAAAAAGTCTAACATTCTTTAAAGCTCTAGCCTACGAAAGTGGAAAAAAAAGCAGATTTCTTTTAGACAAAAATTTTGGCGAAAAAAAATTTAAAAATTTATATAATCAATGGATAATAAACAGTCTAAATAAACAATTTGCAATAAAAGTTTTTTTCATTGAGAATGAAAATAACGCGACTGCTTTTATAACTCTGCAAAAATGTAATAACATCGGAAAAATAGGATTACTTGCAACACATCCTGATTTTCAAGGCAAAGGACTTGGTAAAACATTATTACAACATGTAGAAAATTATTGTATGCTAAACGACATACAGCATTTGGAAATCCCTACGCAAAAAGAGAATATCCAAGCATGCAATTTTTATAAAAGTCAGAAATACGAAATAAAAGATGAATTAATACTAAAACATTTTTGGAAAAATGATTCCTTTTAATAAACCATACCTTACTGGTAAAGAAACAAAATATATCGAAGAAGCCGTAGCTACCGGAAAAATTTCAGGGAATGGGATTTTTACACAAAAATGCCAGAAGTTTTTTGAAGATAAATACGGTTTTAAAAAAGCTCTGCTTACTACATCTTGTACTGACGCTTTGGAAATGTGTGCTATTCTTGCAGATATACAATCCGGAGATGAAGTAATCGTTCCAAGTTACACTTTCGTTTCCTCTGCACTAGCTTTTGTAAGACAAAATGCGCATATCGTTTTTGCCGATTCGTATACAGA
Source organism: Chryseobacterium sp. HNCC26DJ239 (assembly GCF_057180445.1). NCBI lineage: Bacteria > Pseudomonadati > Bacteroidota > Flavobacteriia > Flavobacteriales > Weeksellaceae > Chryseobacterium > Chryseobacterium sp. HNCC26DJ239. The sequence continues at coordinate 271,632 of NZ_JBXUGJ010000006.1, forward strand.
TAATCCCAATATTGATGCGGATAAAATTGAGAGTTTAATTACAGATAAAACCAAAGCAATTGTCATCGTACATTATGCGGGAATTGCCTGTGATATGGAAAAAATTCTTGAAGTCGCAGAAAAACACAAAATCATTCTGATTGAAGATGCAGCACAAGCCATAGATAGTTATTACACCTTCAAAGATGGAACAAGAAAAGCATTGGGAAGTATTGGGCATTTGGGAGCATTTTCTTTTCATGAAACTAAAAATATTATTGCCGGAGAAGGCGGAATGTTAACAATTAATGATGAAAGATTCGTCAACAGAGCCGAAATTATTTGGGAAAAAGGAACAAACCGTTCTATGTTTTTTCGTGGGGAAATTAATAAGTATGGTTGGGTAGATACAGGATCTTCATTCCTTCCAAGCGAAATTATTTCGGCGTTTCTTTGGGCTCAGCTAGAAAATATTGATCTTATTCAGGAGAAAAGACTGGCAATCTGGAACAGATATCATGAAGGTTTAAAGAATAATGAAAATATTTCTTTACCCTTAATTCCAGGCTATGCAACTAATAATGCACATATGTTTTATATCGTTTGCAAAGATCTGCATTCCCGAACTCAACTTATTAAAAAATTAAAAGAAAACCACATCTTAGCTGTATTTCATTACCTTTCTTTACATAAAAGTGAATTTTATGCTAAAAAACACAGCAATGGAGAACTCCCGAATTCCGATTATTTTGAAGATTGTCTTTTAAGACTTCCTTTGTATTTTGAACTAAACGAAGCGGAGCAACAAAAAATAATAAACACCATCAACGAGTTTTAAATTTATATTTTTAAAGATGAAAAAAATAAATAAAGAATTATTTAAAGACAATTTTCAGGAAAATAATGGAAAATACATTTTCGTTCCGGTTCAGGAAGAAGTGGTGACAGACTTTCTTGATAAAATAAAATATAAATTAAAAAAATTCGGAAAGCTATACAATTTGCTTATAGAGTGTATTAGTCCAGTATATCCTCAACCTCTTTTTGATATTCGAAAAATCATTAAAAATGAAATCAAAGGAAAGAATGTTGTAGCCCTTAATTTAGGTAGCGGCAGTTCAGATTTTGGTGAAGATTTATTGAATGTAGATTTACTTCCTTATGAAAATGTAGACATTATCTGTGATATAGAGAATATTCCTTTTAAAGACAATTCAGTAGATTACATCATTAATATTGCGGTTTTAGAGCACGTTCCCAACCCCCAAAAAGTAATCTCAGAAATTCACAGAATTCTAAAACCCGGAGGTAAAATCTATTGTTTTATTCCCTTCATGCAACCTTTTCACGCTTCACCATATGATTTTCAAAGGTTTACTTATGAAGGAATGAAACACCAGTTCAGAGAATTTGAAATTTTGAAACTTACATCAATTGGCCCTACTTCCGGAATGCTTTGGGTGGTACAGGAATGGTTTGCTTTGGTTTTTTCTTTCGGAATTAAACCTCTTCATACGATATTATATCTTTTGTTTATGGTTCTTACCTTTCCGATAAAGTTTTTGGATGTAATATTTCAGTTTTATCCGATGAGTAAAAATGTAGCTTCTGGATTTAGTATTTGGGCACAAAAAAAATAAATTATGATAAAAACTCAACACAAATATGAAAATATAGTAAGCTGGATTTTTGTTATTGGTGCACTTTTCACGGGCTTTATTGTTTATTCAAATCTTAATAAAGGTTTCATTTTCAATGATGAAGCTTTTTACCTCTTTTTTTATAAAGACCACAAAAGTTTACCTACTATTGATTCTACCAATTTTTACAGGATTTTCAGATTTCTTTTTACCGAAAACATCTATAAATTTAGAATAATAACGTATGGATTATTAAATATTTCCACGTTTATATTTTACTTTTTGGCAAATAAATATTATAAATTAAAAGTCAATCCTTTTTTTATTGGTATTCTCGGAATTGCCATTAATTTTTTTACATGGGGAATGAGTAATATTGTAATACATCAATACATTGGAAATACAATATTAATTAATATCTCATTATCATTACTTTTTATTTATCTAATTTATAAAAAATTACTTCCATTAATAATTTCAGGATTTTCTCTTGGAATACTTTTATTCAACGGAATTCCGCATACATTGGTCGTCATTCCTTTTGGTGCTTTTCTATTGATTAATTTTTGGAAAAAAGATAAACGTCCGATCTTCTATATAGTTGCGGGAGGTTTGTTGGGGATAGTCTTTTACTTTACTTGTATCGAAAATTTTTCAAAATTTGTTTCCCAATTGGAATGGATCAAATATTATAAAGAATTTCATACCAAACAACATCCCAAAAGATTTTTTGGATTTTGGATTTTAAAAATTTTAGGATTTATTTTTGTCCCTGCAACTATTTTAATTGGGTATCTTCATAAATTTTCAAAGAATAAAATTCAGCACCTCAATTATATTTTAATTGTTGTAGCTGCAATTTTTGTTATTTCAAATATTTTCTACCCGATAATTTTCATCAATTATGTTCTTTTAGCATTATTAATTTATAGGTATTTTCTTGAAACTATTAGTCTGGAAAAGAAAACAATGTTGGTTTTATTTTCACTGATCCCTTTTGCCCTTTCCTTTGGCTCTGGAGCTTATTTTGAAGCGAGAGGAAATCTGTATGACATATACTATTATATTGCTTTAGTAGCCATAATTTTATCATTGTATAAAATTCGATTTTATTCAATTTTTATTTCTCTTTTCATTTTCCAATGTCTTATTTTCCCCGCTAGATTACATGATAAAGGCTGGAAAGACTTTGTTTTTACAGAACAAACCGAAAAAGTAGAGATTAACGGTTATGATTTGTATCTAGATAAAGGCAGGAAAAAAGATATTGAAGATCTGAGACCATATCTTCAAAACCAAAAAAATGTAATTTACTCGAGCAATCATTTAATGGGATACTTATACATATTAGATGCTGCGCCGCCAATATATTATTACTTTACTTTAAAAGATTATATAGCATTTATTATTAAAAAAAGTGGTAAAACTCCGGATGACTACATTTACATAGAAAGCGATGATTATCCTTTCTACCCCAAAGAAATTGTACCTTTAAAATTTGTAAAGCATCCAGAAAATTATAAGGTTGTAAAAGCAGGAAGATTTACTTTATACCTTCCTTCTGAACATATAAAAAATTAATAAAATGTGCGGAATAGCCGGAATTATATCTCCCAATGCAAAAAACTACACTCGTGAGTTGCAAAAAATGACCGATGCCATAGCGTATCGAGGTCCCGATTCTGCACATCATGAGTTTTTTGATCATGCTGTACTTGGCCATCGTCGTCTTTCCATTATTGATCTTTCTGAAAACGGAAAACAACCCATGTTTTCGAATACCAAAAACGAATGTATTGTTCTGAATGGAGAAATTTATGGTTATCAAAATCTAAAAACAAAATACTCTGATTATCCATACAAAGGAAGTTCTGATACAGAAGTTATTTTGGCGATGTACCAAAAAAAACAAAACAGCCTTATTGAAGAACTTCCCGGAATGTTTGCTTTTGCCATTTGGGACGAAAAAAAACAGGAGCTTTTCTGCGCGAGAGACCGTTTTGGGGAAAAACCTTTTTACTATGCAATAGGAAAAAATGGAGAATTCATTTTTGCATCAGAAATAAAAGCAATCCTTGCTTCAAATTTGATTAAACCAGAAATCGATAAATCACAGATTGCCTATTATCTAAAAAACGGATACATTCATCCGCACAAAACGATTTACAAAAACATTTTCAACCTAAAACCTGCGCACACACTAATCCTAAGAAATGGGAAGATCGAAATAAAATCTTATTGGAAAATCCCTACCCAAACCTCCAATTTATCTTTGGATGAAAGCGTAGAAAAATTCAAACATTTGCTAGACAATGCAGTCCAGAAACAATTAGTTGCCGATGTACCCGTTGGTTCTTTCCTTTCCGGAGGGTTAGATTCTAGCACCATCGTTGCGGTGGCTTCAATGTATAAAAAAAATCTAAAAACCTTAGTGTACGGGTACGAATCGGGTGATTTAAACGAAATGCCTTATGCACAAGCTATTGCAGACAAATACAAAACCGATCATCATATTTTATTTGATAAAAAACAAAAAATTTCTGAAACACTTCAGGAAGTTTATTCTTATATGGATGAACCTTTGATGGATTCTTCTTTATTGCCAACTCACCTTATCTTTAAAGAAGCCTCTAAAAATCTTAAAGTTGTTCTTTCCGGAGATGTTGGGGATGAGTTATTCGGAGGTTATACTTTCTATAAATATAATATTGATTTATCTCAAAAAGGGTTTTACCCAGAATACCTGTCTAAAATGTTTCTATTGGCTAATAAATTCAAAAACATGGGCTCAGAAAGACTCCATAGATCTGAATATAAGGACACCATAGATTTCCATCAAAATAAGGTTAGAAATTACTTTAGTCGTTCAGAAATAAAAGAATTGGGTCTTTCGGAAGAAATACCGGGTCAGGATTTTAGCTTTACTCCCAATGGAAGAGATTTCAATGATTTAATGAGAATCGATTTAGAGAAATATGTACCAGGAAATATGCTCTTAAAAGGAGATAGAACTTCTATGTACAACTCGGTAGAGGTAAGAATTCCTTTTTTAGATATTGATTTTGCGGAATTCTGTATTCAGCTTCCGTGGCAATACAAGGTAAATAAATCTGAAGATAAAATCATTCTCAGAAAAGCATACTCCAAAGCATGGACCGAAGAAATTGCCAATCGCGGTAAAAACGGTTTTGCTGCTTCTGTAAATGAATGGTTTAAAGAAAACGAGCTTAAAGAATTAAGCGACAGCTTACTCAAAAACCCAAACAGTTATATTTTTAATTTTTTAAACTTCGATAAAGTTCAGAAAAAACTTAATTACCAACTCCAACATTGGAGTTTGTTGGTTTTAGCTTTATGGTTTGAAAACAATAAAACCCATATACAATAGATGCGAATAGGTTTAGCAGAAAACGGTTATCCCATTAAAAGGAACATTTTAAATAAGGTTCCCGGTTACAGCTATATTATTTTAAGAAAAAATAATAATCTTTTCCATACACTTTCTACGCTAAAAAACTTGATTTTACGAAAGAAAATTAATTTTGAGGGAAAATATTATTTTTATCAAAAGCCTAAAATTGATGTTTTACATCTTTATAACGACATCAACTATTCTTCACAGAAATGGGTAGCTTCTTTCGAGACTTTGGTTCCCAGATTTGCAGAAACCAAAAATGATCATCAGAAAACAGAACCTTCTCATCAAATAAATAAAAAAACAGAGAATGCTTTCAAAAAAATAGCTTCAGAAAATTGTTTGGGAATTATTTCTATAAGCAAAGCTTCCGCAAATATTCAGCTAGAACTTTTAAAGCATTATCCTGATTTTGAAAACATTGTAAAGAAAAAACTTTTCATCGTTCACCCGTCACAACATATTATTGAAAGAAATCATGAGGAGATTTATAGAAATACTAAAACTTTGAACCTGATCTTTGTAGGAAATCAATTCCATCTGAAAGGCGGCGTTGAAATGATAGAGGTTTTAGATAATTTAAAAAAAAGGTATAATTTCCAACTTATTTTAATTTCTTCTTTCAAAACCGATCATTACGTTACAAAAGTTAGCGAACAAGAAGCACTGAGAACAAAAGAAATTTTGAAAACAAAAGATTGGATTGATATTTATGAAAACATTCCCAACGAAAAAGTTTTAGAACTCATCAAAACGTCTCATCTTGGTCTTTTGCCCACTTGGAGCGACACCTATGGTTTTTCGGTTTTAGAAATGCAGGCAGCAGGAGTTCCTGTAATAACTACAGATATCAGAGCGCTTCCGGAAATTAACAATGAAGAATGTGGATGGCTTATCCATCTTCCTCAAAACAGATTAAAGCAAGCTTTATATTTTACTGATGAACAAAAAGAAATTTTAAAATCTACTTTAAAATTACAGCTTGAAAACATCTTAGAATCTATATTAAAAAATCCTTCACAGCTTGTTCAAAAATCAAAAAATTCGGTACAACGAATAGAAAAAGAACACAACCCAGTCGATGTTGCTCAAAAATTGAAAAAAATCTATAATAAAGGATAAGTCGTAAAAAAACATTTAGAAAAACAAAAAAGCACGATCAAAAAAACAAGTTGTTTTATTATGTTTAAAAGCTATTATTTAAAAACACAAAGAGATCATTTTGCACTAAAATTCATATATTTTTTAGCACTCTGCTTGTTTTTGTATAAATCGAGAATATTTTTTTTAGAACCACGAATTTGGGCTGAAGAAGGAACTGTTTATGTGAAAGACGCTTTTTTGCACGGATTTAGATCTTTATGGAGTACACACCAAGGTTATTATTCTGTTATTCCGAATGTAACGGTTTATGTGAGTACTCTTTTCAATTATAAATACATCCCCTATTTTACATTATTTGTTTCTTTAGGATTTTGGGGACTACTATTTTTTCTAATAAAAAAAATGGCAGATCCTGTTTACAAAATTTTATTATTTATAAGCCTCTTTGTAATTTTAAATCAGTATCAACAATTGTTTCTCAACACAATAAATTTACAATTTATTACCCCTTTGTTGTTATTGGTATTCTTACAGCATAATCTTAACAATATGAGTGCAAAAAAACATTTGCTACTTCTCTGCGTTATCTTTTTTGCTCTATTAAACGGAGTTTTAGGCATTATAATGTTGCCATACCTTGTTTATAAGCTTATTGTTTCAAAATTGTATAAAACGCTTATTTTTTGCTTATTTTGTACTTGTTTATACGCATTTATTTACCTTAGTTTTAAAAGTAACGGTGGCGATCTTTCTCTTGGTAATCGTATTATGTGTAACTTTAATCTGAAATACGAGTACTGGAAAATAAATCAAGTTTCTTTTATTAAAATGCATTATTACATCATTCTTCCCTTTTTATCACTATTATTTCTAATAAAGAAAAAATGGGAAATTGCCCTTATATTAATGACTGTTTTTGTGAATTTTTGCTTCATCGATATAACGAAACTATGTAATTTGCAGATCACAGAAAGATATAGAGCCTATTTGTATGCCTCTTCCCTGATATTTTTTTTCTACTTAGCGCAAAAATATTTATCGGAAAAATTATTATACCTTCCTACATTAATTATTATTATTTTCTGTTCAAAAGCGTTTTTTCAAACCGAACATTCGTACTGCAGAGAATGTGCACAATGGTCTACGGAATACCAGAATTTGCTTAATAAAGAAAATACAAAAATCCATCCCAAAGGTTGGGAAATTAATTTAAAAGAATAATGCTATACTCCATGAATATCTCTGTAATCATACCCGTATATAACGCAGAAGCTTTTTTGGAAAAAGCTGTAAACTCCGCTCTTGCTTTTAATGAAGTAAAAGAGGTTTTACTTATTGAAGACCTTTCTACAGACCAATCCTTGGAAGTATGCAAATCTCTGGTAAAAAAAGACTCACGAGTAAAACTGCTCCAACATCCAGACAAAGGAAACCACGGAGCGGGCGCAAGTAGAAATTTAGGTTTATCAAATGCTACACAAGATTTTATCGCCTTTCTAGACGCGGATGATTATTATTTACCCAACCGTTTTGATGCCGAGAAAACAATCTTTAAGGATCCAAAAATTGAGGGAGTATTTGGAGCTTTAGGAATAGAATATTTATCCGAAAAAGGGAAAAAAGAATTCAAAGAAAAATTTAAAGACAGCCCCCTCACAACTGTAAATTTTCCAGCAGAAGGTAAAGACGTTATTAGAGGATTGCTTGGTCTTACTGAGAAAAAATTCGGGCATTTTTTTCATCTAAATACTTTAACCATTAAAAAATCTGCTCTCGATCGCTGTAAGTTAACATTCAACTCGAATTTGAGAGTACATCAGGATTCAGATTTCATTTTTAAACTTTCCTATTATTGCTATCTAAAATCTGGAATTATCACACAAGCTGTTGCAATGCGTGGCGTACACGATGATAACAGAATTACGAAAATAAAACTGTATTCCTTTCAATACTATAAAAATAATGCGGCTTTACACCAATCACTATATTACTGGAGCCGTAGTGAAAATATTGAAAAACCTTTTGCCAAAAAAATTAAATTGACATATCTTACTTTTAAAATAGGAACGCAAAACGGAATTCGAAAATGGATTTCTTTTGCAGCGGCAACCATAATGAATCCTCAAATATTAAAAACCAGATATAGATTCCACGCATTAAATACACATCGTGATTAATCAAAAATTAAATCTTATTTTAATAAGTAGACAGTTATAATTACCTAAAAACTAAAATCTTTCCAAAAAAAGTCCCGGATTAAAGTTATAAAAAATATCGTTCTGGAAAACATTAAGACTCCATGCCAAATTTAAACAAAAACACAATGATCATTTTAAAGAAAAAAATAACTTCTATATTCTATTATATACAATGGGTTTATAAAACCAGAGAGCAGAGAAAAGCATTTTCAAAATACAAAGTATTAAGTATTGAAAAAACAGTTAAAGAAATAATTGAAAATAAAAAATCAATAAGTAGATATGGCGATGGAGAATTTAGATTAATGCTTCCAGAATTTGTTTTACATCTTCAAGAAAACAGTGAGCCTATTCGAGAAAGACTGAAAGAGGTATTAATGTCTGACCTAGAAAATCATTTAGTTTGCATACCGGAACCCCTTTACTCAGTAACTAATTTCAAAATCTCCACAAAATACTGGTGGAAAAACTTTATAAATAAATATGGCACTCGAATAAATCCATATTTAAAAACAGATAAAACATATGGAAACTCTTTTATCTCCCGTTTCTACCTAGAGTACAAAAATAATACAGATAGAAGGAAAAGAGCCATTACAAAATCCTTAAAGAGCATTTGGGACAAACAATCTTTATTGATTGTTGAAGGAGAATTTTCAAGACTAGGTGTTGGAAACAATTTATTTGATAATGCTGCTTCTATTGAAAGAATTATTTGTCCCGCTGAACATGCTTTTAGAATATACTCGGTAATTTTAGAAACTATTAAAAAATTAGGTAAAGACAAGTTAATTATTATTGCATTAGGACCTACTGCAACCATATTAGCCTATGATCTCGCAAGAGAAGATTATTGGGCTCTTGATCTGGGGCATATAGACATTGAATACATGTGGTCTTTAATGGGCGCTCAAGAAAAATCACCCATAAAAGGAAGAATAGTTTATGAGGTTAAAGAACAAGAATCATTCGACATTGATGACAAAAGTAAAAAAAAGTACGAGCAAAGCATTATTATGAAGATAAAAAATCCGTCTGTATCTTTTCAATAATATAAAAATAGCTCAGTAATTCAAAAGGTAAACTAAAGAAATAAATTTAGAAAATACATAATAAATTAATCTGAAAAAACTGCATATATAAATAAAACACAGTATGATTAAAAAAAAAGCAAACCAAGCAGTTGTATTAATAAAAGATTATATTGCTTACTTTAAGATAAAAAACAAAAACCTTGTAGAAAATGAAAAAAACCTGTATGTAAACTTTGAAAACCCTCAACTTTATCATCGTTTTTTTTACCTACTCCTTAAGTTTTATAAAATTAATGGCTATAATATTTACTATCCTTTAAACTTTTCGAAATTCAGAAATCTTCGAAATAAAGATCAATATTTGGCTTTAATTGTTAAAGAAAAAAAATTTTTATCGTTGAATAAAAGGGTTCCTGAAAACTGTATTGAGCTTAATGATGAAATGTTTAGTCCTGATTACTTTTCTCATTATTTTGAAAAAGACAATATTAGAGAGGATTCTTTTCATGTTCCAATGAGCTTTCACCCCTTAATGTATCATCGAAACATTTGGAATATAAAAATATCATCTCCAAAAGAAAGATACAATGCACTTTTATGCTACGGAAATTTTGATGTAAAAGCATATTCAGAAATCAAAAAAACATATTTCAAAGTTGCTTCTAGAATAGAATTAATAGAATTTTTCAGCCAAAAATTAGGATTTGCCCATGCGAGTACAAAAGAAGAAATTACTTTGGGTTTTAAGAATTGGGATAAAAAATATGTTTTTATCACAAAAGACCAATTTCAAATTAAAATGAACGATGTGAGAGAGATTCTTTCTTACTTTAATTTTTACCTATGTTGTCCAGGTGTAGTTATGCCTCTCTGCCACAATATTGTTGAAGCTATGTCTGTTGGTACCATTCCAATTATTGAAAAAGAATATGCGGAGGTGATGTATCCTAATTTAGAGCATAAAAAAAATGCGATTATTTTTAATGATCTTAATGACCTCGAAAAAACACTGGCTGAAATTTTCAATCTTCCCCAGATAGACATTGAGTTGATTAGACGCAATGTTCTTTTGTACTATGAAAAATTTTTAAGTCCTCAAGGAATGATTAAAAACCTCAACCACAGCATTATAGAAAATAAAAAGATTTACCTTCAAGCCGAGCATAGAAGTGTAAAATTTAAAGATTCAAATTTGTAAACGATAAATCATTATTTTTTTTAAAAATAAACAAAAAATTGTCGTAAATTCATATCATAAAACTTCGTATGAAAGGGCATGTGCATTTAGAACAGATTATAATGCATGAATTTCCGTATCGATAAAAATAAAAACTAAAAACTAAACAACTGATAACCTGAATGAATCTAAAAAAACTTGGAATCATAACGCCTAGTCACACACTACCATATCTTTAGATACCAGCAAATTTCCTTTTTATTTCAACATGCTTCTCCATTAATAGTAAGCATAAAAAAAAATGACATTTAGGAAAACTCTACTTATTTTGATGTGACAATAGCGAATCGGGTTGTAAACCAAACCATGATCACACTAAAAATTAAACAAGCAAAAACTTTATGTAAAGATTTTCTTGCATACAGAAAACATCAAAACAAGACACCAAACACAAGCAATAAAGACGTATTAATCAACTTTAAAAAACCACAACTTTATCATCGTTTTTTCTATACTTTATTAAAATTTTATTCTCTTGCGGGGTATAATGTACACTTCCCCATGAGCTTTTCTACGTATAGAAATTTGAGAAATAAAGATCGGTATCTTGCTTTACTCGTAGAAGACGAAAATACCATTTTAATTAACCCTCAAAACTTACCTGAAAAATATATTGAAATAAATGATGACATGTTTAGTGAAGAATATTTTAAAAGCTATTTTGAAGAAGGTAATGAAGTAGAAAACAGCTTCCATGTTCCCATGAGTTTTCATCCCAATATGTATCATTTAGGATTTTGGAATTCTGCCGTTCAATACAAAGAAAAAAGACATAACGCTCTTTTTTGCTTCGGTAATTTTGATGAAACAGAATATCAACAGATAAAAAACACGCATTTTAAGTCTTTGTCTCGCACAGAGTTACATTCTTTCTTCAAAAAACAGCCCGGCTACATTACTTTAAATCACAAAAAGGAGTTAGAAGAAGAAAGTACTGATTTTACCGAAAAGTTTGTTTTTGCCCTTAAAGAAGATTATCACATCAAAATGCAAGATTTACGATCGCATTTATCTATGTTCGATTTTTTTCTTTGCTGTTCTGGCGTGGTAAAACCCATTTGCCATAACGTGATTGAAGCCATGTCTGTTGGAAGTATACCCGTAATTGAAAAAGAATATGCAGAAGTTCTGTATCCAAATTTGGAGCATAAAAAAAATGCCATTATATTTGAAAATCTTACCCATCTCAAAACAATTTTGACCGAAGAATTATTTCACCTACCTCAAGAAGAAATTGTACAAATAAGAAATAATGTTTTTGAATATTACGAGAATTTTCTCAGTCCAAAAGGAATGATTAAAAACCTAAATAATCACCTCCAACAAAAGCACAAAATATTTTTACAGGCAGGTCCGAGAAGTGTAAAATTTAAAGCACAAAAAGATGAAAATTTTAGAAAAAGCGTTTAACATTGTAGCTAAAGAAGGTATCTATAACTACATTCGGCGTAAACTAAACATTAGCTATTTAGACAGCAAAACGGTATACACGATTTCGTATAGAAACCGAAAAACAAAGATTATTTTAAACAGAGCTTTTGGCTTTGTAGACATGAAAATCTTTGAAGATGGCATCTATGAAAAAGACATTGTTGATGATATATTTAATGTTTTACAAGAAGATAAAGTTCTCGTAGACATAGGAGCCAACATTGGGCAACACAGCTTGCTTCTTAGCCAATATTGCAAACATGTATATGCCTTTGAGCCAATTCCGGCTGTTTTTAATCAATTTAATGAAAGTATCAACAAAAATCTGTTTAAAAATATTACCTCCTTCAACATGGGGATTGGTGATAAAAAAGAAAGTAAATCTTTTAATTACGTTAGAAATCATGCAGGTACAAGTTCGTTCGTAAAAAGAGATCCCAATAAAGATACTGAAATTATTACCGTAAAAACAGACACTTTAGACAACATTCTTTCAGACATTAAGGTAGATGTTATCAAAATTGATGTTGAAGGCTACGAAGCTATTGTGATTCTGGGCAACAAAGATTTTATTATTAAAAACAAACCTATTATATTTTTAGAATTCAGTCCGCACTGGATTTTGAGAGAAGGTACTTACGCTCCCGAAGCACTTTATAATTTTTTCTACGAAAACAAATTTGAAGTTTTTAGTAGAAATTCAAACAAAATAATCTCGCCGGAAGAGCTCAATATTAAGGATCAGGATAATTGGATTATAAAACCTGTTTTATAAAAATTAAATAGCAAATGAAGATTTCTGTCGTTACACCTGTTTACAATGCCGAAAAATATATTATAAAAGCCGTAGAATCTGCGTTACAATTTGATGAAGTATATGAAATAATTCTTGTTGAAGATCAATCTCCCGATAACGCACTCGAAGTTTGCAAAAAATTGGCTGAACAATATGGCAGAGTAAAACTTTATCAACATCCAGACAAAAAAAATCATGGAGCTGGTGCAAGTAGAAATTTAGGAATTGAAAAATCTACCGGAGATTTTATTGCGTTTTTAGATGCAGATGATTATTATCTTCCCAATCGTTTTGATGCAGAAAAAGAACTGTTCAAAAATCCAGAAGTAGATGCTGTTTACGGCGCATTAGGCGTTTATTATTATTCTGAAAAAGCAAAACAACAGTACTATCACATCTACCAAGACAAGCTGGACACAGTATATAAAAAAACAAATCCAAAAGATGTTTGTCCTGGACAAATGAATCTTCGCGGAAGTTTTGGTTTAATTCATTTAGACACTTTAACACTTCGCAAATCTGCTCTTTCAAAAGCAGATAAAATGTTTGATTCTTCTCTCAGATTACATCAAGATACCGAGTTTACTACGCGACTTTCTTATTACTTAGATTTTTATACGGGGATTAATGAAAAAGCGATCGCAATAAGAGGCATTCATGAGAACAACAGAATTACTCAAGTAGAAACCAAAAAAATTAACCCCGCCACAACAAAAGTATTATTTTGGAAAAAACTAAGGGAATGGTCTGAGAAAGAACCTAATTTACCTTCAGAATACAAAATCCATATCAAAAGAATGCATAGAAGTTTTGAAATTGCTAACGCTCCTTTTTTCAAAAAGTGGGGTATGATTTCCAAATATCTTTTTACCGACTACAAGAGCATTAGATCTGGCTTATATAATATTAACTTTAGAGAAAATTTGTTTTAGGAAACTAGTAATTTTTAAGAATATCATTTCCTAAAGCTCTTGAAAACTGATCCATTGATTTTGAAACCAAATGAACCTCATCACCAAACTGATAATCATTGGCAAAATCATTGTAATTTATATAGTGTATTTTCCGCTTAGCGCTAAGATCTTTCATTCTGTCGTCAAAATCTGGATACGCTTTTTTCTCAATCTCGTAAGGCGTTTTATTTACAGGCATCCTTACAAGAATTACTTTGCCATGTTGTTGTAGAAAGCTTATGGTTTGAGATAAATACTCAAGTCTTTTTTCAGAAATTTTTAAATTTTTTATTCTTTCTTGCAACTCTTTCATTTTTACTTTATTCTCTTCTATCCTTTGCTGTGCGGGGATAGATTTAAGCATTTTAATATCTATTTTGCCGTTTTCGAGAATATTCGCTTCTGCTATTTTGTTTTTTTCCGGCAATATTTTACTATTCAGCTCGTGAGTGAGAGAGAAATTATAGTTTTCAATCAAATATTCAATATTGGGGTTCATAGAAACTTGTGAAGTTTGGGCTACAGACTTATCATTTTCTATATAAAAACGAGGCTCATCTGGTGTATCTCTATTCACCATTAAAGCTGTAGGTTCTACAGTTACAATAAAAAACCCATCCTTAGAGTTATTGATTACTTTTTTCTTGATAGATTCTAAATATTTTGGCCCATAAGGAGAATGCGCCCAAGTAAATGCATAGTTATAAAATTTCACTTTAGGAAACTTTTTATTCACCAAACTATCCAAAATCTGAGGATTCATAGAAGCAGCTCGCGAGCTTCCCAAAATCAAAGAATTTTGCTGCGGCGAAGTAAATCTTTTATAGAAATCATCAGTCTTTTGGTTGATAAGATAAACCGAATAACAGATGACCAAAAACGGAACCACCGAAAAAGCTAAAAGCCTTACAATAGATTTTTTCATGATTAAAACTGTGCGTAAATGAAGCCTTTAGGAGCGATATAAAATAGAAATATTAAAAACACAAGTACGTAATAAAATCCCCACCTCATCAAAAAATGTTTCTTCGCAAAAAGTTCTTTAATTGCAAATTCTTTGTCTCTAAAAATCCATTCAACAACCATCATAAAAATGAGCAGCAAGAAAACCTCTTTCTGAATAGGAAAATTGGGCTTTTGAAAGAATGACAATGAAAATATTTCTTTGTAATAATGAACCGCCATCTCCATATCTTTCACAAAAAACAGCACCATCAAAAGAGAAAACATCACGAAAGTGACGGGTATGTTTTTGATTTCCTCAAGTGTGGGAATAATATTATTGGTGCTTTTAACCTTCTTATTCATCTTCCCTTTCCAAATAAGAGGAATAAACATTACACCACTTACCAAGCCATGTACAATGTAATGCCATTCTGCACCATGCCAAAAACCAACCACGAGAAAATTGATAATAATTGCCATAATAAGACCATATTTATCGTAATCTCGAAAATTAATAGAAAGTGGCGTAAAGACATGCTCGGTGAGCCAAGATGTTAAAGAAATATGCCATCTTCTCCAGTAATCTGCTACATTTTGCGCAAATAGTGGATAATTAAAATTAGCTTGAACTCTAATTCCTAGCAATTTTGAAATACCAATCGCCATATCTGAATACCCAGAAAAATCTGCATAAAGCTGAATAAAATACAAAACGGCACCTATAAACAAAGTACTTCCGTTCAAAGTTTGGTAACTTGCAAATAATGGCTCTGTGATTGTTGCAATATTCTCAGCAACCACAAGCTTTTTAAAAAGCCCCCATAATATTTGCTTTAAGCCATCAGAAAATCCTTCTGAAGAAAAATCTCTTTTATTTTTAATATTATTTAAAAAAGGACTAGCCTTATCTATTGGTCCTGCAATAATACATGGGAAAAAAGCAATGAAAACAGAATAATTTAGTAAACCAGGAATTTCTTTAAGCTTATTATTTTTAATATCAAGCAAGTAGCCCAACATTCTGAAAGAGTAAAAGCTAATCCCGATGGGAAGAAGAATTTTCAGCAATCCGATTTGGCTGCGCAACCCAATAAGTTTAAAAAAATCATTAAAATTTTCTATAAAAAAATTAAAATACTTAAAGTATAAAAGCTGAATAAGCACAAAAAAAACGCCTAATCGCAACCACCTGGTTTTACCTGAGCTCTCGGCGGCTTTTATTTTATTTCCGATAAAATAAGTAACAATGGTCGAAAAGATGAGAAGAAACATAAATTCCCAACTCCAACTCATATAGAAGACATAACTTCCCAATAATAAAAATATATTCTGAAGCTTTGATGTTTTACCTACAAGATAGTAGACAAAAAATAAAATAATAAAGAAGAAAATAAAACTATAGGAATTGAGAAGCATATGTGAAAAACTTATTTGTTTTTGATAGATTCCATCATCTCTCCTACATTATTCCAACTCTGAATTTCTGATGAAGTAAAACGAATTTTAAATGCTTTTTCTACAGCAACAATTAATTGAATATGACTAAGAGAATCCCACTCTTCGATATCTTCGGCAGTGGTTTCTTCGTTTAAACTAATTTCTTCGTTGTCTAATTCTTCTCTGAAAATATCGTTTAGTTTGGCTAAAATTTCTGTATTATCCATTTGTGTATTATTTTTTATTATTAATGTAAACTTTTTTGTCTTCGTAAGATGAAACATCCAAAATCCAATGATTATCCTGCTTTGCAAATCCTAGATTCTCGTAATGATCTTTCACCATTTGATTTTTTGCTGTTGGAATATATTCTCCAACAATATATCTAAATCTATTCTTTTTGGCAGTATCTACAATCGTATTCAAGGTAAAATCTTCCATACCTCTTTTCAGCACCCTGCAACTCATCAACCAAGTATCGATAAATAACGTTTCATGGTCTTTCTTTTCCAGCACAATTACACAGATCAATCCATTATCACCATATTTATCTTCTAAGGTAAATGAAAGTGTAAAATGATTCTCAGAAACCATAAGATTATCCACATCTTGTTCTGTATAGCGTATCGTTCTTAAATTAAATTGATTAGAACGCTGCGTAAGCTGAGAAACTCTTGGTTTTGAAAAATTATCAAACGAGCGCACATCCGAGATCATATTCATACTTTTCAGAAAGTCTTCCACATTTGTAAAACTTTCGAGTGCACTGGCTCTTTGTGCTTCCACTTGATATTGCTTGGTTCTTTCAGCATCATTTTCAGAAACGCTTGCTGTTTCAAAAAGATTTAAACTGTATAAATACTCCAAATATTCCGCAGGATCTTCAGGAAGTTCCGGGACACAGACATCTGGAAGGTTTTCTCTCACCAAATTTCTTTCAAAAGGATTATCATCTAAAAAAACCATAGAATCAAAACCTATATTCAGAATACTTTGAATTCTTCTGATGTTGTCTGCTTTATTTTCCCAATTAGCCACAAAAACAGCAATATCCTCCATCTTCAAAACCATATCTGGATGTTTTTCGAAAGGCTCTTTTGCTTTATCTTCGTCGTTTTTGCTGCAAACAGCTACAATAACTCCTCTTTTCTGAAGAGCTTTTATCCAATATTGAAATTCTGAAAATGCTTTTCCAATTCCTAAACTTCCGATTTGGATTTTCTCTAAACCATCATCACCTATTATACCACCCCAAGTTGTATTGTCTAAATCTAGAATCACACATTTTTTAAATTTCCCTTCAATAGAAGAAATAACCCCTATCAAATGATGAGCAACAATAGGCAATGCGTCTATTGAAAGCACCATTTCTGTATTGATATAGATATTGGGTGAAAACATAAAATCTCTCCCCCATTTATTTTGAATTGAAGCCAAATCTGCAATAAAAAGATTATTTTTCTTTATTGCCAATTCTGAAAGAAGATAGTTCAGTTTGTTTTGCTGAAACACAAAAGAATGCTCTACCTTGTGAGAAAAGTTTCCGAAAACTTGGTTATCGATACCTGCAAAATTGCAGTAAATTACCTTGCTTTTCGTTCTGCTCTGAATAGTTTCATACAGTTCTTCAACCGTATTAATTTTATTTTGAGCAAAGTTTATTTGATTGTCGTAAGATTTATAATATTGGTTTAGCAACTTGTGCGATGCTTCAAATACAATTGTATAATCCGGATTAAACTCATAATATTCTGAAGAAGGATCTAGTATTTGTCGGGAAATCTGTCCAAAATCTGCTTCAAAAACATCAATATCCAACCCTTCTTTTGCTGCTGTTCCTTTCAGAGCAACATTCAAAAACTGAGTGGCTGTGTCGCCCAATAAGGCAACTTTTATTTTTTTTGATTTTACAATTTCAGATTTCGCAAGTTTCTTTAGGTCTGAGAATTTGCTGTACATAAAAACTGCTATTTAATAAAAACTCCAATAAATTTGCCTTCGTACTCCACCACTGTTGTTGCAATGTTTTTCCTTTCACAAAAATCTTGATACGCAGAATTATCGCCAATATCATCACTAATAAACACACCCCCTTTTCTTAAATGGTTATAAAGCTCCTCGTACGCCCACATTCTCCCATTGTAACTTTTATCAGAATCGTAATGAACAACATCAAAAACATCATTATCACCGAAAATCTTAGGTAAAGATTCTTTGTCGGCAAAACGATAGAGTTTCCAATATTCTTTAAGATTTTGAGGCACTACACAGCCAACATATTTATCTCCATCTTGAGCTAAATAAGGCATATCTGAACTGTATAAAGTTCCTTTTCTATTCGAAAGAGATAGTAATGACGCAAGGGAAGACCACCCGTAAGCAACGCCAGTCTCAATTACGTGTTTGGCATTTGTAAACTCACAAGCATAAAAAATTAGCTCCAAAGCTCCAGGACCTCCCATTTTAATAGGACAGTCTTTTTCTTCTTTGGAAGCATGATTTAAAATACTTTCATACTCTTTTCTAAAACCCAAATTACTTAGTCCAAAAAGTGCAGAAATAGCCTCTTCTTGGGATATCGCTTTAGAAGAAGCCCAAAAATTGGTTTTTTCTTTTCCTTTAAAAGCACCACCTCTGTTAATGGTATTTTTTAAAATCTTTCTACCCAATTCAGGATAAAGATCTGGTCTTTTAAGATAGCCTATAAAAGTTTTGAGAACTCTTGTTACTTCGCTCACTGTGTTTATTTTAGTTAGCAAAAATAAGACTTTTATCTGATTTATTATTTTTCAGAATGGTTATCTTTGTATAAAATTTATTATCGAACCCCCTCTACCATGAAATTTTCTATTCTTATTGCCAACTACAACAATGGTAAATTCTTCAAAGACTGCTATGATTCTATTTTGGCACAGGAATATAAAAACTGGGAAACTATAATCGTAGACGACAAATCTACTGATGATTCTGTAGAAGTTATCAAAAAAATTATCGGTACAGATGGACGGTTTAAATTTTATGAAAACAACAGCAATTACGGTGTTGGAGTAACAAAGGCTAAACTTATTGAACTTGCCAATGGAGAAGTCTGCGGATACCTGGATCCCGATGATATTATAAAACCTAAAGCTTTGAAAAGCGCAGTCGAGACATTGCAAAAAGATCCAAAAATTGTTCTTACCTATTCCAGACTTGCTAAATGTGATGAAAACCTGAATATTCTGAACGAATTTAAATCTGCAATGCAAGTTCCCAATGGTAGCAAAACTTTTTTTAACTTCCCTATCCAAATTGCGCCATTTGTAAGCTTTAGAAAAGATGTATACATGCAGACAAAAAAGATGAATCCAGAACTTCAAATCGCAGAAGATCAAGATTTATATTATAAAATGTATGAAATGGGGAAGGTAAAATTTATCAATCAAACAGATTATCTGTATCGTGCTCATGCAGGAGGAATTTCTCAAAATGAAAACAAAAAGAAATCTTACCGATATTATGCACGTGCCATTTGGGAAGCGATGAAGAGAAGAGATATCACCCATATTAACGGAAAACCTGTTCCAGATAGCTACGAAAAAACGGATGAAATTTTTGCACTTCTTGAGTACCAAAATAAAATTCCGTATCGTATAAAAAAGAAAATTACTGTTATTCTGCAAAAACTTTTCGGATAATGATAGAAAAAAAAATAAAGGTTCTCTTCAGACATCGTTCTATGGAAATGGGCGGCGTTGAAAAGGTAGTTTTAAGCATGCTTCAAAACCTGGATAAAAAGAAGTTTGATTTTACCATATGCCTAAACATCAACCAAGGAGAACTTCGAGATTCATTTCCTTCAGATATTAGAAAAGTTTACATTGCAAAAGGAAAAGAAGATTTATCAAAAAATAGATTTGTTCGTAATCTACAACTTGTGAAGCGAAAATTACTTCTCGAGAAAGCAGAAAAAGATCCCAAAATTGCAGACAGTTTATTGAACGAAAAATACGATGTAGAAATCGCAACTACCTATTCTATCTACAAAACCGTTCTCAACTCCACCAATAAAAACTCTAAAAAAATTGCCTGGCTTCATTCTGACTTAACACTTGAAGGTTTTGATCCTTATCGCGAAGAGATTTTCAAAAACATGCAGCAGTTTGATTATATCATTTACGGATCACAGCAATGTAAAGATTCCCTGGAAGAAAAATTTCCTGAGGTAAACTTCCCACCGGGAGAGGTTGTACTGAATGCGATTCCTATTAAAGAAATAAAAGAAAAATCCTCAGAATTCATTCCGCAAAGGGAAGAAATCCCTACATTTATATCTGTAGGAAGACTGCATTTTAGGAAAGGATATAAAACTCTTTTAGAAGTTCATAAAAAACTTCTTGATGATGGTTTTGCCCATAAAATTGAAATTATTGGCGACGGTGAAGATTACGAAGAGCTTTTATCAAGAAGTAAAGAATTGAATGTAGAGAAGTCTTTCATGCTTTTAGGCACAAAACTAAACCCTTATCCTTTTGTAAAAAACAGCGACTTTTACATTATGCCCTCAGAAAGCGAAGGTTGGCCATTAATAATTGCCGAAACTCTTATTTTGAAAAAACCAATTCTGGCAACCAACGTAGGCGGAATACCTGAAATGATCGATCATGACAAGACAGGTTATCTCGTAGAATATTCTCAGGAAGGATTGTATGAAGGGATGAAAAAATTTCTTACCGATAAAGAATTAATAAAAAAAATAGAGAAAAACCTTGAGAATATTGAAGAAAAATTCGACAGCAAAAAAATCTTTACCGCAGTAGAAAAAATTATTCTTAAGACTTTAGCTTAGCCAACATAAAAACAACACAAATAAAAATGAATCTTTTTATAGAAAATTTATACCAATCTTTTTTGGTAAACAGCGACAATGTTTGTCTTTCTATCGAGAATAAAGATTATACATATAGTCAGGTTTTAACATACTCTCAGCAGATTAGAAATCAGATAGAGAAATTCCCCTCAAACAATATCGGAATTTATTTAACGGATGATGTTTTTATGTATGCTTCAATTCTGGCCATTTGGATGGAAGGCAAAACCTATGTTCCCATTCATCCAGATTTTCCTATTAGTAAAAACTTAAATGTCATAAACCAAGCCGAGATAGAAGCTCTGCTTTCGTCTGTAAAAATCGAAGAAGATTTTAATATAAACATTATAGACTCCACAGAAAATTTTGGAATAGAAACCTTACAACCCAAAAATTCTCCAATAGAAAATAACGCATACATTTTATTTACTTCCGGAAGTACAGGAAATCCCAAAGGAGTACCCATAACGTTTTCAAATCTCTATTATTTTGCAGAGGCATTCCACACAACCTTTGGTGAACTTAATTCCCAAGACAGCGTTCTGCAAATGTTTGAGCTTACTTTCGATTTATCTGTAATGAGCTATTTAATCCCTTGGTTAAATGGTGCAAAAGTAGTTTCACTTCATAAAAAAGAAACAAAATCTCTACAAATTTTAGATCTTTTGGAAGCCAACGAAATCACAGTGGCATTAATGGTTCCAAGTATTTTGAATTTAATCATTCCGTATTTAGATGATGAGATAAAAAACACCAGCCTCAGACTAAATCTTTTCTGCGGCGAAGCACTACTTTCAAAACAGATAGAAAACTGGAGATCTTTTGTACCCAATGCAGAATTATATAACGTGTATGGCCCTACAGAAAATACCATCTTCTGCACCTATTATAAAATTGAAGAAAAAATAAAAGAGAAAAACGGAATCATAAGCATCGGCCAATCAATTCCAAACAGCGAAATGAGCTTTCTTGAAGAAAATGAAAACGAAGGTGAACTCCTGCTTTCTGGAAAACTTTTAACCAAAGCTTACTGGAAAAACGAAAACAAAACCAAGGAGGCATTTATTTACCAAAACGATAAAGTTTTCTACAGAACTGGAGATTGGTGCATAAAAGATAATGAAGGTGATTTTTATTATACTGCAAGAATAGATTTTCAGGCTAAAATAAACGGATTCCGTGTAGAATTAGCAGAGATTGAATACTTTGCCAATCAAAAACTCAATAATGCAATTAGTGTTGCGGTTTTACATAAAGATACGGCAGGAAATGATGTTTTAATTCTTTTCATAAATGATTTGATGGCAGAAGAAACAATTGTTTTAACTCATCTCAAAAATCATCTTCCTGATTATTGTATTCCTTCAAAAATTATAAAAATTAAAGACTTTCCGGTAAATACATCAGGTAAAATAGACAGAAACCAACTAAAAAGCACATTACAATGATTATACGAAAAGCAAATAAAACCGATATCCCTTTTATTGTAAATGCGATCATGGAAATCGAAAATTTCGAAGACCAAAACACTTTTAATAATTTGTTTGGAACAGATACAGAAACCACGAAAAAATATCTCGCTGCTTTTCTTGAGGATGATGAAAATTTTGATACAGAATTTTCCCTAAACACCTATTCTATAGCTGAATACGATGGAGAAAGAGCAGCATGCTGTAGTATTTTTTTTACCGACAATGAATACTATCAAAACAAAAGCGAGCTCTTCCCAATACATCTTGAAAAAAAACATCTCGAGCATTTTTTTAGCAATGCTAAAACACTTCCTGAAACCAAGAAAATTTCAACCAATAAATATTTTTTAGAATACCTGTTTGTTGCGCCAGAATTTAGAAGTAAAGGGATTTCTAAACCTCTCATCGAGCATCTTGTAAACCAAACAGATAGAATGTACTTAATCCCTTTAGAAAATAACGAATTTGCGATAGACTACTACCGAAGACTCGGCTTTCAAGACGACGAAAATGTAAAGAGATTTGCTATTCACACGCCAGAAAATCCAATTTATCCGTACAGCCACAAAATTATGCTGTACAGAGATAATAAACCTTCTGTTTAAGAAAACTTTTCTGCTCCGATTACGTCTACAAGGTCGTTCACAGAATTAATACTTCTAAAACCTCGTGGATTAATCTTAACATCGAAACTCTTTTCTACCAAGTCTAAAATAACAACAGCAGATAAAGAACCATAATTTTCAAGTTCTTTAAAGTTTGTTGAAGGATTAATTACCGTTTCCTCTTTAAGCTCTGCACGTATTAACTCGCAAAAATCTTCTATCGTCATACTTGTATTTTTGAGAGGCAAATTTATAAATTATATTTAACTTTGTTTGCATGATGATGATTTATAAAATTTTAAACAAACTCTACACATCCTCTCAAGATTTTCAGCAGAAAATTTACACAAAAATATGCGTAAGCAACGGCCTAAAACTTGGTAAAAATGTCGTGATTAGAAACAGTGTATCTTTTGGTTCTGAACCCTTTTTGGTAGAAATTGGCGACGAAACCAGAATTGGTGAAGGAGCAACCTTTGTAACGCATTCTGGCTTTACTGTAAATCTTAGAAAACTTGAAGGTTATGAAACGATAAGAAACTTTGGCCACATAAAAATTGGAAAAAACTGTGCAATTGGAAATGGTTCTGTGATTCTTCAAAATGTAGAAATCGGAGACAACTGCGTTTTAGGAGCCAATTCTGTGCTATCCGACTCTATGCCAAATAATACGGTCTACGGAGGAAATCCCGCAAAATACATTTGTGAAATCGAAGATTATGGAGACATCCTCAAAAAAAATTCTATCGACTACCCTATTGAACTCGAAAAAGACAAAAAGCAATTAAACAATTGGCTTAAAAATAATTTGCCTAAAAAATTCAAAGCCGCAGAATAATGGCCACCCAAAAAAAAATACTTATCAGAATAGGCTCACTGAGGCACGGTGGTGCAGAAAAAGTATTGGTTACATTTCTTAAAAACCTTCCAAAAGACAAATACGAAATCGATTTGTTGCTCAATTTATATTCCGGAAAATATCTTTCTGAAGTTCCAGATTGGATTAACGTAATCTATCTGAATAAGGGAGAAATGATTACCACCAACAGAATCCAAGATTTACCAGAAAAGGCGTTTAGAGTTGTATATCAAAAGGTTTTGAAGAAATTTCCAAAGCTTTTATACCGTAAAAAACTGAAAAACAAAATCTATGATATTGAATTTGCCGCTATTCATGGAATGCGAGACGAAATTTTAAATTCGCCGCTGAAATCTTCCAAAAAAATCGTGTGGATTCACAATGACCTTTCTGAAGTGAAAGGCTATTCTGAAGATGAAATTAAAAAATTCTTTGGCTTCGACAAGATTTTAGTGATTTCAGAGAAAATAAAAACTCTTTTTCAAAATTTAGCTCAAAATGAAGCGGAAAAATATAAAATTGAGAGAATTTACAATCCTTTAGACACAGATGAAATTCTCAGCAAAGCAGAAAAAGCTGTGAAAAATTATCATTTTGATACCACTGTTCCTACTTTTATTTCTGTTGGAACTGTGTTTCCGCAAAAAGGATTCGACAGACTTTTAAAAGTTCATAAAAAACTTTTAGATGAAGGTTTAAAACATAAAATCCTTATCGTTGGAGACGGTTATGATTTTGACAATATTAAAGCTTTAAAACATTCTTTAAATATAGATGAAACCGCAACCATGCTCGGTTTTACAGACAATCCCTATCCTTATTTTAAAAATGCTGATTTTTATATTCTTAGCTCGAGATACGAAGGCTTTCCGACGGTTTTATTTGAGGCCATCACTTTAAAAAAGAAAATCATTGCAACTGATGTTTCGGGAGTAAAAGAAATGCTAAACGATGGCAAATACGGCATCATTACAGAAAATTCGGAAGACGGAATTTACCTAGGAATGAAAAAAGCCATTTCCGAAAAAACAGCTTTCAACGACATTTCTATACAACTTGAACATGCTGAAATGCCTTTCACTTTGCAAAATTCTGTAGACAAAATAATGTCTACAATAGATGAGTTGTAGAAAAATTTCAGTTCTCTTTAGAAATTAAGTTTTAAAATCAGTCAGATTGTTTATTTTTGTGTATGGCAGAGCATTACTCAACGATACAGAAAGACTTTTATCGCGAAAGCGGAAAATGGCTTTCAGGAATACAGATTTGTGCAAAATGCATTAACCCGAATTTACATTTTATGTACGTTCTTAGAAAAGCGCAACGCTACAAAAAAACGCCTATCTTAGGAATTTGGTGGCGATTTGTTCTAAGACATTACCAAATAAAATATGGTTTTCAGATTTACCCTGAAACCGAAATTGGAGAAGGTCTTTATTTGGGGCATTGGGGAAGTTTAGTGATTAATCCAAGAGCAAAAATTGGTAAAAACTGCAATATTGCACAAGGCGTTACCATTGGGCAACAAAACAGAGGAAAAAACGAAGGTTATCCCGAAATTGGCAACGAAGTTTGGATTGGTCCGAATGCCGTTTTGGTAGGCAAAATTAAAATCGGAAACAATGTTTTGGTAGCACCGAACGCTTATATAAACTTTGATGTTCCAGATAATGCGATAGTAGCGGGAAATCCGGCAAAGATTTATCCTAACGAAACCGCCACCTTGGGATACATCAACAACAAAGTGTAAATATTAAACAGTGTTAAAAAAGATAACACACTAAAACAAAAAAACTAGTTTTGTATAAATATCGATTAAACCTATCGTAAATAGAAAATAATTTAAACGAAACAAATAATTATAAACCTTAAATACTATTTTTATGTCACAATCGTACGAAGTTATTTTCGAAAACAACAGAAAGTGGGTAGAATCTAAAATTAGCGAAGACCCGGAGTTTTTTCATGAATTAGCAAAAACTCAAACACCTGAATATCTTTACATAGGATGCTCAGATAGTAGAGCAACTGCTGAAGAAATTATGGGAGCAAAACCGGGCGAAGTTTTTGTACACAGAAACATTGCCAATGTTGTAAACACCTTGGATATGAGCTCGGCTTCTGTAGTAGAATACGCCGTTACTCATCTAAAGGTAAAACACATTATTGTATGTGGACATTACAACTGTGGTGGTGTAAAAGCAGCGATGACTTCTCAAGATTTAGGAATTTTAAATCCTTGGTTAAGAAACATCAGAGATGTGTACAGAATTCACCGTGCCGAGCTAGACGCTATTGAAGACGAAGCAAAGAAGTATGACAGGCTTGTAGAGCTAAATGTACTTGAACAGTGCATTAACGTCATCAAAATGGCTTGCGTACAAAAAAGGTATATTAAAGAAGAATTCCCTGTGGTACACGGATGGGTTTTCGATTTAAGAACAGGAAAAATTATCGATCTTAAAATTGATTTCGAAAAAGAACTCAAAGACATCCAAAAGATCTATAATCTTACTGAAGATTCTTGGACAATGACAAGAAAAACGCCTTAATTTTTTTTATGAGAATGAAAATCTGGAGTATCATCACACTACTGTTCGTTTTGAACTTTACAGCATTGCCAAGCATTGCTGCAGTTCTGAAATGGGACTTGGTAAAAACCAACGTGGTGGTAAACGAAGAAGAAACACATTCTCACTACTCTTCTTTTCTTTCTGTTGTAGAAAAGACGCTTCCAAAAACTTTAAATGTCTACGACTATCTGAAGTTTTTCGAGCCCGATTCTGAACGCACAACATTTGTGCAGACCGATGACCGCATTCATCTGTCGCCTCACCTCAACATATTTTCTCCGCCTCCGGAGGCATAGATAAACATGCAACCTGCAGTGTATTACAGTCTAGATAATACACTGCATCTGCTTTTTACGAACCGCTCATTAGATGCGGTTATTTATCTATAGTACTATATTTTTCAAAAAAATTTTTTCAGTCATGAAAAAAAACAACAGTTTATCAGGAGGGATTAAAGAAAATCTACCTTCCGGTTTAGTGGTATTCCTCGTTGCATTGCCACTATGTTTAGGAATTGCATTAGCTTCAGGAGCACCGCCATTATCAGGAATTATTTCTGGTATTGTGGGTGGTATTATAATCGGTACCATTAGTAATTCTAACATTTCGGTTTCAGGACCAGCTGCAGGATTAACGGCAATTGTTCTGAAAGCAATTACAGATCTAGGAGCTTTCGAACTTTTTCTTTGTGCGGGGATGATAGCGGGAATAATTCAGCTTATCTTAGGATTCGTAAGAGCAGGAAGTATTTCGAATTACTTTCCCAATAATGTAATTGAAGGAATGCTTGCCGCTATTGGTATCATTATCATTTTAAAACAAATTCCGCATGCAGTAGGCTTCGATAAAGACTATGAAGGAAACGAAACTCTTTTTGATAACGGAATCAATTTAAAGTACTTTGAAGAAGCTTCTCACGCCATTCATCCAGGTGCATTAATCATCACTATAGTTTCTATAGCAATTCTACTTATTTGGGATAAAGTTCCGGCCCTGAAAAAGCTTAAAATGCTTCCCGGAGCATTAGCCGCAGTAGTCGCGGGAATTGTAATGAACGAACTTTTTAAATTTTTAGGAAGCAGTTTGGCAGTAGAATCTCAGCATTTGGTATCACTTCCCGTCCCTCAAAGCTTGGAAGATTTTAAAAACCTCATTACTTTCCCTGATCTTGGTGGTTTTACCAATTATCAAGTTTGGGTTGCAGGAGCCACCATCGCCATCGTTGCTTCTATTGAAACTTTACTTTGTATAGAAGCTTCAGACCGCCTAGATATGCAGAAAAGAATTACAGATACCAATCTTGAGCTGAAGGCGCAAGGAATAGGTAATTTGGTAAGTTCTCTAATTGGAGGACTTCCTATGACTTCTGTTGTGGTAAGAAGCTCTGCTAATGCAAACGCAGGGGCAACATCAAAAATATCTACCATTATTCATGGGTTGCTTTTACTTATTTGCGTACTAACGATTCCTGTTATTCTTAACAAAATTCCTTTTGCCACACTTGCCGCTGTATTGATTTTGATTGGATACAAATTGGCTAAACCTGCTACTTTTAAACACTTTTGGACACTGGGTAAATTTCAGTTTATTCCATTTCTTGCGACGGTTGTAGCGGTAGTTTTTACCGATCTTTTGAAAGGTGTAGGAATTGGTCTTGCGATTTCAATTTTCTATATATTACAAGGAAATATGAAGCGTGCCTATTACCTAAGTAAAGAAAAACTAGACAATGCTGATGAAATTACAATGAAATTGGCAGAAGAGGTTTCGTTTTTAAATAAAGCCGCCATTAAAAAGACTTTGAAAAACATTAAACCCAATAGTAAAATTACGTTTGATGCAAGAGAAACAGCTTACATTGCCACAGATGTTCTGGAAATGATACAGGAGTTTGCCAATGTGAGAGCGGTTGAAGATGATATTGAAGTAGAATTACTTGGTTTTAAAACATCATATAAAGATTACGAAACCAACGAAAATTCGCATATTGTCATTACACATACAAGAGCAATATAAATTAAAAAGACCATTTTCAGATTGTGAAAATGGTCTTTTTTTCTATTTTCCATTGAAAGCAGACATTGTATTATTTAGGCCTGCAAAAACGAAAGATAAAGAAGCTTTCGCAGATTTCTCTATTCTTTCGTCTAGTTTTTCAGATTCTTCTTCATTCCAAGTTCCCAAAACATAATCTACCTGTCTTCCTTCTGAGAAATCTGCAGAAATCCCAAACCTTAACCTTGCGTAGTTTTGTGTTTGAAGAACTTCGTTAATATTTTTTAAACCGTTATGCCCCGCATCTGAGCCTTTTCCTTTCATTCTTAAAGTCCCAAAAGGAAGCGCCAAATCATCAGTAACAATTAAAACGTTTTCTAAAGGTATATTTTCTTTCTGCATCCAATATTTCACAGCATTTCCTGAAAGGTTCATATATGTATCCGGTTTTAAAACAAATACTTTTCTCCCTTTATGTTTTCCTTCAGCCATCCACCCAAAATTTGTGGTATTAAATGAGGATTCTAATGTTTCAGCTATTTTATCAGCTACTTTAAAACCGACATTATGGCGTGTATTTTCATATTCGGCGCCTTTATTTCCCAACCCTACAATAAGGTATTTCATTCTATTATTTTTTGCAAAAATAAATTTTTTAGAAATAAAAAGCCCCATCTTTTTTTAAAGACGGGGCTTATATCATTATACCAATACTTACATTGGTTTATAAAAATAGTAAATTCCAAATCCTTGTGTCATATAAGTTTGAGGATCGTAAGCATAATTTGTTGTATAAACAACCGGTGTTGGAATTGGCACCATCATATCTGTAATGGTAAGTCTTTTGGGGTTGTTGATAGAAAAGGTGTGGCTTTTCTCATCATTTACTCTTGTAGATAAGATTGATGAAATCTTATAAGCTGATGGTAACAAAGTATGTGGGTTAATTTTGTCATCATAAGTAAAATACTCATACTTATAATTCTCATCGGGTGTTTGGAAAACATTTGCGATAATAGTTCCGTACACTCTATTTACCACAGAGACGTTATCTCCAGCATACGTGTAGTTGGTAATAGAATAATCTGTATAATCAAATACATTTCCAGTAATCTCTTCCCCATCTCTCATGGTAATTTTGCTCAACTTATCTGTTCCTGTAGCATACTCAAGGTTATACATTTTTTTGTATTTCTTATTTACTACCCACGGAAGAACAAGAGTTCCACCAGGACCTGAAGTTTTCTTGTAAAGCGTTCTATTCTCCGTAATAATTGTAAGTCTTCCACCCGCTCCATAAGTAAGCAATTGTGTGTAAGCTACACTATCATCATCAAGATTACCATCTTTATCTTCATCTAAAAATCCGTAAAAAGAAATCTTACTTACTTTATCTCCACTCCATAAAAGATCGGTCACAGAGCGTGTGTGCTTTCCTTTTGTGAACACTTTATTTACCAAGAGCCCATTGTAACGATACTCTGCAATTGTATCTGCATTGGTAACTTCTCTAAACAAAGCTCTAGGTCCGGTAAGACCAGTATTATTATTAATGTCTAATAGAGGGTTCCCCTCTTCGTCTACCAAATCCTTGCAAGAATGAATAGAAGAAAGCCCTGCAATAAGGAGAATAAAATAGAAAAGTTGTTTCATTTTCAATAGAGATTACTTATTTTCCCACAAATATAATTTTTTTTTACATAAAAATCATATTTTTATTAATATATACGCAAAACTAATAATAGTTTATTCCTACAACGCCTTATAAATATACTTTTGTGTTTGCGTTTGATCTGAAACTGGATAATTCTGAGAATCATACAAATAGGTATACGAACCTGAAATTGGAGTAGGCCCCTGATTAATCACATTGAAACTTGTCACATTATTTGCCGACAAAGTACTCAAGTTCTGAGGATGAAGTAGTCCCCAAGTAACGAAAAATGATTTTGGTAAAGTCGTGTAAGGGTTAATTTTACTATCATATCCCGTAAATTCATAAGTAACTGTTATTGCAGTAGACATGTCTGGAACACCTGTAGAACTTGTAATTCCTGTTACTGTCTCTATTTTTGTCATATTATCTCCAGTATGAGTAATAATATAATTTGTAAAGTGAGTATAGCTACCTGCCATTTTTTTCTTTTCTAGAATTTGTGTCATTTTACCTGCTCCATCATAAACATAAGTGTACTCACTATCAAACGACTGCACACTTCCCAGCATTCTATGGCATGTAGTATAGTTTATCTTTCCGTTGGAATCATAAGTTAAGTCAAATTCATAAAGCATTGCATTTGACGGAATAGTACCATTAACTTCTTGCTGATATTTTACCTTAGTAATCTGCCCTGAAGTGTAAGTAACTTTACCAACCAAAAAAGAATTTGCTGTAGCTGCATCTCTAAAAATTGCTTTTTCTAAAGTTGTACCTGTCGTAACAAACTCTTGTTCTGTAAAGCCATTTGCGGTTATTTTATTTAAAATTCTGGGGCCAGTTATTACAGTACTACCCCCAGAATTATTCGGGTTGTTAGGATTGTTTTTAGCGTTATTAATTGGGTCATCAGTTGTGTTATCACATGAAAACATAAAACCCATGAGTATAAGTAATACTCCTTTTAAGAATTTGTGTCTGGTCATAAGTTTTTTATTAATTAAATGCAAACAAATATAATAGAATTTCGCAATTAATTAATAAAAATTAAATTTTAACAAAAAAAACCTAAAACAATGTTTTAGATTTTTTTTGTTAAAATGATTACTCATCTACATATTAATGAATGCAGAGGTTAAATTCCTAAAATTGATTTCAATAAACCATTTACCTCATCTACATTTTTCACTTTATCTTTCCGCATCATCAATTGGCTTCCTTCTTTGCCAGATTTCTCTTTTAATTGTGCTTGTGAAGGGTTTTGTGTAAGATAGGTAATAATGTTTCTAAACTTATCGGTTTGATAAAACTTGTCCTGCGGATTGGAAGGGAAATAGCCTAAGAAAATTCCGTTTTTCATGACAATTTTTTCGAAACCAATTTCTGCAGCCAACCATTTTAAAGCAACACTTTTCAAAAGATTAATTACTTCTTTTGGCAATGCTCCGAAACGGTCATTTAGTTCTGCTTCAAATTTTTGAAGGTCGGTTTCATTATCAATTTCTGCCAATTTTTGGTATAAAGAAAGCCTTTCTTCTGTACTGGAAACGTAAGAATCCGGCAACATCAATTCGAGGTCGGTTTCAATATTAACTTCTTTTACCGTTTTGAATAATTTCTGACGTTCTTCTTCATTTTCAAATAAATTACCAAATTCTGCATCGTCTTTTAGCTCTTCTAAAGCTTCCTGCATCATTTTTTGATACGTTTCGAAACCCATTTCGTTGATGAAACCACTTTGCTCACCTCCCAACAAATCTCCTGCACCACGAATTTCTAAGTCTTTCATCGCAATTTGGAAACCACTTCCCAAATCAGAAAACTGCTCAATTGCCTCCAATCTTTTTCGTGCATCCGAACTCATCATGTCTAAAGGTGGCGTAATGAGATAGCAAAAAGCCTTTCTATTACTTCGACCAACACGACCTCTCATCTGGTGCAAATCTGCCATTCCGAATCGTTGTGCATCGTTGATGAAAATTGTATTTGCATTCGGAACATCCACCCCACTTTCTACAATGGTTGTAGCTACAAGAACATCATATTTTCCCTCCATAAAATCGAGAACGTTTTGCTCCAGCTGTTTTCCATCCATTTGACCGTGTCCTGTAATTACTCTCGCATCGGGAACCAATCTTTGAATAAGCCCTGCAATATCTTTTAAATTTTCAACTCTGTTGTTGATAAAATATACTTGTCCGTCTCTTTGAAGTTCGTAGGAAACAGCATCTCGAATCAATTCTTCATCAAAACCAACCATTTGCGTCTCTACAGGCTGCCTGTTTGGCGGTGGTGTTTTAATGACTGATAAATCTCTCGCCGCCATTAGCGAAAACTGCAGCGTTCTCGGAATTGGCGTTGCTGTTAAGGTTAATGTATCGACATTCGATTTGAATAATTTCAGTTTATCTTTTACCGCCACTCCAAATTTATGTTCTTCGTCGATAATTAATAATCCTAAATCTTTAAATTTCACTTTATCTGAAACCAATTGATGTGTTCCAATTACGATATCAACTTTGCCATTTTTCAAGCCTTCTAACGTTTCATTTTTTTGCTTTGCAGTTCTGAAACGGTTCAAATAAGAAATATTTACAGGAAAATCCTTCAATCTTTCTTTAAAACTTCTATAATGTTGAAACGCCAAAATCGTTGTAGGAACCAAAACCGCCACTTGTTTTCCATCGGTTGCCGCTTTAAAAGCTGCACGAATTGCAACTTCAGTTTTACCAAAACCTACATCGCCGCACACCAATCTATCCATCACCGTTTCAGCTTCCATATCTTTTTTCACGTCGATGGTTGCTTTTTCCTGGTCTGGAGTATCTTCGTAAATAAAGCTGGCTTCCAATTCATTTTGAAGATAAGAATCTGGCGAATACGGGAATCCTTTTGCCGTTTTTCTTTGAGCGTACAATTTTATTAAATCGAAAGCAATCTGTTTTACTTTCGCTTTCGTTTTCTGTTTTAAAGATTTCCAAGCGGGAGAACCCAATTTGCTCAGCACAATTTCTCGACCATCGGGACCGTTGTATTTCGAGATTTTGTGTAATGAATGAATACTTACGTACAACAAATCACCATTTTTATACGTCAGTTTGAAGCATTCCTGAACCTTTCCGTCATTATTTACTTTTACCAATCCCATGAATTTTCCGATTCCGTGGTCGATGTGAGCGATGTAATCTCCCACTTTTAGCGACATTAAATCTTTCAATGTCAACTGTTCAGATTTGGCAAAAGTATTTTTGGTTTTATAGCGTTGGTAACGGTCAAAAATCTGATGGTCTGTGTACACCAAAACTTTATTTAAAGCATCTACAAACCCTTCATGAAGTTCAGATTTAAAACTTTTAAACCTAATTTCTCTCTTTTCAGAATCGGTACGCCCAACTTCTTCAAAAATAGATTCAAGTCTTTCTTTTTGTTTTTCGGTAGAAAAAGAAATCCACATTTCAAAACCATCGGCTTCTTTCTCTTCTAAATCTTCGATAAGCAATTCGAAATTTTTATGAAAAGCAGGCTGCACCGTTTGGTTGAACTCAATTAAAGTAGTTTCAAGACCATTTAATAAGATAGAAGAAAAATCTACTGTGCGGAATTTCTTGTATTCAAAATGAAAATCTTCATTCGAAATGAATAATTCTGCAGGTCTTCTATGCGCAATATCTTTGCTCAGCGTTTCATATTTTTCTAACGCTTTTTCGTAGAAATTTTTGAGTTTTAATTTTCCTGCTTCAAGGTTTTTAGAAATGATGAATGCTTCTTTGGGTAAAATTTCTAGCAGAGAAACTTTATTTCCAGAAGCCGAAAAATTCATGTTAGAAACCAACTGAAAACTCTCTACTTTTGCCACCGAAAGTTGGGTTTCAATATCAAAAGTTTTAATACTTTCTACCTCATTTCCGAAGAAAGTAAGACGGTAAGGTTTTTCATTTGAGTAAGAAAAAACATCTACAATCCCTCCACGAACAGAAAATTCGCCCGGTTCCGAAACAAAATCTGTTTGATGAAACTGATAATGATTCAGCAATTCATCCACAAAATCAAAATCGAGTTGGTCGCCAGATTTTATATGATGAGAAATCGCCTTGAAATCTTCTTTTTTCAAAACTCTTTCCGATAAAGCTCCGGCGTAGGCGACAATCATTTTAGGATATCTTCCTGCATTAATTTTATTTAAAACTTCGGTGCGGAGAACGAGATTAGCGTTTTGCGTTTTCTCAACTTGATAAGGTTCAAGATGAGTTGCCGGAAAATAAAGCACCTTTTCTTTTCCCAAAAGGTCTTCCATCTCGGTATTCACATACAGCGCATCTTCTTTATCGTCTACAATATAGAGCACCGTTTTTTTGTGCGTAAGAAACAATTCTGCGGCAAACAAAGAAGTTGCAGAACCCGCAAAACCTTTTACAGAAACATGATTTTCTGTTTCAAGAGCGGCAAAAATCTCTTTCCCAAATTCGTTTTTAAGAAGAGAGGGGAGTAGCGTTTCGTTTATATTTTTTAGCTGCATACAGTATATTTTTTTGAAAGATTGCCTTGCAACGCTCGCAAAGGCAAACGACAAAAGCGATTTCGGGAGTTTTCCGAAACCGCAGGTTTATTTTTGCAAAGATAGGTTTTAATTTTGGATGACAATTTAATTACCATTAAGCACCATCACTTCTTTAAAATTTAAATCAAAAGAAAAAATTCACAGATATATCGGGAAAATACCTAAAAATTAAATCATTTCCAATTCGTAATTTAGCATTATAAAAAACTAACGTTCAATTATTTAAATAAGAATTGAATTTTAAAACTAAACGCTATGGAAGAAAAAAACTCAAACTGGTTTTCTAGTTTGCCCGGTTTACTCACCGCGGGAGCAACCTTTATTACGGCACTTGGAGGTTTAATTGTAATTCTTCAAGCTAAAAATTCTGACGACAAAAAACCAATCAGCCCCGATTCTGAAATAAAAAAAACAGAAGTTGTTGAAGAAAAAAAATCGTCGGTTACGCAAAACATTATCATGAGAGGGAATGTAGGTAAACTTTCAGCGGTTTTCAACTTAAAGAAAAATGAAAACAGCTCCGAAGTTTCTGGCACTTATTATTATCCTGCAAGAGCCAGAATTAGAAAAGCACGTATTTATCAACTTTCTGGAAAAATGACAGATGAACAAATTGAAATGACTGAATATACCGATCATGTAAAAACAGCCACCATCAATGTTCACAAAACAGCCAACAATTGTTACGACGGACAAATGCAAAATACCAACGGAAATATACTTCCTGTAAATATTTGCATAGAACCTTAAGAATTACATTGTTCATTAAAAAAAATATAAGCTACCACACCCATCATAAAGAATTCAAAAAGCTCTTAAACTTTCGTTAAAAATAATCGATTATAATTTGTTTCGGCATAACGTTTGAAAACACAATCCGCATAACCAAACAATTTATTATTATGAAAAATTTAATGAAAATCTTAGGAGCATTTACGCTGGTACTATTTACGGCATTTACTTTAGCCTCTTGTAGTAGAGACGATGATCCTGCAGACAATGATTTCTTTGCGGGAACTTACAAAGGAAGTATTTCTTATAACGACGGAAGCACTAATACCAGTACAAACGAAGGAAGTGTTTTTGTAACAAAAATTGCAAGCGGAACAAAATATAATTTTTCTTTCAGTAATGGGATTCCTGATTTGAACGGATTAGAATTCCAAAAAACAGGAGATAATTCATTAGTAATGGTAGGTTCTAATGCATTAGTTTATGTAAGAATAGACAATAACGAACTAAAAATCGCTTACAACAAAGACGGAAAAACCTGGACCGCAAACTGTACACGATAATTGAACATATTTGCATTATTGAAAACCTGCTTTCAAGATGAAAGCAGGTTTTCAATTTTTATTTAAAGAATGATAAACTTTAGTTAAGTTTCGTTAAAAAATATTTTGAAAATACTTTTTTGCTACCTTTGATATAGAATAAAACATTTACAGAATGAAAAAAATTATCGCAGCACTATCCCTAATGATTGGGATGGGAATCGCCAATGCACAGCAAGTAGCTCCAGCAACAAAAGCAGTTACAAAAACTGCAACTAAAACAGCCACAAAAACCGCTACAAATGCAGTAAAACCAGCAACTAAATCAGTTGAAAAAACCACAAAAGACATTTCTAAAACAGCTACAAAAACAACAAAAACCGTTGATAAAACAGTAGACAAAACGGTAAAAAGCGCAGAAAAAGACGTAACAAAAACAGCTACTAAGCTGAAAAAAGATGGAACTCCCGATATGAGATACAAAGAAAACCAAACTTTGAAAAAAGACGGAACTCCAGACAAAAGATACAAAGTAAACCAATAAAACGATTATAACTTATTAGTTCATATTCAAATTTTGATACAAACCGGAAATTGTTCCGGTTTTTTTGTTGATGGAAAATCGCTCAAAATGTTTTCATAATTTATAAATTTGAACCATGCTAAATTTTCTAAAGAAGAACATTGCTTTAGCTTGGGCGAAACGCCATGTTTCACAGACTGAAAGCTTCAAAAAAAACGCTCCGAAACTGCAAGAAGAATTGCTGCTTTCGATAGTAAAAACTGCCGAGAAAACACTTTTTGGGAGAAGTCATGACTTTGAAAACATTAAAACCATAAAAGATTTTCAGGAACGAGTAAAAATAAGCGATTACGAAGATTTAAAACCTTACATTGAAAAAGTAAAAAAAGGACAGCGCAATATTCTTTGGACAGACACTCCCGAATATTTTGCGAAAACCTCCGGAACAACTTCTGGAGCCAAATACATCCCGATTTCTAAAGAAGGAATGCCTTTTCAAGTGAAGGGCGCGCAAAGTGCCTTGTTCCATTATATTGCTAAAAAAAACAATGCAGATTTTGTAAACGGAAAAATGATTTTCCTACAAGGAAGCCCTGAATTGGAAGAAGTTTTTGGCATCAAAACAGGAAGACTTTCAGGAATTGTGGCGCATCACATCCCCAATTACCTTCAAAAAAACAGATTACCAAGCTGGGAAACCAATATGATTGAAGACTGGGAAACCAAAGTGGATAAAATTGTAGAAGAAACCGAGAAAGAAAACATGACACTTATTTCTGGAATTCCGCCTTGGTTAGTGATGTATTTTGAAAAATTAACGGAAAAACATGGTAAAAAAATAAAGCAAATCTTCCCGAACCTTCAATTGATCGTAACCGGAGGCGTAAACTACGAACCGTATAAAGATAAAATGGAGTTTCTTCTTGGTGGAAAAGTAGACATTGTACAAACTTTTCCTGCTTCCGAAGGTTTTTTTGCCTTTCAGGATGATTACACTCAAGAAGGGCTTTTACTTTTACCCAATCACGGAATTTTTTATGAATTTATTCCGCTTGAAAACTATGGAAAACCAAATGCGCCTCGTCTTACATTAAACGAAATTGAACTCCATAAAGATTACGCGATGATTCTTACCACCAATTCAGGTTTGTGGGCGTATTCTATTGGCGATGTGGTGAGATTCATTAGCAAAAATCCGTATAAAATTTTGGTGAGCGGAAGAACAAAACACTACACTTCCGCCTTTGGAGAACACGTAATCGCTTTTGAAGTTGAAGAAGCACTGAAAGCTACATTACAGAAATTTCCTGCAAAAATTACCGAGTTCCATCTCGCCCCGCAAGTAACGGCAGAAAACGAACTTCCTTATCATGAATGGTTTATTGAATTTGAGGAAGAACCACAAGATTTAGCAAAATTTAAAGAAGAATTAGACCACCAACTTCGAAGTAGAAATACCTATTATGATGATTTAATTAGTGGAAATATTTTGCAGCAGCTTAAAATTTCAACTTTAAAGAAAAATGCATTTAATGAATATGCTAAATCGCAAGGAAAATTGGGCGGACAAAACAAAACCCCTCGTCTTGCAAATGACAGAAAGCTTGCTGACCTTTTAGAAATTTATAAAATATAAATTTTAAAATTTCGGTTAAAACCATTCAAAACGGCAACAAATAAAAAGAAACAAGTATAAAATTGATTCATTTTTATGCTAAATCTTATAAAAAACTTAAGATTTTCTTCTTAAGAAAAACATATATTCAAAAAAAATTATAAATTTGGAAAACTAAAAAATTATAATGAGAGCATCTGTACTATTAAAATCTTCATTACTTACTGCCCTATTCATGATATCATCATGTGCAACCACCACTTACTCGGAAGATATTTCTAAAAACAATTATTCTAACCTACAAGCAGGAAGACTTTATATTGTAAATAAAAAAGATGGGTCTGAAAAGCAAACCATTCTTTTCAGAAATATAGACGGCGATAATATTATTGGTACAAAAGGGAAAAAAGACAGTACAGAAGTTGTAATCCCAAAAAGCAATATTGAATCTGTAAAAGATAAAACTAAGGCTAAAGTAACAACAGGAGCGATCGTAATTGGCGCTGCTGCAACAGCTGCAATCGTGATAAGCTCTATGAGAGCAGACAAAGACGAATAAGCTTAATTTTACCTTAAAATAATGATTACAAGTAGCTCTAAATAAATTTTTAGGGCTATTTTTGTATATGATTTCACTTTCTCCGCTACAAACATTAAAAAATGTAGAGTTCAGAAATCTTCTTACCGGAAGATTTTTTATTGTTTTAGCATTCAGAATGCTTGCAACTTTATTGGGATGGTGGGTGTATCAACTCACAAAAGACCCCTTTTCTATTGGCCTTATTGGTCTTTGCGAAGTAATCCCTGCAGTAAGCTGCGCTTTGTACGCGGGGCACGTTATAGATACGAACGAAAAGAAAAAACTACTTCTCATCTGTAGCTATGCGTATGTATTTCTTATTGGCTTGTTGCTAATCCCAGCATTTTTTAGTCAAAACCTACACTTTTCAAATCATCAGATTACCTATTTTATTTACGGTGTTATTTTTTTCACAGGAATTGCGAGAGCTTTTATTGGCCCCATTGTTCCCTCTATGATTCCTAAAATCGTAAAGCAAATTAATCTTCCCAATGCAATTACGCTAAACCAAGCAACCTTCCTCATCTCATCTGTTTTCGGACATGCAGCTGGAGGATTTTTAATTGAGTTTTACGGTATAAAATGGACTGTTTTGATAGTTGTTGTATTGATTGTGATTTCCACAATATTCTTTTGGCAGCTCAACCAACAATTTTCTGAACATAAAAAAGAAAATGTTAAAGTAATGGAGAGTATTCGCGAAGGCGTATCTTTTATTTATAAAACCAAAGAAATACTAGGAGCTTTGTATTTAGACATGTTTGCGGTGCTTTTCGGAGGTGCTGTTGCCATGATTCCTGTTTTTGCGACAGATATTTTAAAATCCGGAGCAGACGGTCTAGGCTTACTAAATGCCGCGTCAGACATTGGTTCTATGATAATTATAACCATTCTTGCTTTAGTGCCATTAAAGAAAAACCAAGGAAAAATTTTATTGTTTGCCGTTGCCGGATTTGGCCTTTGCATTATAGGTTTTGGCCTTTCAAATTATTATTGGCTATCTTTTATGTTTCTTGTACTTAGCGGAATACTTGATGGAATCTCTGTTGTAATCCGCGGAACGATCGTTCAATTAAAAACTCCAGATCATATCAGAGGAAGAGTTTTAAGTGTGAATTCAATTTTCATCATGTCGAGTAACGAAATGGGGCAATTTGAAAGCGGCTTAGCCGCAAAAATTTTAGGAACGGTAAAATCGGTTGTCGTTGGCGGAAGTCTTACCATCCTTATTACTTTACTCGTTGGAAGCACCAATCCAAAATTACGAAAAATGCAATATTAACACAGATTCATTAATTTAATTAAATTATAATTAAAAAAAAGATTTATGTTTAATAAATTATTATATTTGTTATAAATTTTCTAATATGAAAAAAACTCTATTAATTTTATTCATATTTCTGTCACATTTTTTCTTTGCGCAGTCTGATTGCCCGACTGCGATTACTTTGTGCGGAAATTCAAACATTTCTTATACACCTTCCGGACCAGGAAATATTTTAGAAGATCTTGGCGGATGCCTTTCAACCGATGAACACTACTCTGTATGGTACACTTTTACTATCGGAACAGGAGGGACTTTAGGCTTTACCATTACTTCCAACAACGCTCCAGATGATTACGATTTTGGGGTATACGGTCCTAATAAAACTTGTGCCAATTTTGGAGCTCCCATTAGATGCAATTACGCAGGTTCAAATCCTGCAGGAGTTACAGGTCTTGCACTAACTCCTCCTTATACAGGATGGTGGAGCCAATATTTAGATGTTTTACCCGGAGAAACTTATTATTTAGTAGTAGACAATTTCTCAAAAACTTCAAATGGTTTTACATTAACATGGACTGGTACTGCTTCACTTGCCTCTCCATTCAATACAACTCTGGTTCCTAATCCTTTCCAAGCTCCAGGACTTACAAATCCTAGCGGGGGACCTAATGAAGTAATTATTTGTACAAATCCTGCCATTTTTGACTTCAGTACTTTATCGACAGGAATCATTAACGGAAATCCAAACTTCGGCGTAAAATATTTCCGTAACACGAATGATATGCTAAGTAATACAAATGCTATCACCACGCCGATTCTTGTAA
Source organism: Chryseobacterium sp. HNCC26DJ239 (assembly GCF_057180445.1). Lineage (NCBI taxonomy): Bacteria > Pseudomonadati > Bacteroidota > Flavobacteriia > Flavobacteriales > Weeksellaceae > Chryseobacterium > Chryseobacterium sp. HNCC26DJ239. The sequence goes on from NZ_JBXUGJ010000006.1 coordinate 312,452, forward strand.
ATACAACAGATACTTACTATTACAGCATTCAGTATACAAATCCAAACAACCCGAATGACCCTGTAAATAAATGTTTTATAAATGGTTCTTTCAAATTTAAAGATGGTACGATCACTTTAGCAGATCAAACCCTTACAGAATGTAACAACAACAACGAAGGAACTGCAGTCTTTAATCTTACTGATGCAATTGTAACGACGGATCCTACTATCACATTGAAATATTACCCTTCAATGTATGATTTGAATAATAACATTAACGAGATTACGAACCCTTATCAGTATTTATCTGCAGGAGGATCTGCATTTGTAAAAGGAACGTCGCCATTCGGATGTACGGATGTTGCAGAAATAAAACTTGCATTTTTCCCAGTAGTGGTAGTTCAAGAAGCTACTTTAAGATCCTGCTTTATTGAAGGAAATTACTCTATGGGAACTTTCAACTTAACCCTTGCAACAGTTACACTACAAACAGGAACGACTAAAAAATACTATCCATCTCCAACAGATGCCATCAATCAAACCAATGAAATTTTAACTCCCGACAATTATACAGCGCCAAGCGGAGTTGTATATGTAAGAGTAATGAATGGAAATGGCTGTTTCACCGTTGCAAAAATAACTTTAACAGTATTCTCTCCAGTATATTCAACAGTTTTGGTTGATAAAGTAATCTGCATGGAAGATAAGACAACTTTGGACGCTGGTGCTGGTTTCGCTGGTTATGAGTGGAGCAATGGTAAAACTACCCAAACCATCTCTGATGTAGGAGTAGGAACTTATTGGGTAAAACTTAAAACAGGAGATTGCTGGTCTATTCAAACGGTAAAAATCTACCCATCTGAACAGCCTGTTCTGTCTAACATAGAGATCTCTAATAATAATGTAACTGTTTTTGCCACAGGCGGAACTCCTGCTTACAGCTATTCTTTAGATAATATCAACTGGCAAGAATCTAACGTGTTCCCGAATCTTACAAGAGGCGATCACACGCTGTATGTAAAAGACGCATACGATTGCGAGCCAATAATTGTTGACTTTGTGGTTCCAAATATTATTAACGTAATTACTCCAAACGGTGATGGAGTGAATGATGTGATTGATTACTCAGCCTTATCTAACAAGAAAAACTTAGTACTAAATATCTACGATCGATATGGAACTAAAATTCACCAAGCTGATAAAAACAATCAATACAAATGGGACGGAACAATTGCAGGTAAAAAAGTTCCAACAGGAACTTACTGGTATTCGGTAACATGGAATGAAAACAACAAAAACAGCACACCTATTAAATTCTCAGGATGGGTAATGGTAAAAAACAGAGAATAATTACAAATAAAGAAACAAAAGCCGCATTATATTGCGGCTTTTTCTTTTTTACATGCTCATTCCGAGCACTTTTTGTAAATTTTTAATTAACTTTGGTAAAATTTACTGGAAAAAATGAAAAAATTACTACTTCTATTTATTTTATTTACTTCACAACTATATTTTTCGCAATTAGATTGTAATAATGCAATCCCAATTTGTGGAAACCTAGACATCGCATATACGCCAAGCGGACATGGAACCCAAGAACTTCCTACAACAAACGTACCTTCATCTTTATGTTTAAAAAGCGGTGAACACTTTTCAGTTTGGTATAAATTTAAAATTGCAACATCTGGAACTTTAGATTTTGTTATTGACGCAAATGTAAATTCAGATGACTATGACTTTGCAGTTTATGGACCAAACCCAACCTGCACAGCAACATCTCTTTTATCACCAATTAGATGTAACTACGCAGGCTCTAACGCAGCCACAGGAACCACTGGACTTTCTACCCCAACAAATACATACTTTGACGCAACCCTTAATGTAATTGCGGGAGAAGAATATATACTTTTGGTTGACAATTTTTTGAGTACAGCAAATGGGTTTTCATTGACATTTAGCGGAACCGCTACGCTATTAACTCCATTTGACAATCAGTATGGGCACACATACCAACCATATCCATTTGTAGCACCACAACAACCAATTAAAATCTGTGGAATGCCAACAACTTACAATTTCAACACTCTTTCTGCAGGCATTATTAATGGAAACCCTAATTTTATTGTTAAATATTATTACAACTCATCAAATGCTTTAGATGACACAAATGCTATTACCGCACCAATTGCAGTTGATCCAGCAGTTACATATTTTTATGCAATTAGTTATGTTGACCCTGTAAATCCAACCAATTTCATGAATCAATGTAGAGAATTTGGCACCGTAAACTTCGTTGATAGATCATTTACACTCAGCAATGCAAAACTTACGGAATGTAACAATAATAATATTGGAACCGCCGTATTTAATCTAACTTCCGCTGCAATAAACCCTGCTTCCATTACGAATTTAACATACAAATATTATCCATCATTAAACGATCTCAATAACGGTACAAACCAGATTCAAAATCCGGCGAACTACACTTCAGCAGAAAAAATAGTTTATGTAAAAGCACAAAACCAATATGATTGTACATATATTACACAAATTCAACTAAGTTTTTACCCTACAATAGTTTTAACTCAGGCTACTTTAGAATCTTGCTACATTGAAACAGCGACAACTACCGCTTTATTCGATCTTACATCAGCTAGCGTCACCAACATGACTGGTATTACAAAGAAGTTTTACAAAACCCTTGCGGATGCTACAAACAACGTAAATGCAATCCCAAATCCTGCAATTTACATTACAGAAAGCACTGAAGTTTATGTAAGAGTAACAGATCAAAATGGATGTTGGGCTATTACAAAGATTACTTTAGTAGTACTACCCCCAGTAAAATCTTCTGTTTTAAAAGACAAAACAATTTGTTCAGAAGACAGAACCACACTAGATGCGGGACCAGGCTTTGCAAGCTACGAATGGAGCACTGGTGCAACAACTCAATCCATAACGGGAGTAAGTGTAGGAGCTTATTGGGTAAAACTTCAAACAGGAAATTGTTACACCATGCAATTGGTAAATGTGTACCCAAGTGATCAACCTGTTATCTCTGCTTTAGACATTACAAACAATACGATTACGGTAACTGCCAATGGAGGAAACCCCGCTTACCAATATTCGATTAATGGTACCAAGTGGCAAACTTCAAATGTTTTCACAGATTTACCAAGAGGAGAAAACACAATTTATGTAAAAGACTCTTACGATTGTACTCCTGTTCAGGTAACCATCACCGTTCCGAACTTGGTAAATGCAATTACACCCAACGGAGACAATGTAAATGATATAGTAGATTATACCGCTTTAGCATATAAGAAAAATCTAGTATTTACCGTATATAACCGCTATGGCAACAAAGTATATGAAGCAGACAAAATCAGAAATTACAAGTGGGACGGAACCTCTGGAAACAAAAAACTTCCTACAGGAACGTACTGGTATACCATCACTTGGAACGAAAACGACAAAAACAATACACAAACAAAATACACCGGCTGGATTTTGGTAAAAAACAGAGAATAGAAAATTTTAAAATAATTGATAAAAACACTTTCAAAAATTTGAAAGTGTTTTTTTTATCAACAATCCAAACACCGATTCGTAAAGGCGTTATGAAAATTATCATCCCAAATTGTGAATTACTAATTCTCATTTGTTTTCTAAAAAATTTATCTTTGCATCATGGCGCATAAAGAAACATTATCATCACTTACCCAAGGCAACTTTGCAAGAGAACTTTCTATTTCCGATGGAAAGATGCCTCCTAATGCTGTAGATTTCGAGCGTTTAGTAATCGGTACTTTTTTAATTGATAAAAAAGGACTAGACCACTCTATCGACCTATTAACTCCAGAAGTTTTCTATGATCCAAGACACCAGGTAATTTTCAGAACAATCTTAAAATTGTATGAAGGAAACCATCCTGTAGACATCATGACCATTATTCAGGATCTTAAAAAAGAAGAAAAACTGAATCTTGCAGGAGGAGATCACTACATCATTGAACTTACAATGGGGGTAAGCTCTAGTGCGCACATTGAATATCACGTAAGAGTTATTCTAGAAAAATATATTCTACGAAGCCTCATTAATGTATCTGCCAATGTAATCGATTCTTCATACAAAGAATCGACAGACGTTTTTGAACTTTTAGACAAAGCCGAACAATCTTTCTTTGAAATCACCAACGGAACCATCAAAAAAGGATTCGACACTGCAAACTCTTTGGTAAAACAAGCCATTGAAACCATTAAATCTTTAAAAGACAAGCAAGGTCTTTCTGGTGTTCCATCAGGTTTTAGAGATGTTGATAAAGAAACCGGAGGTTGGCAAAACTCCGACCTTATTATTATTGCCGCGCGTCCCGCAATGGGAAAAACCGCTTTCCTACTTTCGATGGCGAGAAATATTGCAGTAGGACACAAGATTCCGATGGCATTATTCTCTCTCGAGATGGCATCTGTGCAGTTGATTACAAGAATGATCGCTTCAGAAACTAGAATTTCTTCAGAAAAATTAAGAAAAGGAACTTTAGATGATGACGAATGGCAAAGACTTTTCTCCAACGTTTCTGAACTAGAAAATGCACCTTTATATATTGATGAAACTCCATCGCTTTCCATCTTCGACTTCCGAGCGAAATGCAGAAGATTGGTAATGCAACATGGTGTAAGACTCATCATGGTCGATTATCTTCAGCTAATGACAGCCGGTGGAGGCGGAAAAGGAGGCGGAAACCGTGAACAAGAAATCTCTATGATTTCAAGATCATTAAAAGCGATCGCTAAAGAATTGAACGTTCCCGTAATTGCACTTTCGCAGCTTTCGAGAAGTGTGGAAACACGACCAGGAAAAAGACCACAACTTTCCGATTTGAGGGAATCTGGAGCAATTGAGCAGGATGCCGACATTGTGTCTTTCATCTTCAGGCCAGAATATTATAAAATTACAACTTGGGACAATGATGAAGAAGGAGCAGAAACCTCAACAGAAAACCAAGCAGAACTTATCATCGCAAAACACAGAAATGGCGCAACTGCCGATGTACGTTTATCTTTCTTGAAACACTTTGCGAAATTTGGTGACATTGAAGCGGCATTTGATAACAACTTTGGAGGAGGTTTCAATCCTGAGCCTAGTGGTTTTGATAAAATTAAAACAACCATTCAGCCAGGTGCAGCATTTGATTTGCCTGATAATTCTAAACTTTCAGGATCATCAATGAACGATTTTGATGATGAAGATGATTTTCCTTTCTAAAACAAAAAAATAAAATTGAGTTTATATTTTAAACTCAATTTTTAATATAAAGCCAACAAAAAATTTTGAGAATCGATATCTATACAGACGGAGCCTGCAGCGGAAACCCCGGTAGAGGTGGTTACGGAATTTTAATGCGCGTTCCTGAAAAAAATTTTCAAAAAACATTCTCTAAAGGTTTCAGAAAAACTACCAACAATAGAATGGAACTTTTGGCTGTAATTGTCGCTCTAGAAAAACTGAAATCAGACCAAAATGAGATTCATGTTTTTACCGACAGCAAATATGTTTCTGATGCCGTAAACCAAAACTGGATTGCAGGTTGGATTAAAAGAGGATGGAAAAATGTAAAAAACCCAGATCTTTGGAAAAGATTCATCCCTCTTTACCAAACACATCATCCAAAATTTCATTGGATAAAAGGACACGCCGGTCATTTCGAAAACGAACTCTGCGACAAACTCGCTGTAGCAGCGGCTGCATCTGAAAATCTTGAGACAGACACTTACTTTGAAAGCACTCAAAATACAGGGTTATTCTAATTTTTAAAAATCTATTGATTTACAGATTATTAGATAAAATATCTATTTTTAAGTATTTTAGAAAAAACACCTATCAGCAACTTATCATTATTTAATTCATTCTCAAATCTATTATTCATTGAAAATATACAACGCCTTTTAATAATTTTAATAAAAACCAGATAATATTCCCGCTTAGAATTAATATCTTTACGCATTAAAATATATAAAAGGAATATTCATGATTAAAAATCTATTATCTTATATAGCACTTTTTTTTCTTTTTATAGATGCTAGTATTAATGCACAAACGTATCAACTTATCGGAAATCCAGTGGTAACTACCGGTTGGTCTTTAATCCCAAGTGGTATTGTAAATACAGATTTCATTCAGTTAACGACAGATACAACCGGGCAAGTGGGCGGAATAAAACTTAACGACCCTATCAATCTTAAATATTGCGATAAATGGAGGGTAGAGTTTGATTTTCGCATTGACGGAAACGGAACGACATCGTACGGACACGGCGATGGTCTAGCTTTTTGGTATCTAAACAACCCTCCTTCATCTTTTACAACAGGTGGTGGTTTAGGAATCCCAGCCAATTCAAATGGTTTAATGGTAGGATTTGATATTTTCAACAACACTACTGAAGCTCAAATGAGTAAAATCCATGTTTTGTACGGAACAAACAGTGGCACTTGGACCAATATTGAATTCAACAACACCACAGGAAGTACCTATCATACTGCAGATCTTATAAACACACAACCATTTGTAGGCTCTACTTATAAACATGTAGAAGTAACAGGACAAGTAAACGCAACCAATCCTAACAACTGGAATATTGTGATAAAACTAGACAACGTAACAGTTGTAAACCAAACATTTGCTCCGTCTGGAGGAGCAATTGGTATGACTAATGGATATTTTGGATTCTCAGCTGCAACAGGAGCCGCAACAGCAAGACATTCTATTAAAAATGTGAAAATTTACACTGAGAAAGTTCCTTTTTTACAAAATAACATAACCCAATCTAATTGCCCGAACCCTACAACAGGATATGGAACAGTAAATTTAACCTCTTTCAATAGTCAGTTGGTTGCTAATCCTTCAAATTATACTTTCACCTATTATCTGTTAGGAAGCTCAATACCAATTGCAAACCCTACAAACTACCAATACAACACAGCAACAACAATTGCTGTTTATGTAAAGGATAATTCTGGTATTTTGTGTGATAATCCTGATGGACAAATATTGCTAACATTAGGAGCATTTACCACAACCAACACAACCCTTACCGAGTGTAATAATAATTACTCAAGCACAGCAACTTTCAACCTTACATTAGCAGGCGTTACATCTACCCCAGGAGCAACTAAGAAATACTACAAAACATTGGCAGATTTGAACGCTGGAGTAAATGAAATTACCAATCCTACAGCGTATGTTTCCGCACCTGGAACAGTGTATGTAAAAGTAACAACTCCACAAGGCTGTACAGGGAACGCAATCATCACATTAGCATTCTACACTTTACCAAATGCCACTGATGCGAATCTGCAAACTTGTTTTTATGATAAAACAGGAACTATAGGTATCTTCGACCTTACTTCCGCCAGTGTTTCTAGCGGAACGGGGATTACAAAAATTTACTATTCTACATTAAGCGATGCTTTAAACAACACAAACCCTATCGCAAACCCAGCAATATTTATTTCTAGCGATGCTACCGTGTATGTAAAAATTACCGATACCAATGCATGTTGGGTAATCAAAAAAATTACTTTAACACTTATACGCCCAACAAAATCACCTGTTTTAAAAGACAAAATCATTTGTATGGAAGACAGAACGACACTAGATGCAGGACCTGGTTTCGTAAGCTACTTATGGAGTACAGGAGCAACGACACAATCAATCAGTGGCGTACCTGTTGGTGAATACTGGGTAAGACTTCAAACAGGAACTTGTTACACGATTCAAGAAGTAAATGTAAAAGCTGCAACAAACCCTGTTATTTCCAGCTTAGATATTAAAAACAATACGATTACTGTAAATGTTTCAGGAGGTACACCTGCTTACAAATATTCGTTAAATGGTACAACTTGGCAAGACTCTAACGTATTCACAAATTTACCAAGAGGTGAAAATAAAGTTTACATCAAAGACTCTTATGATTGCGAGCCAATTGAAGTACAAGTTACTGTTCCGAATTTGATTAATGCAATTACACCCAACGGAGACAACGTAAACGACGTGATAGACTACACTGCTTTAGCATATAAGAAAAATCTTGTTTTCACAGTTTACGACAGATATGGAAACTTGAAATATGAGGCAAACAAAATAAGAAACTTCAAATGGGACGGAACTTCCGGCAACAAAAAGCTTCCTACAGGAACTTACTGGTACACCATCTCTTGGAATGAAGACGATAAAAACAACACACAAACCGTTTACAACGGATGGGTGCTCGTGAAGAACAGGGAGTAATCCCTAAAAAAGTCACCTCTTACTATCTAAGAGGTGACTTTTCATAAAAGCAAAAAGAATTTGAAATACAGTTTTAGTATACACATTAGATACTTTGGCTACCTTTTCACAACTTTTAACCAAACAAAAAACTATATTTTTACTTTATTAAAATCTAATAATTAAATGATTAAAAATCTATTATCTTATATAGCACTTTTTCTTGTCTTTATAAGTGCTAGTTTACACTCTCAAACATATCAGCTTATCGGAAATCCAGTCGTAACAACCGGTTGGTCTTTAATCCCGAGCGGTATTGTTAACACAGACTTTGTACAATTAACAACAGATACAACCGGGCAAGTAGGTGGTATAAAGCTAAACGATCCTATTAATCTCAAATATTGTGACAAATGGAGGGTAGAATTTGACTTCCGTATTGACGGATCAGGCACCACTGGTTATGGCCACGGTGATGGTCTTGCTTTTTGGTATTTGAACAATCCACCATCTTCTTTTACAACTGGAGGAGGCCTTGGTATTCCTGTAAATTCTAATGGTTTGATGGTAGGTTTTGACATCTTCAACAACACAACTGAGGCTCAAATGAGCAAAGTACACGTTTTATACGGAACCAACAGTGGAGCAGGAACCAACATCGAGTTCAACAATACTGCTGGAAGCACTTATCATACTCCAGACCTTATTGCCACACAACCATTTGTAGGCGCTACTTATAAACATGTAGAAGTAACAGGACAAGTAAGCACAACTAATCCTAACAACTGGGTTATTGAGATAAAAATTGACAACGTTTCTGTCGTAAACCAAACATTTGCACCTTCTGGTGGAGCAATTGGTATGACTACAGGATATTTTGGCTTTTCCGCAGCAACGGGCGCGGCAACCGCAAGACATTCAATTAAAAATGTAAAAATATACACTCAAAAGGTTCCTATTTTACAAAATACAGTTACTCAATCTAACTGCCCTAATCCATCTACAGGTTTTGCTACGGTAAACCTAACAGCTTTCAATAGCCAGTTTGTGGCAAACCCTGCCAATTATTCTTTCACATATTATGTATTAGGAAACCCAACTCCAATTGCCAATCCTACAAACTTCCAATATAACGCAAACACAACAATTACAGTTTTTGTAAAAGATAACTCTGGGCTTTTATGCGATAATCCTGATGGGCAAATACAACTCTCGTTAGGCGCATATACCGCAACCAATGCAACTCTTACCGAGTGCAATAATAATTATGCAAGTACAGCAACTTTCAACCTTACGTTAGCAGGCGTTACATCTACACCGGGAGCAACTAAGAAATACTACAAAACATTGGCAGATTTGAATGCTGGAGTAAATGAAATTACCAATCCTACAGCGTATGTTTCTGCTCCTGGAACTGTTTATGTAAAAGTAACAACTCCGCAAGGATGTACAGGAAATGCAATTATTACATTGGCTTTCTATACATTGCCTGCAGCAACAGATGCAGCACTTCAAGCTTGTTTTGCTGACGAAACTGGAACGTTTGGTTTCTTCAATCTTACCTCAGCCAACGTTTCTAGTGGAACGGGGATTACAAAAATTTTCTACCCTTCGTTAAATGACGCTTTGGCAAACACCAACCCAATTGCAAACCCAACCCTATACACTTCTAACGATGCAACAGTTTACGTAAGAATTACCGACACCAATGCATGTTGGGTAATTAAGAAAATTACACTCACCGTAATTAGACCAACAAAATCTACTGTCTTGAAAGATAAAACAATTTGTATTGAAGATAGAACTTCACTAGACGCAGGACCTGGTTTTGCAAGCTATTTGTGGAGCACAGGTGCAACAACGCAGTCAATTAGCGGCGTGCCGGTTGGAGAATATTGGGTGATATTACAAACAGGAAACTGTTACACTACGCAAGAAGTATTCGTAAAACCTGCAGGAAACCCGGTAATTTCTAGTTTAGATATTAAAAACAATACGATTACTGTAAATGTTTCAGGAGGTACACCTGCTTACAAATATTCGTTAAATGGTACAACTTGGCAAGATTCTAACGTATTCGCAAACTTACCAAGAGGTGAAAATAAAGTTTACGTAAAAGACTCTTATGATTGCGAACCAATTGAAGTACAAGTTACTGTTCCGAATTTGATTAATGCAATTACACCCAACGGAGACAACGTAAACGATGTGATAGACTACACGGATTTAGCATATAAGAAAAATCTTGTTTTCACGGTTTACGACAGATACGGAAATCTTAAATTCGAAGCTAACAAAATTAGAAACTTCAAATGGGACGGAACTTCCGGCAACAAAAAACTTCCAACGGGAACTTACTGGTACACCATCTCTTGGAATGAAAACGATAAAAACAACACACAAACCGTTTACAACGGATGGGTGCTTGTAAAAAACAGGGAGTAGTCCCACAGAAAAACACCTCTCATATGTAAGGGGTGTTTTTTTATTCATATCCGAAAAAATAAAAGTAATATTTAGCATACACATCAGATACTTACTTGCCCTTACAAAACCCTTTACACACATAAAAACCTATATTTTTACCAAATCAAAATCTAATAATTAAATGAAAAAAACTCTATTAGTATTTTTTAGCATTGCGTTTGGGTTCTTTTTAAACAACGCAAAAGCACAGACTTATCAACTTACTGGCAATCCTGTTGTAACTACAGGTTGGGATTTAGTTTCATCTGCTACGGTAAGCACAGATTTTATAAGACTTACACCAGACCAAACCAGCCAGTTTGGAGCTATTAAACTTTCAGATCCTATCAATCTAAAATTTTGTGATAAATGGAAAGTAGAATTCGATTTTAGAATCGACGGAAATGGAACAACTTCTTACGGAAGAGGAGATGGTTTAACGTTTTGGTATCTCTCTAATCCTCCGACAGGATTTACTTCTGGTGGCGGACTTGGAATTCCAGCAAACGCCAATGGATTAATGGTAGCTTTCGATATCTTCAACAATTCTACAGAAGGACAAATGAGTAAAGTACATGTTTTGTACGGAACCAATAACCTTCCCGCAGCCAATCCTAACATCGAATACAACACAACTGCAGGTAGCACTTTTCATTCAAACGACTTAAATCCTACCCAACCTTTTGTAGGACCAGTTTACAAACACGTTGAAGTAAACGGACAGGTTGATCCAAGCAATGTAAACAACTGGATTATTCAAATCAAAATTGACGGCGTAGTCATTACCAACCAATCTTTTGCCCCTACTGGAGGAGCCATAGGAATGACGACGGGCTACTTCGGGTTTTCTGCTGCAACAGGAGCCGCAAGTGCAAGACAATCGATTAAAGATGTAAAAATCTATGTAGACAAAGTTCCAATCACCACCAATACCATTACTCCTTATGTTTGTTTAAACCCAAGTACTGGAACTGGAAGTATAGATTTAACCTCTTACATTACACAGTTTGTAAGCAATCCTTCAAACTACAACATCAGTTATTTTGTAACCGGAAGTAGCACTCCAATTGCCAATCCTACAAATTTTCAATACACAGGAAATACTACCGTTACCGTAGTGGTTGCAGATCCTTCTTCAACACTTTGCGATAATGGAGACGGAAGAATTGTTTTAAACCCTCAACCTTTCGAAGCGGTAGATGCAACACTTACCGAATGTAATAACAACAATGCGGGTGTTGGAATTTTCAACTTAGCCGATGCAGCGGTAACAACTGTTCCTGGTGTTACAAAACATTATTATCCTACTTTAGCGGCTTTAAATGCAGGCACAAACGAAATCACAAACTGGCCAGCTTATCCTGCGGCTGCAGGAGCTACTGTTTATGTAAAGGTAATCACTCCTCAAGGTTGTGTAGATAATGCTAAAATTACTTTAAATCATTATCCAACAGTAATAGTGAATGATGCAGCGTTAAGAACATGTCCTATTGCAACAAATCCACTAACAGGAGAATTTAATTTACCTCTTGCAAACGTAACTTTACAAACAGGCACAACTAAAAAATACTATCCATCTCTTACAGATGCGATTAATGAAACCAACGAGATCATCAACACAGCACCATACATTGCTCCTACAGGAGTTGTCTATGTGCGAGTAATGAATAGCAGCGGTTGTTATGCTGTTGCAAAAATTACCTTAGAAGTATTTGCTCAAAAATTCTCTAGCGTCCTTCAAGACAAGGTAATTTGTTTTGAAGATAAGACAACTTTAGATGCCGGTACAGGTTTCGATGGATATGAATGGAGCACTGGAGCAACCACTCAATCTATTAGTGGAATTGGAATTGGAACTTATTGGGTAAAACTAAAATCAGGTGATTGCTGGACAACTCAAACCGTAAAAATTTATCCTTCAGACCAACCCGTAATCAATTATTTTGAAATTTCAAATAATACAATAATTGTACATGCAGTAGGCGGAACTCCTGCATATCAATACTCTTTAGACAACATCAACTGGCAAGATTCTAATGTATTTAAAAACATTTCAAGAGGTGAATACACTGTTTACCTGAGAGACGCTTACCAGTGCGAACCAATGCAAGTAATAATTACCGTTCCTAATTTAATTAACGTAATTACTCCAAACGCAGATGGATTAAATGACTACATCGATTATTCAGCTTTAGCAAACAAGCAAAATCTGGTGTTCAACATCTACGATCGTTATGGTGCTAAAATTCATCAAGGTGACAAAACCAACCAATATCGTTGGGACGGAACCATCGGCGGAAGAAAAGTACCTACAGGAAGCTACTGGTATTCTGTAACCTGGACTGAGAATAACAAAAACAAAACCCCTGTGAAATTCTCCGGATGGATCATGGTGAAAAATAGAGAATAAATTTTTTTTCATACTTAATTAGTGAAGTCGTTCCCGTAAAAAGGAACGGCTTTTTTATTTAAACAATTTCCAAATAGATATTTCGTTTAAAAAGCCATTTTTTCGCATTCTATTAGTAAATTTGTTTTATGAATTATTTGGAGGCTTTAAACAGAAGATATTCTGTTAAGAAATTCAACCCAGAAATGCGCATTCCACAGGATGTGCTTTTAAATATTCTGGAATCTGGTAAACTTGCCGCAAGCTCTTTAGGTTTGCAGCCTTACAAAATATTCGTGGTAGAAAGTGACGATTTAAAACAAAAACTAATCCCCGCTTTTTACAATCCCTCACAAATTTCTACCTGCTCACATTTGGTAGTTATTGTTTCTAAAAAAGTGATTGAAGAAAATTACATTCAAGGATACTTTAAACACATTTCTGAAGTAAGAGAAGTTCCTCTGGAAAATCTTGATCTTTTCAAAAAAAGCATTCATCAACATGTAGATGTAAAATCTGATGATGAAATTTTCAACTGGGCAGAAAAACAATCTTACATCGTTTTGGCAAATCTTATGTACGCAGCTGCGATAGAAAATATTGACACTTGCCCAATGGAAGGTTTTAAACCTAATGCAATTGAAGAAATCCTCGATATCGATTCTGAAAAAGAAAAAGTAACCGTAACCCTTGCTTTAGGATACCGTTCTGAAGAAGACCATTTTCAACATCTTAAAAAAGTAAGAAAGCCCAACGATAAATTATTTAAATTTTTATAATTATTTTAGACGACCGTCTTTTAACGCAACAATATGATAAAAGCAGATGTATTAGTGATTGGATCCGGAATTTCTGGATTATCGTATGCCATAAAAATTTCTGAACAGCTTCCTGATGCTAAAATCATCATCGTTACAAAATCCGACGAAGATGAAAGTAATACAAAATATGCACAAGGCGGTCTTGCGGTAGTTACCGACTCTAAAAACGACAACTTCGATAAACATATTGAAGACACTATGCGCGCCGGCGATGGCGAAAACAAGCGTGACGTCGTAGAAATGGTCGTGAAAGAAGCGCCTGCAAGATTCAATGAAATTGTAGAATGGGGCGCAAATTTCGACAAGAAAAATGGCGAATTTGCTTTAGGAAGAGAAGGAGGTCACACCGAAAACAGAATTGTACATCACAAAGATATTACCGGTTTTGAAATCGAAAGAGCTCTTCTTCAAACAGCGAAAAACAGCCCAAATATTGAAATCCTAGACCATCATTACGTAATCGACATCATTACGCAGCACCACGTTTCAGGAAAAAAACTGGTAGAAGGCGAAATTAATTGTTACGGAGCTTATATTTTAGATGAAAGACTTAAAACCATTAAAAAAATTACTTCTAAAATTACTTTAGTTGCAACTGGAGGAGCCGGTCATGTCTACAAAAACACCACCAATCCTGTCATTGCAACTGGAGACGGAATTGCTTTTGTGGCACGTGCCAAAGGAAAAGTGAGCAATATGCAGTACTACCAATTTCATCCAACAGCTTTGTACAGCAAGATTGATGGAATGCTTTTCTTAATTTCTGAAGCCGTAAGAGGTGATGGTGCAAAACTGAGAACTAAAAAAGGAGAAAAATTCATGCATAAATACGATGAAAGAGAAGAATTGGCTTCTAGAGACATCGTTGCAAGAGCCATTGATGCCGAAATGAAAACCACCGGAGACGAGTTCGTTGGTCTTGATTGCAGAGAAATGGATCATCAAAAATTCTTAGATCACTTCCCCAATATTTATAAAAAATGTAAAGATGAAGGCGTAGATCCTTTTACCCAGCTTATTCCGGTAGTTCCAGCCTGTCATTATTTAATGGGCGGAATTGATATTGATAAAGACGGGCAATCTTCCATCAAAAACCTATTTGCTGTTGGCGAATGCACCAATTCTGGACTTCATGGCGCGAATAGATTAGCCTCAAATTCATTATTAGAAGGACTTGTTTTTGGGCATAACGCCGCCATGAAAACTGTAGAACTTCTAAACGAAAACAATTTTGATTTCGACGATTTGAAAGCCATCCCAGAATGGGACGAAGAAGGCATGAAAATAATGGACGAGATGGTTATCATCTCCTACCTTAGAAAGCAACTTCAAGAAATGATGAGCGACCTTGTCGGGATTGTAAGAAGTAATCGCAGACTTAAAATGGCTTTACAAAAACATCAGGAAATTGCTGCTGCGGTAGACGAAATATACCACTACTCTATTCTTTCACCTCAACTTTCTGAGCTGAGAAACTTAACCACTGTTGCTCACCTCATCATTACTCAATCTATAGAAATGACTCAAAATAAAGGAGCATTTTTTAATAAGGATTTGGTTCAAGCTTAATTTAAACTCATGAAAAGACCTAGCTACGCAAACGATAAAGTTTTAAAACAATTTATTAAAACTGCTTTAGAAGAAGATATTCAAGACGGGGATCACTCTACGCTTTCTACAATTCCGAAGGATTTAGAACAGAGTGCCAAACTTTTGGTGAAACAAGACTGCATTTTGGCAGGTGTTGAGTTGGCTGAAATTATCTTCCATACTTTCGATAAAAATTTAAAAATTGAAGTTTTCATTAAAGACGGAGAAACTGCAAAAGTTGGCGACGTTGCTTTTACCGTTACAGGAAGCGCAAGATCAATTCTTTCAACCGAAAGATTGGTGCTAAACTGTATGCAAAGAATGAGCGGCATTGCTACTTTAACCCACGATTGGGATTCTCGTTTGGTAGGCACGAAAACAAAACTTTTAGACACTAGAAAAACCACTCCAAACTTCAGACTGTGCGAAAAATGGGCAGTCGCAATTGGCGGTGGAACCAACCACAGATACGGTTTGTATGACATGATAATGCTGAAAGACAACCACATCGACTATAACGGAAGCATTACCAACGCCGTGAAAATGGCAAAAGACTACGTAAAAACTCAAAAGAAAAAATTGAAAATTGAAGTTGAAACTCGTAATCTTGAAGAAGTACAAGAAGCCATCAACGCAAAAGTAGACCGCATCATGCTAGACAATATGGACGTTAAAACCATGACAAAAGCAGTACAATTAGTTAACAATTCTTGCGAAACGGAAGCTTCCGGAGGGATTACAAGAGATCAGCTAAAAGACGTTGCAGCAACAGGAGTTACCTACATCTCAGCCGGCGCTCTTACGCACTCTGCCGAAAACATTGATTTAAGTTTAAAAGCCATTAAGTAACTTTGTGTTTTTAGCAAAAAGCAAGCAATTTTGTTAAAAATTAAATAATATGATTTTTTTCACGTCAAAATTCAAAAAACATATATCACCCTGATAAACAAAGCATTACATAGTATTTGGATTGAGTAAAAATTAACATTGCGTTAACAATGGTTACGAATAATTTTATGAATTTTGCATCAAATTAATTCTAACTATTACTTACGATTATGAAATTAATCAACAAATCGACGCTTACCGCTTTGATTACTTTATCGACGGCAAGTGTTTATTACTCTCAACAGGTAAAAGATACCTTACAAGATGGCAAATCAAGAGATATCGAAACTGTTGTAATCGCTGGTGTTGCAGATATCGCTAAAGACAGAAAAACTCCGGTAGCTGTTTCTACGATTAAAGAAGCTCAAATCCAAGAAAGAATTGGTAACCAAGAACTTCCAGAGCTATTAAACACAACTCCTTCTGTATATGCAACTAAATCTGGTGGAGGTTTTGGTGACTCAAAAATCAATATCCGAGGATTTGCTCAAGAAAACATCGCAGTAATGGTAAACGGTGTTCCTGTAAATGATATGGAATCTGGTGCTGTTTACTGGTCTAACTGGGCTGGTCTTTCTGATGTAACTTCTGCAATGCAGGTACAAAGAGGTTTAGGTTCTTCTAAATTAGCTATCGCTTCTGTAGGAGGTACAATGAACTATATTACTAGAGCTGCAGATAAAAAACAAGCAGGTAAAGTATCATTAGGTGTAGGTAATGAAGGGTATTTAAAAACTGTATTTTCTTACAACACAGGTAAGTCAGCTAAAGGATGGTCTTCATCATTTTTAATGGGTAGAACTGCTGGAGCAATGTACGCTAACGGAACAGATTTTGAAGGCTACAACTATTATTTTGCTTTAGGATACCAACCGAGCAAAAAGCACGATTTCCAATTTACAATTACTGGTGCGCCACAGTGGCACAACCAAAGATCTACTTCTACAACAATCCAAAACTATATCAAATACAATGCTGATCAGGACGGAACTCCTAACAGAAGATATAACGCAGATTGGGGATATGACAGCAATGGTGAACAATTATCTAACAGAGTAAATTATTACCACAAACCTGTATTGTCTCTTAACTGGGATTGGAATATTAGTGAGAAATCTAAACTTAATTCTGTTCTATATGCTTCTTTTGGTAGAGGTGGAGGTACTGGTGATTTAGGTAGAGTTCAAAACAAATCCTTTTCAGGATTCGTTACACCAGAAGGACAAATCGATTATAACGCTATCTTCACTGCCAATGCTGCTGTAAATGTAAACAGTGCTGCACCGCAAAGTACTTTAGTAAGAAGATCTTCTATTAATTCTCACAACTGGTACGGAGCTATCATTAGCTTCAACCACAAGATTAACGATAATATCAACTTTACTATTGGTACAGATAATAGATATTACTACGGATATCACTATCAAATCCTTTCTCACCTTTACGGAGCTTCAGGTTATAAGGACAACAAAAACAATAACTACTTTACATCTCCTGGAAACGTTTACACGGTAACACCAAGAGTAATTTCAAATGTTTTTGATCCAAGACCAACCGCCAATCCTTTTGGAGGAAAACTTAACAACGGAGAAGACAAAGTTGCTTACGACAACGATGGTGAAGTACTATGGTACGGTGGATTTGGGCAAATTGAATACTCTAACGACAAGCTTTCTGCTTTTGTTTCAGGAGCTCTTTCTAACCAATCTTTCCAAAGAATCGATCATTTCATCATTGATGGGGTAACATTATTAAACGGGCAACAAGCAGGATACATTAACTCTCCTTCTACAACAGTTGCACAACCTACAGCTACAAACCCTGTATTAAATACAAAAACAGGATTTAAAGATCTTTTAGGATATAACATTAAAGCTGGAGCTAACTATAATATCAATGAAAACCACAATGTATACGCAAACATTGGTTATTATTCTAAGCAACCTTTTTTAAATGCAGTTTACCCGAACAATAAAAACCTATTGAATCCCAATTTAACGAACGAAAAAATCTTCGGTCTTGAAGCAGGATACGGTTTCCGTTCTAGTATCTTTGATGCTACTCTTAACGTTTATAGAACTGAGTGGAAGGACAGATTCCAGAGAAGAACAAACCTTACTGTAACATATGAGGATCCATCGAATCCTGGTACAATGATTACTACTAACACAGCATATTCTAACATCCAAGGTATCACTGAAATCCATCAAGGTATTGAGCTTGAATTGACAGCTAAACCTCACAGAATGGTAGATGTATTTGGTATGCTTTCATTAAATGATTATCACTATAAGGGTAACGCCCAAGGAAATACATTTACAGAAAGTAATGAACTTATTGGTTCAAACTCACAAACTCTTTATTTAGATGGTGTAAAAGTAGGAAGTGCTGCACAAACTACAGTTGCAGGAGGATTCAACTTTAAACCAATTGATTGGTTCTCATTTGATGCTACATACAGAGGAGTAAAAGATCTTTATGCTAACTTAAATGTATTAAACTTCTCAAATGAAACTTCTCAAAGTAGAGGTGCATTAGAATTACCTTCATTCGGATTAGTAGATTTAGGAGTAACTTTCAAAGTAAAACTAAACAATCCTCGTCAATTCTTTACAATAAGAGGAAATGTATATAACTTACTAGATAAGACATATATTGCAGAATCTAACTCTAATATTCATGCAAATCTTAGCTTAGATGAGTATATAGCTGTTAACAGACCTGTACAATCTACTCCGTTAACAACGGCTCAGCTTACAACGCTTACGAATAACTACAATTCTTACAAAGCTGCAGGAAACTGGAATGGAATTAGCCAGCAAAACCAAGTATATTTCGGATACGGAAGAACATGGTCTGCAACATTATCATTCAACTTCTAATAAATTCAATTTATTACATACAAGACCCGGCAATTCTGCCGGGTTTTTTTGTTATCTTTGTCACTGAAAAATTTGAAACAAAACTAACGATGGATTTTTACAAAATTTTACTGCACTCTCATAAGGGATTTGCTTATTTAGAATTACTTTTCGCGGCACTATTCCTGGTTGCTTTATTAGCTACAATGTTTGGCTTCAGCGGGAAAGTAAACAAGTTCTTAAAGAAAACAACCCTTTTCACGATGATTTTCTTCCACATTCAGTTTACGATTGGGGCAATTATGCTATTCGTTTCACCAGGTGTGAAAGCAGCCATTTCATCAGGAACATTAATGAGTGATGCATATGCAAGATTTCAATATGTAGAACATCCATTTTCTATGTTGATTGCGGCAGTTTTAATGACCATCATCAACAAAAAACTAAAAACTGCAGACACAATTTCTGTTGCCATTGTAGCAATGGGAGTAGTTGCAGTTGCATTATTCGGATATGCGTTTCCTTGGGCTAGAGTCTTCGGAGCATAAATTATATTAACTTAAATAATTTTTTAATCACTAAAATGAAAGTAGCTGTAGTAGGTTCAACAGGAATGGTTGGACAAGTTATGCTTAAAGTTCTCGAAGAGAGAAACTTCCCTGTCACAGAATTAATTCCGGTAGCATCGGAGAAATCAATTGGCAAAAAGGTGAAGTATAAACAGGAAGAATTTACGATTGTAAGCATGAAAGACGCTATAGCTGCCAAACCGGATATCGCTATCTTCTCTGCTGGTGGTGGAACTTCTTTAGAATTTGCCCCTCTTTTTGCAGAAGTTGGTACAACAGTAATCGATAATTCTTCTGCTTGGAGAATGGATCCTACTAAGAAATTGGTCGTTCCTGAAATCAACGCAGATGTTTTAACTCCGGAAGATAAAATTATTGCTAATCCAAACTGTTCTACCATTCAGTTGGTAATGGTTTTAGGGCCTTTAAATAAAAAATACGACCTAAAAAGAGTAATCGTTTCTACCTACCAATCGGTAACAGGAACTGGTAAAGCCGCTGTAGATCAATTAAACGGAGAAATCTCTGGTGATGATTCTATTGCTAAAGTGTATCCTTATCAAATCTTCAAAAATGCACTTCCACATTGTGATGTTTTTGCGGATGACGATTACACGAAGGAAGAAATTAAATTAATGAAAGAACCTAAGAAAATTTTAGGTGATGATACATTTAATTTAACAGCAACTGCAGTAAGAGTTCCGGTACAAGGAGGTCATTCTGAAAGCGTAAACATCGAATTTGAAAACGAATTCGACCTAGACGAAGTAAGAAAAATCTTAGCTGAAACTCCAGGAGTTGTAGTGATGGATAACGTACAAAACAACGAATATCCAATGCCGCTTTACTCTGAAGGTAAAGACGAGGTTTTCGTAGGAAGAATCAGAAGAGACCCTTCTCAACCAAAAACGTTGAACTGTTGGATTGTCGCAGACAACCTCCGAAAAGGGGCTGCAACCAACGCGGTTCAGATTGCAGAATATCTGGTTGAAAAAAACTTAGTATAAGCTAACAAAAAAGAAAAAGAGTCTCAAACGAGATTCTTTTTTTTTCCACTTTAAAGCTACGGAGTAGCAAAATAAAAAAGCAATTTCATACATTTTATGCCTTCAAAAAATCAGACATACAACAGCCAAATTGGTTTCCAAAAGATGATTGCATCATTTGGAGTATTCCTTTTCATTGCTAAAATTATCGCATGGAAACTCACCGATTCCGACTCTGTATTCTCCGATGCCATGGAAAGCATTGTGAATATCATTAGTGCATTTATGGGGCTTTATTCGCTTTATCTTGCGGCAAAACCAAGAGATGAAGAACATCCTTACGGACATGGAAAAGTAGAATTCGTAACCTCCGGAATTGAAGGTGCCTTGATTGCTATTGCAGGTATCATGATTATCTACGAAAGTGCTTTAAGCCTTGTTGTACCGAAAATCATCAACAAAGTAGATTGGGGAATGGCGATTATTGCCGGAACCGCTCTCATCAATTATTTTTTAGGATATATCTCTATTAAAAAAGGAAAGAAGGTAAACTCGGCTGTCCTTATTTCATCAGGAAAACATTTGCAGTCGGATACCATTACTACTTTTGGAGTTGTGATAAGTTTGGTAATTGTTTATTTTACCAAAATATATTGGATAGATTCTGTTGTTGCTTTAGCATTTGGGTTGTACATTATTTTTGTTGGTTATAAAATAATCCGAAAAGCGCTTAGCGGAATTATGGATGAACAAGACCCAGCTCTTCTTCGTCAAATTGTAAAGATTTTAGAAGCCAACAGACAAACCGAATGGATAGACATTCACAACATGAAAATCCAGCAATTTGGAGCTTCACTTCACATCGACGCCCATATTACACTTCCTTATTATTACAGCCTTCGTGAAGCGCATAAAGAGATGGAAAAGGTAATTATTCTTCTCGCATCTCACACCAAAAGAAATGTGGAATTTAATTTTCATATGGATGATTGTAAAACTTTTTCTTGCCCAGTTTGCCAAATTAAAGATTGCCCTGCAAGAGAACGTAACTTTATAAAAAGAGTGACTTGGACACCGGAAAACGTAACCAATGTCGATAAGCATACAGCAGAATTTTTTTAATTTTTTCACAAAAAAAGCAACTTTATTACAGGCTGCTTTTCAACATCTGTTTTCTGTAATAAAACAAAGGAATAATGAGCAAAAGAATTAAAGGCTGAATGACAAATCTTCTGATGTAAAAAGAGAAAAGATACCCTACTTCGAATCTATCGTTTATACAAAAAAGATAGGCAGGAAAAGTAATCAGAAAAACTATTGAAATTAAAATTGCCGCCTGAAAAGTCCATTCTTTATTTTTAAAAATGAAATGGATAATCATCACTGAAAAAAATAGATTGAGCGCAAATCTAAAAAGATGACTTGCCATTAATTTTCCCCAAACAAAATCAGGAAACTTGGCATTTTTAGTCGCCTCATGAAAGTATTCTAAAAAAGGGTCGTAAAAGAGCGTATCCTCAAAAACACGCACCGCAACAATTCCGAAAATTCCTAAAAGAATAAAAAACCAACTGAGAACTTTCATTTTTTTAACGCAAAAAATTTAATCCAAACCAACCACAAAACGACTACCGTTCCGTAAATAATTGCAGGGAAAATATAATCGTGTCCCCACTTGCTGTATTGCGGATAATCTCTCATAACGATGTTCAAACCAACAATTCTAAGAACATTCATCACATACAAAATAGCAAAACCACCAAGCGCAAACAGAAACGTTTTTGAACCTTTAAAAAAAGCAAAAACAAACGCTAGAAAAAGGATAATTACCGAAAGCGCGTTGCAACCTTCAACCATTCTTGTAACGTATTTTCCGTTGACGTGGAACCACACCTGCTCATTCGGAATATCATCATAAAACAGCGTTTTGTAGCCTAAAGCATTCTGAATATATTTCACCTGATTGGCGGTCATTCTTGAATAAGGGTCTAAACCTGAATTTTGAAATTGATTCAAATAAAACTGATACGCAAAAATCAACACCAAATAAATAATGATGAAGCGCAACAAAATCCCGAGTACAGGTTTAAAGTCCTTAAGCATAGCACAAAGATAAAATATTCAGTTGTAAATCATTATATTTGTTTCCGTATTATGACTCAGGAAAACGCAAAAGAATTTTTCGAAAAACACTTCGGTCAACCATCGTCCGAATTTGTAACCTTGGCGCAAAGCGGTTCTTCAAGGGTGAATTACAAGGCTTCTAACAGCACCGGAAACTACATTATTACCTACAACGAAAATCTTAGAGAAAATGAAGCTTTTCTTTATTTTTCAAAGATTTTTCAGGATTTAAAACTTAATACACCGCAAATATTTGCAGTTTCGGAAGACCGAAAAATCTACATTCAGGAATTTTTAGGGCAAAAAACTTTGTCTGAAGTGATTGCCGAAGAAGCTCAGTCTGAACATGTAACGGAGCTCGTTAAGCAAACTTTAAAAAAACTTTTTGAGCTTCAACAAAAAACAGCTCATTGCATAGATTACAAGCAAACGTTTGAATACGAAAGCTATGATGAGCTCCCAATAATGCACGATTTGTATTATTTTAAAAACTTCACAGCAGACTTTTTAGATTTAGAATATCATAAATCTTCTTTATTAAAAGAGTTTAAAAACATCGTTCAGCTTGTAGAAAATTTAGAACCAAAAGGTTTGATGATTCGTGATTTTCAAGCGAGAAATATTATGGTAAATGAAGAAAACCAAGTTTCATTTATTGATTATCAAGCTGCGATGAGAGGACCTTTCATGTACGATGTTATTTCTTTTTTGTTTCAGGCGAAAGCCAATTTCTCTGAAGATTTCAAAAACGAAATGCTTACATTCTACACAGAACTATTTGATGATGAAGAAATTAAATCTAAACTAAAAAACTCGGTAAAGCTACTTCAGTTGATGAGATACTTACAAGTTCTCGGTGCTTATGGTTTGAGAGGTTTGGTACAAAGAAAAGCGCACTTCATCGCAAGTATCGAAAAAGGAATACAAAACATTACTGAATTTGCCTCCAATTGGGAAGAAATACAAAACTATTCGGAGCTACAAAATGTAATTGCACAACTTAATTCTGAGGAAACAAAGCTTAAAATTGAAAGGATAATAAACCATTAAGATTCAATTAAGAAGTTAAGAATATTAAGCATGATGACTAAAAAGGAAGTAACACAATTATCCTATGAAATTACTGGATTGGCAATAAAAGTTCACAAGAATCTTGGTCCAGGTTTACTAGAAAGTATTTATGAAGAATGCCTAAAAATTGAACTTATAAATAATGGATACGATGTAAAGCAACAATTATACGTCCCGATTAATTATGAAGGAGTTGAAATAAAAACAAAACTTGTAGTAGATTTATTGGTAAATGATTGTATAATTATAGAGTTAAAAGCCATCGAAGAGATTTTGCCAATTCATGAAGCACAACTTTTAACTTATATGAAAGTACTGAAAAAACCACAAGGCTTATTAATTAACTTTTACACTAATAATATTACAAAATCACTAAGACCATTTATAAACGAGTATTTTAAAGCGCTCCCAGACTAAAGTTTTGATTTGTCAAAACCCTTAATAACTCTTAACAACTTAATTGAATCTTAATGGTTTAATTTAACTATAAATAAATTATAAAACATGCTAAACATAGACATTCACAGTTTTTCTTATAAAAAAGGAGGGATTCCTAAAGACAACACCGGTAATGGAGGCGGTTTCACCTTCGATTGCAGAGGAATTTTAAACCCAGGAAGAATCGAAGAGTATAAAACCCAAACCGGAAATGACATTGGCGTACAAGAATACCTTGAAACCCAAACCGAAATGCCGAAATTTTTAGAACTCATCAAAAATTTAGTTTCTATTAACATCGACAATTATATCAGCAGAAATTTCGAAGACCTGCAAATCAGTTTTGGTTGTACAGGAGGGCAACACAGATCGGTCTATTCTGCCATAAAAATCGCTGAGTTCATCAAAGAAAAATACGGAGACAAAGTAGCAGTAAAGATTAACCACGACGAACAACACCACCTTAATCATTAATAATGAGTGATGGGTAATGAGTAATCTGACTTGCGAAAATTACTCGTTACCTATTATTTACTACTTTTAAATTGCTTATTACTCATAAAAAATGAAGGCTTTAATTTTTGCAGCAGGAAAAGGAACCCGTCTGAAACCTTTCACAGATCATCATCCAAAAGCTTTGGCAAAGGTGAATGAAGTGCCACTTTTAGAAAGAAATATAAAATATCTCCAAAGTTTCGGAATCAACGATTTTGTGATCAACGTACATCATTTTGGAAGTCAGATTGTAGATTTTTTGAAGATCAACAATAATTTTAATGCTAAAATTGAAATTTCTGATGAGTCTGAAGAACTCTTGGAAACCGGTGGCGGATTGGTTTTTGCGAGACGATTTTTGGATCATGGTGAAGATTTTATCATCATGAATGCAGACATTCTTACAGAAATCAACATCAATGATTTAGTAGAATATCATAAAAGAATGAAAGATTTTGCTACTTTAGCAGTATCAGATCGTGAAAGTTCTAGAAAACTCCTTTTCAATGACGATTTTGTATTGAGAGGATGGCTGAATGTACAGACCGGAGAACAGCGACTTGCAGAGTTCAACAAAGGATTTAAAGCATTTGCTTTCAGCGGAGTACACTGCATTAACCCTGTCATTTTTAACAAGATTAAAAGAACAGGAAAGTTCTCTGTAATGGAAGAATATCTCGATCTGATGCAGACAGAACATATTCATGGTTTTTTGCACCAAAGCATCTTAATTGATGTAGGCAGACCACAATCTGTGCTGGAAGCAGAGAAATATTTTAAATAACACGAAATGCAAAACGAAGATCAATTGAGGCACGAAAATCTGGCAAATCATCAGCTGGACATTAATGAAAAAAAACTTCATAATAGCTTGAAGGCTAAAACTTGGGACGAGACGATTACCAAAGATAGCTGGATGGTTTTTAAAGTAATGGCAGAATTTGTTGACGGCTACGAAAAGCTGGCGAAGATTGGTCCTTGTGTTTCAATTTTCGGTTCTGCAAGACTGAAACCTCAGTCGAAATATTATAAAATGGCGGTAGAAATTGCTGAAAAAATTACAGCAATTGGCTTCGGAATTATTACCGGAGGCGGACCCGGAATTATGGAAGCCGGTAACAGAGGCGCATACAACGCGCACGGAAAATCTATCGGCCTAAATATTGAGCTTCCCTTTGAGCAACACTTCAACCCCTATATCGACAAAATGTATTCGATGGATTTCGACTACTTCTTTGTAAGAAAGGTAATGTTTGTAAAATATTCCCAAGGTTTTATTGTAATGCCGGGAGGATTTGGTACATTAGACGAGCTTACAGAAGCAATGACGCTTATTCAAACTAAAAAAATAGGAAGATTCCCTATTGTTTTGGTAGGTTCAGAGTTTTGGGGCGGACTTTTAGATTGGTTTAAAGATACTCTTCTGAAAGAAAAAATGATTTCTGAACCAGATTTAGAACTGTACCGAGTGGTAGATACCGCAGATGAGGCTGTAGAACATATTAAATCTTTCTACGACAAGTATTCTGTAAGCGTAAACTTCTGATTGGCATGTATTTTGACCATTTTAATTAAACCATAAATGATTGAAAAATCTACTCACTAAAATGAAAAAATTTTTATACATAACAGGGATTTTTGCAATCCTTTCTCTTATGAGTTTTGCTGTTTTTGATTTTTACTCATCAATGACCAAAGCAGATTATGTTGAAGGAAGCAAAACGTTAAAATTTACTACTAAAATTAATACCGGTCATATTTCTGATGCAATTAAAATTAATAGAAATACCGCAGGATTTGAAGCTGAAGTAAAAAAATATGTAAATAATAACTTCGATGTGTACGTAAACGGAGCTCCTAAAAACTTAACTTTTACAGGAAGTCAAGTAAGTGGAGAAACGGTATGGGTTTATTTTGAAGCGAATGGAATTTCAGAAATTAACTCATTAAAAATTAAAAATACTATTCTTTTAGGAGCATTTCCGAAACAGATAAACCTTGTAAACATTGCCTATAAAGGAAGTCAGAAAACAATGAATTTCCAACGAGGAAAAGAGGTAAATGAAGTTGATTTCTAAAGAATAACAACATTATATCTTTTACAGCCACTGACGTTTCAGTGGCTTTTTTGTGCTTATTAAAGGAAATAATATATAAAAAAAGAGAGATCATTCGTATGAATGATCTCTCTTTTTTTAATAATCAAGAATATTATAAAGCTTGAATGTTATCTAATTGAATTGTTGTAGAAGCGCCACTTGCATTCCCTGAATATTCAAAAACTACAAATCCATTTCCTGTAAGTGCAGCTGGAATATTGTAAGTTCCTGCAGGAGCCAATACGCCATATCCAGAAGCAGGTACTTGAGGAATCGTAAAGTTTGAAGTAATATCAGTAAGTGTAGCTGCAGAAATATCTCCTAATGCTGTATAGTTGGTTGTAGTATAAACTTTCAACACATTCGCATTCCAGAATCCTACGTTTACATCAAATTTAAACTGGCTTGCTGCTGTAAAATCTATTGGAACGATAAAATAGGTGATGTAACTACCAGAACCTGCGTTTGCAGAAAGCTGGATATACTTGTTCCCACTAAATGTTTTTAATTGCCAGTATCTATTCCCTACCAAAGCATCGTTTACATATTTAGGGTATACTTCAAGGTTTGTACCTGTATAGCTTTCAAAGTTTTCTATAAATGCTCCAGAATATGTAATAGCTGTTCCTCCTTTTGGTGGTGCAGAGTCTACTCTAGTTCCTGTAAATTTAAGATCATTTGTATTTCTGATCAGCATTTGCCATGATGTATTGTATCTGCTTACAACGAAAGTCGCAGATCCGTTTCCTGTAGGAAGTTTTTTAGATCCTTCAGAGAAGTATCCAGAATTTCTAATTACTACAGAGTTACCAGAAGGGTCTTCAATAGTTCTGTCTGTATCTACCCCTGCTCCATTTACATAGTCTATAAATGTTTTAGGAGTTGGGTAAAGATCACCTGTCGTAAATTGTGCAGATGGTACTTTTACCAACATATTAATGTATTGCTCGTTTTTAGCAGCATTAATGTCGGTTAATTCAATTGGTTTAAGTGTTACCACTTCTAAACCGTTTCCATTACAAACACCTGCAACGTATCTACTTAATAAAGAAGCAGGTACTCTACCAATATTATACGTAGGATCAACAGAACCAATTTTTACAGTACCTCTATCTAAACCTAATCTTAAACCCTTTGCATTAATTCTAATGTGAGCTCCAACTGGGAAATCTGCATAGTTGCTTGATCTGTCTACCTCAATTTGAAGACCAGCGGTTGGATTTTCAGGTTTATCCTGGAAAGAGATTGTTTTATAGAAGTTCCCGTTTTCGTCTGAAGAAACAACATAACCGTCGAAAATTTTATCTTCAGTAATAAGTAAATAACCAGAAGAAGGAGCTAAAGCTTTAAATGCAGCTAAAGTTGTATTGGTTGTAGGAAATTTATTTTCACAATTAATTGGAGGTGTCTCCCACTCGTCTTTCTGAGTACAAGAAGTAATAGCAATTGCCGATAAAGCAACACCAGTTACAAAACTTAAGTATTTTTTTATATTCATTGTCGTAATTTTTTAAGGATAAAAAGTGTATTAGAATCTAAACTGTAAATTTACAAAATATGATCTCCCTTGTGTGTACCAATATTTTGGTGCAAACAAAGTGTATTCTCTGCTATAATCTTCAACAAATGTGTTGTATTTAGCATTTCTTACCTGCTCAAATCCTCCGGTAATATATTTAGTATTATCGAATACATTATTTACTGAGGCAGAAATTAGCACATAATACTTACCAATAAGCCAAGACTTCCCTGCATTAACATTAAAGAAATGAGCAGAAGGTAATTTATTTGGCTGAAGTACAGCTCTTAAATCTGCTTCTGTAAGCCCGTAGAATGGCGTTGCAGAAGTATTATTTTGTACAAAAGACTCGGTACGTACCAATGCAGCAGGGTCAAGATAATTATCATCAAGATAATTCCAATTGGCACCAACCCACCAATATTTTGGAGAATTGTATCTGAAACCTAATGAATATGCTTGTTGAGGAGTACCTCCTTGTCTATAGTTTTTAATATAGGCTTTACCTAGATTTGTGTAAGATAAACCGTTGGCAAAAGCTCCCACTGCATCTGATGCGTAGTACGTGGTTGGATCATTTTGATACGTGTACTGCCCATAACTTGCAACTCCTTGTAACGATAGAGTAGGAAGAATTTTTACATCCACACCAAGTTCAGCTCCCATATTTCTTCTCTTAACATCCGTCATCACCTGAGTTACAAAAGCACTTTGTACATTGGTTGCATTACCGTCTACATCAACACCGTCCAAAGGAAGTCCATCTGCAAAGAATCTCTGCACTGTTGTTTCGTTTTCAGTATTTACCAAAAATCCTGTAAGTCTCATCTTAAGGAATGGGGTAGAAATTACGTAGCTTAAATCATTTGCACTAACAACTGTACTTTTGATATTAGGAGCTACAGAACCGTTTACTCTTGGGTTAAAATATAAATCTTCTAAGAACGGAGCTTGGTTATAATACGCACCATTATAAACAAAGAAGTTTCTTCCGTTTAGTCTATAAATAGCTTGTGCTTTTAAACCAAAATTCCAAAAATTATAATCTGTCCCTTTTCCTAAAGAATTATCATATAAATAATGTTTGAAAAGACCTTCTCTGTTTGAAGTAGAATATCCTGCCAAAGCAGAAACAAACACATCAAACTTACCTGTTGAGAATTTATAACCCGGATTTACTTTAACCTCCTGTCTTCTAAAAATATAATCGTAGGTCATTTTATCGCCTACTTTTTTAGTTACGTTTTCTTCACCTTCGTTAAAAAGGCCAGATTTTCCTGGTTGATTTGTTGCTGCGAATGGATCTCTGTTTAAAACAAAGTCTGCTCCTAGTAAATCATTTACCTCTCTATACTGCTCAGAACGATAATTCTGATAAGAAACATTTAAGATAAATTTAGAATTATCATTAAAGTTATGAGTAAGGTGAGTAGAAGCATTAAAGATCTTATCATCGCTTACGTCATTTACAAGATAATACAAAGCTCTTTTCCCAGTCTGTCCGTAATAAGTTCCTGCGGGTTGCGCCATATTCCTTCTGTAGAGTCTGTCCCAGTTAATCTGAGTTACATTAGGATCTCCATTTTGCCAAGCTGCTAAAGAAGTTTGGAAAGCATCTTGTGCCGTAGTTTGTGAACCATCTGGGTTAATCACAGAAGCATCAGGATTCAAAGAATCATAATAACTTGGTAAGTTTCTATAATAGGTTGGCGAAGGATTTTGAACATTTTGCCAATCTAAACGCGATCCTTTATCTTTTCCGAATTGATATGATACGGAAGTCCAAAGATTTGTTTTAGCATTAATTTTCCAGAAATCTTGAAGCTGAAGAATAGGTTGAAAGCCTCTTCTTACTCTTTCACTTCTCTGCTCTCCATTTTGGTAACCCCAATACGAGTTGTAGTGTACACCTCTGTAATCATACACTTCTTGAGTGCTTGGTGATGCAGTAGACCTTCTGTAAGGAGCCCCAATAAAGTTGAAAGTCATCGTATGGCTATCATTAAACTTTTTTTCGATTCCTAGATAAGCACCATAAGCATCGTAAAATGTTCCTTCCTGAATACCTTCTTCTGCCCATCTTCTAGCTCCCATTACAGTAAAAGCCCATCCTTTTTTACTCATACCAGAAGTATATCTTAAAGAAAAACGGTTTCTGTAATTTCTGTTGGTAATAGAATAGGTTCCTTGGAAGCCTTTTCTATACTCGCTAGCTTTGGTATTTTTGTAAATTACCGAAGAATTTCCACCAAAAGCATACTCAGAAGGAGCATGGTTTTGTGAAATTTCAGGATATCTTGTAATTTCGTTTAAACCACCCCAGTTTCCAAAATCTACACTTCCATTGTCAGATTTTACCATAGAAACACCATTCAGCATATTCTCCCCCATTCTTCCATCAATTCCTCTCGGCCTAAACCAATAAAAACCAAGGTCGAAAGAAGCAATTCTACTGAAGACATCTTGTGATGATTGTAAAAGACCTACTGTAGAGGCTTGGCTGCTAGAATCTTCATCGTCATCACTATCTAGAATAGTAAGACCTTGATCTGCACCAGTAAGAGCTGAACCCAGTACTAATACCCCTAAATCTTTTTTCTTCTCGTCGCTGGTTACATCAAAATCTACAACTTTCGTTTCATAGTTTGGCTTGGTAATGACCATCTGATAATGACCAGGCTGAAGATCTACAAGCTGGAAATACCCAACTTTATCTGCCGTCACATCACTTTCGCTCCCTTTCAGATCTACTTCTGCTTTTTCTACAGGTTTGCCATCTCCATCTTTTAGATATGCAAAAACTGTGGTCTGTGCATAATAATAAGATGCGGGCAACAATGTAAATAAAGAGACTAATGATAGCTTTTTAAACATGTATATATTTTTTTAATACTTTCTTTGTTAATTCTCAATAAGTTAAAAAACTTTTGGGGGCACAAATTTAAACAAATTAATTATTCAAAAAAGATTTTAATATTACTTTTTCTTAATATTGTTAAAGTTTTATATTATCTTGTATGTTCTTCTGCAAAACATCGTTATAAATTTACAAATATTTAAAATGCAATGTTTTAAAATTTTTAACTTTGCACATTAATTAAACGTAATATTTCTGAAAATGAAAAAATCATTCAGCATACTGATGCTTGCATTGGCTACCTTCAGTTTTGCGCAGCAAGGTAAACTTAGAAAAGTTGCCACTGTAGGTTTCCTAAACGTAGAAAACCTTTGGGATACTATTAAATCTGCAGATTATATCGATGGAACAAAAGATATTAAAAACCCCGCATTCCATAGAAGTATTCCTTTAGACAGCGTAAAATTTCTTGAAGCTGAAAAATATGAAGGTGTTTGGAGCGATAGCGAACTAAAAGGTAAAAAAGCCATCAGATTCCAAAGTGGTGCCGATGAATTCACTCCTACAAGCGCCAAAAACTATAATACTAAAGTTTATAAACAGAAATTGGCCAACGAAGCGAAAGTTATTTCTGAAATGGGCGCTCAATATACCAAAACAGCTCCTGTCGTTGTTGGTCTTATAGAAGTAGAAAACAGAAAAGTAATAGAAGATCTTGTAAAAGAACCTGCCTTAGC
This sequence comes from Chryseobacterium sp. HNCC26DJ239, assembly GCF_057180445.1. Lineage (NCBI taxonomy): Bacteria > Pseudomonadati > Bacteroidota > Flavobacteriia > Flavobacteriales > Weeksellaceae > Chryseobacterium > Chryseobacterium sp. HNCC26DJ239. Next base: position 344,611 of record NZ_JBXUGJ010000006.1, read on the forward strand.
AAAATATGACTATGGTATCGTACACTACAACTCCTATGATTATAGAGGGATCGATGTAGCATTAATCTATCAAAAAAGAAGATTTACAGTAACCAATTCGGTAAAAAAAGAACTTAAAGTTTTCAACGAAGAAGGCAAAAGAGAATATACCAGAGATATTCTTGTTGTAAGCGGTCTTTTAGACAACGAAAAAGTAGCCTTCTTTATGAATCACTGGCCTTCAAGGAGAGGCGGTGAAGCAATATCTCTTCCAAAACGTATTGCAGCCGCTCAATTACTAAAAAAACAAATGGATAGTGTAAGATTGGCAGACCCATCGGTAAAACTTTTCGCAATGGGAGACTTTAACGATGATCCTGTAAGTTCAAGCTTGAAAAACCATTTAAAAGCGCAAGCAGATGCAAAAGATTTAAGCGAAACAACGCCGTACCTTAACTTAATGTACCCTTTATACAAAAAAGGAGTTGCTTCTTTAGCATATCAAGACGCCGGCAACCTTTTCGACCAAATTATTGTTTCTAAAAACGTAACATCAAAAGAAGTGGGAAAAGATTATTCAATCTACAAAGCAGAAATCTTTGCACCGCCATATCTCGTAAATAAAGAAGGTAATTATCGCGGCTATCCTTTCCGCTCATGGAACGGAGATCAGTTTACAGGAGGCTATAGCGATCACTTCCCAGCCTTTGTAGTCCTTCAAAAAGAACCTTAAATTAAATTGAAAAAGCACCTTGAAGGGTGCTTTTTTTATTTGTAATACTGCAATGTCAGAAATTAATTATTCTCTTACTATTGGATAGTATCACGCGACAAAAAGTATAAAAAATAATTTATCGCCCAAAAGCAATAAAATTAATTTCATTTTCCTCCACGAAACAAATTAATGTGATTTCCATTAAAAAACTAAAAACCATTCTAAAACTCTTTCTAAGAAGCTTATACCCGCTATCCGCTCATACTCCTCGTTCCTAGCTTTTCCGAAGCGCTCCAATGCTTTTCCTCTGCATAACCCCACATCTCTCCCATGCTCTCTAAAACTCTCCCATCCAAATGCGGGGTAACCGCTACTATCGGGGCTAGATATGAGTAATGAGTAATAAGTGATGAGTAATCGGGTTTAGGGTTTAGGGTTTAGCAAAAC